>JBCDIZ010000003.1:0-362240 GCA_038748365.1 Pseudomonadota bacterium
ATGGTATCGATTGATCTTCAGATAGCGACCAAGGATCAGCCTTTAAACCGCGCTAGGAAACTTACCGATGGCGATCTATCATCGCATCCTTGTTGGGACATAACAATATTCAGGTTACAGCCGTTACCTGCACCTCATGACCAAGCACCTTCGTGTCGAAGCTTCTATCCCAGACCGAGCCATGAACGATATATAAAACTACCCAACCGGTGCCTGTTGCCGATAGCTGAGCGCTTCAGCGATATGGATACGGCTAACGCTTTTTTCACCGGCCAGATCCGCCAACGTCCTGGCCACCCGCAATACGCGCATATAGCTGCGTGCAGTCAGCCGCATCGCGTCGGCGGCTTGGGCCAACAGAGCTTGGCCGGCCTTGTCGGGTGTCGCAACGCGTTCGAGCATTTCGGTGCTCAGTTCCGCATTGGTGCGGGCACCGGTTTGTTTGCGACGGGCGTTCTGTCGCGCTCGTGCTGCGATGACCCGGGCGCGGACGGTTTGGGAATTCTCTGCTTGTGATGGCCGGACTAGATCGCTGGCAAGTACCGGTTCGACATCGACATGCAGATCAATCCGGTCGAGCAGCGGACCGGAAATCTTGGCCTGATAATCGGCAGCGCAGCGTGGGGCGCGGGAGCAGGCTCTGCCGGGGTCACCCAAATATCCGCATTTGCAGGGGTTCATTGCGGCCACCAGTTGGAACCTTGCTGGGAAGGTGACATGTGCGTTGGCGCGCGCGACACTGACTGTGCCAGCCTCAATCGGCTGACGTAGTGAGTCAAGAACGACGCGTTGAAATTCGGGTAGTTCGTCGAGGAAGAGAACGCCGAGATGCGCAAGGCTGACCTCGCCAGGCTTTACTTTCAGGCCGCCGCCAACCAGTGCTGCCATGGATGCACTGTGATGCGGCGCGCGGAAGGGGCGGATGCGGCTCAGCTGGCCCTGTTCCAATGTTCCGGAAACACTAGCGACCATTGAGACTTCCAGTGCCTCTTCTGCCTCCAATGGCGGCAAGATGCCGGGCATACACGAGGCCAACAGTGATTTGCCGGCACCGGGCGGGCCTGACATCAGCAGATTATGGCCACCGGCGGCGGCGATTTCGAGCGCGCGGCGGGCCGTTTCCTGTCCTTTGACCTGTGCCAGATCGGGGCCGGTGGTGGCTTCTACCACCTCACCTGCTTGTGGTGGGAGCAAACGATTAGTGCCTTTGAAATGGTTGAGCAGGGAGAGCAGATCAGGCGCGGCCAGCACTTCGAGATCACCCGCCCATGCCGCTTCGCTGCCCTGCACTGCCGGACAGATCAGTCCGTGCTCCTGAGACAATGCGTGCATTGCTGCAAGCAAGACACCGGGTGATCCGACTATCCGTCCATCCAACGCCAGTTCGCCCACCGCGATATAACCCGATAGTGCTTCCATATCGATCAGCCCCATGGCGCAGAGTAAGCCGAGGGCTATCGGTAGATCATAATGCGAGCCTTCTTTGGGCAGGTCGGCAGGAGACAGATTCACGGTGATCCTTTTGGGCGGCAGCGACAGCCCCAGCGAGGAAAGCGCCGCGCGCACCCGCTCCCGGCTCTCCCCTACTGCTTTGTCGGGTAAGCCGACAACGATAAAGGCAGGTAAGCCACCACCAATTTGTACCTGAACCTCAACGCTGCGCGCCTCAAGGCCGAGATAGGCTGTGGTCATTACCGTGGCGACCATGTTTACCCCCTATTTGTTCTCCTTCTTGCTAGGCGCTTTAGCGGCGAGAGTCGAGAGAGGATTTGTGGAGTTGTTCCGGAACTGTCCGGGAGGTAATCGGGATTCCGATAGCCAGGATTAGCGTCGTTTCTTGCGCCTTCCGGCTTGACAGTGAGCGCCTTGCCGGATAATGGCCTGCGCTTTGAAGAACGCTGCGTCTGAGGCATTGCCGATATCGCCGTTCGCCAAACCGGACAATGTAATAGCTATGCGGCGCTGATCGCCGCCAGTAATTAAGGAGTGCCGCGATGAAGCGCACATTTCAGCCCAGCAACCTCGTGCGCAAGCGTCGCCACGGTTTCCGCAGCCGCATGGCCACCGCCGCAGGCCGCAAAATCATGCGTGCGCGCCGTGCCCGTGGCCGCAAGTCACTCTCTGCCTGATCACGCTGCTGACCAGCGTCTGAGCGACACTGATACAACTGCTCATACTATAGCGGGCGGCCAAAGCTCGCATCCTGAAACACGCCCAAAGGCTCCTATCGCTACGCTGAAGAAGCGTAGCGAATTTCTTGCGGCGAATCGCGGCTGGCGATTCGCCTGCCCCGGCTTTGTGCTGATCATACACCGCCGCGATGATGGCGATGATGCCAAGCGTGCGGGCTTTACCGTTACCAAGAAAATCGGCAATGCCGTGGTCCGCAACCGGATCAAGCGGCGTCTGCGCGCCCTGGTGCAGAAAATCCTGCCTGAACAGGGAGCAGAAGGCGCGGATCATGTGTTTATCGCCCGCCGCGCTGCCTTTGATTGTGACTGGGACAATCTCGTCGCTGATCTTGGCCGTGGCCTGAAACGCTTCGCTGATGGTAAGGAATCACATCATTCGTCGAAACCGCGCCACAAGAAACATGGCAAAGCATCCAAAAAGTCCCATAAGTAAAAATATGAAACATCTCTTCATCTTTATCGCCAAACTGTGGCAATGGGGGCCTTCGCGGATGATGCCGCCAACATGCCGCTACACGCCCAGCTGCTCGCAATATGCGATTGAGGCGCTGGAAGTGCATGGCGCAATTAAGGGTAGCTGGCTGGCGATCAAGCGGCTATTGCGCTGCCATCCTTGGGGCGGGTACGGATATGATCCGGTGCCACCAGCCTACAAGCCAAGCGACATAACCGAGTTTAAGGACGATAGTGGTGGAAAATCAGCGTAATATTATCCTGGCGGTGGTCCTCACCGCTGCGGTGCTGTTCGGATCGCAATATCTGATCGAATATTTCTACCCCGCCCCTCCGCCAAAGGCGACTGCTGCAACAGAAGCTGATGCCACAGGCAATACTGCCAGTGGTGTTACACCTGCGCCGTCCGCCGATACGGGCGATATTCTCGATGCTGGTACCGGCACTGCCGCTACGCCGACCGTTAAACCGGTAACTGTGGATACCGCGCTTGAGACAAGCCAGCGCGTTTCGATTGACAATCCACTGGTCAAAGGCTCGATCAATCTAGTCGGTGGCCGGATTGATGACCTGACGCTAACCGATCATAGAGAGGCGATCGATAAAGGCAGTGACCCGATACGGCTGTTCGGCCCGGAAGGCAGTGATGCACAATATTTTGCGCAATTTGGCTGGCTGGGCCAAGGCGTTGATCGTCCTACTAGCGAAACCGTGTGGAGCGCCGATGGCGAGACGCTGACGCCCGATACACCGGTAACGCTGAGCTGGACCAATGCGACCGGACAGAGTTTTTCTATCCGCTACAGCATTGATGAAAACTATCTGATCACCGCGACGCAGAGCTTCACCAATAGCGGCGAAGCGCCAGTAACATTGCAACCAATCAGCTATGTCAGCCGCACCAGCAAGACCGCCGATCCGGGTACCTGGATTATCCGTACCGGGCCTATTGGCGTGTTTGACGGCGCGGCCAATTTCTCATGGGATTATGACGATGTCAGTGAAGCGACCAATAAGACCGCCGAGCCGGAAGGCCAGGTATCATGGCTGGGCTTTTCCGATATCTATTGGCTCTCGGCACTGATTGCCGGTGAGGGCAGCGAGGTTGAGGGCCGTTTCGTCAACACCAATGGCGACTTGTACCGCAGCGACCTGCTTTATGAGGCCCAGATTGTCGCGCCCGGTGCGACATTGGAAACCAGCACCCGGCTTTATGCGGGCGCGAAGAATGTCGAGCTGCTCGACAGCTACACCGAACAGGGCATCACCCTGCTCGACCGCGCGGTCGATTGGGGCTGGTTCTACTGGTTTGAAAAGCCGATTTTCTATCTGCTCAAATGGCTGTTTGATGCGATTGGCAATTTCGGTGTCGCAATCATCCTGCTGGTGGTCATCATCCGCGGCCTGATGTTCCCCATCGCGCAGCGGCAATTTGCGTCCATGGCGGCCATGCGCGCCGTCCAGCCGAAGATGAAGGCGCTTCAGGAAAAATATAAAGACGACAAAGCCAAGATGCAGCAGGAAGTCATGAAGCTGTACAAGGAGGAGAAGGTCAACCCGCTCGGCGGCTGTCTGCCAATCTTCCTGCAGATCCCGATCTTCTTTGCGCTCTATAAAGTACTGCTGCTCACAGTTGAAATGCGACACCAGCCCTTTGCGCTCTGGATCAAGGACCTATCCGCGCCAGACCCATTGACCCCAGTCAACCTGTTTGGCCTGTTGCCTTTCGAGCCGGTAAGCTTCTTGGCTATCGGTATCTTGCCGATCCTGCTCGGTATTTCCATGTGGCTGCAGTTCAAGCTCAACCCTGCCCCGACCGATCCGGTTCAAGCACAGGTGTTCAGCATAATGCCATGGATTCTGATGTTCGTGATGGCTCCTTTCGCAGCCGGTCTGCAGCTTTATTGGATGGTCTCCAACGTCCTGACTATTGCGCAGCAAAAATGGTTCTATTCGCGCCATCCGCAGATGAAAGAAATGATGGCAAAAGAGGCAGAAGAGAAAGCGCGCAAGAAGGAACTGGAAGCGGCCAAGAAGTGAGCGACGCTGCGCAGAAACTGTTTTCCGGTCGCGTAGAATTTCTCAAATCCGCGCCCGCGCTGGAGTTTCTGCCTGAACCTACTGTCCCGGAAATTGCCTTTGCCGGGCGCTCCAATGTTGGCAAATCCTCGCTGATCAATGCCTTTACCGGCCGCCGCGCCATTGCCCGCACATCGGTCACGCCGGGGCGGACGCAAGAGCTCAATTTCTTTGAGATTGGCGATCCGACACTGTTCCGCCTCGTCGATATGCCAGGTTATGGCTATGCAAAGGCACCGAAAAACATCGTCAAGAAATGGCGCTTTCTGATCAATGATTATTTGCGCGGCCGCACCGTTCTTAAACGCACATTGGTGCTGATCGACAGTCGCCATGGCATCAAACCGGTCGACCATGAGATATTGGAGATGCTCGATGAAGCAGCGGTCAGCTATGCGATTGTGCTGACCAAAGGCGACAAGGTGAAGGCCAGCGATCTGGCCAAGGTACAGGACAAAACCGCCGAAGCTATTCGCAAACGTCCTGCCGCATATCCGGAAATATTCACCACTTCATCGGGAAAACATTTAGGCATTGATGCCTTAAGGCAATTTGTGCTGTCATCGATTGAGAGTTAGGGTCACGATGATGAAACTGATTATCGGCAACAAGAATTATTCAAGCTGGTCACTGCGCGGCTGGCTGGCGTGCAAGCAATCGGGCATTGCTTTTGAGGAGATCACCGTACCGCTATACGGCGAGGAATGGGACAAACAAAAGACCGGTGAAGACTTCGCCCCTTCGCATGGCAAGGTGCCGATCCTCTGGGATGGTGAAACGGTGATTTGGGACTCGCTGGCGATTATCGACTGGCTGGCGGACAAGACCCATCGCGACCGCTTCTGGCCCAAGGATGAAACCGCGCGCGGCATGGCGCGGTCGATGGCGGCGGAGATGCACTCCAGCTTTATGGCACTGCGTCAGGAGCTGCCGATGAATATCCGCCAGCGGCTCGATGACAAGGCGATCAGTACCGAATGTCAGGCCGATGTTATGCGGGTTCTCTCACTCTGGGCCGAAGCGCGGGCGCGTTTCGGCAAGCAGGGGCCGTTTCTCTTCGGCACCTTCGGCGCGGCGGACATTATGTATGCCCCGGTGATTACCCGCTTCCGCACCTATGGCTTCACCCTGCCCGGCTTTGCCGAAGCCTATAGCGAGGCGATATTGGAACATGACTGGATGCAGCAATGGTGCGCCGCAGCGGTGACCGAGGACTGGTCCATCGAACGCTTTGACGCACTGGCGACGTAATACTCCTCACCGTTTACGGGGAGGATGATTTAGCGACGCCGTCTTTTCAGAATTATATACAGCGCTCCTGCGCCGCCATGTCTCGGATGCGCGTTGCGTACAGCGGCGATATCGCCTGCATGGCGTGAAGCCGTCAGCCAATCCTGCATCGCTCGGCGTATCGCACCACGTTCGCGGCCATGGGGCACGTCGCCCTGTATGGTAGGCCGCGCCTTGCCGGTAATCAGCAGTAACACCCGCGCACCGTGTGCTTGGGCATCGGCCAAAGCCTGATCCATGCGGGCATAGGCATTGGCCAGTGAATGCTCATGCAGATCAACCGTCATATCGGGCGCGATCAGGCCTTTGCCCAGACGCCGCTCCCAATGACCATCCAGATTGCCGCTATTGGCTTTAGGCGCAGGCTGAAAGGTGTAGCCACGCTTTTGAATGATCGGCGTTCCATTGCTGTGAGAAGAGCCTGCGCCGCGCGGCCCATCGAGCAAGCGTGCAAAATCCTGCTGTGTCGGCGTTAGCGAAGGGACAGCGGGCGTGTCGCCAATATGGGTGTGATCCGGATCGGTTGGCGCGACATGGCGCGTTAATTTTTCAGACCGATAGGGCAGGTTTTGCGTTCGGATCTTGGTTGCGGAGCCATCATCCAGCGGCTTGACTGTTGCGATCAGCCGTTGCCACAGCGCCGCTTCTTCATCAGAGAGCGGCCGCTTGCTCACTGCGGCGCAGTTGCTCGGCTAAGCCGGTCAAACGTCCCGAGCGGCACCAATATCAGCGCCTGACCGCGCGCCGACATGCCTCCGGCAATGGTGCGGGCACGGCTGCCGGCACCCCAAAAGGTATCGAAGCGATTGGCACCCTTGATTGCGCCGCCGGTATCTTGCGCGACCCATAGGCCATTGGGTTCTTCGCGATCCATCGAGAGGAACACCGGAGCACCCATTGGCACAAAGGCGGGATCAACTGCTGCGCTGTCGTCACCACTGACCGGCCAGCCCATAGAACCGAGCGGCCCCGGCCCCGTCAACTCACGGAAGAAAATATAGCTGGCATTGCGCCGCATCAGCGCACGGCCTTCTTCGGGATTATCGCGCAGCCATTGCTGAATGCCCTGCATATTGGCCTGTCCCGGCTCCAGCCTGCCCTCATCGCGCAGCACCCGACCAATGCCTAGATAATCATGCCCATTCTGGCCATTATAGCCGATGCGGATAACCTCGCCTTCGGGTGATACCAGTCGCCCTGACCCCTGAATCTGCAGGAAGAAAAACTCTATCGGATCGGCGGCATAGGCAATTTCCAGCCCGCGTCCGGCCAGCGCGCCATCCTCAATCGCGGCACGGTCAGCATAGCGCACCAGCTTGCTGTCTTCGACGCGGCCACGTACTCGCTTGCCCTTCCATTGATCGGCAAACTGGCCGAGATCGACATCAACCAGATCAGTCGGACGTGCATAGACAGGCACTTCATAGCCAGGGCGTCGGGTGCGTGATCCGGCAATTTGCGGCTCGAAATAGCCGGTCGCAAAGGCTGTGCCATCACCGACCTGCAATGTTTCAAAATGAACTTGAAAGAAAGCAGCGGCATCGTCTTCGCGCCAGCCTTTGGCCGCTGCACAGGCATCCGCCCAGTCCTGCGATTGGGTCAGACCCGAGCGATCCTGCCGATTGGGATTGATCAGCGATGGGCAACTGGTGCGAAAGGCAATCAGCGCGCCCTGTGCATCTTCCGGCGTGATGGGTAATTCTACAACTGAAGGCCCCTGTTGCAACGCCATATCCGCGGCGCGCGTGACCTCCTCTATCAGCGCGTCATCACTGGCAGACTGAGGCGCGGCTACTGCATCGGTGGGAGCAGAAGCGGCAGGACCAGCGAGCACAGCAGCAGAGGCCAGTGCAACAGACAAAGCAATCGCCATAATGCGACCCACTCGAGCTAGTGAAGGATAGTTTCGCATGCCCCGTTTGCGCATGCTGACGGATCAGGCTTCGTCGGTTTCGACCAGTACCCACTCGGGCGCATCGCTGCGCACATCGCGCGCAAAGGTCCAGATGTCATGCGTTTCCACCGCATCGGTCAGCGACCCGGCAATCATCTCGCCATCACGATCTCGCACCACCGAAGCAATATCGGCGTCAATGCGTACAGTGACACGCGCGATTTTGCCGTCCAGTTCGGCATCAGCAATGACAGCCTTCTCAATCCGCACCAGACGATTCTCCAGCGTCTCGCCACGCTCTTCGCGCGCGTCAATCACCTCGGCAAAGCTGGCATAGACATCTTCATCCGTGAGCGTTCTGAGATCATCCTTATTGCCCGCCCAGAAGGCCTCAAGGATCATGTCATAAGCCGTCTTGGCACCAGCGAGAAAACGCACCGGATTAAACTGGCGATCAGCATTGGCGATACGACGCAGGCCATCCTCGGCGGCGGTTTCGACAGCCGGGTTGAACTCGGTCACATTCTGCGAATCCTGACCCATGGGCTGTGGCTCGCGCTCATTGGCCGGGCTTTCGGGCACGGTACGCTCGGGCATCGAACGATCCAGCGGACGCCGCATAGGCTCCTGCTCATGCCCGGTGCGTTTACCCAACACCGAATAAAGGCGAAGCCCGAGAAACGCTGCAACCATGGCAAGAATGATGATTTCCGGTGACACGATAATGATAGCCCGTTCTATGATACCCACTTGGCTCACATCCGGCATAAAGGCCGGAATATGAACAATAGCTGTTGCTTATACCTATGATAAGACAACATACGGTTATCAAGATAAGGGAATTTCCGTCATTTGCAAATGCGAAGGCCGTTTAATTCGGTACTTTTCAAGATTCTCGGCCTTTATATGACAGATAATTACGGAAAGATGCGTTTTCTGTCGCGCATTGTGTTCGCCGCACTGCACAAACCGCACGGCACGGATGTTGCTCTATCGGCAAGTCGCTGCTAGGCGCAAGCGCAAGAATTTTGGTGGCTTGCGGGACCGTCCCGTTGGACAGTTTGCATGCTAACACAACAGATCAAAACATCCAGATAATACAGAAAGTAGCACCATGGCCGAAGATGATGGCACCATCACATCTGATAATCTAACCGCAAATGGCAGCGATACCTCGCCTGCTGTTGGCATTATCTCGCAATATATCAAGGATATGTCAGTCGAGAACCCGAATGCGCCCGATGCCTATCAATGGGGTGGCCAGCCCAAGATTGACGTCCAGTTCAATATCGGATCGCGCAAGCTGAATGATGAGGTGCATGAGGTTGAGCTGAAAATCACCGTCACCGCAACCGCTGATCAGGGCACGGCCTTTATTGTCGAATTGGCTTATGCTGGGCTGATTGGCATGCGCAATGTCCCAGAAGATCAGGTACAGCCTTTCCTCTATGCCGAAGCACCGCGCATTCTCTTCCCCTTTGCCCGCCGCATTCTTGCCGATGCCGTGCGTGATGCGGGTTTCCAGCCGCTGATGCTGGAGCCGATTGATTTCAACGCGCTCTATGTCCAGCAGCGCGCTGAGCATGACCGGCAGCAAGCAGCTGGGGAACAACCGGCGGGTAATGCCTGAACCCGGACGACAAAAACACACCGTTAGCCCTGAGCCTGTCGAAGGGCGCTTCTCATTTGATAGACGGGCTTCGACAGGCTCAGCCCTTACGGTGTAAGTTTCAGTCACAATGAATCTGCTCAAAGCCACAGGAACCATAGGCGGACTGACATTGGTCAGCCGGTTCTTTGGCTTTGCGCGGGATATATTGTTGGCACGGATATTAGGCGCGGGGCTGGCCGCCGATGCCTGGCAGCTGGCATTCCAGATGCCCAATATCTTCCGACGGCTCTTTGCCGAAGGGGCATTTTCGGCTGCCTTTGTGCCGCTGTTCAACCGCAGGCTGCATGGCAACAAGACCGATGATGGCGATGATGCGGATGAGGATAGCGCCAACGCCAAAGGCCATGCTGCGGCCCAAGCCTTTGTCACCGATATTGTCTCGATATTGGTGCCGATCCTGCTGCTGTTCTCAGCAATCTTCATGATCGCCATGCCGGGGATTATCTGGCTGATCGCAGGGGACTTTTCTGGCGGTGATGAGGCAGAGCAAAAGGCGGCGCTCAGCGCCACATTGGCGCGGATCGCCTTTCCCTATCTCGCCTTTATGAGCCTGACCACTTTGCTGGCGGGCATATTGAACAGCCTGTCACGCTTTGCCGCCGCTGCTGCCGCGCCGATATTGCTCAATGTCTGTCTGATCATCGCACTTGTCGCTGGAGCGCTCTCCGGTGCGGGCGAAATGATGACGGTACGCACCGCTTATTATCTCGCCTTTGCCGTCTCCATCTCCGGCCTGTTGCAGATGCTGTGGCTGGCCTATTGGGTGCGCAAAAGTGGCTTCTCCATCCGCATGGGCAAGCCAAGGCTGAATGATAATGTCCGCGAGCTTGGGGTGCTGATCTTCCCTGCGATATTCGGCGCGGGCATTTATCAGATCAGCCGTTTTGTTGACCTCTTCTTTGTTAGCCGCCTGCCAGAAGGATCACTAACCTATCTCGCCATGGCCGACCGGCTCAACCAGTTACCGCTCGGCATTATCGGTATCGCTCTTGGCACGGCGATATTGCCCGCACTGTCTCGGCTGATTGCCAGTGATGATCCGGATGGCGCGAGCCAGTTACAAACCAATGCGATCGAATTATCGATGCTGCTCACCATTCCAGCAGCCTTTGCGCTCTATGTCGCCTCATGGCCGGTCGCCGGAGCCTTTTATGTCGGTGGTAATTTCACCGATGAGGACGGGCTGACCACTGCCGCAGTTATCTCGGCATTGGTCATCGGCCTACCTGCCTATGTGCTAGTCAAAGTCCTCGTCCCAGGCTTTTTCGCACGCAAGGATACCCGCACACCGGTTGTCACTGCGGGCATATCGTTGGCGATCAACATCACGCTTAACCTGTTGCTGATCCCGATTTACGGCATTGTCGGACTGGCGCTTGCGGGCGCGATCAGCGCATGGTGCAACACTGCCATGCTCTATTCGGTGCTGCATTATCGCGGCCATTATCGCCTGCCGCTGATCCTGTTGCTGCGGCTGGCAAGGATTGCACTGGCGGCACTGCTGATGGCCTTCACCATGATCTACGTGATGCCCTATGGCATGGTGTTTTTTACCGGCTCAACGATAGAGCGCATTGTTTCCATCGCCCTACTGGTGCTGGTCGGTCTGATCGTTTATGGCCTCGCCGCATGGTTTGGCGGTGCGGTCGACAAGCAGCGGATCAGGCTGCTCACCAACCGCAAAGCCGCGGCCACAACAACCGACACAGAAGAATAGGACAGACAGTGATGCGCGTGGTTTCAGGGATTCAGCCCACCGGCAATCTGCATCTCGGCAATTATCTTGGCGCGATCAAGAAGTGGGTCGCGATGCAGGATGAGATGGAGTGTCTGTTCTTCTTGGCCGATTTGCACGCGATCACTGTTTATAATGAACCGGAAGCGCTGGCCAACAACACTCGTGAAATGGCCGCTGCTCTAGTCGCCTGTGGTGTCGATCCAGAGCGCGCAGTGCTGTTTAATCAAGCACGGGTTCCGGCGCATGCCGAGCTGGCCTGGTTGCTATTCTGCACCGCACGGATGGGCTGGCTCAACCGCATGACCCAGTTCAAGGAAAAGTCAGGCAAAAACCGTGAAGGCGCGAGCGTGGGGCTTTATGCCTATCCGGTGCTGCAAGCCGCCGATGTGCTGATCTATGGCGCCACCCATGTCCCTGTGGGTGAGGACCAGAAACAGCATCTGGAACTAGCACGTGACATTGCGACCAAATTCAACAGTGATTTCGACACTGAGCTGTTCACCCTGCCTGACCCTATTATCGAGGGACCGGCCACCCGGGTGATGAGCCTGCGCGACGGTTCGGCCAAAATGTCCAAGTCTGATTCCTCGGATATGAGCCGGATCAACCTCACCGATGATGATGACACCATCGTCAAGAAGGTGAAAAAGGCCAAGACTGATCCAGAACCACTGCCAGACTCGCTGGAAGCCTTGGAGAGCCGTCCGGAAGCCGCCAATCTGGTGGGCATGATGGCGGCACTGACCGACCGCACACCCGAAGCGGTACTGGCAGACTTTGCCGGGCAAGGATTTGGCGCGTTCAAACCGGCATTGGCGGAAGTGATGGTGGAAACATTGCGCCCGATCCGCGAACGCTTTGTCGCACTCAAATCCGATCCGGCAGCAATTGACGCGATATTACAGCAGGGTGCAGAAAAGGCACGCACATTGGCTGCGCCAACATTGATAGGGACCTACCGGGCTTTGGGCCTACAGGCTGACTAGAATCGCTGAAGAGAAAGACTTGGCATCAACTGCCCAGGCTTCTTTGATCGCTTTAATATGTAAAATTACACATTCGTAATAGCTTGAAGCTATCACGGCACACGCTGGTTTTGCATCGGAATGATGCAACCGAACCTAGCGCTGCTGCGTATTATTCAATAGATATTCATGCTCAGTTGTGCATTGTCAGCGATATATTGGAATGACTGTCCAGTACATCGCTGATTATCGCGGGCGAAGATCAACCCGTTGATCAAATCAGTGGGAAATAGGGTAGACAGAGGCAGAAAAGGCCGGGAAATAGGCCAAGAACAGGAAAATATTATGACCAACGCCAAATCAACGCTGCGTATCATGATCCCAGCACTTCTTCTGGTGCTGGCAGGGTGTACCACCCCGTTCAAGGCCAATGTGGCACGGTTCCAGCAATTGCCGCCGGCACAGGGCCAGAGCTTTACAGTTGTCCCTGCTGACCCGACTCTGGTGGGCAGCATTGAGTTTAGACAATATGCTTCACTGGTCACTCAGGCTTTACAGCAGCAAGGCTATGCTCCGGCCAACGATCCCGCAGGTGCTGACCTTGTCGTCAGCTTTGACTATATCGTTGATGGCGGACGTGAGAGAGTTCGCACCACGCCAGGCTTCGGACCGGGTTTTGGTGCTTTCGGTGGAGGCTTTGGCGGTTTCGGTTTTGGTCGGTTTAACCGCTTCGGCTGGGGTGGCTTCGGCGGGCCATGGGGTGGCTTTGGCCCTTGGGGGTTTGGCGGCTTCGGTCCTGATGTCCGTAGCTACACCATCTATAATTCCGAGCTCGACATGAAAATTGACCGTGTCGCCGATAATCTGCGCGTCTTTGAAGGCCGTGCCCAGGCAACATCGCGCACCAATAACCTGACCTATCTGGTACCCAATCTGGTTGAAGCGATGTTTGCCGAATTCCCCGGAAACTCGGGTGAAACGGTTCGCGTCTCGCTGGATGACGACAAGGTCAAGGTCAGGTCGCTCAACCGTCGGCGCTAAGCGCCGGGTGGTTCAGAGCCGTTCATCCCATCTGATTCTTTAGCGTGCTGGAGTTTCGCAAGGAACTCCAGCACTGCTGTTTCTACCGCATCGGGCTGTTCAGGCAGTAAGGCATGTCCTGCGTTTTCAACCACCACCATTTCGGCACGGCCTTCGGCATCATTGACCAGCGCCTGACCGGCATCTTCAACTGGCGCTATAGTATCCGCTTCTCCCTGCACCACCAGAATCGGTTCATCACCGGCCAGCCACCAATCATCAGCATTGGTAAGCTCTACAGCTCTGCCCTGTAACTGGGCGGTGGCGATATGCCAGCCACGTTGCCAATGGTCGGGCACCCTGTTGGTACCAGCGAAAAAAGCATAGCGAATACTGGCCAGCCGTTTGACGCTGGTACGCAGAGGGCTGAAGCTGCCTTTCAGGGCCGCATCGGCACGGGGCGGTATTGGCTGTTTGCCGCCGGCTGCCAGTAATATAACGCCGGCAATACGCTCACCATATTTGGCAGCCGTTGCCCGAGCCACCCGATTACCAAATGCATGGCCGAGAATGACAGCTTCATCTTGTGATGCCAGTTCTGCGTCCAGAACTGCGCGGATGTCATCGGCGAGGTCAAACAGCGTCATATCCTCATTAGGCAAATCGGAATTGCCGATACCCGGAGGCTCGACAGCAATGGTGCGATAACCCTTATAAACAAGCATATCGGCAAGCTCATTAAAGTCGCTGGCTTCGCGCCCAGCGCTTGGAAGCAGAACCACAGTTGGTCCCTCACCCTGGACAAAATAGGCGATGTCGCGTCCCTCGTGGGAAACGCTGTGTTCAATCCCATCGGTGACACGCGCACGCGCATTAGGATAGGGCAAAAACATCATCACTACCGACATTCCGCCCAAGGCGACCAAGCCGATCAGCAATATAGCCCAACGCATTATGACGCGCCTTTGCCCAGTACTGACTCAAGCGCCACGCGCCATTGCGTCAGGCGGGCAGTGCGTTGCGCATCCTGCATCTTTGGCGTGAATGCGTTACCGGAACGGCGCATAGCGGCGGCGGCGTCAAGGCTGGGATAGAGCCCCGCACCGGTCGCTGCGAGCATCGCTGCGCCCAGCGCTGTCGTCTCGATAAAGTCGGGCCGGTCCACTTCGAGCTGCAATATGTCGGCCAGATCCTGCACCATCCAGTCATTACTCACCATGCCGCCATCGACGCGCAGTTGTGACCAATCAACACCATCGGCGGCAAAGGCGGTTTTCAAGTCCTCCATCTGATGCGCCATCGCTTCCAGCGCTGCGCGGACAATATGCGCCTTGTCGCTGGCAAAGCTGAGGCCGGTTATCGCCGCACGCGCATCGGCCTGCCAATGCGGTGCGCCCAGTCCGCTAAGCGCAGGCACGATAGTGACCCCGCCATTATCCGCAACCGATCGCGCCAATGCTTCGCTTTCCCCGGCCTCGACAATCATGCCGAGTTGATCGCGCAGCCATTGTATCAGGCTGCCCGCAACAAAGATGGACCCTTCCAGCGCATAGTGACGCGCACCATCCAATTGCCAGCCAATGGTGGTGAGGATGCGATGCGCCGACAAAGGCGCACTGGTCCCAGCATAAGAGAGGACAAACGCCCCGGTGCCAAAGGTCGCCTTGGTATCACCGAGCGCGAAACAACCCTGCCCTATGGTCGCCGCCTGTTGATCGCCTGCCATACCGCAAATCGGGATCGAGACACCGAACAGATCGGCCTCGGTGCTGCCAAAGTCTCCAGCGCAATCGACAATCTCCGGCAGGATCGCATGCGGCACACCGAACAGGCCGAGCAGTTCATCATCCCATTGACCGCTATGAATATCCATCAGTACTGTGCGCGCGGCATTGCTGGCATCGGTGATATGCAGCCCGCCAGTCATACGGAAAATCAGATAGCTCTCGACAGTACCGACAGCGAGATGTTCGCCAGCCGCCTTTAGTTGTGGCCAATTCTCCAATGCCCATCCGATTTTGCTACCGGAGAAATAGGGGTCAAGCAGCAGTCCAGTCTTGCGCTGAACCATCGGTTCATGATCATAAGCGCGCAGCCGGTCACAAATCGCGGCGGTGCGCCGGTCCTGCCAGACTATCGCGGGGGCCAATGGCTCACCGCTGCGCTTATCCCAAAAGACAATCGTTTCGCGCTGATTGGTAATGCCGATAGCCGCGATATTCTGCGCGCCACCGGCGGCTTCAATCTCGGCGCGCATCACATCAACGCTGCGCTGCCATATCTCGGCAGCGTCATGCTCGACCTCACCCGATTGCGGATAATGCTGGGCAATCTCTTGCTGGCTGCTACCCAGACAGGTGCCATCCACGGCAAAGCGCATTGCCCGGGTCGACGTTGTGCCTTCATCAAGAACTAATATCGTGTCGCTCATGCGGTCGCCGCCCCCTTCATGTCACCCTCGCTCTGCCAGAACAAAGCCGCACGGTTACCAAAGACCAACCGGTTGACCGTTAGCGCCACCGCTATCGAGCTGAACAGCACGAACACCATCACATCAATATAGTGTAGCCAATCAAAGCCGAGCATGCGGTATAATGTCTCGCCGTCCCAATAGGGCTGCGGCGTATAGAACCAGAATGTGTGCAGCGCATAAACGCCAAGGCCCCACAACAGCCCGGTAATCGCAGCGCGTGCATCAACATTGCGGAACAACAAGCCCACAGCAAAAACCGAAAGGATAGGCATAGAGAAGAGACCATTGAGCTCCTGCAACAGATTGATAATGCTCTCTGCATTGGCGTAAATCGGCACCAGCGCAATCGCCAATGCCGTGGCGATGACACCCATCATCCAGTTCAGCCGTCCTGCCTTAGCATCCGGGTTGATAAACACCTTGTGAAAATCCACCGCATATAAGGTGGAGGTAGCATTCAAGACCGCGGAGAATGTTGTGAGCACCGCTGCGGCAATCATCGCGGCAAAGATACCGCTGGTCCAAGGCGGCAGCACCTCGGCAACCACCATCCCATAAGCCGCATCATTGACATCACCGAACAGCTTGAATGCCACAACGCCAGGGATAACGACAATCGCCGGAACAATGGCGAGGCGGATAATCGCGGCAACCATGACACCCTTTTGCGCCTCGCGCACTGTGGGTGCCGCAAGCGCCTTCTGGGTGATATTCTGGTTGGTGCTCCAATAGAATATCTGAATAAATACCATGCCGGTGAACAGGGTGTGAAAAGGTATGGGCGAGTCATTATCCCCGATCAGCGTCAGCCGATGCGCCGGTACGCCGGTGCTGAGATCAAAACCCACCGCCTGGAGCGCCATATAGACCACCACCAGCGCCATCCCCAATATGCCGATGCCGCTATAGGTATCCAGAACCGCAACGCCGCGCAGTCCGCCCAATATGGCATAGGCACCGCCCACTACTGCCAGCGCGGCAGAAATCGGAATGAGTGCACCCTCGCCCAGACCAAAGAGCGAGCGCAGAAACAATGCGCCGGAATAGATGACGGCAGGCATATAGATCAGCAGATTACCGAACAAGAACATCGCCGAAATCACAGTGCGGACATTGCGTTGCCGATAACGCCGTTCGAGCAGTTCAGTCACTGTGGTGCAATTGTTGCGGTAATAGATGGGCACAAACACAAAGGCGAGGATCAGCAGCCCGGCAAAACCCGCCATCTCCCACCAGGCGAGTAACAGCATCTGGTTGCCGTTCATGCCAACCAGCTGATCGGTGGAAAGATTGGTCAGGGTGATAGCACCAGCGACAAAGAACCAGTTGAGTCCGCCGCCAGCGAGAAACACCTCTTTGGAATCACCATCAATCCCGGCATGATGCCCGCGGACATGCCACCAGGTAATCCCGGCCAGCAGCAACATAATACCGGCAAATATGGTGAGCTGCACAATCGAGCCGCTATTGCCCGCTGAAAATATCGTCAAATGATTGGCCTTTTGTGATCCTCTTGCCGCCACCCTATGCGTCATACCGCAAAGTGCAAGTCAGCCACGTCGAGCAACGCTCTGCTTTATGGTTTATTCGCCGTTAACCGTTTTTTCGGTCTCACTTGATAATATGATTGATTATGTGGTGGTTACGTCCCTTTATAGCGCTCATAATGCTGTGTGCTTCGGTGCCAATGGGCATGGAAGCGGCAAAGGCGCAATGTCGCCTTTGCTCGGACGATGAAGACCAATCCGGATCCGCGAACCAGCCACAAACCCCGCTCAGGATCACGATAGAAGCCGATATCCGCTTCAACCGCCTTGCTTTTGCGGGAGCGGGTGCGGGCGAAGTGCAGATTGACCCGACCAGCGGCAGCACGCGCACCGATGGTGGGCTGGTTGATCTTGGAGGATTGGCGTTAACCGGTTCGGCGCGGATCACTGGCGAGCCGGGTCGTGCGGTGCGAGTCGATCTGCCGCACAGCATCCGCCTCACCAGCCAGACCGGGGGACATGCCGATCTGGTGTCGTTGCAAACCAGCCTGTCGCCCAGCCCGCGCATTGGCCCGGATGGCACGCTGGTCTTTTCCTTTGCCGGAACGCTGAAGGTCAGTGGCGGCATTGGTGGCCATTATCGCGGCCGCATCTCGATTACGGCGGAGTATGAGTAGGCGCACCCAGCGCGTTGTTGGGAAGTGTCAATCCAAGTTGACGAAGGTTACAAAAGTTAGGCTCGGAAAGCGCAGAAACCGGTGACCTTTGGATTTGTCCAACACTGTGCAAGATCGTGCCAAAGCAATCGACCGATAATAGCTTCTTTCAAGCCTGTAGGAAATGGGCTTCAGCGTTTACGCGAAGCAGCCATGGCAATCATGGTACATTCCTGCACCAGCAGCCGCACGGCATCCTGGCTGTTCTGCATCACCTTGGCATGGATACCCAGCAGGCGCTCGGCCAGTCGCTCGAGCGCGGCGGGCGGCCAGCATCTGAGCTGATGCTGGGTCGCGCCTTCTTCTTTCCAAAAAATGCCAGTGCTGCGCATCGCTGATTTGGCATCTTTGCCATCCGCCATGAGCCGATGGATCTTCGCCAATTGCACACAACGCGCCTCCAGCGCCCGGATCAGCAGCACCGGCTGCAATGTGCCATCAGCCAGCCGGTCCAGCTCGGCGGCAAGCTGCGCAGTCCGACCAGACAGGATCGTCTGGATCGCAGGGGCGAGCGCATCATCCTCGGTCTCTGCTGCCAATTGCTCCATCACCAGCATATCGACACTGGCGCGCTGGCCCGGTTGCGCATCAAGATAAAGCGCGATCTTCTCCACTTCCATCTCGGCCAGCCGTCGGTCAAGGCGGGTATAGCGGGCAATCGTCTCGGCAATCTCGCGCGGCATGGCGAGGCCGCGTGCTTCGGCCATTTCGCGGATGGTGGCGGCGACATTGTGCACATCGGGTACATAGCTGATACAGGCGAGAGCGCGGTCATCGCCGCCCGCCAGCTTGGCGGTGCGTGAACGGTCGGTGATGCCGCTAATCTGCGCGATACAAGGATTGGCGACGGTCTCGGCTTCGAGCAGTGCCTCTATCGCAGCGAAACATTCCTCACCCTGGCCGCGCACCAAGATCACCCGCGCATCGCCGAACAGCGACAGCGAGGCAGCTTCCTGCACCAAAAGCGCAGGGTCTTCCTTTAATTGCGGCCCGCTCAGTTCCACCTTTTCGGCATCGACGCCAATATGCAGCCGCGTTTTCTCTGCCAGCGCAGCCGAGCCCGATTCATCGGGGCCATAGAATAGGAATAGGCGGGTATCAGAGGTGGCGCGCTTCAGAGCCGATGCAAAATTATCGGACTTGATCTTCGCCATTATTGTTCAAACCCTATTGTTCTCTGGCATATAGTGACAAGCGCGTAACAATCTGGTTCGCCACTTCGCGCGACAGATTTTCCAGCGCCCGGTTCTCCGCTGCGATGGTGGCATATTCGCTGCTCACCACATCGATACCGGCGTCCGATCCGGCGGTGGCATCAATTACGGTTTCACCGCTGGCAATCTCCACCAGCTGATAGCGCGCGCGCAAGGTGCGGCGTTCGCGGGTGATCTGGTCATTGGCGAGCACGCCAAAGCCTTCAATCTGGTCATCCAACTGCACCACCAGCTGATAGCGCGCGGCATCGCCCTGCACCGGAGCGAGCTGGTCGGTCAGCTCATTGCGCACGAGCCAGCCAGCCTCGCCCTCAATCGGTGCAATAGCCACCTGCCCCAGATTTTGCGCGACAACGCCCTGGGTACCGCCGGAGTAAAGTGGTTGCAGGCCGCAGGCCGTGAGCGAGAATGAGGTAAAGAGAGCAAACATAAACAAACCCGTTCGGGCTGAGCTTGTCGAAGCCCTGCCCTTTACTTCTAAAAAAGTACGGCCCTTCGACAGGCTCAGGGCGAAGGGAAGTTTTTTATGCAATCTCATACCACAATATTCACCAGCCGATCCGGCACCACAATCACCTTGCGAACTTCGGCACCGCCAATGCTACGCTGCACCTTCTCGCTGGCGAGTGCAAGCGCTTCCATCTCTTGCTTAGGCAGACCCTTTGCAACAGTAATGGTGTCGCGCAGCTTGCCTTTGACCTGCACCGCGATGGTCACCTCATCATCCACCGCCACCGCCATATCGGCAAGCGGCCATGCCGCGTCGGCAATCAGGCCCTCGCCGCCGAGCAAAGCCCAAGCTTCCTCGGCGAGATGCGGCGTCATCGGGCCAACCATCAGCACCAGCGAGCGGATCGCCTCATTGCGATCCGGCGAAGGCTGCGCCTTTTCAATCGCCGCCGCCAGCGTGTAGAGCTTGGCGACTGCCTTGTTGAAACCCAATTGGCCAATATCCTCAGTCACCCCAGCGATGGTCTGGTGCAGAACGCGGAGTAGTGCCTTATCAGCACCCGCTTCACCCGGTACATCCGCATCCGCCATCTGAGCAATGCGCCAGACCCGTTGGACAAAACGCCAACTACCCTCAATCCCCGCCTCAGACCAGGGCAGATCACGTTCAGGCGGGCTGTCCGACAACATAAACCAGCGCACCGCATCGGCGCCATATTGATCGACAATCGGCTCCGGATCGATGACGTTCTTCTTCGACTTGGACATTTTGATAACGCGACCAACCTCTACCGCTTCGCCGCTCTCAATATGCGCCCAGTCGCTACCATCCTTGCGCACTTCATCGGGCGAGAGCCAGCTACCATCGCCCATCTGGTATGTCTCATGCGTCACCATGCCCTGGGTGAACAGGCTGGCAAAAGGTTCATCCACATCGAGCAGGCCGATAGATTTAAGCGCCCGTGTCCAGAAGCGGGCATAGAGCAGATGCAGGATCGCATGCTCAACGCCGCCAATATATTGCGCCACCGGCAACCATTGCGCGATCTCGTCTTTGTCGAACGGCTTGTCATTGGGCTGGCTGGCAAAGCGCAGAAAATACCAGCTCGAATCCGCAAACGTATCAAGCGTATCGGTCTCGCGCAGCGCAGGCTTGCCGCTGATCGGGCAGGTCGTGTGCTTCCAGGTCGGGTGCCGTTCCAGCGGATTGCCGGGGGTGTCGAAATCGATATCCTCGGGCAGCGTCACCGGCAATTGGTCCCTGGGGACAGGCACCGGGCCGTGATCGGGACTGTGAATGATCGGTATCGGCGTGCCCCAATAACGCTGGCGTGAAACGCCCCAGTCACGCAGCCGCCAGACGGTCGAGCCTTTACCCCAGCCTTCTGTCTCGGCACGGTCGATTACGGCTTTTTGCGCATCTTCAATGGATAGGCCGTTGAGGAAGTCCGAATTCACAATCGAACCGGGGCCGCTATAGGCTTCGTCACCGGCAAATTCGGGTGCTGTCTCGTCACCATCACTGACAACGCGCTTTACCGGAAGATCATATTTGCGGGCAAAGTCGAGGTCACGCTGGTCATGCGCCGGAACGCCGAACACTGCGCCGGTGCCGTAACCCATCAGCACGAAATTGGCGACATAGACCGGCAATTCCCAATTGGGGTCAAGCGGATGGGTGGCTTTCAGCCCGGTATCAAAGCCGCGCTTTTCCTGTGTTTCAATCTCGGCAGCTGCAGTGCCGGTGCGGCGGCATTCCTCGGCAAACTCCGTCAGCGCGGCATTGTCTTCGGCCAGTTTGAGCGCCAGTGGATGGTCGGCCGCGACTGCGACAAAGCTTGCCCCATAAATCGTGTCCGGGCGGGTGGAGAAAACGGTTATCACCTCGCCATTGTCGATTGGGAAATCAAAGGTCAGCCCCTGACTCTTCCCGATCCAGTTTTCCTGCATCGTGCGGACTTTTTCCGGCCAGTCTTTGAGGTCATCCAAACCCGCCAGTAGATCCTCTGCAAAATCGGTGATCTTCAAAAACCACTGATTGAGATTGCGCTTCTCCACCAATGCGCCAGACCGCCAGCCGCGGCCATCAATCACCTGTTCATTGGCAAGCACGGTCATATCGACCGGATCCCAGTTGACCGCGCTTTCTTTACGATAGACCAGCCCGGCTTCCATCATATCGAGGAACAGCGCCTGCTCATGGCCATAATAATCCGGCTCACAGGTCGCCAGTTCGCGGCTCCAGTCAAAGGCGAAACCGAGGCGCTTGAGCTGATCGCGCATGGTGGCGATATTCTGCCGGGTCCAGCGGCCGGGATGCACGCCCTTTTCCATCGCCGCATTTTCTGCCGGCATGCCAAAAGCGTCCCAGCCCATGGGGTGCAACACCTCGTGCCCGCGCATCCGTTCAAAGCGCGCCAGCACATCGCCCATGGTGTAGTTGCGCACATGGCCCATATGGATGCGCCCCGAGGGATAGGGGAACATTTCCAAGATATAGCGCTTGGGCTTGTCGCTGGCGCTATCGGCGCGGAAGGTCTCGCTCTCTTCCCAAATCTGCTGCCATTTGCGATCTGCTGCGAGCGGGTTAAACCGCTTGTCGGTATCCGTCATTTTCTATGCCCCGGCCCAATAGGGTCAGTCATCATAAACGGCGCTGCGGCGCAGATCGCGGGCCTTGGTCAGGATGATCTGTTCCAGCTTCTGCACCGTCGCTGCCTGTACAGAGGCATCAACCCAATTGCCACCTTGAGCCACCTGGCGCAAAGCCGCCACGCGCAGTGCATCGGCGCGCAAATCCTGATCGAGAATATAAACGGTCAGCTTGACCCGCTCATTCGGGTTTTGCGGTGTCGAATACCAGTCGGTGACGATAACACCACCGGCACTGTCCGCCTGTACCAGCGGTGCGAAGGAAACGGTATCAAGCGAGGCACGCCACAAATAGCTGTTCACGCCAATGGTTGTCACCTGCGATGGCGCAATCCGGTCTTCCGGGCGATCATCATCGCCACCACCACAGGCACTCAGCAGCGCCATTGAACACCCCAGCACCATGGCCGTTGTGATAGCTTTTGGCTGCAACATGACTTTCCCTCTCTTCACTGAATTTCCTGTTTCGCGCATATCCCACCTTGCGTCACTGATGCACGCCGCTTTAGGGTTAGCGCGAATTAAGCACAAGCATGATATTAGGATCAGGTTCCAAGCTTATGCCAAGGGACATTACGCGGCGATTTACGACAGGCCATAGAAAATAGCTATTGAACCGCGCTAATGCCATCTCATTCAGCATCGTGTAAGCCTTGCCTGCATATGCAAAATGCTCAGAAAAGACTCGCCTTTAACGCAAAACTGGGCAAAATTTGTTGAGGAATTGCAACATATAAGATGAATCTATCGCCTATGTGGATTCGCCCATGCATTTTTAGACAGATTGGACTACGGCAAAGATAACAGGAGCAGAAACTTGTGGCTCATAGATTAAGAACGGCATTTATGGGAGGCGCACTCGCGGTTGGCGTGCTTGCTGCCATGCCCTCTGTCGTTCTGGCATCTGGTAATGGCTTCAACACAAAACCTGTATCGCTCAGTTCCTTAGGCGGCATTGGCTCCTTCACCCCGGCCTCGATTGACGAAAACCTCGTATCTTCGCTGAAACTTAGTGAATTGCGAGTCAGTACCGATTTCCGCTTCACCCCTGCTGCTGAAAACGGTGTTGGCAAACGCGCTGTCACTGTCGCGGCGCGCATTCGTGATGAATCAGCCAAGGCAATCAATATCGCTGATGCTATTGGCCCGGTCGGTCAGGCCACAGTACCAGTCAAGATTACACCGACCAGCTATAGCCTTGGTGTCGCCAAGGGTTGGCAGAAATTTGCCCTGCCCGAATCCGTCAAGAAGCTTGATGTCCCCGATCTGGCGGACATAGGTGCTGCATCTGATCGCCTGGAGCAGACTGATAAGCCGAGCCGGTTCAACCCGAGAGTGGATCTGGATTCGAAAGCGCAGCTTGGACGTGCGCCGCGGACTTTTGAAGGCGAGAATGCCTATTCGGTTGATGTTGGCGGTAGCTACAGGCTGAGCCGCAATCTCGATGTTACCGCCGGTGTCCGCCTACGCGATGAACGTGACCGTCTGTCACCGCTGAACAGCAAGCAGATGGACAGTCAAGCCGTTTATGTCGGAACCCAGTTCCGCTTCTGATTAGCTAGCTTTCGGCGCTTCAGCCTCTCGACAACCCGTCAATCGCACCCCAGCCATTGCAGAATCGCGATATGCGCGGCCAATTATATGGCGTGACACCTCCCAGTGCATAAACCGGGCAGCGACTATAACGCGCCAGTACAGCAAAGCGCATCGACCCGAGAGTTTTTCCTCCGGGATGGCTGCGCGTCGGATAAACCGGGGAGAGGAACACGCCATCTGCTCTCTGTCGCGCTGCTTGCACAAGTTCCGCCATATTATGCGCAGTGGCCAGCCATAGGCCCTTGCGCTTTGAAAACGGGCCTGCGCTTGGACCGTAGCAACCGTCAGCATGCAACGCTTGTGCTGTCACAACGTCGCCTGACCAAAGCCATAGAAGGTCGTGCCGCGCATGCCGGTGCATCAGCGCACCAAAGGCCGCGCGTCGCGCGTCTTCCCTTAAATGATAATGACGAAACACCACCCCGCTGCCGCGCGGTAAAGTGGCGATGATGCCATCAAGGTCATCAGCGTTGCGCGCATCAGTAAACAGCCACAATGATGGCAAGTCGAGATCAGAGAATGACTGGAAAGACGACATGGTGCTGCTTATAGGGTCTCACCATGAGCGAAGACAATAACAGCACAAGCGCTGAGCAGCGGCTCGCAACTGTTCAGGCGGATATCGCCGCCGCCTGTAAACGCGCCAACCGGGTCGATACACCGCCAATGCTGATCGCGGTGAGCAAGACACATGCGGCCGAGGCAATTGCGCCCGTTATTGAGCTTGGTCATCGCGATTTTGGCGAGAACCGGGTGCAGGAAGCACAGGCGAAATGGCCAATGCTGCGCGAACGTTATCCCGATATCCGCTTGCATATGATAGGTCAGTTGCAATCGAATAAGGCTGCTGATGCGGTTGCGCTGTTTGATATGATCCACTCGCTTGACCGGCCTTCATTGGCCAAGGCGCTGGGTAAAGCGATGGCGGATCAAGGCAAAGAAGTACCGTGCCTTATCCAGGTGAATATTGGTGACGAGGAACAGAAAGGCGGCTGTGCTGTCAGCGATATTGCTGCTCTGATCGAAACCGCCAAGAGCCATAATATCCCGGTGGTGGGCCTGATGTGCATACCCCCTGCTGATCTGGAGCCCGCTGCCTATTTCGCACTACTCGACAAGCTCGCCCGCGACCATGGCCTTGCTGAGCGTTCCATGGGGATGTCGGGCGACTATGCCACCGCCACCGAAATCGGATCAACCATGCTGCGCGTTGGTAGTGCGATATTCGGTCCGCGCAATACATAAGAATCACGGCTAATAATCCTCCCCGCTTGCGGGGAGGGGGACCAGCGAAGCTGGTGGAGGGGGCTGGCCGCTAGGCGTAACGCAAGTGGAAATGCCCCTCCGTCTCGCCTTCGTCCTTCGACAAGCTCAGGACTATGGCGAGCCACCTCCCCGTTTACGGGGAGGATAATTGTTAACCCACTATATCGGCTGCTTATCCTGCCCGCGCGACGCTTTTCTTTCTTCCGGGCTATCGGGCTTTATAAAGCTGATAATCTGATCGCCTTCCTCAATTATCGGCCGTGCTTGCGCCGAGAAGAAAAGCAGCTTCTGATTGGGCTTGAGGATCGCTACCGGCTCCTCGTCTTCCTCAAGATTGGCGCGGAAATCCTCATAGGTGAATTTCTCGGTCAGGCGGGTGCGGCTGAAGACCCAGCCATCGCGGGCGTGGTCGATCAGGTCGGCGTAGCTGGTGCCGCTTTCCAGCAATATCCGCCCGCGGGAAGTGCGTTCGCCGCTATTCTCACTATTGCTGTCGACGCTAACCGCGCTGATATGGTCATAGCCGGCTTCCGGGCCGAGATCGGAACTGAGCAACTGGTTATAGCTGTCATTATCAGTAGCGACGATGAGATGCTGATAGGCGCCAAGATCAACCATATCGTCGAGCGCCTCATCCAATATGTCGCCATTATGGATGTCTAGCTCCCGCTGTCGTGCACCTCGTAGCGCGAAATAGCTGGTATCCGAAATGGTCACCGGGATGTCGAGCGATTTGAGGAAAGACCCCAACTCCAGCGTCCAGCGATTGGCACCGACCAGCATCACGCCTTTGCCATCGCCCTCTTCAATGCCCAGACGCTGCGCCACCCAGCGGGCGGAAAAACCATGCGCAAAGATGGTAGCAATCACCACACCGAAACTGAGTGCCACCAGCGCCTCGGCATCTTCATAGCCGCTATTGACCAGACGCTTGGCGAACAGCCCGGTAATCGCCACCGCGACAATACCGCGCGGCGCGATCCAGCCGATAAACACCTGTTCGCGCCAGGGCACAGAGCTGAACAACAGGCTGGTAAATACGGTGACCGGACGCACCACAAACAGCAAAACCAGCAGGAACAAGATAAACTGTATCTGGAATTTCTCCACCGTCGCCCAGTCGAGTTGCGCCGAGAGCAGGATGAAAACACCGGAGATCAAAAGCACCGACAGATCTTCCTTGAAGCGGTGTAGCGCGCGGCTGGAATAATATTCGCGATTGGCCATCACCACACCCATGATGGTGACAGTGATCAGGCCGGTTTCGTGCATGATCAGATCAGCCAGAACAAAGCCGAGAATCACCACGATCAACAGGATTGGTGCCTTGAGATATTCCGGCACATAACCACGCGGGAACAGCCAGGTCATAGCATAGCCCAAAGCACCGCCGATCAGCCCTGCAAGGAAGCTCGCGCCAAGCACATCAAAGGCAACATTGGCCATCGCGCCGCCCTTATCATAGGTGATATAGGCATAGATGCCGACCGCGAGCAGCGCGCCAATGGGGTCATTGACGATGCCCTCCCATTTCAGGATATCGCGCACCCGTGCACCAACGCGCAGATTGCGCAGCATCGGCCCGATCACCGTCGGTCCGGTCACCACCAATATCCCGCCGAACAGCGCCGCCACCGGCAAGGACAGCCCAGCAATATAATAGGCCGCTGCTGTGCCCAGCCCCCAGCCGACCGGCACGCCGATAAATACCAGCCGCGACACCGCCCATCCGGCAACGCGCAAATCCTTAAAATTGAGGCTCAGCCCGCCTTCAAACAGGATCACCGCCACCGCCAGCTTGACGATAGGATCGAGCAGCGCACCGAAATCATTTTCCGGTTTGATAATGCCGAGCACTGGCCCTGCAATAATGCCGACGATCAGCATCAACGCAATCGCCGGACGACCGGTGCGCCATGCGACCCATTGCGCGCCGATGCCAAGCGCACCGATCAGCGCGATCTTGACCATCAGCGAATCAAGTATTTCGATATGCATGAATTATCCGGGAATTTCTCTCATGGATGCGCTTTCATACACGTTACCCGTCAAGCGCAACAGGGTTCAGATTCAGGTAGCCTTTTCGTTTCGCTCAGGACCATCATATAGAATGCTTCTATAATGCTGATTCCGGGTTTCAATTCTGGCTTTGCCGATTAAGGTTATTGGCAAACATTTCATGGCCTCCGAGGAATATATGGACAAAACCATTCTCATAGCATCTGATCTCACTGCACGCAGCGACCGCCCGTTTTTGCGCGCGGCACTGCTGGCAGAGGAATGGGACGCAAAGCGGGCAGTGCTGTTCGCCAATTCAGACAAGTCCCGTGTCGATCAGGATAGCGTAGAGCACCAGCTGCGACGCAACTATGGCGAAGATATGGACGCGGTTTCCGTCGTCGTGGCACATGGCAAGGTTCCAGAGACCATCGCCAAGACTGCCAGAGGTCTGGAAGCCAATATTATCGTTGTCGGTGCCGCACGGCATAATAATGTCACGGATTTCTTCCTGGGCACCGCTGTCGATTATGTCGTGCGTCAGGCGCAGGCACCGGTGCTGGTGGTCAAGGAACGCGCGCACCATGCCTATCAAAAGATCATGGTCGCGGTGGACTTCTCTGAGTCCTCGAAAAATGCGGTTCAGACTGCACTCACCATGTTCCCAAAGGCGCATATCACAATCGCCCATGCCTTCCATGTCGCCTACTCGGCATGGCTCAAATCTGAAGGCGTAGCGCAGGAAATGCGTGGTGACGCTGAAAAGGGCATGGAAGATTTCATCAACGATCTGGCACTCGGTGAAAGCGACAAATCGCGCATCACCACCGCAGTCCTCGAAGGTAATTTACACCAGAGCATTTACGATATGCTGCTGAAACAAGATATGGATCTGCTCGTCCTCGGCACCCATGGCCGCTCGGGCTTTACCCAGGCCACGATCGGCAGCCGTGCCAGCGAAATGCTCGGCTGGGCGCCGACCGATGTGCTGATGGTGCGGGGGAATTAGCGGCACCAATCTCGCCTTGAGACTGCCTACACACTTTCCGTTGCAAAGCCCTATACTATCGCACAGTCTCGGAAAGACGGTATCGATAATTTCAAGGTGCGCTATGCAAAGATTGCTGCTCTTCACAATTCTACTTGCAGGCTTGGCCACAGCAGCGACAGCTCACGATCAGCCACGCCTATTCACGGCGGAAGATGTTTTCGAGTTGGAATGGGCGGACGAACCCCAAATTTCACCTGACGGACAACAGGCGATCTATCTGCGCCGGTTCAACGATATCATGACTGACCGCACGCTGGCGCATATATGGTTGATCAATCTGGACGGCAGCGAGCACCAGCCGCTTCTTGCTGATGGCGGCAGCTACATGTCGCCGCGCTGGTCGCCCGATGGCACGCGCATTGCCTATATGCAACGCATTGATGGCCATACCGGTCTATATGTGCATTATCTTGGTTCGGGGCGGGATGCGCTGCTAGGCAGTTTTGCCGAGTCACCACGCGACCTGACCTGGTCTCCTGACGGCATGCTTTTGGCCTTCACTATGGCAGTGACGGCGGACAGCGAGAAGCTGGTCAAAGCTCCCATAAAGCCGGAAGGCGCGGAATGGGCTGAGCAGCCCAAGGTCATTGACCGGGCACGCTACCGCACAAATGACTCCGGTTTTCTGGAACTCGCTTATGACCATGTTTTCATCATCCCGGCAGAGGGTGGCACCGCGCGCCAGCTGACCAGTGGCGATTTCAATCATAGCGGTGCACTCTCCTTCACGCCGGACGGGCGAGCGATTCTGTTTTCCGCTAATCGCGATGCAGACTGGGAGTTGCAAAGCCGGGAGGCGGATATTTTTGCGGTGGATATCGCCTCGACTGAATTGACCCAACTCACCAATACTCCGGGGACCGAAATCAGCCCCAAAGTATCACCCGATGGTCGCTCAATCGCCTATCTGGGTACCGGCAATATGCGCGAGCCGTTTCTGCCGACTAATGTGTTCTTGATGGATCGTAATGGTGGCAACAGCCGCAATCTGACCGAGGGCCTGGATCGGCGTGCTGGTGATCTACAATGGCTCTCGAACAAAGAGCTCTCCTATAGCTTTCAGAATCGCGGCGAGAATCATATCGGCATCGTCGATATTAATGGTCGCAAGCGGGTCGCGGTGGAAGGCATTGGCGGTACGACCATAGGGCGACCTTATGTCAGTGGTACCTATGATGCCGGGCGCGGCGGCACTCTGGTCTATACCAAAGGCAATGCCCATCGTCCCGCCGATCTCTATGCTTATCGCAATGGTCGCTCACAACGCCTGACCAACTTGAACGAAGATTTGCTTGCACATCGCGATCTGGGCGAGGTTAAGACATTCACCTATACCTCTTCGCTGGACGGACTGGAAATCCAAGGCTGGATCATCACCCCGCCCGGCTATCAGCAGGGTACGACCTATCCGTTGATCATTGAAATCCATGGCGGCCCGCATCTCGCCTATGGCCCGCACTTTTCGGCAGAACTGCAGCGTATGGCCGCTGCCGGCTATGTCGTGATCTACGACAATCATCGTGGCTCGATCGGCTATGGCAGTGACTTTGCTAACTTGCTTAAATACAAATATTCCAGCCCCGATGATTTTGCCGATCATATGTCTGCGGTCGATTGGGCCATTACCAATGGCTTTGCCGATACCAACAATCTGTTCATCGCCGGTGGGTCAGCAGGCGGCATTGCAACCGCCTATGCTATCGGCCTGACCGATCGATTCAACGCCGCTATGGCGGCGAAGCCAGTGATAAACTGGGTGTCCAAAGTGCTGACAGCAGACAGCTATATCGGCCAGATCGCAAACCAGTTCCCCGGACCACCATGGGAACATCTGGACCATTATTGGCAGCGCTCACCATTGTCTCTGGTTGGCAATGTCACAACCCCGACCATGCTGATTACCGGCGAGATGGATTATCGCACGCCGATTTCGGAGACCGAGCAATTTTATCAGGCGCTGCAACTGCGTCGCGTGCCCAGCGTGATGGTGCGCCTTCCAGACGCCAATCATGGTATTGCCAGCCGCCCATCACGCTTGAATGCAAAAACCGATTATACGTTGGCGTGGTTCGAGAAATATCGGATCAAGCCAGAAGACGAACCGGAGGCTGCAGAATAGCATGATCGGCTTTTGCCCTTTTCAGCTTTGTATGAGCCACAGATTTAGCGCTTTGCTTTACAGGCAATAAAGGGATCATTACGGCAGCGAGTAATGTTCGATACCGCACTTCACACATTTACCTCTCCGGTAGTGCTCTTCTTCGTGCTCGGACTCCTCGCCGCTTTTGTCCGTTCTGACCTTGCTATTCCCGAGGCGATTGCCAAGGCGATGTCACTGTATCTGATGGCAGCGATCGGGATCAAAGGCGGTGTCGCGGTTTCCAAATCGGGGGTTGACATCACGGTGCTGTCAGCCCTCGGCGCAGGTACAGCTGCCGGGTTTTTGCTGCCCTTCTTCGCCTATGCGGTGCTGAAAAGCTTTGGCCGCCTTGACCGGATCAATTCCGGTGCAGTCGCGGCGCATTATGGCTCGATCAGCGTGGTGACCTTTGTGACCGCTGGGGAAATCCTTACCGGACAAGGACGCGAGCCAGGCGGCTATATGGTTGCGGTCATGGCGATGATGGAAGCCCCCGCGATATTGAGCGGATTGCTGCTGGCGCGCGGCCTTGGCAGCCGCGATGGCGGCGCACAAAGCACTGGCGAGATGCTGCATGAGGTGTTTACCAACTCATCGATCGTTCTGCTGCTCGGCGCCTTTGCCATCGGCCTAGTCTCGGGCGAAAGCGGCTTTGTTGCGGTCAAACCGTTTTTTGAGGTCGGCTTCAAAGGCGTATTGTGCTTGTTCCTGCTCGATATGGGCCTGATCGCGGCGCGCAGGATCATCGATTCCCGCGCCATCACTTGGCGCCTCACCGCTATTGCCATCTTCCTGCCGATTGTGAACGGTCTGGTCGGAACCGCGCTGGGTGTCGGTGTCGGTCTTGATGCCGGATCAGCGGCGTCACTGGGCGTGCTGTGCGCGAGCGCCAGCTATATCGCGGTGCCCGCCGCGATGCGGCTCGCACTGCCAGAGGCCGATCCGGGCATTTACCTCACCATGTCGCTCAGCATCACCTTTCCGTTTAACGTGCTCATCAATATCGGCGTTATCAGTGCATTTGCGGCGTATCTCAGCGCTGGAGCAGGAGTCGGACCATGATCGAAACGGTAATTCGCAAGCGGATCGAAATCCTCGCCGACAAGGCGCTGCAAAAGCGCGTTACCGATGCGATTGATGATGCTGGTATCACCGGTTGGACGATATTGCCCGTAACCGAAGGCAAGGGCCGTGACGGCAAGTGGCGCGAAGAACGAGTGATGGGTACCGATAAGGTCTTTGTCCTGACCATAGCCCCCGAAGACAAAGCGATGGCCCTTGCCGAAGCCATTGCCCCCATGCTGACCACATATGGCTTTCTGCTATCGATGTGGGATGTCGAGGTCATCCGCGGCGAGCGTTTTTAGAGATCGGGCGTCGATAAGCGATAATCTGCAGGCGGCTGATTTTCCTAGGCAACTGGCTCCTTGCACCTTGCGTCGAGAAGAATTCGAAGAGGCTAAATATCTCAGGATGCAGATTCACAATATCTGAAACCATGGTCGAACCACATCGACCCGGACCAAGCACAAAAGTCCCGCTATGTCCCGCCAAATCGGTCATGGCATTTTATCCTACCCGAAATTAACCACAAGAGTAGCGCAAAATATTTAGGCTAACGAATTATTAGCAGTGTTTGGCGTATGAATTCTGCCAGGTTTCAAGAACCATGGCCGAGGCAATGCACAGTCAAGAAAACACATCGCGACCATCGCTAACTGGACCGCTTGGCTGGATTAGGTCACTTCTCCACAAAATCCCGCTTAAGCGCAGATCAGCAAGCACGGCGGATGATGTAAAGAAGAAACGCAGAAATATCGCCATTATGGCGATTGTCTGCGGTGCTATAGCAGGGTTTATTGAACTGCCCATGCCAGCGGATGACGCCTTCCGTGCCGTTCGCGCAGAGCTGCGATCACATGATGCTCCGGATGATATTGTGGTCGTTGCGGTTGATGATGCAACGCTTAATGAGATTGGACGCGATCTGCCCACAAGAATACAAGATGCAGAGGTTGTCGATAAAATCTTCGCAGCCGGTGCGTCAAAACTAGCATATGACAGAGCTTATGCAGACCCCTCAGCGCCGGAGGAAGATGCCGCATTAGCGAAAGCGTTTGCGCGGCACAAAGGCAAGATCTGGCTCGGGGCTTCACCAGCTGCAGATAATGGCCTGCAGCAACACGCTGGGCTGTTGCCTATTCCAGAGCTTCGGAAAACTGTAAATATAGCGTCGATGATGGGTGACGTTACGCCGTTCGAATTATCCGTCCAGTTTCCAACGGAAACCAGAATAGATGATCAGCCGGTGCCATCCATATCTGCTGTTTTGGCAGGTTATGAAGGTAAAGCGAGATGGTATCGGCCTGACTTCGCAATTAATCCAAAATCTATAGAAACGATAAGTTTTGCCGACCTTTTGTTTGATCGATTTGACGAAAATCGGCTGGCAGGCCGCAGCGTAATCATCGGATATACCGATCTCCTGACTTCAGACCTGCGCAACCTCCCACTCGGAGGAAAGATTCCGGGCGTCTATTTCCATGTTATGGGAGCGCACACTATCAAAAGCGGAATTCCAATCGATCTTGGATGGATACCCGGGATTGTTTTTGTCCTTGCCATCACAGTGTTGCAAGCAAAACGCAAAAAACCGTCGCCGGGTCTCGGTTGGACAGCCCTTTTGGTTTTGTTGATTGCCCCATTTGTGCTCGACATGGTGAGAGTTAATGTCGACGTTTCTGCTGCTGCCATTGCACTTGCAATAGCTACATTCCGACTGCAGCGCTTGGCTAATCATGTTTATCATAAAGATACCGACCTGGTTTTGGCTGACGCAATCTCCAACACAGAATACAACCCAGCACAGGATGTCTATGCCCTGAAAATCGAGAATCTAGGTGACCTGACAGAGTCCATCGGACCTCAGGAGTTTGGTAAGTTCGTCGAACGCATTATCAGCTATATGGAAACTGCTGGACCAGCTTCCGGCACTGGTAGTCAAGTTGCGTTTGAGAAGGACACACTTATCTGGTTCGCTGCAAAACTGAATAGAAATGAACTGGAAGCAAATAGTCTCGGGTTGGTCTCGCTATTACGCAATGCAATGACGCATCAAGGCAGTTGGGCCAATCTAGCCACCACGCTTGGCGTGGATGTCAGCTATGATCTTCCGGTGGCACAACGCGTACAAAATGCAGTCCGGGCTGCAGAAAATGGTACAAAAACAGGCAGGCGCTTTGTTATCTCCGATGAAGTATTTCTCGATGAACGGCGCCGGTATCTCGAGCTGCTTTCAGAACTCAATATTGGCATGAAGGCAGAGACCATTGACGTTGCCTATCAACCCAAAATCAGGCTAGCGGACGGAACAGTGGCAGGTGCTGAAGCACTTATTCGGTGGCATCATCCGGAACTGGGCTATGTCGACCCATTTGAATTGGTAACAACCGCTGAAGAGCATGATCGGATCAACGAACTGACCGTCTATGTTCTAGGCCGCGCTTTAGCTGATGCCAGGGAAGCGGTTTCGATCGATCCAGAGTTCAAACTGGCTGTGAATTTTTCAGCGCAAGCATTGGCCGATGAAATGATCGTATATCATACGCCCAGACTGCTTGACCGGTTTAGCTTCCCTGCCAAAAATCTCATCATTGAGGTGACCGAGTCGGCACGGCTGGACAGCAAAAGGGTAAATAGCAAAATAGCGGAATTGCGAAAACGCGGTATTTCTTTCTCGATAGACGACTTCGGCACCGGACATTCGAGTCTGGATTATCTCAGCCGTGTACCTTGTCAGGAACTCAAGATGGACCGTAAATTTGTAACCGGTATGCAATCGTCAGATGATAGCGCCAATCTTGTAAAGGGCACGATCGATATGGCACACTCGCTGGCCAAGTCCGTAGTTGCAGAAGGGGTTGAAGATGCAGCTACCGCTAATGCCCTCCGCGATATCGGATGCGATCTGGCACAGGGTTATCACTTCTCTCCTGCTGTCAGCATGGAAGATGTCACCAAAATGATCGTAAAGCGGAGAAACGCAGCGTAACCTTGTAATTCAATTTACATTCTGTTAACCATAATTGTTAGTGCAATCATGTGCAAACAGGAGATCGTTATGTTTTGGCGTTTTTTTCATGACGTTTTTGGTCGTCGGTAATATATTCCCTAATTTATAAAAAACCCTGGTTTTCCGGGGTTTTTTATTACCATTTCCAAATAGAAAATAGCTTACTGGCCCAACATGAAGACGCTGGACTGAGCAGAGTTACTAAAACCGAATCGGACTATATTCAGACCGATTCGGAGTTAATGCTTTAACCATATTTGGTCATAAATTTTTTCACATTGCGCGCCGCCTGTCTCAAACGCTGCTCATTCTCCACCATCGCCAGACGGACATAGCCCTCGCCTTCCTCGCCAAAGCCAACGCCCGGGGCGACAGCCACCTGGGCTTCTGCAAGTAGTTTTTTGGAAAACTCCATCGCGCCCATTTCTTTGAACGCTTCCGGTATAGGTGCCCAGGCGAACATGCTGGCGGCAGGTGGTGGGATGTCCCATCCGGCACGGCCGAAGCTTTCAACCATGACATCGCGGCGTGACTTGTAGAGCTGGCGATTGGCGTCGACATTATCCTGCGGGCCATTCAATGCAGCCACCGCTGCCGCCTGTATTGGCGTAAAGGCGCCATAGTCGAGATAGCTCTTCACCCGGGTCAGTGCATCGATCAATGTCTGATTACCCACTGCAAACCCCATGCGCCAACCAGCCATGGAATAGGTTTTCGACATCGAGGTGAATTCGACCGCCACATCCTTTGCGCCCGGCACTTCAAGGATGGACGGCGTCGGCTCATTGCCGAAATATATCTCAGCATAGGCCAGATCGGAAATCACCCAGAGATCATGCTTTTTGGCAAAGGCGACGACCTCTTTGTAGAAATCGATATCAGCGACATAGGCGGTCGGATTGCTGGGATAGCCCATGACCAGTACCTTGGGCTTGGGCACGCTATAGGCCATGGAATAGTGCAACCGCTTGAAGAAGTCCGGCCCCGGCGCGGCGGGGATGGAACGGATTGCAGCGCCGGCGATGATGAAACCGAAGGTATGGATCGGATAGCTGGGATTGGGGGCGAGCACGACATCGCCCGGCGCGGTGATCGCCTGAGCAAGATTGGCGAGCCCTTCCTTCGAACCGAGCGTGACCACCACCTCTTTATCAGGATCTAGATCGACATTGAAACGCCGTGCATAATATGCCGCCTGCGCCTTACGCAGACCCTTAATGCCCTTGGACGCGGAATAGCGATGCGCATTGGGATCATTGGCGACTTCGGTCAGCTTGTCGATGATATGCTGCGCCGGGGCACCGTCGGGATTGCCCATGCCGAGATCGATAATATCCTCGCCCCGTGCCCGCGCCGCCGCCTTCATCGCATTGACTTCAGCGAAGACATAGGGCGGCAATCGGCGGATACGGTAGAATTCTTCGGTCATGTGACACGCTGTGACTTATCTGCCCGGTGGTGTCGAGTGTTTTTCGTGCGTGTGGAGATGCTTTGGCGTAAATATATGTCGCGTCGCCAACAATGGTTACGCTGGCGCGATGAAGCTGATAAGCATCGATAAAACAACCATCACAGGAGTCTCTGCCAATGTCTGCTTCTCAACCCGAGATGCCCGGCCTCAATATTCCCGGCATGGATATGTCTGCCATGAACGAGGCCATGCCGAAGCTGGAGGATATGCAGCACTGGACCTGGGTGATGGGCCGGGCGCAGCAGATGATGATGGAGCATATGGCCGAAATGGCGAGCAAGCAGCCGCCGAAAATGGCCGCCGATGCGCTCACCCAATTCTGGGATCCCGCCTATTGGCAGGAACAGCTGGCCAATATGCCGAAATTTGACCCGGCGCAGATATTCGAAATGCAGAGCCAGTTCTGGCAGCAGGGGCTTAATCTTTGGCAAGGGCTTCTCGCCGGTGAGGTGCCGAAAGAGAACGCAAAACTGGACCGCCGCTTTCAGGCAGACGAATGGCAAAGTCACCCTGCCTTCTCCACTCTGGCGCAAGGCTATACTATGATCGCCGACCATCTGCTGCGGATGACCGATACCGTGGATGGCATTGACCCTAAGGCAAAGGCGCAGTTGCGCTTTGCGATGCAGAATATCCTCGATGCCAGTGCGCCCTCCAATTTTGCCCTCACCAATCCAGCCGTGATCAAGAAGACGATCGAAACCAAAGGGCAAAATCTGCTCACCGGTCTGGAGCATATGCTCACCGATATCCGCAAGGGGCAGATGACGCATACCGACCCCAATGCGTTTGAGCTGGGCCGCAATATTGCGGTGACGCCAGGCAAGGTGGTGCATGAGACTGCGCTTTATCAGCTGGTGCAATATAGCCCGACTACCGAAAAGGTACTGAAAACGCCGCTGATCATTTTTCCGCCCTGGATCAACCGTTTCTACATTCTCGATCTCAACGAGAAAAAAAGCTTCGTCAAATGGGCGGTGGATCAGGGCATTACCCTTTTCATGGTCTCATGGAAATCCGCCGATAGCGCGATGCGCGATGTCATCTGGGATGATTATGTCCGCTCTCAGATTGACGCCATTGATACCGTGCGCGAGCTACTCAAAGTGCCTGATGTTCACACCATTGGATATTGCGTTGCCGGTACGACGCTGGCGGCAACACTGTCGCTACTTGCGGCGCGCGATGAGGCGGACAAGGTGAAAAGCGCGACCTTCTTCACCGCGCAGGTTGACTTCGCCCATGCGGGTGATCTCAAACTGTTTATCGATGATCAGCAGCTAAATCTAATCGATACCGTCGCTGCCGATAGCGGCTATCTTGATGGGCGCTATATGGCGGCCACTTTTAATATGCTGCGCGGGCGCGATCTGATCTGGAACTATGTTGTCAATAATTATCTGCTGGGTGAGGACTATCCGCCTTTCGACCTGCTCCACTGGAATGGCGATACCACCAACCTGCCGGTCAAATGGCACAAGGCCTATCTCGCTGATCTGTATCGCGATAACAAGCTGGTCGAGCCTGGTGCGATCACCATTGATGGCACGCCGATTGACCTTAGCAAAATCACAACTCCGGTCTTGGTGCAGGCCGGCAAGGAAGACCATATTGCGCCTGCGAAGAGCGTATGGAAAATCATGGACCATATCAGCGGCCCGAAAGAGTTTATGCTCGCCGGGTCCGGCCATATTGCCGGCGTGGTCAATCCCCCTGCAGCAAAAAAATACCAGTACTGGACTAACCCGGATGAAACCAAGAGCTTGAGCGCCTTTATCGAAGGCGCGGAAGAGCATCCTGGCAGTTGGTGGCCCTATTGGCTGGAGTGGTTGGAGAAACAGGCAACTGCAAAGACCTCAGCAAAAGGTGCACGGATTCCCGGTGAGGGTAACAAGCCTGCGATTGAGGATGCGCCGGGGCGTTACGTGCGTCAGTAGGTTTCTTAGGGAACGGTTTCCGTTCGTCTCGAGCGTAGTCGAAAGACATAGAGTACAGTGTCTCGACTTTGCTCGACACGAGCAGGTTACTTTTTTCTCCTGAAAAGGCTTAGCCTTGCCGTGAAATACAACTTAACCAACACGCATAAAACACTTTTTGTGCACCGCACAAAATTGCTTGACTTCGCCCTCGCCAATGCTTATTGTGCACTGCAACATCAATGACGCAGGATACGCATCATGGCAAGCACGCCAAACACCTCTACTGCCAAATCCGCTGTTTCCAAAGAATCTGCGGAAAAGGCTTTTTCTGAAGCGGCGACCGCATCCGTTGCTCCGGCTCCCGCCGCAAAACCCGCTCCAGTGAAGAAAGCTGCTCCGGCTGCCAAAAAGGCAACCGTAGCCAAGAAAACGACAGCGGCGAAAAAGCCCGCTGCGAAAAAGGCACCGGTGAAGAAATCTCCGGTCAAGGTAGTTGCCAAGAAAGCGACGGCGACCACTGCCAAAAAGACTGTTCGCAAGACCACTACACGCAAGACTGTTGCAGCCAAGAAGAAAGCTGCCCCCAGAAAGGACGTTATAATGACCAAGAAAACTGAAACCAAAACAACCGCTGAAAACATGACCGCTCGCGCTCAAGAACTGTTCGGCGATGTATCCGGCCGCGCCAAAGCTGCTTTTGAGAAAGGCAGCGAATATGTTTCGCAGGCTACCGAATTCCAGAAAGCCAATATTGAAGCTCTGGTTGAATCCGGCAAGATCGCTGCCAAGGGCATGCAGGAAATGGGTCAGGCTTATGCTTCTGACACCCGCAAGAACTTCGAAGACGTGACTGCAACGATGAAAGAATTTGCTGCTGTTAAGTCTCCGACCGAATTCTTCCAGCTGCAGGCCGAAACTCTGCGCAAGACATTCGATACCGCTATGAGCCAGACTTCGAAGAATACCGAAATGTTCGTCAAGCTGGCCGGCGACACCTTCCAGCCGATCTCCAACCGCGTTAGCGTTGCAGTTGAGAACGTAAAGAAAGCTGCCTGATTGTTAGGCGCTTAATCACAGCACATTGATGCTGTGAAAACCAGATTAGGGCTGGAACGGGTAACTGTTCCGGCCCTTTTTGTGCTTATGGTGCAATTGAAGCGACTCAGGCCTTGCACCAGCGCGGAGAATAACGATATTCTGACGACTATGCCGATCACCTCTGCACACTATAGCGGCGCTGAAGCCGATACCGCGCTATTGCAGCTTTATCTCCGCTCTGCCGATGATGCGCCAATAGTAGCTGCGCCTGTCCGCGCCAGCGATGAGGATGACGGCGATGATGGCGACAGCCAGGTCGGTGTCGCCACCAAGACCCGCGCCAAACCGAAAAAGCCAAGTCAGTATAAGGTGCTGCTGCTCAATGATGACTATACCCCGATGGAGTTTGTCGTTGCGGTACTGAAGCGCTTTTTCAGTATGGATATGGAACAGGCCACGCGGGTGATGCTGCAGGTGCACCAAAAGGGCATCGGCGTGTGCGGCATCTACACCTATGAAGTCGCGGAAACCAAGGTCAACCAGGTGATGGACTGCGCCAAGGAAAACCAGCACCCGCTGCAATGCACGCTTGAGAAGGCTTGACGCTATATCCTCCCCGGAACGGGGAGGATCATTGTTCGTCCCTTGTCAGCGTCATAATTCCTGCCTAACCAAAATCTATGGACAAACTGATCATTAAAGGCGGCAAACGCCTTACCGGCAAATTACCGATTTCCGGCGCCAAGAATTCGGCGCTTACGCTTTTGCCCTGCGCGCTGCTGACCGATGAGCCGGTGACACTGCGTAATCTGCCACGGCTGGCGGATATTGATGGCTTTCAGCATCTTATGAACCAGTTCGGCGTGTCGACCAGCATCGCCGGATCGCGCCCCGGTGATTTCGGCAGGGTGATGACGCTGCAAGCAACACGCATCACCAGTAATGTCGCGCCCTATGATCTGGTGCGCAAAATGCGCGCATCTATTCTGGTGCTTGGACCTCTGCTAGCACGCGAAGGAGAGGCCACGGTCAGCCTGCCCGGCGGCTGTGCCATTGGCAATCGCCCGATTGACCTGCACCTAAAAGCGCTTGAGGCGATGGGTGCGGAAATCGAAATGGCCAGTGGCTATGTCAAGGCGACCGCCCCCAAAGGCGGCCTGCCCGGCGGCGGTTTCACCTTCCCTGTAGTATCCGTCGGCGCCACCGAAAATGCGGTAATGGCTGCGAGCCTCACCACCGGTGTTACGACACTGAAGAACGCCGCGCGTGAACCGGAAATTGTCGATCTGTGTAATCTTCTGGTGGCCATGGGCGCGAAGATTGACGGCATTGGCACATCGGACCTGACGATAACTGGCCGCGACCGGCTGCATGGTGCGACCTATCGGGTGATGTCCGACCGGATCGAAGCAGGCAGCTATGCCTGTGCCGCGGCGATTACCGGCGGCGATGTCGAACTGCTGCATGCCCGTGAGGACGAGATGGAAGCCACCGTCGCCGCATTGCGCGCGGCGGGCGTTATCGTCGAGGCTACCGATGATGGCCTGCGCATAGCTACCAATGGTGCACTGCATCCGCTCACCCTTTCAACCGCGCCCTATCCCGGTTTTGCCACCGATATGCAGGCGCAGATGATGGCAATGCTGTGCCTTGCCGACGGCTCCAGCGTGCTCACCGAAACCATTTTCGAGAACCGCTATATGCATGTGCCCGAACTCAACCGCATGGGCGCGCATATCGAGACCAAGGGCCGCACCGCCGTGGTCCATGGTGTCAAGGAGATGACTGGCGCGCCGGTAATGGCCACCGATCTGCGCGCATCCATGTCACTAGTAATCGCTGGACTGGCCGCGCAGGGCGAAACCCATGTCAACCGCCTCTACCATCTTGATCGTGGCTATGAGCGGCTGGAAGAAAAGCTCCAGGCCGTCGGCGCCGATGTCGAACGTGTTGGCGGGGATTAAAGGGAGTCGCAACACCGGGTCATATACGGCATGAGCGGGAACCGCTATACAACGCTTTACCGCACCATACACTCATGCGGCCCCCATCATTGCCGCTATTGCCGCTAGTGTTCATGCGTCAGAAAGGATAGTCTTAGCACGCAGGACATTGTGAAGTATTGACAGGATTAGCTGGGGCAGAAACCAGATTTCAAAAGGAGTAGTGTCATGCCTTTCATTTCAAAAAGCCCGAGTCATCTCGCCCTTATTGCCATGCTGGCCATTACTGTGCCTGCTGGCCTTTCTGCGCAGCAATATCCAGAAGGGAATGATAATGAGACGGTCGTCTATGGCGCGGCTCCGGTTGATCTGGAAGGTTTGACCGAAGGCCCTGAGATTGAAGGTTTTATCTCCGCGCGGAGCGGCGACAAGATGCAGGTCACCAGTGCTGATGGCACCCAAAATATCATTCTTCTCAGCGAAGGCACCCAGATTCGCGCCAGTGGCGGATTTCTCGGACTTGATCGCAAGGCGTTGGGAGCAGATGCGCTGCTCAATGGCCTACCCGTAGAAGTACGCACGGTGCAATGGAATGGCGGTCTGGTTGCCAGCCGGGTGAAATTTTCCAAAAGCAATTTGAGAACCGCGACCATGATCCGCAGTGGTACCAATCAGCGCTTTGAGGAACAAGAAGCGGCTACCGATGCCCTGCGTAATCGAGTCGCCGATATTGATAAATATAATATTAGAAGCACCACCAATGTGTATTTCGATACCGGCAAGGCGACGCTTTCACCACAGGCCAGAAATGACCTTTGTGCCGCGGCAGGTGAAGCTGATGCGACAGAAAATGCTCTGCTACTGGTTGTCGGCTATACTGATTCGACCGGCAGCTATGAGCTTAATCAGGCGCTGAGCGAAAAGCGCGCCAACCGTGTCGTCAACTATCTGCAACAGGCCTGTGGCTGGAAGCCTTATCGCATGCTGACACCGACCGGCATGGCTGAAGCCGACCCGCAAGCCGACAATAGCACGGCCGCAGGCAAGGCACAGAACCGCCGCGTTGCAGTGAATGTACTGGTCAGCAAGAGCCTGGACGGCCTTTAAGGCTTAGGGAACAGGCAAAGCTTGTCCCCACTTTCCATACGCTGCACACAGGGCATATCCATGTTTTTACGCACCGACTAGATCCACGCTTGACCTGCCATCAGCGAACAGTCAGCTTCTTCCTATGGCAGACGACGCGAACCGCATCACCCAGAATCCCGATATCCGCTATCTTGGCGAGGTGCTGGGCAATGTCATCCGCAACTATGGCGGCGAGAAGCTGTTCCAGCAGACCGAGTATATCCGCTCGGCCAGTGTCGACCGCCACCGCAAGATCAGCGGCAGCGATGCGGTGGATACCGGGATTGATGCGCTTGATCTGGATGATACACTCGCCTTTGTCCGCGGTTTCATGCTGTTCTCGCTGCTCGCCAATCTGGCTGAGGATCGGCAAGGCGTGACGCAGGAACAGGGCGCGACCTTTGCCGAAGCGGTGGAACAGGTAAAAGCGGCAGGAGTCAGCGAAGAAGCGATTCTAGCGCTGCTCGATGAGGCGCTGATCGTCCCGGTTCTGACCGCGCACCCGACCGAGGTGCGGCGCAAGAGCATTATCGACCATAAGAACCGCATCGCCAATCTTATGAAGCTGCGCGATGCCGGGGTGGCGGAAACCAGCAATGGCGACAGCGTCGAAGATGCGATTTACCGGCAGATCGCGCTGCTGTGGCAAACCCGCACCCTACGTCGCGATAAGCTGTTCGTTGCCGATGAAGTGGAAAACGCCCATGCCTATATGCGCGATGTGTTTCTGCCGGTGCTGCCCGCGCTTTATGCCCGTTGGGAGCGGGTTTTGGGCAAGCGCCCGCCCAGCTTTTTGCGACTGGGCAGCTGGATTGGCGGCGACCGTGATGGCAACCCTTTTGTCGATGCAGCATCACTGAAACTGGCGCTGTCGCGCGGTGCGGGGACGGTGATCAAGCGCTATCTCGATGATATTCACGCCGTCGGTGCGGAGCTCAGTATCTCCTCCGAGCTGAGCCAGGTTCCAGAGCCGGTACTGGCGCTGGCTGAAGCCAGCGGCGACGAGGCCCCCAGCCGCTTTGACGAACCCTATCGCCGCGCGCTGACTGGCATCTATGCCCGGCTTGATACAACGCACACAGCGCTGACCGGCAAGGCAAGCCACCGCCCTTCGACAATTGAGGCAGAACCCTATGCCAACCCGGAAGAGCTACGCGCCCATCTGGTGACCATTGCCAAAGGGCTGGCCGAAGGGGGCGACAGCCATTTCACCAGCTCGGGCGCTTTGGGCCGGATCATCCGCGCGATTGATACTTTTGGTTTCCATCTCGCGACATTGGATATGCGCCAGAACAGCGATGTGCATGAGCGGGTTGTCGCCGAACTGCTGCGTCATGCCGGGGTCAGCCAGGATTATCTCGCGCTGGTCGAGGCAGACCGCATCGCCCTGCTACAGGCCGAACTGGAGCATAACCGGCCACTCGCGCGCACCACGGACGGGTTCAGCGAAGAGAGCATCAAGGAACTGGCGATCATTCAGGCCGCTGCGGACGCGCATGCGCGCTTTGGCCCGGCCTGCATCACCACCTATAACATCTCCAAAGCGGAAAGCGTCTCCGATCTGCTCGAAGTCTATCTGCTGCTGAAAGAAGTCGGCCTGTATCGCGCTGCCGATGGTGACGGACGCGCGCGCGCTGCCATCATGGCGGTGCCGCTTTTTGAGACTGTCGACGATCTCGACAATGCGCCTGACATTATGGCACGCTTCTTCGCGCTGCCGCAAATGGGCGATATGGTCCGCGCACGCGGCGTGCAGGAAGTGATGATCGGCTATTCCGACAGCAATAAGGATGGCGGCTATCTCACCTCGACCTGGGGGCTGTATCAGGCGAGCAGTGCGCTAGCCGATGTTTTTGCAGAGGCTGGCGTCGGAATGCAGCTTTTCCATGGCCGCGGCGGCGCGGTCGGGCGTGGCGGTGGCTCGGCATTTCAGGCAATCCAGGCGCAGCCCAAGGGCACGGTGCAGGGCCGTATCCGCATCACCGAACAAGGCGAGGTCATCGCCGCCAAATATGGCACGGTGGAAACCGCCGCAACCAATTTGGAAGCGATGGTCTCGGCAACATTGCTGACCAGCCTGGCACCGCAGGAACGTCCCGAACAGGACCGCCAGCACTATGCCGCCGCGATGCAAACCCTGTCCGGCGAGGCATTCCACGCCTATCGCGGGCTGGTTTACGAGACCGATGGCTTCACCAGCTTCTTCCGCCAGATGACGCCTATTGCCGAGATTGCCACACTGAAGATTGGTTCGCGTCCCTCCAGCCGCAGCAAGAGCCCGGCGATTGAAGATCTGCGCGCTATCCCCTGGGTATTTAGCTGGGCGCAGGCGCGGGTGATGCTGCCCGGCTGGTATGGCGTCGGCCATGCGCTGGCGGTGTTTAAGGATAAGGCGCTGCTAAAAGATATGGCGCAAAGCTGGCCGTTTTTCCGCGCCTCTTTGGGCAATATGGAAATGGTGCTGGCCAAATCGAATATGGATATCGCAGCGCTCTATGCCGAGATGGTCGAGGACGCCGAGCTGCGCACCGCGATCTTCCCGCGCATCCGCGATGACTGGCAACGCACCCATGACAGCCTGTTGGATATCACCGGCCAGTCACGCCTGCTGGAAAAAACGCCCACGCTCGACACCTCAATCCAATTGCGCTTACCCTATATTGAACCGCTGAACCTGTTGCAGATCGAGTTGATCAAGCGCCACCGCGCGGGCGAGAGCGATGCGCGGATTTCCGAGGGGATACAGCTGACCATCAATGCGATTGCGACGGCGTTGCGGAATAGCGGCTAAACCACCTGCCCCGCCGCCCAGCCGCTGGACCAGGCCCATTGGAAATTATAGCCGCCGAGCCAGCCGGTGACATCGACGCCCTCGCCTATAAAATAGAGCCCCGGAACCTTCTTGGCTTCCATGGTTTTGGAGGACAGTTCCGCGGTGCTGACGCCGCCGGCGGTGACTTCGGCCTTGGCATAGCCTTCGCTGCCATTGGGCACGAAACGCCAGTCGCCTAATTGCCTTTGCCAGTCACGCAATTGCGCATCTTTGCACTCACCCAGAGGCGCGGCACGCTCTGACAGATGGCCGCATAAGGCATCGGACAAGCGCTGCGGCAGATGCTGCCCCAACAGGCTCGGCAGATGCTGACGCGGATGCTCTTGCTTGGCGCTGATCAGCCAATCCTCGGCGCTATCGGGCAGGAAATCGATCTGCACCGCATCGCCCTTGCGCCAATAGGAGGAGATTTGCAGGATCGCCGGGCCGGACAGGCCTTTATGGGTAAACAATGCCGCCTCGCGAAACTCTGTCTTGCCGCAACGGGCAATCACCGGCGCCGACACACCCGATAGCTCGCGGAACAGCACATCCTCGCCGCCCAGCGTCAACGGCACCAGCGCCGGGCGCGGCTCTACTACTTTCAGGCTGAACTGCCGCGCTACATCATAGGCAAAGCCGGTCGCGCCCATTTTCGGGATACTCGGCCCACCGGTCGCGATCACCAGTGAGGCGGCGGTCGCGGTTTTATCGCCATAATCGACAGTGAAGCGCCCATCACTATGGCGTATATCGCGGATCGCGGCCCCAAGGCTGAGCGTCACCCGGTCATCTGGGCACTCGTCGATCAGCATCGCGACAATCTGCTTTGCCGAGCCATCGCAGAACAGCTGCCCCAGCGTTTTCTCATGCCAGGCAATGCCATGCCTATCGACCATGGCGATAAAGTCATGCTGGTCATAGCGGCTCAGCGCCGACTTCATAAAATGCCGATTGGCCGAAAGAAACCGCTCAGGCACCACCTGCAAATTGGTGAAATTGCAGCGCCCACCGCCGGAAATCAGGATCTTCTTTCCCGGTTTATCGGCATGATCAATCAACAATACATTGCGCCCGCGCTGCCCCGCCACGGCAGCACACATCAGCCCCGCGCCACCGGCGCCGATGATGATGGTGTCATAATGGTCTTGCTGCAGCGACATCGCCGCGCATTAGCGGAGATAGCTAATGCGCGCCAGTAGTCCCAAATGTCGTAATGACAGTAACTATTTGCGGCGACAACGCACCGTTGCTGTGGCTGATCCGCGATAGGTGGTGTCGGTTGCTTTGCGTGTGGTTCCAGGCACCGAATTGCTCGACATCACGCTTCCCCCTTGTGACTGGCAGGCAGACCGAGCCGCGTTGAGAGCGCTGGAGCGGGCAGCTTGACTCGCTGCCGTGCTTGAACCCAGCAACCCGCTGGAGCCCGAGCGCGTAATGGTGAAGACGCTGCTGCCCGATGATCCGCCCGAGCGCGCAGAACTGCCGTTGCCTGGGCCACTGCCCTCCACCGTGCCTGCGGCGTAGATTTTGCGCGAATTGCCATAAGTCCGGTCAAACACAAATTGGCGGCGCTTGAACGGATTTCCCGCGTTCTTGGCAGCGGAAGGGAGGTCATCAAACTGATATTCTGTATAGCCAAGTACGGATATATTGCCATTTACGACCAAACGAAACTCAACGTCCATGAAACGCAGATCGCGAATGGATTTCCCGTCTCTGGTGCTGAAATAGCGCTCAATGACTATGCCCAGGCGGGAGCCATTATCCGTTCTCTGGCATGCATATTTGTCTTGGCCAATCAGCTCGGGCATCAGTGCGATGCGATTCACACGCCAACTCTTGATGTTATAGTCTTTCAAGTCCTTGCGGAAACCACTCACCAGCTCGCGACCATTTATGCAGGATCGAGAGCCAGTATTTATACTGCAATAGGTCTGTTGCGGCGCGTTAAATATCACCGCCATATGCGCGACACTGCTGAACGCATCCTCAATGTGATAAACGCCATTATTGCAGACATTCTGGTCGAGACGTTGCGCATAGGCCTGCTCTGCCAAAGCCGCTAAGGCCAGCAGATAGAAAATGATCCATCGGCTTATCGCTGCCACAGTTCCTCTCCCGTAATAAGGACATCACATTACGAGGAGGTGCGTACAGAGACTTGTAATAACCCGACAGCAATTGCTGTTAGCGAAAAATTTGACCAGATGCGAAAACCAGTCCTAGCCAGCGTCCGGGCTCAGGTTCAGCACTGATTGGGTATTCTCCTCAATCGCCTTGTCACTGAACCACCAGTAGATTTGCGCATCCTTGTTGGTCCAGTCGGTGAGTTGGTCAGCAAGATGGGGATGGAATGTCCTGCCCACAGCACCACCCGGCAGGACAGCGCGAACCTTGTCTGGGTCATTCAGGTCGGCTGTCATCCGCAAGGACGCGAACCATTGGGAATCGAAGGGCTTGTCATAGGCATAAAGCGCCCGCATCACTGTCTCGCCAGAGCCCGGCATTTCCACATCGCGATTGCCTGTCAGTGACCCGGCCCAGCCATTAAGCCTGAGTGGACCTTGAAAGCGGACCTTGCGTACATCGCCCCAGCGCCAATTTTCCCTATTGCCGCCATAGTCGCTGGCCAATCGCTCTTGTGCAGCCCGTCCAGCGCGGCGGATCATATCGGCGAGGTCTTCCGTTTCCGGCGTGCGGATATCGTCGAACCAGGGCGATGTACCGTCCTGCACCATCGCATCAAAGCGCTCCTGCCAGACATACCAGCTGGAGAGATAGGCGTTTACCGCTTCGGGTCCGAGTTCATCCTCATAGGTCAGCCGGGCGAAATGGCGCATCACCTCCTGAAACAGCGTAGGTCCTACTTCACCAGGATCATCGCGGTGATTCCAATCCTGCAGTGTCTGGCCAATCTGCTGAATATCCGCATCCTGATCTTCCAGCAGCGCAGCCGCCATGATTGGGGCGATATCGCGGGCAAAGACATTCAGCGTGTCATATTGCGCCGCCCAGGATTCCTGTGCGCTAATCGTTGGCTTTTCGTTGAAAATCTCAGACATGCGGCGATAGCGATAGGATGGCGAGGCATAGGTTGTGTAGACATAAGGATAGTCTGCAGGCGCGGTGAAATGATTGGCTGTGCCGGTCCATCCGCGCTCTGGATCAATTTCGCCAGGCATTTCCTCTGCCGGGATGCGACCGCCCCAATTATCCTCGCCATCAACCACAGGGAACGGCACCATGCCATTGCCGCGCAGGCGTATCGGCGCAGTACCGCTGGCGCGACGGCCGATGCGGCCATTCACATCGCCAACGACAAAGTTGAGCGAAATCATATGCGCCCTGCCGATAGCTTCTAGTGCCTCTTCTATAGTGGTGGCAGCCATCAGGGCATCGAGACCCAGTTCTCCATCCATATATTCTGCAGAAGCCCAGCGCATAGTGAGCACAGCGCCATCGCTAGCTTTCGGATCATGGTCAGTAATCACCGGGCCGCGTCGGGTGAGACGTATGTCGAGTTTTTCTTCTCTGATACCATTTTCGGCGGTATCATCCTTGATCCGGACGGTTTCGGATATAGTCTCGAAAGGCACCGACTGGTCACCTTCCATATAGTTGTCAGGATTGTCGGGATCGATGGTCTCGACATAGAGATCGACCGCATCAGCATAAGCATTGGTGACACCAAAGGCGATACGGTCATTGCGTCCGATGACAACGCCGGGAAGGCCGGCGCTGACGCCGACGACCCGCACTTCAGGGGTAATCAGCGCCACCGGGTGCCATGGACCGGGCAAGTTACGGCTATCGAGATGCGGGTCGTTGGTGACCACAGCGGCGGGCGAACCGCTTTTTGCACCACTCATCGCCCAATTATTGCTGCCACCATGGCCTTGCTGGCGCCAACCGCCCTTGGTCCATACCACTGGCTTGCCGGTTTTAGTTGCCCAGCGGGACAGTGTAGCCGCTGTCTCTTCCTCAGAGGGTGCAGCTTCTGGGTTATCCGGATTAACGACAATCGGCGCGATTTCCTGAAATTTCTCTTCGCCAATCGCCTGGATAACCTGATGTGCAATCAGCTCGGCATCAAAATTGGCGGCGCTGCCCCAGCCCATGAAAAACACCACAGTGAGCAGATCCTCTACGGTCCATATTTCGGGTTCAAAACCGGCGAGCGAAAACGCCATTGGATGCGTGTCCGCATGGTCGGTAATATAGCTATTTAGGCCCTCGACATAGGGCGTCAGACTGCGGCGCGCATTGGGAGAGAGCAATTCGAGCTGGCGTCTGGCGATGCGGCGAAAGCCGATAACGCGTGCTTCCTTGTCGAGATTGACAATTATATCATCCGCGCCCGCGCCAAAAACTTCAGCGAGACGTCCCGATGCAGCTCTTTTCGCTGTTTCCAGCTGGAACAAGCGATCCTGCCCTGCGACAAACCCCTGCGCACGCAGAGCATCTTCCATGCTGTTCGCGTAGATATAGGGCATGGCCTTTTCATCGCGCACCACACGCACCGGTGCCTGCAGGCCGGGCAAAGCGAGCTCTCCATCGGTCTGTCGATCATTGAGTGATGGTAGGAGGAACCATGTCGCAGCGATTCCGATAACGGCAATCACCACTAAACCGATAACTATTCTTACAATAAGGCGCACACGCCCTCCCTTGGTTTATTGGTCTATTTTTTTTGGGGAGCTTAGCGTGCTCTCTCACTTTTGTAAGAGGTATTCGCCTTACAAACGCTCCAGCCGCACCTTCAGGCCATCGCGTGGTTGCGGGATGGGCCAATACTGAAAGTCGGGATCATAGCCCGGCTCGGTAACAATGCGATTGGTAGTCAGGATTTCGTGCATCAAAATCTTGATCTGCATATAGGCGAAATGCAGGCCGAGGCACATATGCGCGCCGCCGCCAAAGGGCACCCAGGCGAATTTATGCCGCTCCCGCACCTGTTCCGGGGTGAAGCGCATCGGATCAAAGCGCTCGGGATCGGGCCAATGCTCCTCCATCTTATGCACCGCACCGGCACTGATACCGACCGATGTACCTGCAGGAACCTTATACCCCATAAACTCAAAGTCCTTGACCGCTCGGCGCGGAGTGGAAGGCACAGGCGGGATTAGTCGAAGTGATTCCTTGAATGCCATTTCGGTGAGTTCGAGCTTGCTGAGGCCATCAAAAGTCAACTGGCCTTGCGGTGCGACTTCGAGACATTCCTCGCGCAGCTTCTCCTGCCATTCAGGGTGCTGTCCGAGCAGCATCACCAGAGATGTCGCTGAAGAGGTGATGGTGTCATGTGCCGCCATCATCAGAAAGTTCATATGATCGACAACTTCATCTTCGGCGAGCAGCGAGCCATCTTCATGCGTCGCGCGGCAGAATTGGCTGAACATGTCGGGCCCCTGCTGCTCGCGCCGCTGGCGCACCTGCGGGGTGAAATAGTCAGTGAGATATTTGCGACCAGCAACACCGCGCGCCATTTTGGTGAAAGGCCATGGCCGCCGCGCCACGCCAACCGAAGCCTGTACCATATCGACAAAGGCGGTGTTGATCCGGTCAGCCTCTGGCCCCCATGGAATGCCGAGAAAACTGGTCGCCGCTAGATCAAGCGTAAGTTTCTTGATTTCCGGGTAGAAGAGAATGTCCTTGCCTGACCATGTCTTGACCCGCTCGGAAATGCCTTCGCCCAGCTTTTCGGCATAATGGCGCATTGGCCCCGGCTTGAAGGCGATCGACAGCGCTTTGCGATCAGCGCGATGATGGTCAAAATCCATCAGCATCAGCCCGCGCGGGAATAAGAGGTTAAGGATCGGTCCCCAGCCTTGCTCCGAAGAGAAGGTTTTGCTGCGATCAAACAACACCAGCTCATTGGCGTCTGCGCCAACCAGCGCCACCTGTTTGCGGCCAAATTGCCGAGTGCGATAAATGGGGCCATATTTCTCATACATCATCCGGCCAAAGGCACGCGGGTCCTTAAGTGCCGTGAAGGTATGCCCGACAATTGCTGGACCATAATCACCCGGCAGATGATCAATGCCGCCTTCGGGCATACGCACCCAATGCCGGTTTTCGCTGTCGGTGAAGCCGGGATTAGCGGGCATGCGATGCGGCACAGCATGCGCGGATTTGTCTTGAGCAATATCAGCAACCACCGTCGCCATGGCGTTTCTCTCCTCAAGGTCGGCATTGCTTTGCCAAGGCCGTTATTAATTGAGCGATTAAATATCCTATGAACATAGGTGTTAGCAAGAGATTTACCGATCAGATCATGGTCGAAATCGAGAAATAGGTGTCGATAGGCACGGTCAATGCCCGAACATGGCATAAATCAATGAAAAATCATCAAATAGTGTGAAAGCCTGACTCTATCATTCATCCGCAATTCAATCACTTTCCTCTAATTCTATCGGTGAAACGACAGGAGCATAGGATGAAACGATCAAGCTGGAAGAGAGTAAGAGCATTCTGCATAGCCGGACTTGCTGGCCTGACCCTCTCCGGCTGTGTCGGTTTTGGGCCCGGCTTCGGCGGAGGTTTCGGCGGCGGCGCTGTTGTCGATGACTTTACCTATTATGACGATTTCTGCGACCCCTATGATCCCTATAATGTCTATAATGACTGCGATTTCCGCAACGGCTTTGGCAATATCGGCTTTGCCGGCGGCCAGTTTAACAATTTCTTCTACCCCGGTTACGGCCTGTTCGTCTTTGACCAGCGCGGACGGCGCTTCGCTATGCCGCCAGGACAAAGACGCCACTGGGCACGCGAACGGTATCGCTATCGCCAGAGTTTTCTGGGCCGCAATGTCGAACGCTTTCGCAGGGCAGAGCGTCGCGAGCGCCGCGCTGAACGACGGGGACGCAATTACGCGCTGACGCCTGCGGAGCGCGCTGAAAGGCGCGAGCGCAGAGCGGAAAGACGCGCGCGCAACGCTGAACTGACTCCCGAACAGCGGGCCGAGAGGCGCGAACGGCGTAAGGCCCGTCGCGAGGCGCGGCGTAATGATCCCGACTATCGCCGCCGCAACGGCAATCGCAACCGCAATGATCGGCGCGGACGCCGGGGCAATCGTGCCAATGATGGTGGCAATGGAAGCGCCGCCGCCGTCGCACCCCGCGGCCGTAACGGCGGCAATGCTGCGCAGACGCGCAACAGGCCACAACAAGCCTCAGGACAACGTCGTGCTAATCCGAACCGGCAAGCACGTCAAAATCGTCAGGCGAGACCTAATCGTCAGACGACAAGAAGAACGCCGCGAGCAAGAACATTCCGCTCAGATCGGCCACGTATAAGTCCGAGGGGAAATAGACAACGCAGCACAGTCAGTATTGACTAGAGCAAAGGCCTAGCCATAACCGTTATTAATCAGCTGCAAAGCAATCGAAATCATCGGCAAGCAGAACCGGTTCACCATCACAACGCAGCAGTCGAGCATACGTTCAAAAGCAAGATACGATAGCGGCAGTTATCGCTGCGTTTTTGCCAGTTTTCTCAATCAAATTACCACCCTTTCATTGCCTGTAGCTATTATAAGCCGAATTTAAGTTTTCTCTATAATAACCGTTTCAGAAATTGCGCGTAATCGAATAGTGTACTTGGCAGCAATTCATAGAAATCGTTGGAGCCAGTGGCAAAGATCCGGATATCCATTATTGATCAGTCGCTGAGAAGCGGTAACGCAAAAGCCAGTGAGGCGTTTGCTGATACCATAACCATGGCGCGGCTGGCTGATCGTTTGGGATATTATCGCTACTGGGTATCGGAGCATCACGCTAACCCTGTCATATGCGGCAGCGTGCCAGAGGTGCTGCTGGCTGCGATCGGCGCCAATACACGCCATATCCGTATTGGCACAGGTGGCATCATGCTGCCACACTACAGTGCCTATCGTGTCGCCGAGATAATCTCGACGCTGAACAATCTCTATCCAGGACGCTTTGATGCCGGGCTGGGTCGTGCCCCGGGCGGCGATGTCGCCGTATCCTATGCGCTGGCAAAAGACCGCCGCCCGCAATTTGAGAAATTTGTCGAAAATTTCCAGATATTACGCGGCTATCTCAATGGCGAAATCCGTCACCCCAGGCTCGTTCCGGAACCGGCTACACCGATCCCGCTCCATATATTGGGGACCAGCCCGCACAGCGCCGTTATGGCGGGTCAGATGGGCCTTCCTTATGCCATTGGCCGATTCATTAATCCGCAGGTCGGAACCGATCTCGCTGCGCGCTATCGCGACAATTTTGAGCCGAGCCACCCCGATGCTCAGCCACATCTAATATTGGCAACAACAGCATTGGCGGCAGAGAGCAAAGAGCGTGCGGAAATGTTACGCAAAAATGTCTATGTTAATTATGTACATATGCTGGGCGAGGGCGATATGGCCGGCATGTTGCCGCCAGAAGATACGATAGATTTCAGCTTTGATGGCCCCCAGGCGCTGGCCGTGGGACGCCAGGCTAGGGTTGCCGCCTTTGGAACCGGCGAACAGGTTGTCGAACAATTACATGAAATGGTGCATCAGTTTGACGCCGACGAAATCATGATGACCTGCAACAGCTACTATCTCTCAGACCGATTGGCGTCGCTACAACTTATCGCCGACGCAGCGGGCATGCAGGACCACATGAAAGGCCCCAGCGCCGAACGATCCAACACGCAGCATGATTCGGATGCTTCTCCGACAACGCTTGCATAAACGCGGATGCTCTGACAGGCAGCGGCATGGCTGCCATCAATTCAAAATCCCATGTGAATAGCAACTCTTCCAATCGAGATGATGTGCAAGACAGCCCTTTGCCTGTTCTGTTTCTCGATGGCGAAGCGCTTGTCGTTGATAAGCCCGCTGGCTTGCCCGTGACGCCAACAAAATCGGGCAATGATGGTGTGGAGTGGTTGGCGCATGATATGCGTTTTGGTTTCAAACGCCCGCCGGTTGCTGTTCACCGGCTTGATCGCGATACGTCCGGCTGCCTGTTAATGGCGCGCAATAGCGGCGCGATGAAGCGCTTTGGGGCGGCCTTTGCCGAACGCGAGGTACGCAAAATCTATCTCGGCATTGTCGCAGGAACACCTGATGAAGAAGCGGGCAAGATTGATATACCGCTCGACAAGACCAGCACCGCTGCGCTGGGCTGGTGGATGCAGCCTGATCAACATGGCAAAATGGCACAGACCCGCTGGCAGCTGATTGCACAACATGACGACAACAGCCTGATCGCCTTTGTACCGATCACTGGCCGTACGCACCAGATTCGCGCGCATGCGTATTTTGCTCTTGGTCTGCCGCTGCTGCATGATCCGGTCTATCGCGCCGGGCGCAACGCCAAGCCTGATGATACAGCAAACGTCACAAGAACTATGCTGCATAGCTGGCATCTGAGCTTTGCCCGTCATGGCAAAAACGATGTACATGCCACCGCGCCGATGCCGCGCGATTTTGTCAATCTGGGATTTGACGACGACTGTCTGGATCAGACTCTTTTGGTACAACTGCTAGGCACACAGAAAGACCATGGCTGAGCGTTGGCAGGATATCTGGGAGAGCATTCCCACTGATGCCGTAAGCGAACAATTTATCACCGCATCAGGACCCGGCGGGCAGAATGTCAACAAGGTCGCCACCGCAGCCCAGCTCAGGATCAGCATATATCAGCTCGGTCTTTCACTGACTGTCTATACGCGGCTGAAAGACCTGGGCAGCGCCTATCTCAACAATGCAGGCGAAATGGTGATCACCGCCAAGAGCCATCGCACCCAATCGGCCAACCGGCTCGATGCTAGGCAGCGTTTCGTGGCGCTTTTGGAAAAGGCGCGGCAAATTCCGGCCAAGCGCAAAAAGAGTCGTCTCAACCGCGTAGGCAAGACCAAAAGGCTGCAGGGTAAGAAAATCCGTAGTGCGGTCAAAAAGGCGCGTGGCAAGGTGCGCCCCGAGTAGCGCTAATGACAGTCAAATCATAACTTTCTGGCGATGGCGATCTCGCCAGCCTATATAACCACCCATGTATGATTTCGCTCCCGCGCCACACGCCACCAAGGCGCAAATCTATGATGACCTCCTCAGCGCTGCCAGGGCCCTCACCCATGATGAACCCGACGGCATTGCCAATATGGCGAATGTCGCATCATTGATTTGGCAGTTTCTGCCTAATCTCAACTGGGCCGGTTTTTATCGCGTGGTAGAAGATGAACTTGTGCTGGGACCGTTTGTCGGCAAACCTGCCTGTATCCGCATCGCTATTGGTCAGGGCGTTTGCGGTACCGCAGTTTCCGAAGCCAAGGCGCAGCGGGTCGATGATGTGCATGCCTTTCCGGGCCATATCGCTTGCGATGCCGAAAGCCGATCCGAGTTGGTGCTACCGGTGATAATGAACGGTAAAGTGGTCGCCGTGATTGATCTCGACAGTCCCTTACCTGCGCGCTTTGATGCCGAGGATGAGGCCGGCATGATGAAGCTGGCCGAATTGATGGGCACGGTGCTGACTCAGGCAGCATAGACGTAAATCCATAACGGATATAATGCCCCATTTCAGGACATAACACCGTCTAATGCCCAGATTTCCCAGCAATTTACATTTGGATGATGGTCCATATCGGATAAAAATGGTAACGATTTGCTAACTATATTTTTGGCTGCGCGCGCCTCGTGGGGCACCGCATAGCCGGTTCAGGGAGCGATTAACCATGACCATCCGCCCAAAAGCTAGCACTAAGCTCTTAGCAATAGCCGTAAGTGCTCTTGCTATTGCTGGTACAGAACCCGCTTTGGCTACCGAATCGTTGCAAGGCGTTGGCGCAAATACCTTTGCGGATCTAACTGGCACCATTCAGCAAGTGCAGCAACCGGTGATTAGCCAGCAGACGCTTCAGGATGGCACGGTAATCACCACCACAACCACCACTGGACCAGTTTATGATCCCTCTATCTTTGCCGGTGATGGCCGTGTGGTGAATCAGGGCGTTCCAGTCGCCGGTCCCGCCACTCCGGTTGTTAGCCAGGGCGGGAATTATGACGGCACCTGGACAGGCAATTATGTTGGCCCTGATGGCCGCACATATCAGGGCCGCTGGGCTGGCACCTATCAGGATCCACAAGGCCGGACATTGCAGGGCGAATATAGCGGCACCTATGTAGGCCAAGGCCGCTATACCGATGCCAATGGCAATCCGGTGGGCGTGGATTTCGCCAATGGCGTTGAAACCGCCTTACCAACCATCAACCCGACAAGGCCGCTGCCCGCACCCGGTTTTCAGGGATATCCCGGCTATCCGGTGCCGCAGACAAACACCAATCTTGCCTATCTGACTGAGCAGCTAGAGGAGTGTCGCCGTGACAATGGTATAGGCGGCGCACTGATCGGCGGTGGCCTCGGCGCATTGGCGGGCAATCGCATCGCCGGGCGCGGTAACCGCACTGCCGGAACGCTGATCGGTGCTGGCGTTGGTGCGGTTGCCGGTATGGCGATTGATCAAGCGGAAAAGAACCCCTGCACCGAGCTTGAGCAGCAGGTTGCAGCGGCTCAACAACAGCAGCAACAGGCTGCTTATAACCCCTATGGCGGCTATCCTTATGGCTATGGATATGGCTATCCTGGCTATTATTATCCGCCGCAGACAGTAACGACGATAGTCATACAGCCTGGCACCACGACTACTACGCGATATGTCGAGGAAGAGGTCTATGTTCGGCCAAGCAACAAAGTGGTGCGGCGCGCCAGCAAAAGACTAAGGCGCTGATTAGCGTGTCAGAATTTCAGGCTTGTTGAGGCTAGTGCCTGTTAAACGCTAGCCGTAACGGAGCAAATACAGTCTGCTGTTACGCAGCCAGAGTCCTGAGTCTGCAATGTTGAACGCAGATACTCCTGCATTGCCAAAGCTGGCGAGAAATTCTCGACATCGCTCACTTCACAATCACCCTGTTTTCGGAAACGCCGCTCCATGCGTTCAATGCGGGCCAGCAAGTCTTCGCTTGCCTTTACGAGATAGCGGCTGTGGGGATCGAGTGTTGCTACTATAACAGGGTCACTTGGCTCTGCTTCACCAAGGACATAGCCCGCGGAACGCAGTTGTCGTTCTGTCAGTTCACCCTCAAAATAGGCTTTGCGATTCAGCAGCCACGCAATGGAGTGCATCAGCCGCGTAGTCACTTTAAGGGACTCACAGGATAGTTCCACCTGACGTGCCGGTGACAGAACGGTATTGGCTAAGTCGCGTGTCCCCTCGTCTGAGAAATGTATTCTTGCTTCTTCTGCAAGTTCCATAGATTCATGATAAAGCGAGTCTACCAAAGCGGGGGTAATATTCGTTGAGTGCGACATAAGGCACTTGTTACATATCTTTCATTTCCTGCGCAGCACATTTCTTATTGTAAACGAACCTTGTTCGATGTTTGTATCATAGTGACACGACTTAAGTATTTATTTTGCATAAATATAAATTGGGTCATTTTACATCGTGACAAATCTCATGGAATCGTTGCAAAGCAACAATGTAATCCACCTGCTTTACATATTGCAATTTTATGACAATGATGGAGATATAGTGATCCAACGCTACAGGGTTCGTGACAGGTAGCTATGGGTCACAAGCGCCATCCCTCACCGCATCAAAACACGACAATATGCATCAAGCGATAATGTCGGGAATGAGATAATCCTCAATCACGGCAATCTGGTCTTTAAGCATAAGCTTGCGGCGCTTCATTCTGGCCAGTTGCAACTGGTCATGACCGCCGCTTTCTGACAGCGCATTGATCGCGACATCAAGGTCACGGTGCTCCAGCTTGAGCTGTTCCAGCTTTTGCCGCATCGCCTGTTCGTCCACATTCCCTCCGATCGGCAGCCCTATTCACATCATTCAGTTTTCCGCAATCGGACTGAATTGTCACGCACTGATTATGCGATATGGCGTTTTCATTCCGCCTTGTTGGATATGGCATTGCCCGCATCGATTAACCATAGGGGGAGACTCTCCATAAGCTTTGTGATTTACTCTAGCTCTTCCAACGCGAGTCGAAGGAGACACCCATATGGATAATGGACATTATCAGGCACTGAAGAGCAAACATGAAGCCCTGGACGCGGAAATCCATGCCGAAGAGCAGCGTCCCCACCCTGATGATATCCGATTGTCCGATCTCAAAAAGCGCAAGCTCCGATTGAAGGAAGAACTCTCTGAGGCCTGACTCCGCATCACCCTTATCGGGCTGCGAGACCAAGCAAAATTTCCACCCTCTGATACATGCAATAGCGCAGGCGAACAGCCTGTGCTAAACGCCCTCATATGACCCCGACACAGACCGCACCGCGCCAGATTCTGACCGAATTACACGAGATTATGGCAGCGCGTGCCAATGCGCAGACCAAGCTCAATCAGGTGGTCGAGATAATCGGTAAAGCGCTGGATAGCGAGGTTTGTTCGATCTATCTGCTGCGTGAAGGGGTGCTGGAGCTTTTCGCTACGCGTGGCCTTAATCAGGACGCGGTACATGTCACCAAATTGGCGCTGGGCGAAGGCCTGACCGGGCATATCGCGCAAAATGTTGAGATCCTCAATCTCGCTGAGGCCGGTGCGCATCCCGACTTCCAATATCGCCCGGAAACTGGAGAAGAACGCTTTCACAGCTTTGCCGGCGTGCCGATTATTCGCCGCGAACGCTCGGTCGGCGTTGTGTGCGTCCAACATGTTGAGCCGCGGCGTTATGAGGATATCGAACTCGAAGCACTGCAAACCGTAGCCATGGTTATCAGCGAGATGATCGACAATGCCGATATGATCGATCGCGATACCATGCTGGACACAGGCATTGCTGCCAGTGGCCCGCAACGGCTCAACGGCCTGACGTTGGTCAAAGGTCTGGCTTCGGGCAATGCGGTCTTTCACCAGCCGCGCATTAAGATTGAGCATGTCGTTGCCGAGGATATCGAGGCCGAACGCCAGCGCGTTTATTCTGCCTTCACCCGGATGCGCGAACAGATTGACCATATGGCCAATCAAGCGGAATTCGGCATTGGTGGTGAACATGAAGAAGTGCTCCAGACCTATAAGATGTTCGCCTATGATGAAGGTTGGTCGCGGCGGATCAACGAGGCGATTGATAGCGGCCTGACCGCCGAAGCCGCGATTGAACGGGTACAGCAGCGCACCCGGATGCGGATGCGGCAGATTGATGATCCGCTGCTCGCCGACCGGATGCATGATCTGGAAGATCTCGCCAATCGCCTGTTGCGCATTGTGTCGGGTCAGATCGGCACGGCGGCGCAGATGGGTCTGCGCGAAGACACGATCTTGATAGCGCGCAATCTGGGTCCGGCGGAATTGCTGGAATATGATCGGCGGCGGCTCAAGGGTGTGATCCTCGAAGAAGGTTCGCTGACTGCGCACGTAACCATTGTTGCGCGCGCCATGGGCATCCCGGTTATCGGCCAGGTGCGAACGATCCGCCAGCTTGTGCGCGAAGGCGATCCATTGCTGATCGACACTATGGAATCCACCGTGCATGTGCGGCCGATTGATGCCGTCATTGACGCGTTCAAAGCCAAGCTCAATCGCCGCAAGAAGCGCCAGGCCAGCTTTGCCGCTTTGCGCGATCTGCCCGCAGTGACAAAAGATGGTGTACCGATAACGCTGATGGTCAATGCCGGTCTGCGCGATGATGTTGGTGCACTATCACTTACTGGGGCAGATGGTATCGGCCTATTCCGCACCGAATTTCAGTTTCTGGTCAGCGCCACCCTGCCCCGACGCGAGCGCCAATTGCGGCTCTATCGCGATGTGCTCGACGCAGCGGGAGACAAACCGGTCGTGTTCCGCACCGTCGATATTGGCGGCGACAAATCGCTACCCTATCTGGCCAGCGACAGCGCAGAAGAGAATCCCGCCATGGGTTGGCGGGCGCTGCGTGTCGCGCTGGAACGTGAAGGCCTGATGAAGGTGCAGGCTCGCGCATTGCTGGAAGCAGCCGCTGGACGGACTTTGAATGTTATGTTCCCAATGGTGGCTGAGCCATGGGAGTTTGAACGCGCCCGCGATATTTTCGAAGGGCAGCGTGAGTTTCTTATCGGACACAAGAAAATGCTGCCCGAGCATATCCGCTACGGCGCGATGCTTGAAGTACCTTCACTGGCCGAGACGCTGGATCTTTTGCTGCCCAAAATTGATTTCCTCTCCGTTGGGACCAATGATCTGACGCAATTCCTGCTCGCTGCTGACCGTGCTCATCCAAAGCTGGCCGAACGTTATGACTGGCTCAGCCCGGCCATTTTCCGCTTCTTGTCGCGTATTGTCCAAACCGTAGAGGGCAGCGATACCGATCTTACCGTCTGTGGCGAGATGGGTGGCCGGAGACTTTCAGCGATGGCGTTGATGGGCATCGGCATTACCCGGCTTTCCATCACACCAGCAGCAGTCGGTCCCATCAAAGCGATGATCCGTTCGATGGATCTTTCTGAGGTGCGTCAAAAGCTGGAATCACTGCTTGCAAGTCCGCCCGAGAATATGCGCACAACGCTACGAGATTGGGCGCAAAACCAGAAAATCGAAGTCGATTGACACCAATCTCTATAGCAGATCGATGACGGACCAAAAAATTCCGTAAAATCGGCTATCTAAAGCCATGTAAATATTGACGCAAAGCCCAGTGTCATAGAAGGTAAAAAGCCATAGGCTGGAATGCAAAAAATGGGATCGCCCGCCATATGGAAGATACGCCGCTACAAAATGGCGAATTCAAGTTACTGACCTCGGGTCAGCGACTGCGTGAGGCGCGGCAGGCAGCGGGTATAGAAATTTCTGAAGTAGCCGCAAAAACCCGTATTCCGGTGCGCCATCTGGAGGCAGTAGAAGAAGGTCGCTTTGATGACCTGCCGGGCCGTACCTATGCCATCGGCTTTTCCAAAGCCTATGCAAAAGTCGTGGACCTCCCAGAAGATGAATTTCTTGATGATCTGCGCGAGGAAATGAGCGAAGCAGGGGTGGCCGCTGCACGCAGCAGCGACCCGGTGCAATATGCTGCGGAAGACCCGTCGAAGGTTCCTTCTGCGAAAACGGCATGGATTATCGCCATAGTCGGCTTTGCACTGGTCGCTGGCGGTTACACGCTTTGGCGTTATCAGTTCTTCCCAACATCAGGCATAAGCGAGATGGCTGATAATGCAGCCGAAGCTGGTAGCGATCAGTCTGCAGCAGCCGGGCCAAGTGCTGCTGCTGAAACCGATAACCGGCCAACCAATGGCGCCATCACCGCACCTGCAACTGGCGATGTTGTGTTCACCGCGACCGAGGATAATGTCTGGGTCAAATTCTATGATGGCTCCGGCAAGCAGCTGATGCAGAAGCAAATGGTATTGGGCGAGCAATATGTCGTTCCTGCCGATGCCGATAATCCGCAAATCTGGACCGGCCGCCCTGATGCCTTTGCTATCACTATAGGCGGTGAAGCTGTGCCACCTTTAGGCACGGCTGACCGTTCGATAAAAGATGTGCCGATTAGCGCTGCCGCTTTGCTGGCGCGCAGTGCAGCAACAGAAGACAGTCCGTCAGAATAATCTGCATGGCCTGACCATCGTTCAGCATTGCAAAAACACTGTTAGCCTATCAAACATGCCATTATGGATGCATTGCGTGCTTGGGCGCAAACAGGATTGAGGGTAATCAGACATATGAAACAGCTTATTGGCCGGCCATTTTCCGCAATTACAGCAACCCGTTGCGCCATGACGCTGGTCATGGCCTTTGCCATCGCAATCCCGGCAAATGTGCACGCACAAGACAATAATGTTGATGCGCGGGTTAAGCGGTTAGAAGCAGAAATGCGTGCAGTGCAGCGCAAGGTGTTTCCCGGCGGTTCGGACCGCTTTTTTGAACCAGAGGTAGAACCTGAGGCCGTTGCACAAACTACTCAGCCCAATGCCACCAATTCTGCCGTTGCCGATCTGCTGCTTCGGGTTGATGCGCTGGAAAGCCAGCTCGCAACGCTGACGGCACAAGGTGAAGAGAATAGCTTCCGCCTGGGCAAGATTGAGGAAAAGCTTGCCGCCATGGAAGCTGCTGCCGCGCCTGCTGAAGAGGAAGAAGCAGCTTATGAGCCGAGCGAGGAACGCATTGCGGCGGTTTCGGCAATCGTTAAGCCGGAAAGCGACGACGCCGGTGAGGATGACTATATTTACGGCTTCCGCCTATGGGATGCGGGCTATTATCCAGAAGCGCAGCAGCAGCTGGCGCTGACCGTCGAAACGCATTCAGAGCATCGTCGCATCAGCCATGCACGCAATCTGCTGGGCCGTGCCTATCTGGATGACGGCAAGCCGGGCCGTGCGGCTGAAATCCTGTTGGAGAACTATCAGAAAGGCCCACGCGGCGCCCGTGCTCCGGACAGCCTTTACTATCTCGGCCGCGCATTGATCGCCAGCGGCGAGAACACCAAGGCCTGTGCCGCCTTTACCGAGCTTGGCGAAGCCTATCCGGACACGGCTTCCGGTAGGCTTGCGAACAATCTCGCCAGCGGTCGCAGCGATGCGGGTTGTAGTTGAGCGAGGTTGATACCGAGCCACTTGATGACGCAGCGCTGCTGAGCGTATTGCGCAAAGGCTTTTCCGACCTGGTCGGTGGCGGGGATAGGGTTGAGAGCGGGATCGCTATCGCGGTTTCCGGCGGTCCCGACAGCATGGCTTTATTGGCACTGGCGCAGACCCTATGGCCGGGCCGCATTGCTGCCGCCACAGTCGATCATGGTTTGCGGCCCGAAAGCGTGGATGAGGCACAAATGGTTGCGGGTTATTGCACTGCCGCCAGCATAAGCTACGCCCTATTGAAACCCGAACAGCCGATCACTGGCAACCTCCAATCGGCAGCACGCAATGCCCGCTATCAGCTTTTGGAAAACTGGCGGCAACAGAAAGGCTGCCAATGGCTGCTGACCGCGCATCATGCTGATGACCAGCTTGAAACGCTGCTGATGCGTCTCAACCGTGGCAGTGGTGTGGCCGGGCTGGCCGGTATCAGGGGGCGCAATGGGCATATTGTCCGTCCGCTATTGACGGTGGGTAAGGCCGATCTAATTGCCTATTGCCAGCGGCACAGCATTCCCTTTGTAGAAGACCCTTCCAATCAGGACAGCCGCTTTGACCGGGCACGGCTCCGCAGCCAACTGGCAGCATGTGACTGGCTGGATCCAGCCGCCGCTGCGCGGTCCGCACATGCCCTCGCCCAAGCCGATAACGCGCTACAATGGGTTACAGAGCGCGAAGCAGACGCAAGAATGGCCAAGCAAGATGACGCACTGGTCTGCAATATGCAGGACGGTCACGAGCTGCCACATGAAATTGTCCGGCGAGTCGTGCAACAGGCGCTTTCGCATGTTCAGCCAGACTTGAACCCACGCGGCGAGGCTCTGGAACGACTGATTACGGCACTGCAATCAGGCGAAACGGTTACGCAAGGCGATGTGTTGTGTCGCGCAAAAGGCGATATTTGGCAGTTCTCCAAGGCCCCGCCACGCACTGAAAGTCGCAAAAACGCCACTGATTAGCCAAAAAACACGCAAGAAATCGATCAGAGTGATGCAAATTAATCAAATAGCATGACTCTTATTGCCATATTGCACTTGCAGTTTTCGCTCTTATCTAAAACTATGATGTGCTATGTTTTAACGCTATTGTCTGCGTTAAGAGCTTTTGAAAGAGATACTGACACATGAATGACGATCAGGAACCGAATACCCCCAATCCCTGGATCCGCAATATGCTTATCTGGGCGGGCGTTATCATTGCGCTGCTGGTGGTTGTGTCGATGTTCAATTCTGGCGGTGCCAATAGCCGCGCCACGGAAATCAGTTATTCGCAATTCCGCGACCGCATCTCCGCAGGCACGCTGAGCAAGGTAGAGATAGCAGAGGACCAGATTGTCGGCATCTCCAGCGACGGCACCCGTGTGGTCGCAACCCCCGTTGGCAATGATACCAGCCTGGTCGAACTGCTGGAAAGCAAGCAGATTGAATATACTGGTCGTGCACCGGAGAAGACCAGCCTGCTGACTGTTATTTTGATTCAGGCGCTGCCCTTTGTGCTCATAATCGCCATCGCCTTCTTCATTATGCGACAAGTGCAGAAAGGTGGCGGCGCTGGCGGCGCGATGGGATTTGGCAAGTCCAAGGCCAAGATGCTGACCGAAAAACAGGGCAAGGTAACCTTTGCCGATGTTGCGGGCATTGATGAGGCGCGTGAGGAATTGCAGGAAATTGTCGAGTTTCTGAAAGACCCGGCGCGGTTTGCACGACTTGGTGGACAAATCCCCAAGGGCGCATTGCTGGTCGGTTCGCCCGGTACGGGTAAGACATTGCTGGCGCGCGCCATTGCCGGTGAAGCAGGCGTGCCGTTCTTCACCATTTCCGGCTCGGACTTTGTTGAGATGTTTGTCGGCGTTGGCGCTAGCCGTGTCCGCGATATGTTTGAGCAGGCCAAGAAAAACGCACCATGCATCGTGTTTATCGACGAGATTGATGCGGTTGGCCGTTCGCGTGGCCATGGCCTGGGCAACTCCAATGACGAGCGCGAGCAGACGCTGAACCAGCTTCTGGTCGAAATGGATGGTTTTGAGGCCAATGAAGGCATTATCATCATCGCCGCGACCAACCGCCCCGATGTGCTTGACCCTGCGCTGCTGCGTCCGGGCCGCTTTGACCGTCAGGTCGTGGTGCCGGTGCCGGATATTGATGGCCGCGAGAAAATCCTTGAAGTGCATATGAAGAAAGTGCCGCTGGCGCCCGATGTCAGCTCGCGGATTATTGCGCGCGGCACCCCCGGTTTCTCCGGCGCAGACCTTGCGAACCTCGTTAATGAGGCCGCATTGCTCGCCGCCCGTCGTTCCAAGCGTTTGGTGGCGATGCAGGAATTTGAAGACGCCAAGGACAAGGTCATGATGGGCAGCGAGCGCAAGTCCATGGTGATGACCGAGGATGAGAAGAAGATGACCGCCTATCACGAGGCGGGCCATGCCATTGTCGCGGTCCATGAACCGGCTTCCGATCCGATCCACAAGGCCACAATCATCCCGCGCGGCCGTGCGCTGGGCATGGTGATGCGCCTGCCCGAGCGTGACAATTACAGCTATCACCGCGACAAAATGTACGCCAATCTCTCGGTATCCATGGGCGGCCGCGTCGCCGAGGAAATTATCTTCGGCTATGATAAGGTATCCTCGGGTGCCTCGGGTGACATTCAATATGCCACACAGCTGGCGCGCGACATGGTCACCAAATGGGGCATGTCCGACGAGCTTGGTCCGGTGCAATATGAAGAGCAAGCCGATGGCTATCTCGGCATGGGCCAGACCCAGCGTACCATGATGTCAGGCGACACGTCGAAAGCCATCGACAAGGAAATCCGCCGCATTATCGATTCCGGTTATGACAAGGCCAAACAGGTGCTGACCGATAATGAGGACCAGCTCCACGCGCTCGCCAAGGCATTGCTCGAATATGAAACGCTGACCGGCGATGAAATTCAGGCCGTCATCAAGGGCGAGGAAATCGACCGCAACGACAAGCCCAGCGGCCCGGCGATCACCAAGCCGAGCGTTGGCGCGGCGATCCCAAAAGCGGGTGGCCGCAAGGGACCGTTTAGCAATCCCAATCCTGAAGGGGCTTGAGGCAGTTAATAGGTAATACGATCTAAAAATAAGGGCATGGCAGAATAGGTTTGCCATGCCTTTTTCGTATGTCAGTGCTCCATGGTAATAGCGACTGCTTCCGACGCAGTTGCTAACATTTCATGTCATTCTGTGCTTCGCCCGCAGACGGGCATCGTAAGTAAGCTGTCGGACCGCTTTTTGGGAACTTAAAACCTAAAGGCGGGAGACTCAGACCCCGGTTTCTCGCATCTGTGCGTCAATTATTTCTTCCAAGAGATCAATGGGAAAAACGCGGCCCAGCTGAGCATCTTCAGCATCGGCTGAGGAAACTCTTCCAGCGTAAACGCCAATCAGCCGCGTGGATGTGCCAGTCACCATGACAAGGCTGCCATCTTCCAATAGCACATCTCCCGTTGATCTCGCGATAACCGGTGCCCCTGACATCCCTGGCCTAGATGCCGTATCCACCAAGAAATACATTTCATCTCTCAGCATAAGGGCTGGCTCAGTTGCAACAGAAGCTCGCTTCCAGACGGGCCATCCACCTCGGTCTTCAAGACCCTTTGAAAATGGGTAACCCAATATGAATACATCACCGCCGATGCTGACCTGCATCCGGCGCGAGCTAAGTGTATTGATTGGGTAGAAACGAGCTTGATACTCACCTTCTACGCCGGTTGGCACGGGCAAGGCAGCGACATCTACACGCCGTCCGAATTTTGGGTGGACCATCCAAAGTGGACCGTTATCGTCCCAGAGTGGAAGTGTGAGCTCCCCTCTACGGGGAAGCCTGGCACCGTGAATCCCCGCCTTTATGGTATCTGGTCTGCCGCCAGTGGAGGATAGGTTCACGCCGGTAATAGGGTTCACGCCTGCCAGATTGTGCCAGTTAGTCACAAGAAACAACTCTTCAGCTTTCTTCCAAAAGAAACCGCTTGCGATGCCTAGTGGGCTTCCAAAAACTGAGAGCTCAACTGGGACTGCTGCCGCAGAATACTCATCAATCAAGTTTTGCGGCATTTTGCAGGTCCAGTTTAAATGATAGATCCTCTAAACATATAGCATGGTCAGCACTGAGAGAGGGTTCAAATCTTTTCGCTATTCTGATGTCCGTTCGTTAGACTACTAGAGTTGAATTCATAGAGCTGGGGCAAGGGCGCAATGCGGCCGGGTTTCAGTGGTAGACCCAACGTCCTTTTCCACCTCTAATTGAAGATACGAATTCACATTCAGCGTGCCCCGGATACCAAATAAGAAAGCGCTACCTCCGTCATGGTAGGAATAGAGCTTTATGCTCTTGGGTTATGCCACGTAAATATGCGGCCTCGAAAATCAGCCCTCAAAATCGGTGCTGATTGATCTGTCCGCTTGATGCCGCGGCGCTGGTAAGGTCGGCATAGGGCATAGGCGGGCCGGGCCGGTGATAGACAAGGGCGGAGAGAGCCAGCCACACCGTGAACATCACGGTATAAGGCCAGCGGTGTGGCCACAGCCATGTCACCAGCATAGTAGCCGCTGCGGTGCCGCCAAGGGCGATCAAGGCGGAGCTTGCCGCGAAAGTACCGGTGCCGGCAAGTGACGCCTGGATCGCCATGCTGGCCCATTGTGCTGGCAGCAGGGCCAGCAGCCAATCCGGCAACGCGTCTGGCTGTGCTGCGGCTGTTACCAGGATGGCTGCCTCACCAGCGACGACAAAGACCGCAATCAACCAACCTCTGCCGAGGGCGCTTCGGGCAAACAGAGCGCCCCGTGCGGCGAAACTGACGCTGGCGATAAGAAAGACCAGCCCGGTGGATAGCGGGTGCGGCAAGGCTGGCATAGCCAGCGCATGCGCGAACAGTGTGAGGCCAGCACCCGTCAGCAGGGCAAACAAGACACCGACCCTAAAGCGCCCGGCAGCGGCCGCTGAAATCATGCCGGTACCCATAAGGCCCAGCGCCAAAACCGGACCGCCAGCAAAGGCTGACATACTGGGAGTGGAGGCTTGCATAAGCAGCAGCATGGCTGTGGCAGGCGCTACGACTCCTGCCAGCGCTGCAGACAACCAGGCCAGCAAAGGCCAGGTAAGAGGCTGATCTTGCGGCGAGGACTTCATGGGAGAAGACATTGGCTGAAGCGCCCGATATTGTCGAGCAGAGACCGTCTGCTCTCGACCCTATGGCTTCGGCACGGGTAGGAGATGATTTTTATTATTTCCTCCCCGTTGCGCAGCAATGGGGGGGGACCGTCTGCCGAAGCCCTGAGCTTGCGAAGGGCGTAGGCGGGTGGTGGAGGGGTTTACGCCCTATCAGCCAAAGCGCGAACGATAAGGTCGGCTGCATCATCGGCATTATCGATAGCCTCCTGAGCAGCAATGCGCAGAACAGTAATGCCTTTCTTGGCCAGATAACTATCGCGCCTTTGATCCCGCTCTGGATTGTCACCCATATCATGCACCGCGCCATCAATCTCGATGGCCGTTTTCGCAGCAGCGCAATAGAAATCCAGCACATAGGGGCCAACAGGATGCTGTCGACGGAATTTCAGGTTTAGAGGTTTTGTGCGTAATCTTTGCCAGAGCATAATCTCTGGCGGAGTCATGATTTTACGCAATTTGCGGGCGCGGTTGTAAGTGGAACCGGGTGTGTGCGCCATCTTATCCCTCCGTCAGCTGCCTACGCTTCACTTCGGCATCTGCCACCTCCCCATTGCTTCGCAACGGGGAGGAGAAGGGGATCAGCCCTCAAAATCGGTGCTGATCGAGGTCGTCCGTGTTGGTGCCGATGCGGTGAGGCGCAGGGCTTCGGCGGATTTGCTTAGCGAGCCAACTTCATCCGGGGTATCCTCATCATCAAGCTGAACCTTTTGCAGCGACTGCACCAGGCTTTCTTCCAGCTCTTCCGGCTTGATGGTTTCTTCTGCGATTTCGCGCAGGGCCACCACAGGGTTTTTATCGCGGTCACGGTCGATGGTCAGCTCGTCGCCGCCGGAAATCTCACGCGCACGCTGTGCAGCCAGCAATACCAGATCAAACCGGTTGGTGACTTTATCTACGCAATCTTCAACGGTAACGCGCGCCATGGGCTGCTCCACATAAATTGTATTTGTGTTTGGAAAGAGTGCTGCAAATAGGCCTAGGATAGGCAAATGTCAATGATTCTCCGAGCTTCTCATGGCTTGGCTAAGACCATATTTAGTGCACACAAAGCCACTAAGTCACAAAGATACTATACCAAGTTACAATATGCTTTTGTGTCTTTGTGGCTTTGTGTGCACTAATAAAAGCAGGCTTTAATCTTCGGCCTTCCAGCCCCAGAACAGCTTGCACGGCAGGATATTCCAGAACTCAAAACCCTGGTCGATGCGGTCAAAATAGGGCGCCATATAATCGCGGCATTTGGCCGAGAATTGATAGACCAGAAACGCGCCGCCGGGCCGTACAACCTCTCCGGTCGCCTTGCCAATCGCCGGGCCGACGCCTTCGGGCAGCGTGGAAAAAGGCAGACCGGAAAGCACATAATCGGCATGGTCAAAGCCGAATGAGCCGATAATCTCCGCTACATCCGCCGCCGATCCATGCACCGCATGAAAGCGGCTATCGGTGATGGTACGCCGTAAATAGGCGATAAAATCCGGATTGGTATCAATCACAATCAGCGTGCCATCACGGCGCAACCGGTCGAGCACCGGCTGGCAGAATGTACCAATGCCCGGGCCATATTCGACAAATAGTTTTGTATTATCCCAATCCACAGGGGCCAGCATCTTGGCGATGGTAAAGCGTGATGATGGAATGACCGAACCGACCATCACCGGGTGTTTCAAAAAACCGGTAAAGAACACGCCCCAAGGCCCCAACATGCGGCGCAGCTTGTTTTTTGCGCGCTGCAGCAGCGGCGCATCGGCAGATTTTGACAGGCTCATTCAGGTCCCCACTTCCTTTATTGGCCATCATCATAACGACACTGTTACCAAAGCCCAAACAATTCGTCATAATAGTGTCATCGACTATACCCTCCGCGCTTGCGGGGAGGGGGACCGTCGAAGACGGTGGAGGGGGCTATCGGCTTTTCATGGAGCAAGTGGAGAACCCCCTCCGTCCCGCCTTCGTCCTTCGACAACCTCAGGCCTACGGCGCGCCACCTCCCCGCAAACGGGGAGGATATGCGCGTTTAATGCTAGCCCTCACGCCCACAGCCGCTTATGCCATCCCCATGGACGCGCCGCGCAAAACCGAAAGCCCCTCGATCCTCGCCGGAACCACGGTTCCGCGCGATCGTATGGCGGTGCTGTTTCTAGTGATGCTGGTGACGGCGGCGGGCAATACCGCGATGCAATCGGTGATGCCGGGTATCGGCACCAAGCTGGGCATCCCCGATTTCTGGGTTAGTCTGGCCTATAGCTGGTCGGCGCTGTTGTGGATGCTGACCGCGCCCTATTGGGCCCGCATGTCAGACAAGCGTGGGCGCAAGGCACTGATGAAGCTCGGCATGTGGGGCTTTATCAGCTCCTTTGCCATTTGCGCGACGATATTGTGGTTCGGGCTCAATGGCTATCTGGGGCCGCTGGCGACGATCATAACCTTTGCCATTTTCCGCAGCCTTTATGGCGGCTTTGGCTCGGCAGCGCCGCCTGCGGTGCAGGCCTATGTCGCCGCACGGACTGATCGCGCGTTGCGCACACGGGTGCTGGCGATCATCTCTTCATCCTTTGGCTTAGGTACTGTACTTGGCCCGGCGATTGCGCCACTGTTGATCCTGCCGCTTCTGGGGCTGGTCAGCCCGTTCCTGTTCTTCGCCGGTTTCGGCCTGTTGGTCTATCTCGCACTCAGACTGCGGCTGCCCGATGATGATCCCCGCTATGCCGCCCGCGGTCAGGTGGTGAATGAACCCAGCACCAGCAGTTCCGCTACCAAGATCAGCAATGATGGCGAGCATACAGAGCATGGCGAAGCCGAAAACACTGACGAGGAACCAGAACGCCTCAAATGGACCGATAAACGTATCCGCCCATGGCTGGTCACCGGACTGCTCGGTGGCCATGCTCAGGCGATTATCCTCGGAATGATCGGCTTCTTGCTGCTTGATCGGCTCGGCCTGCGCGCCACGCCTGCGGAAGCCGCGGGACCGACCGGACTGGTGCTGATGGCGGGCGCGATTGCCACTTTGCTGTCGCAATGGGGCCTGATCCCCTATCTGCAAATGGGCCCGCGCGCGTCAACGCTCTGGGGCGCACTGCTGGGTGGCATTGGCTGTCTGATGATCGGTCTGGCGGGCGAATTGCACAGCATTACGCTCGGTTATGTCGTCGCCTCATTGGGCTTCGGTCTATTCCGTCCGGGTTTTACCGCCGGCGCATCGCTATCGGTCACTCGGCCCGAACAAGGGCAGGTAGCGGGCATCGTCGCCTCGGTAAATGGCGCAGCCTTTGTGGTGGGCCCGGCCTTTGGTGTCTGGCTGTATAATGTCTATGCCCCCGGCAGCTTCGCGCTGCTGGTGGCGCTGACGGCGTCGGTGTTGCTGCTAGGATGGCGCGGATTGCAGGCCGACAATGTGCTCGAAGGTCGCGCTTGACTTAACAATCGCTACCGTCACCCCCGCGAAGGCGGGGGTACAGAGCGGCAAGCGCCATGGATAGTGGCCCTGGATTCCCGCCTTCGCGGGAATGACGACGTATTTTTGGTATAAGTCTCAATACCCCCGCCAGATATTGAGACGCCGACCATCCTTGTTCCGCCGCAAATGCGCTGGGCAGGCGCGTGGGCGATAGTTGCGCGCCAGACACAGCCGCACCTCGCGTAGCCAGCGGCGACTATTGACCGACAACCGGATCATATCGGCACTGAGTCCGTCATTGGCCGCCGCAAAGGCTTTGCGAAATGCGCCGATGGTGAGATCACGCTCGCGCGACAGCCGGTCCATATCGGGAAAGCGCACCGCATCAAACAAAACCCGCGAAATGCGGAAATAGGTCTCGGGATTATCGGTGAGGCAGCGGCCATGTTTTGCCCATTGTCGGTTGATGAGACGCGCCGAGGGCATCATGCACAGATTACGCCGGACAATCACCGGAGCCAAAGGCCGCACCGGCGCGCACCATTGCGGATAGTCCGATCCGCGCGTTTCCGGCCACAGCCCATGCAGCACAAAGCCGAAATCGCCAATCCGTCGGCGCTCACGATCACGATTGTCAAGCGCGCCGCATTGCGTCGCCGCGCGGCTGTCACCCTCACGTCCCTTGCAATATTCCGGCGACCAACTCAGCGCCAGCACAAAGCCATCAATCGGACGGATGCGCTTTGGTTGATCTGCCGGACGGCTGATCCGCGATGAGGTCGGCAGCGCACCATCAATACGGCACTGATAGGATTGGGCTTGAGCGGCGGGGGCGTAAAGGACAACAAAAGCAAGAATTATGGACACAAAAACTAGAAAGGATGGGGTAAGGACTCTTAGCATGTCAGTTGAACACAGATTTCAAATCATCATCTGGCACTGTGTTATCCCCGCGAAGCCAACGCCAAGATAGCTTTGGCAGCAATAGAACTACCGAAACAATGTAAAACAAGTGAGATAGCAAAAACACTATCCCTCCGGCATCATAGGGAAATTCAGTCAGTTCAGGAGCAAAAATAAGTGTAGCCAGCCAAAGAACATTACAAAAAGCAAAACACAGCAGCAGGAATACAGCCATCCTACTTCGGCGTATGCTAACCAATGTCCAAAATGATACGTTGATGCTGGTTATGAGAAAATGCAACCCACCTATAATCATGGCTGCGTATGGCCGTACCTCAGACATATCGTACAGAGCAGCTAAATCATCATCCCACATCAGCACTACAGATACCAACGAGAGGACGATGCTTGAGAGATAAAGGCGATCAAACCATCGGATAGTCCATGGTTTCATACTAAATTGCTTTGTTTAGCGGTGGCAAAGTCCAGCCCGATATCAGCCGCCGGCGCAGACTGTGTCAGCCGCCCGACCGAGATATACTGCACGCCCGTCTCGGCGATATCGCGGATGGTCTCCAGCGTCACGCCGCCCGAGGCCTCAGTGACAACGCGCCCACCGATCAACGTTACCGCGCCGCGCAGCACTTCGGGTGGCATATTGTCGAGCAATAGATGCGTCGCGCCTGCGGCTATGGCCGGTTCGATCTGGTCAACCCGGTCCACCTCACAGATAATGTGCTGCACCCCAGCCTCGCGCGCGCGGCGCACCGCTTCGCCGACATCGCCAGCGACCGCGACATGGTTATCCTTAATCATTGCCGCGTCCCACAGCCCCATGCGATGGTTCTTGGCACCGCCCATGCGGGTCGCATATTTCTCCAGTACGCGCAGACCCGGAATGGTCTTGCGCGTATCGAGCAAGGTCGCACCGGTACCCGCAATCCGGTCAACATAGCTGCGCGTCATGGTGGCGATGCCGGTAAGATGCTGTACCGTATTGAGCGCACTGCGCTCCGCAGTCAGCATCGCCCGGCCTTTGCCTTTGAGGCGCATCAGATCGCTGCCCGCCGAAACCGATGCGCCCTCTTCCACCAGCGTCTCAATCGCGACATCGGGGTCAAGCGTGCGGAAAAACGCTTCGGCCAGCGGTAGTCCGGCAACCACGCAATCATGCCGCGCATCCATCACCCCGCTGAACAGCGCATCGGCCGGTATCACGCTCTCGCTGGTAACATCACGCCCGCGATCTGCGCCGGTTAGCGGGCCACCCATATCCTCTTCCAGAGTGGTGCGGACGAAATGGTCGAGGTCGAAGCGATCAAGGGTAAAGGTCATGGCGCACCTTTTGCCATTGGCGATTTCGCTTGTCGAGCATTCAGCAGCCGGGCCAGCCCTCGGCCTCGCATTGCACAACCGCACGCGTCACCGCCTGCATCAGTTCCTGCCGCTCGGCCACCGGACGGTTGGTCGCGCCGATCATCACCGCCAGCGCATAATGCTGACCTGTGGGGGATATCAGCAAGCCGACATCATTATAGCCGGTGGACAGCTTCTCAAAATCTTGTCCGGTGCCTGTCTTGTGTGGCAGCGTCCAGCCAACAGCCTGCTCTCCCGCCAACCCACCGCGCAGGCGCTTTGGCCCGGTTTTGGATTGTGTCATCAGGTCAATGAGGTAAGCGCTGGATGGCTCGGACAGCAACTCGCCACGTTGCAGTCGCGCCAGCGCATCAGTGATCGCCATCGGTGTTGCGCCATCCATTGGGTCGGCGAGATAGGCCCCGAGCGAACGCGCACGTTTGCGTTTGGAAAGCCGATCACGCTCCTGCCAGAAGGTGCGTCCGGTGGAATAACGGTCATCCCATTCCATCCCAGCAATCGCCACTTGCAGCAGCTTTTCGCCGGGGCTGATCCGTACGCCAGCAATATCCTGCTCGGCCAGAAACGCCTGCACCCCGGACTGTCCGCCAACCCGCCGAAACAGCGCATCATTTGCGGTATTGTCGCTGCGCGTCATCGCCAGGCTGAACAGATCGCCAATATCAGTGGTATAGCTGCCCGAGCCAATGCGCTTGCGAATGGGCTGGTGGAAAATGGTGAGATCGGCCTGTGTCAGCGTCACCGAATCATCGAGGCTTATATAGCCCGCATCGACCCGGTCGAGCAGCGTCATAGCCACCCATAGCTTGCTAACACTCTGCTGAGGGTAAAGCCGTTCCGCCTTATGCGCCGCGACCCAACCCTTCTCGACGGAGCGCACCGCGATGCCGACATCACCATCAAAATCGGACCCCAGCGCCGCAACCACCTCCGCCAACCGCCGCGGGGCGGGCGGGCCTTGCGGCACTGGCTCTGCGCCTTCCTCCATTAGCGAGCGATTGCCCATACCATCGGCAGCGGCGAGCGTATTCACCGTGCGCACCGCCGCCTGCCCGCTGTCACTTTGCAACCAGCTATAAAGGCCAAAGGGCAGCGCAATCAGCAGCAGCGGCAGAAATAGCCAGAGATAGCGTCTACGCTTGGGTCGGCGGCGTGGGGGCATGCGCGTATATTACGCCAAATGTGCGGGGGTGGGAAACGGGTTAACTAAGTATCTTCACTCACTACCCGTCATGCCACTCGTTAGTGCTTACGAACCAAACACCTTATGCGCCAGATCCTTCGGTCCCAGATCGCCCTGCCCGACTGATCCCGCCGACATTTCCATCATCCGGTCGAGTGACTTCTTCGCTTCCAGGCGCAGCTCTTCCTCAATTTCGATACGCGGTTCCAGATCGCGTAGCGCGAGATAGAGTTTCTCCATCGTATTGAGCGCCATATAGGGGCAGATATTGCAGTTGCAGTTGCCGTCTGCGCCCGGCGCGCCGATAAAGGTCTTTTCCGGTACCGCCTTTTCCATCTGGTGGATGATATGCGGTTCGGTGGCGATGATGACCGTATCGGCATCGGTTTCCTTGCTGAATTTCAAAATGCCGCTGGTGGAACCGACATAATCGGCATGGTCGATAATATAGGACGGGCACTCGGGATGCGCCGCAATCGGCGCGTCAGGGTGCTCGGCCTTGAGCTTGACCAGCTCGGTCTCGCTGAACTTTTCATGCACGATGCACACGCCCGGCCATAACAGCATATCGCGATTAAACTTGCGCGCCAGATAGCCGCCCAAATGCTTGTCAGGGCCGAAGATGATCGGTTGATCTTCGGGTATCTGCTGCAGGATTGTCTCGGCGCTGGATGAAGTGACGATCACGTCGGACAGCGCCTTTACCTCGGTCGAGCAATTGATATAGGTCAGCGCAATATGGTCGGGATGCTGCTGACGGAATTCGCGGAATTTGTCCGGCGGGCAGCTGTCTTCAAGGCTGCATCCGGCGTCCATGTCTGGCAGCACTACAATCTTGTCAGGCGACAGGATTTTCGCAGTCTCGGCCATGAAACGCACGCCGCAAAAGGCGATGACATCGGCATCGGTTTCGGCCGCCTTGCGCGACAATTCGAGTGAATCCCCAACAAAGTCAGAGAGATCCTGAATCTCTGGCTTTTGATAGTAATGGCCCAAAATTATGGCATTACGTTCCTTGCGCAGCCGGTCGATTTCCGCTCGGAGGTCGAGGCCGGCAAGGCTTTCACGGTTAATGGCGGTCATAGGCGGGGTTTTCCTATCAATATGGCTCATCGCTATCCGGCAGCAGCCGATAGCGGCTTTCTTGCAGGTGATATAGCGCTTCTTGCGTTTTTTTCGAGCAAGAATGGCTTTCACCTTGTCAAACCTCTTGTCTGACTATGACAGGCGTCGTGCATTTTCTATCATTTTTGGTGTAGTCAGTAACCGCAAAACACGAATCGACCGATCCGCCTAAGGGTTGGCACCAGGAGAATGCCACTATGTATCAAGTCGCTCTTAGCGAATCCTATTTCCCTGCGCAGTCCGATACCCTCTATCGCGACATGACAATTGCCGAAATACTACGCGAAAAAGCAGCAGAGAACCCTGACATAATGGCGCTGCGGGAATTGCTGGATGATGGCAATATTGGTCGCGAATGGACCTATGCGACGCTATTGCAAGATGCCGAGAAAATGGGGCGCGCGCTGGCGGCACGGCATGAAAAAGACGCACGGATTGCCATATTCGCCGGCAATTGCCCCGAATGGGTGTTGATGGAATATGGTGCCGCCTTTGCCGGACTGACGCTGGTGACGATCAATCCGTCTTTCACTGCGCGAGAGGTACGCTTTGTGCTTGAGCAGTCGGGGGCTGAAGCCATCTATTATGCACCAGTCGTGCGCGGCGCAGAATTACGACCCATTGTCGATGAAAGCTGTGAGGGTTTGTCTGCTATTCAGCATCAAATCGATATCACCGATGATACGCAACTGCTCTACGGACACGAAAATGGTGAATTGCGTGAAACAGAGCCCTCTTTCATAGCGCAGATACAATATACATCCGGGACCACGGGCTTCCCAAAGGGCGTGCTGCTGTACCAACAGGGCCTGTTGCAATGCAATTATGACGTATTACAGCGTATCGGCGTCAAACAGGGGGACGGTTACCTATGCCCCCTGCCGCTATTCCATACCTCAGGCAGCGCTATCGCTGTTCTCGGTTGTCTGACAACCGGGGCGACGCTGGTATTGGCGTCCAGCTTCAATCCGGCCGCTATTGTGGCAGCTATTGAGCGGGAGAAGCTCGATATATTGGGCGGCGTGCCGACCATGTTGATAGCCCTTATCGAAACAGCACGGGCGACAGGCGCGGATTGCTCCTCAATCCGCCGAACGGTCAGCGGCGGCGCTTTGGTCGCGCCGGAGCTGGTGCGGGGTGGTCAAGAGATTTTCGGTGCGCCCACCCTCATCATCTATGGCCAGACCGAGGCTTCGCCGGGCGTAACCCACACTTGGCCCGATGACAGCGAAACCGATCTGACCCAGACAATTGGGCAACCGCTGCCGCATATGGAAGTCTCTATCCGCGACACCAATGATAATTCGGTCTGCCCGATTGGCGCGCAAGGCGAAATCTGTGTCCGGGGCTATAATGTTATGCAGGGCTACAACGACAATCCCGAGGCCACAGCCGCGGCGATTGACGCGAATGGCTGGCTGCATACCGGCGATCTTGGCACCATGGACGAACGCGGATATTGCAAGATTACTGGCCGGGTGAAGGAAATGATTATCCGCGGTGGCGAAAATCTCTTCCCGGCGGAGATTGAGGCAGCGATGCTCGAGCATCCAATGGTGGCAGAGGTCGCAGTTGCCGGCGTGCCTGATGATAGATGGGGCGAGATTGTTGCCTGTTTCATGCGCCCGGCGGATGGGGAAAAGCCAAGCGCGGATGAGCTGAAAGCCTTTATCCGTGAGCGACTGTCCCCGCAGAAAACGCCGACCCACTGGGTCTGGGTTGATAGCTGGCCGTTGACCGGATCAGGCAAGATTCAGAAATTCGCGCTCAGCGAGGCCTTTGTACGTGGGGAATATGAAGGACGGGAAGCTTAGGCCAATACATTCTCCCCGCTTGCGGGGAGGTGGCAGGCCGTAGCTTTAGCGAAGGCGGGATGGAGGGGGATCTCCACTTGTGTTATGCCGGTTTGAAAGCCCCCTCCACCACCTCCGGTGGTCCCCCTCCCCGTAAGCGGGGAGGATTTAGTTCGCCAATGACCAGCTATCGCCTTCTTCTTCGACAACCCCACGATTTTGCAGGTCAACCAGATGCGCCAGCACCGAGCGCCCGGCTGCGCCAAATAGCCGCGGATCAATCCCTTTATACATTTCGGGCACCATGACCTTGATTGCTTTGGGGCCATTTTCCAGTTGCTTTAAAATCTGCTTCTCACGCTGTTTGCGGTGGCCCATCATGCCACGTACGAGCTGGCGCGGCTTGTCAATCTGAGGGCCGTGTGCCGGATAATAGACCTTGTCCTCGCGGTCATGCACCTTTTGCATCGAGGCCATATAGGCGGCCATATCGCCATCGGGCGGCGAGATCACGCTGGTAGACCAGCCCATAACGTGATCGCCGGTAAACAGCGCGCCGCTCTCGACTACCGAATAGCAAAGATGATTGCTGGTATGGCCCGGCGTTGACACCGCTTCCAGCGTCCAGCCATCACCCGAAAGGTGCTCGCCGTCTTTCAACACCTGGTCAGGCGCATAACTGGTGTCAAAAGCTTCATCCGCACGCGGACCATCATCATTGAGCACCAGCGGCGCACAGCCGATAATCGGCGCGCCGGTTGCCTCGGCCAAAGGCGCAGCGGCAGGTGAATGATCGCGATGGGTGTGGGTACAGCAGATCGCGACGATCTTCGCGTACCCTGCAGCCGCGATAATCGCATCAATATGATCGGGCTCGGCAGGGCCGGGATCAATCACCGCGCGATCACTGGCATTGCCCACCAGATAGGTTTGTGTGCCGGTAAAGGTGAAAGGCGAGGGATTGCCCGCTAGTACCCGCGCCACCAGCGGCTCCAGCTGTTCGGATATGCCGGTGGGAAAAGGTTCTTCAGGTAGGGCTGATAGGCTCATAAACCATATGTGCCATGGCAGGAGGCAAAAGAAAAGCAGATGGCGTTCTTATCGAAGCGCCATCTGCCTTTTTCCCATGGCGACATGCGGAAAGCGCCAATGGGGGAGTGATCAGCAAAAATCAGGTAGCGTTAGCCTCCATCCTCTCAATCTGCTTTTCAAAGGTCTGCACCAGGCGGTCACGGAATTCCTTCGGCAGATCCTCTTCATCCTTAATGTCGCGGCATGCTTCTTTCAGGCCTTCAACGGCCTCAGCACGGGATTCTGCGAGATACTCCTTGTCACAGACGCCGATCATCATCACCGTGCGGCCATTGATCGTCTTGCTCGTGGTTCTGGCCGTATATTGACCATCGGAACAATCTTGCTTGAAGCTGATATCGGGAACAAGGGTATCAACATTGACGCCCGCCAGAGCAACACGCGTAACATTACGGACATCACCCTGATTGATGCGGATCGTTGTGGTTGATTTGCTACGGCTCGACTTTTGTCTATCGCGGATTTCTTGAGCGCGATCCCGTTGTGCCTGAGCTCTGTCACGAATAGCTTGCGCCCGATCACGTATCTCCTGAGCCTGATCTCGCATTCGCTGAGAACGATCACGTGCAGCTTGTGCCATATCGCGCGCCTGTTGCGCCTGAGCACGCGCAGCTTCGCTGCGATCGCGAGCAATCATGCGGCTCTCGGCGCGCAATTCAGCAGCATGGGCTCTGGCTTCTGCCGCCATTTCCAACGCTTCACGCCGCAATGCTTCCTTCTCTTCTCTAAGCTCTTGAGAATCTTCTTCGCTCCAGTCGACCAATTCAACCACAACATTGGGCGTTTCAACCAATGTAACCTCGGGTGCTTCTGGCGGCTCTGAGGCAGCAGCAACCTCGGATGGTGCCAGCTCGACTTCCTCAATTGGTTGCTTCACCACATAGGCATTGCATACAGTGGCCGTCAGCGCCATGGCCGCGCCTGTACCGCCCAGCATGGAGACCGAGCCAAGCACACGCCGGGTGCGTGATTTGGGTTTCTGGTTCATCAGGGTCAGCCTCTCTTTCAGTATATTTTTTGGTGCAAAAGGATGCGGCGTTAGCGGGCTGGCCAACGCCAAAGTCCGTCCAGTAGCCGCCTTTGCGATCAAGCGACTATATTGCGCCCGTTCATCGTCATTGGCCGCGGCCAGAACCCGGGCATCACAGGCCGCTTCCTGATCAAAGCGGAAGAAGCGATAGGCAAGCCATGCCAGCGGATTGAACCAGTGCAGCGAAAGCAAAAACATTGCGGCAAAATTGGCCCAAAGGTCACGCGCGCGATGATGCGCCAACTCATGCTGTAGCGCCAAGCGCTGCTCCATCGGCGTATAGCATGTGCCAAAATCAAGCGGCACTGCAATGAAGCGCTTAAATATGCCGAAAGCAAATGGACCATCAATATCCGCGACCTCAATGATGCGGATATCATCAATCCGCTCGAGCTCACGCGCATCGGCCAGTATCTCGCGCCGCTGTTGCAGATAGACTGCAAGCTGAACGATCAGGAAGATTGCCGCACCGCCAAGCCAAAGGGTCAGCAATATCGGCAAAAGATCAATCGATAACAGGCCGGTTTCCGCCACTTCGCGTGTCACATCTGCAATTGATGCGGCATTAGCGGACTGGCCAGTCACCGCGGCACCGATCTGGTTTAGCGGGCCATCACGCAATGCCGCCATGGGCGCTTCAACCTCAACCGTCTGGGTGAATACCGGAACAAACAGCCGAGCGAGTGGAATGAGCCATAGCAAATAACTTAATTGCGGACCGAATATCCGCGCCATTGGTTTGCGGATCAGCATGACGATAAGCAACAGCAAAGCCGTAGCAATCAGCGTGTCACCGCTCCATTGCATCCAGCTGGTTTCACCAAAGAACATATTTGTAAGCGAGGAGATGTTCATTTTTTCATCTCCTTCAACAGGCGTTCAATCTCGGCAATATCCTCTTCAGAAAACGCCTCACGTTCGGCGAGATGGGCAAAGAGCGGTCCGGCACGGCCCGAGAACAGGCGATTGACAAAGCGGCTGGATTCACCAGCGACATAGTTTTCGCGGTCCAGCAATGGGCGGTAAAGATAGCGGCGGCCGTCAACCTCATGGGTGATTGCACCTTTATTGACGAGGCGCGAGAGCAGGGTTTTGACCGTCTGCAAAGACCATTTGCGTTCAGCGGGCACCCTTTCGGCGATATCCGATGCCGTCAGCGGCGACTGCTGCCAAAGGCAATCCATCACCTCAAACTCTGCATCACTGATGCGTTCTACTGCCATGTCTACCCTCCTCGCTCGTTCTGCCCCACTTTCGACAAACATCGCATAATCCATGCCCCAAATATCATGCGACTCACAGGCATTGATTACGGTCGTAGGCGTAATGACTACGCTTGTAAACATTGCTGCCAGATGAACCGTTGCTACTATTCGGCAAACGACATCTCAAAGCCGCTTTCTAGCTGGTGGGGAAGGTCAAAGTGGCGCTCAGGCCTTGTACGGCGCTGGCCTCATTCATGCGATTGGCAAGAGTCAGCGAACCCTGATGCTGTTCGGCAATGGCGCGCGCCAGTGTCAGGCCGAGACCGGTTCCACCGCTGGCTGTGTTGCGCGACTTCTCCAGCCGGTAAAAGGCATCAAAGATATGTGGCAACTCTTCCTCGGGAATTCCGGGGCCATCATCATCAATGCGGATAACCACCTGCTTATTGTCCAGGTGCAGGAAAATCCGCGCCCGCTCACCATAGCGCACCGCGTTGCTGACCAGATTGCGAATGGCACGGCGCATCCAGGTGACATGCACCGGCGCGACCAGACGCGAGACCTCGACCAGATCGACCTCCTTACCGAGATCAGTGAATTCATCGGCAATGGTATCGAGCAGCGCCGCGATGTTGACTGGCTGGGGCGGCTGGACATCATGGCCGATCCGCGCCAGCGCCAACATATCCTCCAGCGAGCGGTTGAGGTCATCAATGCTGGCGACCATGCGGCTGCGCAGTTTCTGATCGTCGACTGACTCCACCCGCACCCTAAGTGCCGCCAGCGGGGTTCTCAGATCATGACCTATAGCGCCCAGCATCACGTCTTTCTCATCGAGCATCGCGCCGATGCGGCGGCTCATCCGGTTGAATGCTTGGGTCAAGTCGGCAACATCCTCAGGTCCGGATGGTGCCAGCGGCTCATGCCGCTGGGTTTCGGTAAAATCGCGTACACCACCGGTCAGCGCGGCCAAGGGCCGGGTGATCCGCCGTGCAACCAATATGATCGCCGCCAATAGCACACCATAGAGCAGCAGGGTCTGCACAATCAGCCATCCTGTGATGCGCCATACACTGGGCGGTGCCGGCACGCGGGTAGCGAGCCATTGGCCGTCCGGTCGCTGCAGCACCGCCATTACCCGACCTGTGTCAGACAGTATCGGAGGGGCAACTGCATCTGCTGGCGGTAATCTTGGGCGATCATCGAAATAGACGGCTAGCTTTGCATGGGCGATATCATAACCGTCTAGCAGATCGGAAAGGCGCGCGGTCAGCGTGGGTTGCAACTCCATTTGCGCAATATCAGGGGGATTATTCTCCAGCGTAATACCCCGGCGAAACCCGCGTCGGCGAAAGCGTGGGAACTGCTCATTTTCTGCGGCAATTTCTTCTTCGTTAAAGCCACGGCGACGCATGCGCTCGGCTCTGCGTTCACGCGCTTCATTCAATCGCTCCGTCGTGGTGACAATCCGCACACCCAGCGCATTGACCACCTGCACTTCGCGCTGCACTTTCTGGCCACGATAGAGCAGCACCGCATTGAACAGCTGCGCCGCCAGCAGCGCGATCGCCACCGCGGCGCAAATCTGACCAGTCAGGCTGCGGGGCCAAAGCCGGAGGCGCCGCTTTTCAGACTGCGCCTCGCTCACCCGGCTTCGCCCATGGCTGTGACATTCGCCGCCAGCATATAGCCGCCGCCGCGTACCGTCTGGATCAGCTTCGGATCGCGGCTATCGGCTTCAATTTTCTTGCGCAAACGGCTGACCTGATTGTCCACTGCACGGTCAAACAAATGCGCCTCGCGGCCCTGCACCATATCGAGCAACTGATCGCGATTGAGCACCTGCCGTGGATGGCGGATAAACACTTCGAGCATCTTATATTCTGCCGATGACAGTGGCACCAGAACACCCTCTGGATCAGTCAGGCTACGCTTGACCGTGTCCAGCACCCAGCCATCAAAGCTAAATCCAGCGATACGCTCTTCCTGTGCATAGCGCCCGGCACGCTCTACCCGGCGCAGCACCGTGCGGATACGCGCCACCAGTTCTCGCGGGTCAAAGGGTTTGGTGACATAATCATCGGCACCGATTTCCAGACCGATAATCCGGTCGGTCGCCTCGCCACGCGCGGTGAGCATGATCACCGGCATATCGCCTTTGTCAGCAAGGTGACGGCACAGGCTGAGACCATCTTCGCCCGGCATCATCACATCAAGCAGCGCCAGATCATAAAGCGCGGTGCGCAAAAGACTGCGCGCCTCTCCGGCATGCGCGGCAGCGGTGACACGAAAACCATGGCCGGAAAGATAATCGGCGACAGACTCGCGCAGATCGCGATCATCATCGACCAGCAGAATATGCGGCATATCAGAATCGGCGGGTTTCTCAGTCATGATTTGGCTCAGAGTAATGAGCGTAAGGCAGCATTGCCGGAACGACAAGCTGCCTTACTGGTGGGAGAAAGTTTCAGCCGTGGCGATTAGCCGCGTGGACCACCGCGACCGCCACGGCGCTGTTGACGCGTTTCACGTGCCGCTGCGCGCTCGGCTTCGGTAAGCTGGCCATCGCCATCGCTGTCTACCCGATCAAAGCGACGCAGCGCCTGGGCTTCCATCTCGGCATAGCTCACAGCACCATCGCCATCACTGTCAGCGCGTTTCAGCATCGCCTGACCACGACCACCTCGGCCCCGACCGCGACCTTCAGCACCACGGCCGCCACGGCGCCCTTCACGTGCAGTCGCCAGTTCGGCTTCCGTCAACGCGCCGTTATTGTCAGTATCCAGTCGGGAAAAGCGCTTCTCGATACGCTCGGCCTGTGCCGCAGTCATTTCTTCCAGAGTGACCTGGCCATCACCATTGGCGTCCAACTTGGCAAAGCGTTCGCCTTGGCGTGCTTCACGGTCGCTCGGATCAATCTGGCCGTCACCATTGGCGTCCATGCGGGCAAAGCGCTGTTGCAGCTGCGCCGTCATTTCATCGCGGGTGATAACACCGTCGCCATTGCTGTCGGCACGCGCCATGCGATCCGGTCCGCCAGGACCGGGCTGGGCCAGAGCAACGGTAGCGGCCAATGCCATGGCCAGAGTCGAGGAAATTGCAATCGTCTTTTTCATATTATTCTCTCCTTGTTTCCAAGTGTGTAAAAAGGCGGAGCCGCAGCCAGGGGAACAAGATGAGGGTAAGTCACTGCGGCTCCTTGACCATGGTTATGCCCCGGCTTTGTCGCAGCCATTTGTCAGTATATCCGCCTTTTTGTCGCACAATGTATCAGCCTGACAGAGATGTTCATATGGCCGACAGGATGCGTCTGAAAACGCTAGCTATTATCCGGTTGGCAGCTCTGGCTAAACTGCCCTAATGTATCTGACATAGCATTATATCTCGGAAGCTTACTCCCCACACAGAGAGGATCACCATGAACGTCTATGCCTTAACCGTGCCAACATTCACCCAGTTGCTCAATGGCCTGTCCGCACAGCTCGACAAGGCCAAGGCCTGGGCCGATGACGCGGGAAAAACGACCGAAGAGCTGCTGTCTGCACGGATCACCGAGGACATGCTGCCTCTGACTTCGCAAATCCGTTTTGTCTGTGGGCAGGCGCGTGATTCTGCAGGTAAGTTGACAGGTAAGACAATGCCTGCGGTGCCGGAGGATGTAGAAGCCTTTGACGGGTTGAAAGCGCTTATCGAGGAAACTGTGGCACTTCTCGGCGATCTGACAGAGGATGATTTTGCCGGCGATGAAGAGGCCATGATCGAACTCACCATTCCCAATGGCATGGTGTTTGACCTGACCCGGGCGCAATATGCGCGCGACTGGGCTCTGCCGCAAATCTATTTCCACGCCACAACCGCTTATGCGATAATGCGTTCGCTCGGCGTGGAACTCGGCAAAGCCGATTTTGTCGGACATATGTTCCGCTATTTCCGCGCTCCAGCAGAAGCGGCTGAAAGCTAAACCTTCGCGCCAATAAGCCAATGCGCAAAAATATTGACGCCACGCCGACATGCTGGCAATAGCGCCTCGGCTGAGCGGGTATAGCTTAGTGGTAAAGCCCTAGCCTTCCAAGCTAGTGATGCGGGTTCGATTCCCGCTACCCGCTCCATTTCCTCCTATCTTTACTGCTTCACTCTCTGATCGCTAGCACGAAATTGAGCGCCTCATCAGCATCGACTGCGATGTCGGGAACGACACCATGCCCTTCGATGCGACCGTTCTTGATCGAATAATAGTCAGCGATCGGCAGGAAAAGGAGCATATCGCCCGGAATGTCGAACGGCTTTTGCGAAAGCATTGCACCGGACGTTTGTTCGCCAACAATCTTTGCACGCCCTGACCCTTTAAGAGCATCTACAGCGAGCTCCGCTGCACTAGCTGTCTTCTTGCTAGTGAGAACATAAGCTGGCCCCGTAAAGGCTGGTGATACCGGGGTAAATTGCACTCTGGTCGCCGGCGTCGCGGTCACATCACGCCAGAAACTGGTGATAGACCACCCCTCCCATGGGATAAGCCCTTCCAGATCTCTTGCACTGGGTGGACGAGCATTCATCGCATACCAATTTTGCGAGACGAATAGACCGGCATCATAGGGGTGAGAAAGCAAATGCTCCACCAATGGGCGTACTGCGAAAGCGCCACCTGTATTCTGACGCAGATCGATAATGAGCCGCTCTGCGCCCCACTCTTCCAACTCTATATAGGCTGCGGTAATAGCGCTGACTGTATCAGTGCCCATCATGGTATTGACCGTGAGAATGGCATCATCATCCGCCCATGTCAGCTGCACGGCATCAGGTCCCACAGTGATAGTATCAAGATAGGTAGCGGTCTCTGCTGCCGTTCCCCGCGCCTTGCGCAGATTGACATGAGAGAATGGGGCATCCTGCCAGATTTCGCGAAAACCCTTCAAAAATGCATCCCGGTCAACTGCGCTGTGACCAAGCGCCATTATCGCAGCTTCAATTTTCAAATATTCGAGTTCATTCAGCTCATCTGGATTATAGTGATAGCGCCGCATGGCTACTTTGATGGCAGTTGCCGCTTCAAGCATTTCGTTATTTTTGACGGGAATGGCGGCCGCGGCTCCTTCTGCTTTCTGTTCGAAATCTTGCCCAGAGGCAGCATAAATCAGCGCAGACGACAAAGCGATAGCGACAGGCAAAATTCGGCAAAGCATCGTCTCTCCTGAAGAAGTTCGAGACGATCATAACCTTGTGTATTGCCGTAGTAAAGCACTACTGCGCAATCAATATCGCATAGCTATCATGCAAAAGGGGCGGAAGATCGCTCTCCCACCCCTGTTATTGTATTCTATCTTGCAGCTATCAGTGCTTCTTGTCAGCCCAGATGGTGCGATAAGACATATAAGCCAGACCTGTCGCGATGATCAGGAAGATCAGTACAGCAAGACCAGTCTGACGGCGCTCAACCAGTTTGGGTTCGGCAGCCCAGATCAGGAAGGCGGCGACGTCTGTAGCCATCTGCTCCTGAGTCGCCGGAGTACCGTCATCATAGGTAACCTGATCATCGACCACGATCGGCTGTGCCATGGCGAGGTTCAGATTGGCGAAATAGGGGTTATAATTAAGGCCCGGACCGGGCATCGCATCAGGGAACTGCTCAGCTAATTCGGCTGGTGGCTCCTGATAACCCAGCAGCAATGAGCGGACATAATTGCCGCCATCATGGCGTGCCTTGGTGATCAACGACAAATCAGGTGGCAATGCATTGCCATTGGCCGCACGCGCCGCAACTTCGTTCGGGAAAGGCGAAGGCAAGGGATCAGACGGAATGTTCGGGCGCGTCGTTACCTCGCCAGTTTCCGGGTCGATGCTTGGCTGCGGGATCGCCCATTCAGCAGCAAGCGCCTTGATCTGATCTTCATTATATCCAAGGTCAGCAAAATTGCGGAAGCTCAGATATTTCATCGAGTGACAAGCGGAGCAAACCTCTTTGTACACCTTGAAACCACGTTGCAGCTGGGCGGTGTCAAATTTGCCCATCATGCCATCGGAAGCAAAATCATAATGCTCCGGATGCTTGTGAAAGACATGCTCGGCCGTCTCTTCATGCGGCTCTGACAGATAGGTGACCAGGCCAGTGCCGAAGGAATAAACCAGGACGCCAACAAAGAAGACGCCAACAAGTGTAGCGATTGCGCGGATCATGTTTGACTCTTTTCCTTATTCAGCAGGCTGTAGGCCAGGAGTGGCTGAACCGGTCGTTCCGGCTGACGACGCGGGAGCATCAGCGCCCTTGCCCAGCACCGCTTGCGTAATCGAATTGGGCAGCGGCTTCGGCTTCTCGATGGACGACACAATCGGCAAAATCAGCAGGAAGTGGGCGAAATAATATGCCGATGCGACCTGGCTGATCATCACCCAGGGTTCTTCCGCCGGAGCGCCACCACATATAGTCAGGATGACAACATCAATCAGCAGGAACACAAAGAAGATGCGGAACAACGGACGATAATTGCCCGAACGCACCGGTGACTTATCCAGCCATGGCAGGAAGAATAGGAGCAGGATCGATGCGAACATGGCCAGCACACCCATCAGCTTCGCCGGGATGAACAGGAAATCCACGGTGAAAGCACGCAGGATCGCGTAGAAGGGCAGGAAATACCATTCAGGAACGATATGCGCCGGAGTCGAAAGCGGGTTGGCTTCGATATAATTGTCCGGGTGACCCAGAGCATTTGGCGCGAGCGTAACCACCAGCGTGAAGATGATCAGGAATATGCCGAGACCAAAGCCGTCCTTCGCAGTATAATAAGGATGGAAGGGAACGGTATCGACTTCCGACTTCACTTCTACGCCGGTCGGGTTGGAAGAACCCGGAATATGCAGCGCCCAGATGTGCAGGATAACGACACCGGCAATCACAAAAGGCAGCAGATAGTGCAGCGAGAAGAAGCGGTTGAGCGCAGCGTTATCCGGTGCAAAACCACCCAGCAGCCATTCCTGTAGCGTCGGGCCGATCAACGGGATGGCCGAGAACAAGCCGGTAATCACCTTGGCGCCCCAGAAGCTCATCTGTCCCCATGGCAACACATAGCCCATAAAGGCCGTCGCCATCATCAGCAGGAAGATAACCAGACCCAACAGCCAGATCATCTCACGCGGTGCTTTATAAGAGCTAAAATACAGCCCACGGAATATATGGATATAAACCACGATGAAGAAGAAGCTGGCGCCATTGGCGTGCGCATAGCGGAACAGCCAGCCATAATTCACATCGCGCATGATATGCTCAACCGAGCCAAAAGCGACCTGCGTATTGGCGGCATAGTGCATCGCCAAGACGATACCGGTGACAATCTGCAGCACCAGTGCGATGCCGGCAAGCGAACCAAAATTCCAGAAATAATTGAGGTTCCGCGGGGTCGGATATCCGGCGCCCACTGCATCATATACCAAACGAGGAAATGGCAGACGCTGGTCCAGCCACTGCATCATTGGATTCTTGGGTTCATACTTCTTTGCCCAGGGGAAGCTCATATCTCTTGCCTCAACCGATTTTGATTACTGTGTCAGAAAGAAAGGCGAATTCCGGCACTTCCAGATTGGTCGGTGCCGGGCCCTTGCGGATACGGCCTGCCGCATCATAGTGCGAGCCGTGGCAAGGACAGAAATAGCCGTCAAACTCGCCTTTTACCTCACCGGCTGCAGCACCGAGCGGCACACAGCCCAAATGGGTGCAGACAGCTTTGCTAACCAGCCAGTTTTCCTTGCCCGGCTGGGTGCGTTCTTCCAGCGTCTGCGGGTCACGCAGCGTTGCAACATCCACCGCCTTGACGCTGGAAATTTCTTCCGGTGTCAAATTACTGATAAATATAGGCTGTTTGCGCCATACAGTCTTGATTGTCTGGCCTGGTGCGATGCTGGATACATCGACTTCCACGGACGCTTCAGCGAGAACGTCAGCCGAAGGCGCCATTTGCGTCACCAATGGATAAACCACTGCTGCGGCACCTACACCACCAAAACTTACCGCCGCAATATGGATAAAGTCGCGACGACGGACGCCATCTTCACCATCGCCCTCAACCGAGCCCGCGTCCATTACTTGCTGTTCTGCCATGCAATTCGACCTATGTGTTTCTATAACCAGAGGTATATCTGAGTAATGATCGATTGGGGAAAAGGTTCCTACAAAGGCAGAAACCCGACCTGCATATTCATTTGTATTTCAGGCTTTCTCCATCGCCATTGGGGCGCCTCTTAACCGCAAACAGGCGCTCTTGCCAACTGCCTTTTTCTGCTTACCCTTTGACAGCTTGTATCTATCTACAATATTTCTTTGTTTTGGAGTAGTTTAACCATGAAAGACAGCGCCGGTAGCGGCATTGGGCTGGCCCTGTTTCAACCAGACATTGCGGGCAATGTTGGCGCCATGTTGAGGCTGGCCGCCTGTATGGCAGTGCCAATGCATATTATAGAGCCGTGCGGATTCCCTTTGGGTGACCGCCAGTTGAAACGAGCGGCGATGGATTATGGCGGTCAGGCTGAAACTATCCGACACGCCGATTGGAATACTTTCCGTGGCGTATTTCAGGCTGACAACAGCCGCCGTATCATAGCACTCGACAATCCTGCACAGGCCAGCCTGTATGATTTCGCCTTTCGGCCAGGTGATGTGTTGCTGGCAGGTTCTGAAAGCGCTGGGCTGCCTGATCATGTTCGTAAGGTTTGTGATGTGGTCATCGCTATCCCTATGGCGCCAGGCTTGCGATCACTTAATGTTGCCACCGCCAGCGCCATGGCCTTGGGCGAAGCGCTGCGGCAAACACGTTTCACACCAATTGGTTGATCCATATCAAAGCGCTTGTCCACCGGTCCCGCCACAGTGCAGCTTGAGATAACCCTAACCGGGTTGCCGGATTTCAAGCGGCGTGCCAGACAGCACGGAAGAAGAACAGGGAGCGGATAGACATATGACCGACTGGAGCGAGCAGAAAACGCGGGCGAATATATGGTTTAAAAGCCTGCGCGATGATATCTGCGCCGAATTTGAGGCGATTGAGCGCGAGGCCGGGAGCGATGCCCGCTTCACTTATAATGAATGGGACCGCAAAGATGGCGACGGCACACCGGGCGGCGGCGGGCGCAGCGGCCTGATCAAGGGCAAGGTGTTTGAGAAGGCTGGAGTCAATGTGTCGATGGTCGAGGGCACATTCAGCGAGGATTTTGCCAAGCAAATCCACGGCGCGGGCGATGATCCGCGTTTCTTCGCCACCGGTATCTCGCTGGTCGCGCATATGGCTAATCCGCATGTCCCCAATGTGCATATGAACACCCGTTTTCTGGTGACGCAAAAAGCATGGTTTGGCGGCGGTGCGGATTTGAACCCGGCGCTACCCAAGGAAGAGGACACCGCCGATTTCCATGCCCGTATGCAGGAAGCCTGCGATGCGCATGACCCGAAATATTATCCCGAGTACAAGAAATGGGCGGATGACTATTTCTATATCCCGCACCGCAAAGTGCACCGCGGCGTCGGCGGGATTTTCTATGACCATCTCGAATGTGATGGCGAGGACAGTTTCGAGCGTAATTTCGCCTTTACCCAGGATGTCGGTCGCGCATTTCTCGATATCTTCCCCAAGCTAGTGCGGCGGCGGATGGATAGTGCGTTCGATATGGACGATCGCAACGCACAGCTGATTTACCGTGGCCGTTATGCCGAGTTTAATCTGGTTTATGATCGTGGCACGATTTTTGGCCTCAAGACTGGTGGCAATATCGATGCGATATTAATGAGCCTGCCGCCTCTGGCGATCTGGGAATAGCATTTGATAAAGTAAAGCATGACTGACGACACTATTCCCGTTCCACGAGGCCATGTCGCCACGATTGTCACCTATCTGGAAATGTTGGCACCGCCCGAGCTAAAGCCATTCTCTTCTTCAGTTCTCAAACTAAAACGGTGGCAAGAAGCATCATGTGACAGCTATCGAAAGCTCTTCAGGGAAATCGGCACGGACTGGTTATGGATTGGCCGATTGCTGATGTCCGATGATGCATTGCAGGCTGTGCTCAATGATGCGGACATACACCGCTATGCTGTAAAGGCCTCGGATGATAGAGCATGTGGCATGGTGGAGCTAGACTTTCGCATGTCAAGCGAATGCGAGATTGTCTATCTTGGCCTGACACCAGACTATGCCGGTAAAGGCCATGGCGAATGGCTGATAAGCCAGACACTGAAGCTGGCCTGGCGCAATGATGTGAAGCGTGTTTGGCTGCACACCTGCACTCTGGATCACCCGGCAGCGCTCAGCTTTTATTGCAAACATGGCTTCGTCCCGTTCAAGCGCGAAATCGAGACCCTTCCCGACCCGCGCCTGACCGGCCATCTGCAGCGCGATGCCGCACCGCAGATACCGATTATTGAATAGGCTCAGCCGAAGGTTTCTTCGAGTTCTTGGGTATTCTGCCCATCATTCAGCGTTCTGAAGATACCTACAGGCACCAAAGCAGACGCTATAAGATAGAAAACATAGGCCGGGAGCGAGAATATCAGAATAAAATATTCCCCACCAACAGCGCCAAGCAAGGTCCCGAAAAGGGCGATGCCGTAATAGATTATTGTGATCAGCAGATTGGCGATAAAATTATACACCATCAGGATGAGCGTGAGCCCCTTAGTCTGACGCCACGACTCCGCCAGTGCAGCAAACGGATTATAAGAGCCTCTCGCAGCCATTATCGGTCCGGCCAGACCCAGTCTCGATACCAGAAAGAGCATCACAGGAAGCAACAAGAGAAGGAAAATGATCGCAACAAAGCCGACCATCAATCCACCTGCGGTGCTTAGATAATTGAAATCACCCGCATAAACGGCAAACCCGAAGACTAGGAACAAAACCCCCAGTGGCAGAGCGAGAAGCAAATAGACCAGAACCACTGCCACAGCGACGGGTACGGAGGCACCATAACCGTAGAGAAACGCTTTGGGAAAATCGACACCTTCAAACGAAGAGGTTGATCGGAAGATACTCATTTGCACAGCGATAAACGGCAAAAAGGCAACCAGTGCAAACAACACAACTCCCACAAAGCTGGCGGTATCATTGAAAAGCCCGGAAGACTGACTGTTCATCACCGACAAAACCGACCAACCGCCAAAAAAGGCGAATGAAAACACCGTAATGATGGCAACAAAAGCCACGCCTGCCATGGCGACATGCGCCAAGCAGCTCAGAAAAGAGCTTCTCCCGACTTCCCATGTCAAGGAAAAGGCACGGCCTATATCAAAACGCTGCACGGTGATTTCCCTTAGCTTTGGGCATAAGAATTGTCAGAAATGAATTCGGGCAAATCAGCCGAACGTTTCTTTCAACTCGCCGCTATCGGGTCCGCTGAGCTGACGGTAAATCGCTGCGGAGACAGCCAAGCTGAAGGCGGTTGCAACGCCCTGGAACAGGACCTGCACCAACTGGCCAATTGCAGTGCCAACATCACCAGCGAACATGAAAATGCCAGTAATCAGACCAACGATTAGCGAAATTACAAACAGAACTACAAAAAGGATCAGGACAAAGGCAAAAATCCGCAGCGAATTACCCTTGGTCAACTCCCATGATCGTTGCAGAGCTGTAATCGGATTGCGCACCTTCTCGGCAACAATCACTGGACCGGCACAGACAAACTTGATCGCTACATAAATGCCGGGAATAATGAGGAGTAGAAAGCCGATACCAATAGCGAGCCCCATAAGCAGGCTGGTAATAAAATACGTGATAATCATACCGAAAGCTGCAGTAATAGCGGTGGCAACAGTGGGTCGACTACTATCGAGATAGATTGTCAAGATCGTCAGCGTACCGATAATACCAATGATACTGACGATAAGAATCAGCAACAGATTATCCGTATAGTAACTCATAATCTCGGCAAAAACAGCATCAGGGTCAGCCGAGCTACCCGTCGGCGGTTCACCCATCATAAACACCAATATAAGCTGCGGGATAACGACGAAAGCTCCAATAACCGCAATCAATATCTGGACATTGCTTGTCACTAACGAAACGGCATCATTCCAAGTTGCCCCAAAATCAAAAGGCTTTTGCATTTTATTTCCCCCACCCTTGGCCGGAAAGACGTAAGCAGCTTGTCTTACTGGCTGCACTCTCATGAAACATGCTGCTCATGCGATAGCTTGCCGGTCATGTCCAGCCCCATAAACCGCCAATATGTATCCTTTTGTTGGAGAGATTAGAGAATTATCGGTCTTGCAAATTTGTTTAGCGCCCCGCACATCGACAAAATGAAAACTGTTCTGGCAAATCAAAAGGCTGCCTCTACCGAAGCTGCTGCACCGATGCCGCAATGGCAGGTGAGTGGAGGCCTGACCGGCTATGAAGAAGCGCTCGACATAATGGAGGCGCGCAATCAAGCAGTGCAGGCAGGTGAAGCGGAAGAGCTGATATGGCTGCTTGAGCATCCGCCGCTTTACACGGCCGGGACCAGCGCTGATCCGTCCGAATTGCTAAAGCAGGATTTCCCGGTATTCGAGACCGGGCGCGGTGGACGACACACCTATCACGGCCCGGGCCAACGGGTCGGCTATCTGATGCTCGATCTGAACCGGCGTGGGCGGGATATTCGCTGTTTTGTCCATGCGCTCGAAGGTTGGGTCATAAATGCGCTAAGCGATTTCGATGTCACCGCGCGCCGTGCTGAGGGGCGTATTGGTATCTGGGTTGATGGTCTGGATGGCCGCGAGGCGAAGATCGGTGCCATCGGTATAAGGGTACGCAAATGGGTGACAATGCATGGTTTTGCCGTCAATATTAATCCCGCGCTCGACCATTTTACCGGGATTATCCCTTGCGGGATCAGCGAATATCCGGTGACCAGCCTGCGTGCCTTGGGTAAGGACGCAAGCATGGAAGATTTCGATGCAGCGCTGGAGCGACATCTGCCGACATTTCTCAATGCTCTGGGCACCAGTAGCGCGAAAGGACAATGCGCATGACCATTCACAAGCCAGCTCTTTTCACAGCTCTGTTTCTGCCTTTGGCGCTCGCTGCCTGCGGCGGCAATGCCAAGGGTGAAGGCGAAGCGACCGAGAGCGAATTGGGCGATATTGATGTGCTCGAAGGCTCGGTTAGCGACGATATGATTACGCTCGATCGTTTTGGCGAGAATCCGCTGGCAGAAGAAGCGGAGGAGACGAGCGAGGACGAAAATGGTTCTTCGCCTGCGCCAGAACCCGCTGCAAACAGTGACAATGGTGCTTCTGAGGACGATAATGACACAGGTGATGCAGAAGGGCCCTCAGCGGCAGAAGAGGCCAATGAGGAAACGGATAGCCTAGATTAAAAGCCTCTTTCGAACCCACCCCCAGTCCCTCCCGCAAGCTGGAGGAGAGATAATAGCGCGATCCAGTTCCCCTCCCGCTTGCGGGAGGGGTTAGGGGTAGGCCTGTGTATCACACTACATAAGCCAGCGTGTCGATCAGACCCGCCTCGGCAAAACCCTGTTTACGCAAGCGACAACTATCGCATAATCCGCAAGCACGGCCGTCAGGAGCAGGATCATAGCAGGACCAACTAAGCGCCGGGTCCAGCCCCAAACGCGCCGTTTCGCGAGCAATATCGGCCTTGCCAAGATGCTGTAGTGGTGCATGGATTGTAAATGGCTTGCCTTCATCCCCTGCCTTGGTCGCTAGTTCCGCCAGCTCGGTGAATTTCTCGATAAATTCCGGACGACAATCGGGATAGCCGGAATAATCCAGCGCATTGACGCCAATAAAGATGTCGCGTGCCCCCAACGCCTCTGCCCAGCCCAGCGTCAGCGAGAGGAAAATAAGGTTGCGCGCCGGGACATAAGTGACCGGAATGCCATCACCGACACCTTCTTTGGGCACATCAATATCATCGGTCAGTGCCGAGCCGCCAAATTGCCTCAGATCAAGCGGCAAAATGATATGCTGCGCCGCACGCAATTCGTGCGAAATCGCCTTGGCTGCCTCAATCTCGCGCTTGTGGCGCTGGCCATAGTCAATGGTCAGCGCATGAATGGCATAGCCCTGTTCCCGCGCCAGAGCGGCGGAAACCATGGAATCCAGCCCACCAGAGAGCAGAACAACGGCGGTAGGACCATCATTGGGATCGGGATACAATCCGTTCATAGGCGCTGCATAGGCCAGCACAGCCACTTGGGCAATATTGTGCGGTGCAAAAAAATGGGTCGTTCCAAAGAACGACCCATAGGCAGGCTATAAGCCTGAAGGGAGGAAAGCGTACCAATGTTGGCACGCAGATGGTGGTAAACTCATAAGGTTAAGATATTGATAATGCTGTGCTGGCAGACCGTTAGGCGCGGTCAGTCACGCTGCAAGACGGTGTCCTTCGCCTCGGCCAGTTGGCCCGGAAAATCCTGCGTATAATGCAAGCCACGGCTTTCCTCCCGCGCCAACGCAGAGGTCACGATCAGGCCAGCGACATCCACCAAATTACGCAATTCGATCACATCCGCCGTCACCCGGAAATTGCCATAATATTCCTCAACCTCTTCCGCCAGCAGTCGCACCCGGTTCTGTGCCCGCTCCAGCCTTTTGGTGGTGCGGACAATGCCGACATAGTCCCACATGAAGCGGCGTATCTCTCGCCAGTTATGCTGCACCACCACTTCTTCATCGGAATCCGTGACCCGACTTTCATCCCAGCGGCGCACCATTGGCGGAGTGGGCATATCATCCCATCTATCGAGAATATCGCGCGCCGCGGCGTCACCGAAGACGAAACATTCGAGCAGGGAATTGGAAGCCAGACGGTTAGCGCCATGCAGCCCGGATTCGCTGACTTCGCCGGCAGCATAAAGCCCGTCGAGATCAGTACGCCCTTTCAGATCGATCAACACCCCGCCACAGGTATAATGCTGTGCCGGCACCACTGGGATCGGCTCTTTGGTAATATCGGTGCCGAGGCTCAGTAGCTTCTCATAGATGGTCGGGAAATGGCCTTTGACGAACTCAGCGGGCTGGTGGCTGATATCGAGATGGACATAATCAAGGCCCAAGCGTTTGATCTCATGGTCGATTGCGCGTGCCACAACATCGCGCGGTGCCAATTCCAGCCGGTCATCAAAATCGGCCATAAAGCGATAGCCGGTATCGGGGATCAGCAAATGCCCGCCCTCACCCCGTACCGCCTCGGTAATCAGGAAGTTTTTGACCTCCAGATTATAGAGACAGGTGGGATGAAACTGCATCATCTCCATATTTGAGACACGCGCACCCGCGCGCCAGGCCATAGCGATACCATCCCCCGTGGCGCCGCGCGGTGCAGTGGAGAAGAGATAGGTCCGCCCTGCCCCGCCGGTCGCCAAAATCGTTGACCGCGCCGTTACCGTCTCGACCCGCCCGGTGCGACGGTTCAGGGTATAGGCCCCCCAGATGCGTTCCTCACCAGTCTGGCTTTCCAAATGACGGTCAGCAATCAGATCAATCGCCACCATATCGGGCAAGATGGTGATATTAGGGTTAGCATTGGCGGCACGCTCCAGTGCCTGCTGTACCGCCCATCCGGTGGCATCATCAACATGCACGATACGGCGATGGCTATGCCCGCCCTCACGCGTCAGGTGCAGATCATTGTCGCCCTCGCGATTGAATGGCACGCCATAGTCAATCAGCTTGTTGATCGCATCGGGCGCATTCTCGACCACAAATTCCACAGTCTCGCGCCGGTTAAGCCCGGCTCCGGCAACCATAGTGTCCTCGATATGGCTCCCAAACGTATCGCCCGCCTCCAGCACAGCCGCAATACCACCCTGCGCCCAGGCGGTGGAGCCACCGGAAATATCCCCTTTGGCGAGCACAAGCACCTTGCGCTCGCTCGCAAGAGCAATGGCAGCGGAAAGGCCAGCCGCGCCGGAACCGATAATCAGGGCGTCATATTGGTCGACAATGGTCATTTTCTCCCCTCCCGCAGGCGGGAGGGACGCTCCTTAATTCTCCCCTCCCGCAGGCGGGAGGGGCTGGGGGTGGGCCTATCAAGGCTCTGCAAATATTTCTGAATCTCTACCAACACGCCTTCAACATTCTGAAAAACATTATCATTTGTAAAGCGTATGATGCGATAACCTTGCTGCTGAAGATACCGTGTCCGATTGGCATTGGCTTTCTGTGCAGTCTCATGCGAATAGCCATCAAGTTCGATAATCAGCTTTTCTGATCGGCAAACAAAGTCACAGACATAAGGATCAATAGGAATTTGTCGGCTTAATTTATAGCCATGCAATTGGCGTTTACTAAGATATTGCCATAGCTTTCTTTCTGCTGGTGTTGCCTGTCGCCTGAGCTCCTGTGCCCTTTCTGTATTACGAGGTTTGAAGGGACGTCTCATTTGCTAGCTAACCCGAACTTTATTTCGGGCCCACCCCTAACCCCTCCCGCCTGCGGGAGGGGGATTATACCGCGCGATATAACTACTCTAGTGCAGACGGCAGCTGCTGGGGATGGGATTATCTGCTTCAAATATAGGAAAACCATTACACACCATCCCGCGTCAGATTGAGGAACACATCCTCCAGATCCGCCTCACGCGTGGTGACATCGACGATCTCCAGCCCGGCATCGCGCGCAACGCTCAGCACCTGACCGGCATTGGTCTTATCCTTATTATAGCTGATCTCCAGCGTATGCGGGTCGATGAGTTCGGCGCGGTCGAACAGTTCGTGCTGCGGCGCGCTGGTTATTTCAGAGGCAGTACTGAGCACGATATTTTTCTCGCGCGCCATACCGATCAGGTCCGCGGTGTCCTTCAGCGCCACCACCTTGCCATGGTTGATAATCGCGATGCGATCGCACAGCTGTTCGGCTTCTTCGAGATAATGGGTGGTTAGCACTATGGTCACGCCCTGGACATGGAGCGAACGGACATAATCCCAAAGCTGTTTGCGCAGATCGATATCCACGCCAGCGGTGGGCTCATCGAGCACCAATATCGGCGGCGAGTGCGCCATCGCCTTGGCCACCAGCAGCCGCCTTTTCATACCGCCCGAAAGCGAGCGGGCAAAGGCATCGGCCTTGTCTTCGAGCCGTACCGCACGCAGCAATTCCTGTGTCCGCCGTTCGGCTTTGGGTACGCCATAAAGCCCGGCCTGCACCTCCAACACTTCCTTCGGCGAGAAAAACGGGTCGAAAATGATCTCCTGTGGCACAATACCGATACTGGCTTTGGCATTGCGCGGATTATCGCTGATATCAAAACCCCAGATGCTGGCTGATCCGCCAGACTTGTTCACCAGTCCGGCTAAAATATTGATCAGCGTCGATTTGCCGGCACCATTGGGACCAAGCAGGCCGAATATCTCACCGCGCCGGACCTCAAAGCTGACACTGTCGAGCGCTTTTTTCGGGGCAGTTTTCTTGTCACCCGCATAGGTCTTGCTAAGCTGGTTAATCGCAATCGCCGGGATGGCGTCGCTTTGCGCGAGAGTGGTGGCTTGATTCATGGCCAAGCCCTTAGCCCGATCTGATGGAATACGGCAAGCAATGTGCTGGAGATGTAGCAAAATCTGTTCCGGTTAATGCTGTAATAACCATCTATTCTACGCTCATCATTAACCATGTTACTCAACTATAATTTGTCTGAACTTCACTAATATGTGCCGCTTGGAGGACGAATTGGGGAATATCGCGTGAGACCAGACACACGGAAAATGCAATCGATGCTGCGCCTTTGTGGCCTGACATTATGTGGAACATTGCTTCCGCTCAATTCAGCCTTTGCACAGGAAGAGGGCCGTGCTGATGTCACCATTCGTGCTGCGGTGACGGTAGAGAACAATCAGGGGCTGGACTTTGGCCGCATCATTCCCGGCACTGGCAACAGCCGTATCCGGATCAATCCGAGAAATGGCAATCTGACCATATTGGGCAATGCTGTCGCCGCCGGCGGTACACCGGATCGCGCCCTGTTCTCGGTCCGCGGCAGCAACAATCAGCGGGTACGCATCAGCCTGAACCAACGACGTGTTACTCTCACTCGCGATGGTGGCAGCGAGACAATGAGACTCAACCGTTTCCGTCTCGATGGCCGTCGCAACCGGCTACTTGATAATACAGGTGATCTGGATTTCGCTGTCGGCGGACAGCTCAGAGTGCGCCGCAATCAGGCCGCTGGTGTCTATCGCGGGACGTTCAATGTCACGGTCGATTATTTCTGATCACCAGCGCAACCCGGTTGCTCAGATAAGCGATTATCAAAAACCGGTGGCGATATCCTAATATCGGTTAACCATATCGTATAGCCAATATTTACCATCATCGGGCTATAGCATTCCCCATGACCAGAAAAGATATCGCAAAGGCCGTGGTGGGACACGGCCTGCGCACTCGCCTTTACGCAGCCGCCCTTATGGCTGTCTTATTCTTTGCTATCGGCACAGCTGCGCATGCGCAGGAGCGTGCCGAGGCGCAGGCTGTGACCCTGCAGCCCTTGTCGATCGTCAATCTCAGCGATCTGGAATTCGGCACGTTGATCTCAGGCGACAGTGCGGGCACGGTTGTTATCAACCCGAATAATGACAACCGCACCGTTAGCGGTGGCGTCACCGGCGGTGCCAATGGCGGCGCAGCGGCGCGATTCTTGACCTATGGCGGGCCGCTGCAATTTATCTTTGTCACCCGTGGGCCCTTCCCGGTGCTAACGCGTGAGGGTGGCAGCGAGACCATGAATGTCGATCTGCTGACGCTTAACGGCTCGACATTCCGCTTTCTTGATGAGGCAGGCCTGCTCGATTTGCGGGTCGGTGGCCGCCTCAATGTCGGCGCCAATCAGGCACCGGGGCGCTATAGCGGTACCTTCGAGATTACCGTTACCTATTTCTGATAACAGCATATCCGGCTTTTGTTTGCGCATCGGCATTATCGCCCTTGCGATTAATGCTGCCCGGCTCTAAATCGCAACCATGATCGACAACCCGGAAACTGTTCACGTCAATCAGACTCGCGTCTCCTGCGATGGCGCCAGCGATATTCCCGGCGGCGCCGCGCTCGGCCATCCGCGTGTGTGGCTGGAGATTGACGAAAAAGGCTATGTCGATTGTGGCTATTGCGACCGGCGCTTCATCCTGATCGGTGGCCCGGCGGATACGGAAGCCGTTAAAGAGGACGCCTAAGCGCGCCTCCAAACCGTTAACCCTGAGCCTGTCGAAAGGTGTCTATCGGCATAGCGCCATATTGAGAAACGGGGTTGATGCTTCGCATCGTCTTCGACCCCGACACGCTCAGCCCTGACTGTTTTGGTTTAGAGCCAAAGCAAAAAATCATAGGACCGTCTGCATTTCCTGACTATGTTAGGAGCATGACTGTATTAACAAACCCGATCGACCATATCTTCACTGATGGCGCGCTGGACGCTGACCGCGCGCAACAGCTCACCCATGAGGCGCTGAAAAGCTGCGATGATGGTGAGCTCTATCTGCAATATGCCGCCAGTGAGAGCTTTGTCTTTGACGATGGCCGACTGAAAATGGCCGATTATTCAACCGATCGCGGCTTCGGTCTGCGGGGTGTTTCCGGCGAGATGACTGGTTTTGCCCATAGCACCGATGTCAGCGAGGCAGGCATCCGTCGTGCCGCCGAGACACTCAAGCTGCTCGATACCGGTACGCAGATGGCTAAGCCGCCACACACCAGCAATCGGCACCATTATACCGATGACAATCCGCTGACTGCCGTGCCTTTCTCTGACAAGGTGGCGCTGCTGGAAAAGATTGACGCTGCTGCCCGCGCACGTGATCCACGTGTCGCGCAGGTTTCGGCAAGCCTGTTGGCCAGCTGGTCAGTCGTCTCGATCATCCGTCCAGACGGCTTTCAGGCCGTAGATGTGCGGCCTTTGGTGCGACTCAATGTCGGTATTATCGCCGAGAGCAATGGCCGCCGTGAGACCGGCAATTTCGGCTTTGGTGGGCGCTATCTTTACGATCGACTGTTCGAGGAAAGCGCGTGGAACCGCGCGATTGATGAATCGCTGGCCCAGGCGCTGGTCAATCTGGAAAGTGTCGATGCGCCCGCAGGCGAGATGACCGTATTGCTCGGCCCAGGCTGGCCCGGCGTATTGCTGCACGAGGCAGTGGGTCACGGGCTTGAAGGCGATTTCAACCGCAAGGGCACCAGCACCTTTTCCGGACGTATCGGTGAGCAGGTGGCGGCCAAGGGCGTCACCGTGGTCGATGATGGCAGCATTACCGACCGGCGCGGTTCGCTCTCCATCGATGATGAAGGCACGCCGACACAGGAAAATGTGCTGATCGAGGATGGTATCCTTAAAGGCTATATGCAGGACCGGCTCAACGCGCGGCTAATGGGTGTTGCGCCCACCGGCAATGGGCGGCGCGAAAGCTATGGTCATGCACCAATGCCACGTATGACCAACACCTTTATGCGCGCGGGCAATGATGATCCCAAAGAACTGCTGAGCCGCGTCAAAAACGGTATCTTCGCCAAAAGCTTTGGCGGCGGTCAGGTCGATATTGTTTCGGGCAAATTCGTCTTCTCCTGCACTGAGGCCTATAAGGTCGAAGACGGCAAACTGGGCGCACCAATCAAAGGCGCCACGCTGATCGGCGATGGCCCGACAGTGATGGAGCGCGTTATCGGCATCGGCAATGATATGGAGCTGGACGAAGGCGTCGGCATTTGCGGCAAGGCGGGCCAGTCGGTCCCCGCCGGTGTCGGCCAGCCGACTTTGCTGGTCGATGGTATTACTGTAGGTGGCACGGCGGCGTAAGGCTAAAGCGATATGGCTGAATTTTTCGACGCGCTGACAGACAAGCATATCGCCATGATTGGCAAACAGCCGCTGTTCTTTGTGACTACCGCCTGTGCCGAGGGCCGGATCAATCTCTCTCCCAAGGGGCTGGATACCTTCCGCGTACTGGACAATAATCGTGTTGCCTATCTCGATCTTGGCGGCTCGGGCAATGAGACCCAGGCGCATCTCACTGCTGATGGCCGGATCACCATTATGTTCTGCAATTTTGAGAACCCGGCCTTGATCCTACGGCTCTATGGCCATGGCAAAGCCATTCTGCCTCAGGATGATGACTGGGATTCCCTGATCGGTAATTTTACGCTTTTGCCCGGTACAAGGCAGATTTTCGACATCACCGTTGACAGTGTCCAGACAAGTTGCGGCTGGGGTGTGCCGCATATGGAACTGGCGCGCGAACGCGAAACGCTGACCAAATATCATGCGGCACAGGACCCGATAGCGCGGCTGGCAAAAATCAGCGGACGAACCCAGAGCATTGATGGCTTGCCAGTCAGGGTGCAAAGCTCCATGCCGCATGCTGAAGACAAGACTTGAACAGCTATGTCGCTCGTCACCATCGCCGAATATGCCGACCGTTTACAGGCCGATCTCGCCAGGCTGAAGCTATTTGGTGAAGGCATTGAGGCGCATATCATGGATGGTGGCATGGCCAGCCTCGGCCTCGGCTTTATGACCCCGGCGCGGCTAATGGTGCTGAAAGAGGATGAGCAGCAGGCGCGCAATGTGCTGACTGCCCATGAAGCAGCAGAACGCGACGCGCCCGATGCACGACCAGGCCCAAAGGATATCTGGTCATGAAAATAAGCCTGGCTCTGGGCGGTGGTGCCGGACTAGGCTGGGCGCATATTGGCGTGATCCATGCGCTGGAGGAACAAGGCATCACCATCAGTGCAATTGCCGGCACCTCCATAGGCGCGATTGTCGGTGCCTGTTATGCAGCCGGAAAGCTGGAGGCGCTGGAAGATGTTGCCCGTTCCACCAGCATTATCGACATGTTGCGCTATATCGATCCGCATTGGAAGCGTGGCGCGATCATCGGCGGCAAGCAGATTGAACGCCGCCTGATCGAACATCTGGGCGAGCCCGATTTTGCTGATCTCTCTATTCCCGTAGCCACAGTTGGCGCCGATCTGATTACTGGCAAAACGGTGATTATGGATGCAGGTCCGGTTTTACCTGCGGTGCGCGCCTCAATGTCGCTGCCCGGTATCTTCCCGCCGGTCGAGCGCGACGGCATGGTGCTGGTCGATGGCGGCGCATGCATGCCGGTGCCGGTGCGCCCCGCGCGCGAGTTGGCGCCCGACCTGCCCTGTGTCGCGGTCAGCCTGCAAAGCGATTATGTCCGCCGCGCCGAAGCCGCAGGCATTGGCGATGAAAGCAGCCGCAAGCCCGGCAGTGTCGCCGTGGTCAAGGCCTCGGTTGGCCTGTCGCTGGCCAATCTGGCGCGCTACTCGCTCGAACGTGACCCCCCCGATCTGTTACTCCCTTTGAGCGTTGGCCATATCGACATTCAGGACTTTACCAAGGCCGATGAATTGATCGCTATCGGCCATGATGAGGCACAGAATATTCTGGAAAAACTACCTCTGGCGACATGATCTTACAGAAAACGCCATTGCCTCGAAATTGAGCAATATGCTGCGCCGCAGCAATTTACCGCCTATTTTTTAGGCAGGCTCGGCTAGACATCATTCTCTACAAACCCTCAAATCCGCTGGTTTTGCCAGTTTGGCACGGTCTTTGCCATTCATTCTCTCAAAGTAATAAGGCCCTTGCGGTCGCAATAATACAGGGAAGCTTTGTGGCGCATATTCGTTTGCTCAAGGGAAGTCTAATAGCGGGTCTGGCGATATGGGGCGCTGGACCCGCCCTTGCCGCGCCAGCAGTGGCGCCCATTGTCGACAAAGGTGACACCGCCTGGATGATGGTTGCGACGGTATTGGTGATGGCGATGATCATTCCTGGCCTGTCGCTCTTTTATGGTGGCCTTGTGCGCACCAAGAATATGCTCTCGGTGCTAACCCAGATTATCGCCGTATCTTCGCTCGCCATGGTTCTCTGGGTGCTTTATGGTTATTCGATCACCTTTGGCGGCGATGGCGGCTATTTCTATGATGGCTTTGGCAAGGCGTTCCTCGCAAATGTGACCAAGGACAGCCTCGCCGACACATTTAGCGATGATTTCAAGATACCCGAATATGTATTCATCGCTTTTCAGATGACCTTTGCCGCAATCACCGTATCGCTGGTGGTCGGTGGCATGGTCGAGCGGATGAAATTCTCGGCTTTGATGGTCTTCGCGGTCATCTGGTTGACCATAGTTTATTTCCCGATCGCGCACATGGTGTGGGATGGCGACGGCTATATTTTCAACGAGTGGGAAGCGCTGGACTTTGCCGGTGGTACAGTGGTGCATATCAATGCCGGGGTATCGGCACTGGTCGGCGCGCTGATCGTTGGCAAGCGTATCGGCTATCAGAAAGATGCGATGGCTCCGCATTCGCTCAGCATGACATTGATCGGCACTGGATTGCTTTGGGTTGGCTGGTTTGGTTTTAACGCCGGCTCCGCTCTTGAAGCCAATGGCGATGCGGCTCTGGCGATGATCAACACCTTTGCCGCAACTGCGGGCGGTGTTCTGGTATGGATGCTGACCGAGCGCGCATTGGGTCATAAGGCGTCGCTTCTTGGCGCCTGTTCCGGCGCCATTGCCGGGCTGGTCGCCATCACCCCTGCTGCGGGTAATAGCGGTCCAGCAGGTGCCATCCTGCTCGGCGGTCTCGCATCGGTTATCTGCTGTTGGTTCGTGATGGTCGCCAAACCGAAAATGGGTTTTGACGACAGCCTTGATGCTTTTGGTATTCACGGATTGGGCGGTATTGTCGGCTCAGTCGGCGTCGCCGTGGTCAATCTACAAATCCTCGGTGGCCAAGGTGGTGCGGACTATGCCTTTGGCGACCAGTTTATCAAGCAAGTCGTCTCGGTGCTGATAGCGATTGGTTGGGCTGCAGCCGGATCGGCCATCGCCTTTACCGTCGCCAAATACACCACCGGATTGCGCGTTGAAGAAGATGTCGAGCGCGAGGGCCTCGACCTCGGCGAGCATGGAGAGCGCGCTTATAATTATTAGGGAATGCAGCAGAAAAAGTGGGAACCGGTTTTCGGTTCGCCGCATGACCAGAAACGAAATCCCCCCATTGGGCAGCGGGCGACGCAGAACCCGCAGCCCTCACTAGGTTCCTCCTGCGAACAATTGCAACTTGGCCGGAGCAGCAATGCTCCGGCCTTTTTTTCAATTGTAGCAAAACATGGGAAAGGCTCAACCGCCACTTGTAAAGGCGGCGTAGCCAAGCACTCCCATACCGGCAATAAAAGCCAGCGCAGTCAAGGTAATAATGGTCTGTATTATGCCGTTTACCAGACGGCCAAGCCAGGTTCGCAGAAAAGCCTTAAGCAATCTGCCTAAGATCATTACGCTGATGAAGGAAACACCGCATACGATCCCTGTCGTAGCCCAGCTACCCGTCTGGACATACGCCCAGACTGACAGGCCGATGACTATAAAAATCCTCAGGTTACCTAAAGCAGACCCTCTCGAACCAGCTGTGTAACCGACCTGATTTGGCTGGTTTTGCTTATTCAGATAGTCACTATAGCCAAAGGCATTGGAAGCTGACTGGCCGGTATAGACCCCGTTTTGACCGAGATAATTCTCTTCTATCGCCTTGCCAACAGGATCTTCACTATACATGACTGGCCTCCTTGCGCTGTATAATGATGTAAATTAGCATTTTTATACTGAATTGTCATCGGCGTTTCGCGAAGGTAGTGGCTGCCAACCATGATGGTGCTTAGGCCCGCATATCCTCTTTCATAAAGTCGGCGCAGCGTTCGCCGATCATGATACTCGGCGCATTTGTGTTACCGCTGACTAGCCTGGGCATGATGCTGGCATCCGCGACGTAGAGCCCATTCAGCCCACGGAATTTGAGACGCGGCGTCAGCGGATCGTCATCATTGGCGCCCATGCGGCAGGTGCCGACCGGATGGTAGACAGTATCCGCGCGGTTGCGGATGATCTCGTCCAATGCGTCATCATCATCCAGATCGACCGGATAGCGATCTTTGGGCTGATATTGCGCCAGTGATGGTGACTCGAAGATACGATACATATTCCGCACCCCGGCACGCATCACCGCGATATCGCGGTCGTCATTGAGGAAATTGGGATCAATCGCCGGTGCCGCTTTCGGATCAGTGCTGCCCAGCCGCACTGTGCCCATGCTCTCCGGCCGCAATACGCATGCATGGCAACTAAAGCCATGGCCCGGAACCTTCTCACGCCCATGATCTTCCAGCATCGCCGGGACGAAATGATACTGGATATCCGGTGCTGGCGCATCCGGTTGTGAGCGAGCGAAACCGCCTGACTCAGCATAAGGCGTGGTCAATATGCCAGTGCGTTGGCGGCGATGTTCCAGAAAGGCTTTGCCCATACGCACCGTGCCGGCGAGCGTATTGCCGAAACTGTCTTGGCTTTCGGGCGTCTCAAAGCTGGCGACATAATCAATATGGTCCTGCAGATGCGAACCGATATGTGGGTTATCCTGGACAACGCTGACACCATGTTGCTGCAGATGCTCGCCCGGACCTATACCCGAAAGCTGCAGGATATGCGGTGTTCCAAAGGCTCCAGCGGACAGCACCACCGCATGACGTGCCGTGAGTGTCTCCTCACCAAAGCCCTTTTTCAACGTCACGCCGGTGACGCGCCCATCGTTCATCTCCAGTCGCGCTACTAGAGCACCGGTCCGGATTTCGAGATTAGCGCGCTCGCGATTAGGCTCGACATAGGCGCGCGCTGCACTCCAGCGCTCGCCCTCTTTCTGGGTCACCTGATAAAAGCCATAGCCTTCCTGTTTCTCGCCATTGAAGTCAGGATTATGGGGCAGCTGTAATTCGCGGGCCGCCTCGACAAAGGCGCTACTCAGCGGATTGGTCCATTTCTGGTCGCTGACTGAGAGCGGGCCGTCGGCGCCGTGATAATCGCACCCACCACGCACATTGCTTTCAGCTTTGCGGAAATAGGGCAGCACATCGTCATAGGCCCAACCATCACAGCCCAGATCAGCCCAATTGTCATAATCCCAGCGGTGCCCGCGGATATAGATCATCGCGTTGATCGCACTCGATCCACCTAAACCACGACCACGCGGCTGATAGCCAATGCGTCCGTTCAGCCCTTTTTGCGGGACAGTCTCAAATCGCCAGTTAGCATTTTTCGGCAGAAACGGCATAAGCCCCGGCGTTTTGACGCGCATACCGTTATTGCGACCCCCAGCTTCCAACAGGCAAACTGAAAGATTGGGATCTTCACTCAACCGTCCGGCAACCGCGCTTCCTGCGCTGCCACCACCAATGACGATCACGTCATATTCTGCCATATCCTGTCCTGCTCTTTATCGTGTTTTTCTGTTTTATATTTTCCAATAGCCTAACCGATTTAATCGGTCAGTTAAACCAGTGATTTCGCGAAACAGCGCATCATGCGGCCATCTTCTTTTTCCAGCAAACCGGTTTCGACAAAACCCGCCGCCAGATTGATCTGTGCCATGCGATCATTGTCTTGCCGTGTTCGCGTGGTGACTTCACGATAGCCTTGTGCTCTCGCCCATTCGTGCTGCGCCTGCATCAACGCTGCTGCCAACCCATGGCCGCGCCAACCGGGCGCGACGCCGCCTAGCCAGCTATAAAAGGTACTGTCCCTCTCGGTATGCCCTAGTTTGAAAGCAACCGGTTTGGCGTCTTGCGTTTCGACCATATGCAATGCCCAGCCGGAGTAGCGCCGAAAGCGCCTGACCAGCACATTAGGATCAAAATGATCGAGGATGTCCGCACCCAATCGCGCCAGCATGGGAAGCTGAGAAGTAACCTCAGCGTCTTGACAATGGATAAGGGAAAGACCGTCAGGCAGGACCGAAGCAGCAACCATTGGCAACGGCCTGTCAGCCATTATTCCGCCGGTTCAATAACAGGCGGCGATACCGACTTGGACGAACCCTGCCCGCCCTGTTCTCTCTCGGCCCGCCAGCGCGCCTTGATGCTATCGCTAGTCAGGCGGCTATTGTCATGCGTCCAGCCGGGCGGGCGGATCAGATAGTTAAGCCGCGCCTTCCAATCGGGCGCATGCCACATATCCTGGGCGATGCCGATCCACTCATGAAATGCGGCCCAGAGCACGTTGAAGCTGCCCAGCTGTTTGATGATGCCATAGCGTATCTCTTCCTCATCAGTCTCTGGTACAAAACTGCCAAACATCTTGTCCCAGATGATGAGAACCCCGGCATAATTGCTGTCGAGATAGCGCGGATTGGTCGCATGATGGACACGGTGATGCGATGGCGTGTTCATCACGGCCTCAAACCAGCGCGGCATTTTGTCGATCGCTTCGGTATGGATCCAGAACTGGTAGATCAGGTTTATGCCACCGCAAAAGGCGACCAGCAGCGGATGAAAACCGAGCAGAAACAGCGGGATAGAGATCAGGAAACCGGGCGTCAGAAAGCCGGTCCATGTCTGCCTCAGCGCGGTGGAGAGATTATAATGCTGACTGCTATGGTGGATGATATGCGCCGCCCACATCCAGCGCATGCGATGGCCGAGGCGATGCTTCCAATAATAGGCCAGATCATCGAGCACAAAAGCCACCGGCCAGGCCCACCACACAAAGCCGATATCGAAGATACGATACTGATAAATCCAGAAAGCCGCGGCAAGAAAAAACCCACCGGTCAGCAGCCCGGAAACGGTGCTGCCCAGCCCCAGCATCAGAGATGTCAGCGTATCCTGCGGATCATAGGCGAGCCGGTTGCGCTTGCGGACAAACCACAGCTCAAACAGAATCGCGCCGATAAACAGCGGGATAGCAATCTGCGTCGGATCGGGGAGGTCAGGCATCATCGCGACTTGTATATCGTCGACTTACACCATTGTCAGCAATTTCTGCGCACCCGCATGGTCGAGCCGCAGGCTGACCGCGCCGAAATGTTTGTCACCGCTGTCAATTCGCCACTCACCGCCTCCGCCGCCGGGACCAATGCGCTCGGCCTTTACCGAGTGATCAATCAACCGCGCGGCAAATTTCGCACCATGACGCTTGACCAGCACCACCTGCCCCTCGGCATCGCTGACCAAGGCCGCCTGCCCATCCTCTGCTACCAGTGCATCGCTGCCATGGAAAAAAGGGATGTTGATATCGGCCCAATGGATCGCATCATCCCGCCCCTGCAGCGCGACTTCCCCCATGCGCAAAAAGCGCACCAAGGCCGTGACGGCGAGGATGACAAGGAGAGACCCGAGGAGGATCCAGAGTTGAGAGGTCATATAATTGTTTGTGTAGTGTACCGGGTGCATTTTGGTGCACCCGGCGCTAATGTCATATCAGGCTATATTCCCTCACGGAACATATACCGGGCGTCGACGAATATCATTGAGCCGCTTTATTCTATCAAGCTGACTACGCTGGGCCGAATTGTCGAGACCATATTCTCTTAGAATATCATTCATTTGCGTTTGATGCGCTGTAGCTATTTCAGCCTTTAAATTGCCTTCGCACCGCCTATAATCTGAAGGGATATTAGCAACTACGCGGCTTTCGCTTGGCGGAATATTGTCCTTTGCTTCAAAGCGCCAATCACTCAACTGCCGTTCTTCCGCAGGTGTCAGATCGTCGACCATAGACAGCATATCGGCATATACGATCATGCGCTGTTTCTCATTCAAGTCACTGATGGATTCGCTTAGCTTGTCGCAACAAGTCTCCATGCCCTCGCGATAGCTATCGAGGCTGCCTGCATTAACGTCACGCATGCGGCCCAGATCTTCTTCGCTAATCGTGCCGTCTTTCTCCAGATTTTCCATGCCAGACTGCGTCTGCTTATCTATCTGCGCTGCATTCTGCGCGAATTCAACGCCGCATACTTTGACGATATCGGAGCGGCTTGGACTACCGGTAATGGAGTCGATTTCCGTAGGATTAGAGCTACCGCATGCGCTGAGTAGCAAGATGATCGCGAACAATCCGGTATTCTTTGTCATGAAAAGCCCCTTTTTCCAATAATTAACAATGGTTTATAAACGCATTATCAGTCGCTACTAATGCTCAAAGCGAGTATAGAAGATAGCGATAATTCATAATATAGGCTATTTTTATGAACGCAGCATGTCAAACATGCCGAAATAGGCAATTATGGCGCAATAATATCACCCAGTATAATCCATATCATTCAAAACTCGCTCGCCTTTCCTGATAGCGCGTCAAGCATCGGGGTGATCGGGCTAATATCATAGCCGGCATTGCCTGCCAGGCGGCGCAGTTCTTCCGGAGCCATGCCCTGTTGCGCCTGAGCCAGCGACCATAAAAAGGTCGAACGTGTGCCGGAGCGGCAATAGGCCAGCGTCTTGCCATCCCCATTTTCCACCAATGCGGCATTAAGCGCCTCGATCTGCGGCGCGGAGAAGCCGGCATGGCCGACCGGAATTTCGACATAGGCAATCCCCGCTGCTTCGGCTGCGGCCTGTATCTCCGCACCTGCGGGCTGGTCCGGGGCCTCGCCATCGGGACGGTTATTGACGATCAGGGTCACGCCCTGCTCTTTGGCGGCGGCGACATCGGCGGTGCTGATCTGCGGAGAAACGAGCATTTCGGGCGTGAGGGTGCGGAACATGGAAACAGTCTCCGATTGTGGGGAAGGAATGGCGGCGTTATCGCTTACAGGCTCGCCCTGTGGTTCTGCGTTGCAAGCAAGCGCGAACAAAGACACCAGGGCTGGGGCGATGATACGCAGAGAGTTCATAAGTCGGTGCTTAAGGCAATTCGATCGAATCTTCAAAGTCTGAAAGCGCGGCGATAATCGCGGCATAATCATCATATTTTCGGCGCAGACCGGCTAGCTCTGCATCAGTGCCGGTGCAGGTTTCTTCGATCTGCTTTGCAAGAAACTCAGCCCGCTGTTCATCATAGGGCGGCTCACCGCGAAAATGATCGCAACCCTGCCGCCGCACAATAAAGCGGCGGACATCGGCGGGGATGGCGTCGGCAAAGGGTTCGCCGAAATTATCGGTGGCGGGATTTTCGGAGATTGGCGTGGCGGATGTGGTGCTGCACGCTGAAAGCAGCAATGGCGCAGCGGCCAGGGTGAAGACGTGAAAGACATTCATGCCCTGATTTTAGGGCAAACGAACTGAAACTCCAAAAAGAGAATTGGTGCAATCATCCTCGCCGCGAAGGCGGGGATAAGACTTTAGCATTGCCAGTTATATTCTCGCGCAAAGGCGCAAAGGCACGAAGAGGATGCTATATTAAGCGATATCTTTGTGCCTTTGTGCCTTTGCGCGAGTCAAAAAAGCCCTGCCCCTGCCTCGGCATAGCCGAGTTTATCCTGAGCGCCTGCCTTGCAGGCAGTCGAAGAGCAGGCACGACGTAAATGGAGGCTGGGATTTAATGCCGCCGGATCACATCCAAGAAAATATCACCATAGGCTTCCAGCTTTTTCGCGCCGACGCCAGAAATCTGCGCCATATCGACAGGTGATGCAGGCCTTTCACTCGCCATGGCCCGTAAGACGCTGTCGTGAAAGATAACATAGGGCGGCACATTGCGCTCTTGTGCCAGTTCGGTGCGTTTGGCGCGCAGAGCGTCGAACAGCGGATCGCCAACTGGATTGGGCATTTGCGAGCGCTCGCGGCTGCGGCGCTTTTTCTTGGGCGGTTCGGCGATGCTGACCCGTTGCTCGCCACGCAGAACTGGACGCGCTGCTGGCCCGAGTGCCAGACCACCATGATCGGTGGTGACCAGCATCTCATGCGCCATTAAAGTCCGCATCACCGGGCGTAGCAGCGGCGCATCTTCGGCGCTGACAATACCGAACACAGAAAGCCGGTCATGGCCGCGCGCCAGCACCTTGTCATCCGCCTGACCGGTCAGCACCTTTTCCAGATGCATGATGCCAAAGCTCTGGCCTGTGCGATAGACGGCGCTTAACAGCTTCTGCGCCATCTCGCTCACATCGAGTATATTGGGTGGGTTTTCGCAATTATCGCAGTTGCTACAGGTTTCTGGCGGGTCTTCACCGAAATGGCGCAGCAATATTACGCGGCGGCAGCCCGGTGTCTCGACCAAAGCCGCCAGCGCATTGAGCCGCGCCCGCTCGCTCACCAAGCGGCTTTCGTCAACCTCGCCCAGCCATTGCCGCGCCTGGGCAAAATCCGTCGCGCCCCAGAACATCTGCGCCTCTGCCGGATCACCATCGCGGCCCGCACGGCCCGTCTCCTGATAATAGGCTTCGAGCGATTTGGGCAAGCCAGCATGCACAACAAAGCGCACATCAGGCTTGTCGATCCCCATGCCGAAAGCGATGGTGGCGACCATCACCATATCTTCTGACCGTACAAAGTCGGCCTGGGTTTGGGCGCGTTCTTCTGGCGGCAAGCCAGCATGATAGACACCAACAGAACGCCCGGTTGCGGCAATCTGTGCGGCAATCTTCTCAGTCTTTTTGCGGCTCGGCGCATAAACAATTCCGGCACCCGGATTGCGCGCGAGAAATTCGGCAATCTGCTTGCCGGCATTTTGGCGCGGGGTGATGGCATATCGGATATTGGGACGATCAAATCCGGCGAGCACCAAGCCTTCTATAGGGATACCGAGCTGATGGAGAATATCCTCACGTGTCACCTTATCCGCCGTTGCCGTCAACGCCAGGCGGGGCACATGGTTAAACGCATCAAGCAGCGGCCTCAGCAGGCGGTAATCCGGGCGAAAATCATGCCCCCATTCAGAAACGCAATGCGCCTCGTCAATGGCAAACAGGGCGATATCAGTGGCCGCCAGAAGACTCTGAAATGTAGCCATGGTTGCCCGTTCGGGCGCGATATAGAGCAGGTCCAATTCACCCCGCCGCAATCGATCTGCTGTGGCCGCATTATCATGATCGGCTGAAGTCATCGCCGCCGCCCTGATCCCCACCGCCTTTGCCGCGCGGATCTGATCATGCATCAGCGCAATCAGCGGCGAGATAACAATTGCTGTGCCTTGCCGCGCCAATGCAGGCAGTTGATAGCAAAGAGATTTCCCCGCGCCGGTGGGCATCACTGCCAGTGTATTCTCGCCGCGCAATACCCGACTGATCACGGCTTCCTGCTTGCCGCGAAAGCCGGGAAACCCGAAAGTCTGGTGCAGAATTTCCTGTGGGTCAGCAGCAATTGTTCCGGCCATCTTTCGCTACCCTCTGCTTTGCGCTAAATATCGACCCTATGGATATTGAATCGGTTCTTCAGGCTATCAGCATCAACAGCCTTAAGCCAGTTCCACAGCGTCTCTGGCCAATAGGCGACGATAGGCCCAGCCGATGACGATTAACGCGATGCCTAGGCCAAGGAACGAGACGATCCGTAACAGGCCTTCCAGCGCGGCCGCATCAATAAGAAACACTTTGAGTGTGACCAACGTTAGCAGACCAAGCCCTGCCTGTCGCAAGGTACGACCACCACGCCATATCGCCATCCCGAGCCATGCCAAGGCCAGCAGCAATAGTGCAGCGGAATAGAGATAGTTTTCCGTCGTTGTGACCGGGAGATCGGCAATTATGTCGCCATGAATGCCCTGCCGCACCAGCACCAAAGCTGTAACAACTGCAAGAATTAGCGAACTGCCATAAGACCATCTCTGCAAGGCCAGCGACCTTCCTGCGATACTCGGCAATCCGCCATTATCACTCGTCTTGCTGAGCCACCAGAAAAGCAGCGCCAGTACGGCACAAAGCAGCACCGCCATATTGGCCAACGGCCAAGGCCCGACCGCTTGTTCGCGCAGGACCGGGTTGAACATGATCAGATCAAACCAGACAAAACGTGCTACTATCATAAGGATGAAAACCAAGCCAGTTGTCCGCATCCAGTCACGTCCACGCCAGAATAAAGCACCACCCAATGCAGCAAGAACCAGGGTTATTATCGCCCGCTCATGGAAGCCATAGCGCATAAAGTCATCATAGCTAACAATCGCAAAAGGCTGTTTGGCGAGCAGCCAGACGAACAACGCAGCAAAGCCACTGCCAATAGCCAGAGTGGCTATGTGACCATTTTTACTTATGCCCAATTGCGGCACAAACAGGCAGCTAATCAGCAACAATGCCGGCAAAAGCACTTCGACAATCAGCGCCGATGGCGGCGGCAAGAGGTCATATTGAGTATAGCCACCAGCAAGCGGCACCACCATTTGCCCGATGACATGCTCTGCGGAAATCAGCATCGCTAAAGCGGCTATCAGCAAAGGAATATAGGAGAGGCAGCGAACCTTGGTCGCCCCTATAAAATGGCCCCAGGCCGCGACACCGGCCATCACCGCGACAGCAATGCAGGCAAGCCAGGCACCCGGAAGGATGAGCATCAGACCGGTGCCAACCAGAAGCGCAGTAACAGCTGCTGCGACCAAACTGACCATGGCATCACTGCTTCCGGTCTCCCGAAAACGCCATGCGATCAAAGTGCATAGCAAGGCCATTGTCAGCCCGATAAAGCCCCATCCCGGTTGCGAAAGCGCGCCTTCATATTGGAATATGAGAATGAAATAGGTTACCACAACCGGCAGCAACGCCATCAATGCCCATCCGCGCGCGCCTGCGGTCTGTATGCCCTGCAGCTGGATGCGTATATGTGCCGTTCCTGCAAACAAAGCCATATAGCCAAGCGTAACCGCCAGCATAAAATCCTGCTTGCCACCCATATACCAGCCAGCCAGCATTGGGAAAAGGAAGCCGATGGCGGTGAACGAAGCAAGTAGCAAGAGCCGCTTGTCGCGCCATGCCAGTAACAGGGAAAGGACGGAGATCGCAAACAGAAATCCCCATCCCAATGGCGTGAATTCCAGTCTTGGTAGCAATATGCACAACTGTACCAAGGCTACTGCTTGCGGAAGATAGATAGCGATCTGATCGAAACCCATTTCGGCAAAACGGTCGCGCATCGTGCTGTGATCTGTCTCATCGTCATCTGGGCGGTCTTGTTCTTCGGCCTTATCCAAGCGCAATGCCGAGGCGATGGCAGCTATGGCCGCACCGACAATGAATAGACCGAGCAGCGGCAATCCATCGATCGCTGTTTCGAGCAGCGCCAAGGTCCAGATACCGCCACCGACGACGGCCATCAGCATCAGCCACAGCCAGCGCTGCCAGATGGAAAGCGCGAACAATGCCGCCATAAATACGCCAAGATAGCTGAGCAGCAGCGGCAGATTATCCGCGTTCATGCCCGCGACAAATGGCGCAGCAAAGCCTCCGACAACGCCCATAATCGCGGTTGCCGGGCCGTGCTGCAAAGCGAGAGCGAAAGCGAGCGCACTAATGGCGACGACCAGGGCAAAGGCCCAGAGTAGCGGCAACAGGCCATAAAGCTCGCTGGCCATATAAAGCGTGGCATAGAGTATGGCGATCCCTGCACCAGCTAGGGACTGACCGATGCGACGATCCTCAGCAAAGGCAATGCCTAGACGCGGTACATTCTTGCCAAATTCGCTCATCCCGATCAGCAAAAGACCAAAAAGCGCCGCAGTGATACTGCGCGCACGCGGCCCGAAAAGCCCCGCCTCAATCGTGAACCGGACCAGGAAAAAAGCCGCGAAAATAAGCGCGATCCCGCCGATCCAGATTGGCAGCTTGCCGCCAATGACATCTTCAAACGAGCGGCCACTGAAGATACCGCTTGCGTCTTGGAAGCCGTTCTCTGAAACATCATAGGGTTCGTCCGCTTCCGACATTTGCGAAGCGGCAGGCGAGGTTTGTTCGGTCAGTCGGTCCGCTTCCGTACGTCCTATAGCCAAGGCCCGATCGCTGATATCCTCATCCGATTTTGAGGAATAGGTAGCTTCTGGTCGCCGCATTGCAGGTCTTAGATAATCCTGCTTTGCGACAGGCGTAGCAGTCTCTGTCTGATCTAGAGCATCTACATCCAGCGATCCCGGCCCATCTTGCGGTTCTACCTGCACAGCAGCATCCTCAGACAAAGGCGGCGACCCTGCATCTTGCATATCGCTAATAGTTCGCCTGAGCTGCACAACCTCATCCTGCAATCGATTAACGCTCTCCCTAACCCTTGATGTGCGGGAAAAATTGACGACGAGCAATATGATGATTGTCAAAGGCGCAAGCAGCACCATGCCGATCAGCAGCTCTATCACCTAATGTCCCCCAATACTGATCAAGCAATATTCAAGCAGTGTTTACGCTGCTCCTATTGGCATCGCAATATAAAGCGTTTGAAACAATAGAGTTGTTACAGAATCTATTCTGCAGCTATGCTATCTTCTTCACTCTGTTGCCTTGCCCACATGTCAGCATAGATACCGCCTTTAGCTAGCAGTGCACGATGCGTACCGCTCTCTGCCACCTTGCCTTTATCGAGCACGATAATCCTGTCAGCATTGGTAATGGTGGAAAGCCTATGCGCGATAACTAACGTGGTGCGTTGCTGAGCGATGTCGCGTAATGTGTCGAGGATCGCTTCTTCGGTGCGGCTATCGAGTGCGCTGGTGGCTTCGTCGAGCACCAATATCGGTGGGTTCTTGACCAAAGTGCGGGCGATGGCGACGCGTTGCTTTTCTCCGCCTGAGAGTTTGAGACCGCGTTCGCCTACGGGGGTATCATAGCCTTGGGGCAGGCCTTCGATAAAATTGGCGATGGCTGCGCCCTGCGCTGCTTCACGCACGGTCGCGTCGTTAGCATCGCCATGGCCATAGGCGATATTATAGCCAATAGTGTCATTGAACAGCACCGTATCCTGCGGCACGATGCCGATGGCATTGCGTACTGAGGCTTGCGTCACATCTGCGACATTCTCGCCGCCGATCATTACCGCGCCGCTTTTGGCATCGTAGAAACGGAAGAGCAGCCGTGCGATGGTTGATTTTCCTGCGCCTGAAGGGCCAACAATCGCCAGCGTCTCGCCCGCCGCAACCTCAAAGCTGAGACCATTGAGGATCATGCGATCACCATCATAACCAAAAGTCACGTCGTCGAAGCGAATGCCGGTATCCACCAATGAAAGGGGTTGCGCACCGGGCTGGTCAATAATCTCGGTATCGGTGTCGATCAGCCGAAACATCGCTGCCATGTCGACTAGCCCTTGGCGGATGGTGCGATACACCCAGCCGAGCATGTCGAGTGGCCGAAACAGCTGGAGCAAAAGCCCGTTGACCAGCACCAGATCGCCAACGGTCAGCTGGCCGGTAGACCAGCCCCATACGGTGAATGCCATCGCCCCACCCATCATCAAATTGGTGATGAAGGACTGGCCGATATTGAGCAGCGCCAGCGAGTTTTCCGATGTGACGGCGGCATCAGCGTAAGCGCGGGTTGCGGTCTGATAACGCGCGCTTTCGCGGTCCTCGGCACCAAAATATTTCACCGTCTCATAGTTAAGCAACGAGTCCACCGCCTTGGCTAGCGCCTCACTGTCGAGATTGTTCATCTCGGCGCGAAGTTTGCTGCGCCATTCGGTGACACGGCTTGTGAACAGAGTGTACAGCGCGACCATTACCAGCGTTGCCACCACCAGCGGCCAGCCGAAATTGATCCAGAAGATCACCAGCACCGCGGTCAGCTCAATAATCGTAGGGGCTATATTGAACAGCAGGAAATAGAGCATGATGTCGATGCTCTTGGTGCCGCGCTCGATGACCTTGGTGATCTCCCCGGTGCGTCGCGCCAGATGAAAGCGCAAAGAGAGGCCATGCAGCCTGACAAAGACATGCTCGGCCAATAATTGCGTCGCACGCTGGCCAACGCGCTCAAACACGATATTGCGGATATTGTCCGAGATGACTGCGCCAAAGCGGGCAAGAGCATAGAGCCCCACCAGCGCCATGATCAGCGTAACTGCCTCAGATGTCTCTCCCGACATAGCATCGACCGCCGCCTTGAAAGCAAAGGGCATGGACAGAACAATCGCCTTGCTGGCCAGAATCAGCGATAGCGCGATAACAATCCTCAGCCGGAGGCCAGGCGCATCCTTGGGCCATAGATAAGGCAGAAAACGCCGGATGACGCTCCAGTCGGGCAGGGCATCATCGGGGCGAGAGGTATCAGACGGCATTACCGACAGGAGTTAGGCATAGCCGGCCTGTATCGCAAGCCTGTTGCATGTGGCTTGATGGCTAAAATGTACCTGTAAGATCGAGTGAGAAAATCTGGCCGAAGGCACGCTCGCGCCTCTCGGTAAAAGCAATTGGCCCGTCGCGCCGATTTTCCGAAAACTCACGCAAAAAGCCATCGCTTAGCCCGAAAAGGTTAGTGATGTTCAGCCGCGCTGTCATACCGAGCAGATCCTTATGCTCAAAGAACATGCCAAGATCCGGTTCGGTTTCAAAACTGAGGCTGCGCAGATCGAGCCGGAAACCGCTGGAATTTTCGCGGCGGAAAAAGGTCGTTCCCCATGCCAATTCAGTATTGGGGATGTCATGCCTGAAAGTAAGATCAATGGTGTAAATGCGGTCGTCATTTATGCGCCGCGAAACGCCGGTCAATGGATCATCAACGCGGCTGGTCTGCCAGAAAAGACCTGCATCCAGTCGGCCCCCTCTTATGCCAAGATCATCGAGCAGGAGCGTGCCATTTAGCTCGGCACCTGCTCTCCAGGCATTGCCTATATTTCCTGGCCCTTCACCAAGCGATCCATCAGGATTATCGATCGAAATCCGGTCCACAACATCGTTAATCAGGGTGTAGAAAAGCCGCAAATTCATATTGCCGAGCGAACCGAGACTTTGCTGCGCCTCTATCTCGAAATTCCAGCTCTGCTCAGGCACCAATTGCACATTTCCGGCATTATCCACTTCATTGCCAAGGTTGGGCTGAGCGATAAAGTCAAAGAAATTGAGCTGCCCTACATTACGCTCCAGAGTGAAATTAAGGTCGAGATTGGAATTGGTGTTCCATGTCAGGGCGACCGAGCCCTTTGGACGGACGAAACTGCGCGTAAGGCCAGAGGGGCCTGTTTGTGAAATCTCGCTATATTCTGCGCCGAAATTGGATTGGAGCGTGAGATTGGATGCTAGACGACGACCATAGGTAAGAATAACCTCTCCGCGTAACTCCTCAACCCGGCTGGTGGCATTCGGCAATGGAGTGGGAACAAATTGCCCATTACGGTCAAGATTAAACAGTTCAGCCTCAATATCGAGGAAGTTGAACGCACCCTCTGCCGCGATCTGCCAGTCATTGCCATTTTTGGAGCGCCAGCCATATTCGGCACGGGCAATACTCTCGCCTTCATCGGCGGTCTGGTCAAACAGGCTGCCCGTAGCTGGTTGGTCATCACCAAATATTCTCAGAAATTGATCTACTGTCGGACTGTGTTCATAGCGCTGAAACCCGATGAGTTTGAGACGTCCACCCCCTAGTGCAAAATCATAATCGGCACTGATCTCGAAATTGCGCTCATCTTCTCTGCTATCAAATGGTTCCAATATATCAGGAACACCTTCCTGCGTGCGGAGAGTTTCGATCTCGGTGCTGAAATTCTGAATTTGGAAACGGCCATTAAAGTTGAATATTGAGCCTGCATCGCTGGTACGACCATAAAACAGCGTCAGCGCCGGACGATCGGAGAAAAAACGGGCAAACTCGTCCCGCAAGAACAGCAAGTCACCATCAGGACCGGTTACCGTCTCCGGCCCAAAACCACCTTGCCGACGTGCATCATTTTCCACCGTGATAGTGAAATCCGCCTTGCCTAGCTTGCCGCTGACCGAGACCTCACCGCTAAACCAGTCATCTTCCAGCCGTTGGCGCAGCACCGGGTTCCAGCTGAAATTGCCAGTCAATCCTTGACGTGAAACCACCAGATTGAGCACCTGGCCGGACAGTCCGGCGATATTCAGCGTGGCACCATCCAATATCTCCAGTCGCTCGACGGCCGAGGCGTTGATGCGGCTGAGCGCAGTTTCGGCATCATTGGTTTTACCGGATATACGCTGGCCATTGATCAGCACATTTTGCTGTGCCTGACCCAGACCGCGCTCATTGGCATCGGAGCCAGAGATAGTGAAACCGGGGATTTGCTGGACCATGTCCAGCGCCGAGCGCGGGTTGAAACGGGAGAAAGCCTCTGGCGCATAAATATCCCGGCCATTCTCACGCGTCGGGCGCGGAGCACCATCGCTAGCAATCGTCGCTATAGCTTGGTCGGACTGATCCTCAACGTCACTGTCACTTATGATTTCTACCTGATCTTCAGCTAGTGGATCAGCCTCTTGCGGCAAGGGCAAGGCACGAGCAGGCTGGGCCGCATATAAGACAAGGCAGCATAGCGCAACCATATCGAAATATATACGCAATGCAGCTCCCCTGTTGCGGGCATGATTGATGCGTGAATTAGCTGACGCCATAAACGCTAATGATTATCAATATATCAGAAATATGTGTATTACTATGACGTTATTTCTTTTCGTCACCCAAAGCTGACTACATGAGTAGTCACAACTTAGCTTCGACAAAGTGCACTGCCAGCGAGACAAGCGTCTATCCTAATGGCTCCAGTCCACAATACGCCAGCCCTGTGCTTGGGCATAGTCGGCCAATGGTTTATGCGGGTTTACAGCCATCGCTTCGCTGCCCAATAAAAGCATTGGAACATCAGAGACATGGTCAGAATAGGTGCGGATAATTTCTAGTGGCTGTGTGCCATTCATAGTGTCTTGCTGCCATGCTGTGATCCGCGCGAGCTTGGCCTCGGCATAGCAATTATCACCATTGATCTGCGCTCTAACCCGGCCCTGCGCATCAATCATCAATTTCGTCCCAAGCACCACATCAAAGCCCAGTCGCTTGGCGATAGCATGGACATAAAGCTCGTAAGACGCTGTGGCCATCATCAGAGTGCATCCTGCGTCTTTATCGACTACGATTTGGCGCAAGGCTCCAGGCTGAATATTGTCAGCCAACACCTTGTCGGCATAGCTTTGAATATGTGGCTGCAGCTTTTCCAGAGATACCGATGACCCGATAAAAAGCGCCTGATTCAGCTCTTTTAACCGCGAACGGCTGATCATTTTGAGCAAATAGCCCAGAGTGAAAACCGCTGATACTGGTGCCAGTAACAGCCGCCATGGTGCCAGCTGCAATGCCATATGGACCAGAAAAGCGGTATAGGTCGCTTTCCGGGTAATGGTTTTGTCCATATCGTAAATCACCAACCGGTGCATGGTCCATCCCTGTCAGTCATTGCTGCTGTGCTCTAACATTGCTTAGATCCGAACGCGCTAAACCATAAAGCCTTGTGAATCGGAAGTCTTTCCCGCATGTATCGCCATCATGAGCGAAGTGGCCGATTTTACTGTTCAGCATGATGAAGACAATCAGGCCGTACTGCATTTCTTCGGTGTGCTCGATATCAGCACTGCCGGCGAAATGAACCATCGTCTCAATGGGCTCAATCAGCAAATCGATATTATTGATCTGGATGGCGTGGAAGCGGTTGATACCGTTGGCGCTTGGGTGATCCACAGGCTACGGCGCGATCATATTGCCGAGGTGCGTCATGCCTCGCCAGAAGCGATCAGGCTGATGGGCGCGGTAGCCAGTGCCGATGAACCGGGACAGGTCAAAGCGCCCGAAATGATCGCGCCCTTGCGGATATTGGCGGAAATGGGCGAGGCGACATCGCGTGCACTGGGCAGCACGTTCGGCACTATCGGCTTTATCGGTTCATTGCTTGTCAGTTTCGTCGATGTTGCGCGTAACCCGTCACGTTTTCGCTGGCGTGCACTTGTGCGCCATTTTGAATTGGTCGGCGTCACCGCACTGGGCATTGTTGGGCTTATGAGCTTCCTCATAGGCATCGTGATCGCCCAGCAAGGCGCGGTACAGCTACGGCAATTCGGTGCCGAGATATTTACCATCAATCTCGTCGGTCGGCTGACTTTGCGTGAGCTTGGCGTATTGATGACCGCAATCATGGTCGCCGGGCGTTCCGGGTCTGCCTTTGCTGCACAGATCGGCACGATGAAGCTTACCGAAGAAGTCGACGCAATGCGCACCATTGGCGTTGAGCCGATGGAAGCACTAGTCCTGCCGCGCGTATTGGCGGCGGTGCTGATGATGCCACTGCTTGGTTTTTATTCATCCATGGTGGCTATTTTTGGCGGTGCGATTCTATGCTCGCTCGCGCTTGATATTCCGATCACCACCTTCGTTACCACAATACAGCAAGTGGTCCCCATGCACGATTTTTATGTCGGGATGATCAAGGCACCGGTCTTTGGCGCGATTGTCGCACTGTCTGGATGCTATCAGGGGATGCTGGTCAAGGGCAATGCCGAGGATGTCGGTTTGCGCACCACTGCAGCGGTGGTGCAGGCGATTTTCATGATCATCGTCCTGGATGCGTTTTTTGCGGTATTCTTTACCTGGGTTGGCTGGGGTTAAGGCGGAAATAATGTCAGAAGAAAGCCAAGCCCTAGCAACTGATCTCCCCGATATAGGCGAGCCGATCATCACCATTCGCGGCCTGCGTAACGCCTTTGGCGAGCAGGTGGTACATGAGAATCTCGACCTTGATGTGCGGCGCGGCGAGATCATCGGGGTTGTGGGTGGTTCAGGTACCGGCAAATCAGTGCTGATGCGCTCGATCATCGGCCTGCAGAAACCCAATGCTGGAGAAATTACCGTATTGGGCCGCAATGTCTGTGGTGGTGATGAGCGCTATCTCGGCATTCGCCGCCGCTGGGGGGTTCTGTTTCAGGGCGGCGCACTGTTCTCAACGCTGACCGTCGGCGAGAATGTCACCGTGCCGATGAAGGAGTTCTATCCCGATATCAGCCAGCAATTGCGCCATGAGATTGCGCTCTACAAGATTGTCCTGTCCGGCCTGCCCGCCGATGCAGCCAATAAATATCCCTCACAGCTTTCCGGCGGCATGAAGAAGCGTGCCGGGCTAGCACGGGCCCTGGCGCTGGACCCTGATTTGCTGTTTCTCGATGAGCCTACTGCCGGCTTGGACCCGATCGGGGCTGCAGCTTTTGATGAACTGACCCGCGAATTACAGCAGACACTGGGCCTGACCGTGTTCCTCATCACCCATGACCTCGATACGCTGTACGAGATTTGTGATCGGGTGGCGGTGCTCGCCGATCAAAAAGTCATCGGCGTCGGCACCATTGAAGAGCTGCTGGCCACCGATCATCCCTGGATACAGGAATATTTTAACGGCCCGCGTGGGCGCGCTGCAAAATCGGCGCAAATGCGGGCGCATCCGGCTGATTATGAAATATAATCATCACCATAGGCGTTATCAGACACGAATTTGCGCTGTAAAAACCGGCAATAGAGGCTAGACAGACACCATGGAAACACGCGCAAACCATATCTGGGTCGGGGCTGTTACCCTGGTTCTGTTGCTAGCAGCAGCGGCATTCTTCGTCTGGCTAGCGCGCTTCGGTGATGCAGATAGCAAGCAATATGACATCTTCTTCAAACAATCGGTCAATGGTCTCGCTGTCGGCTCGGGCGTCTCCTTTTCCGGTGTCAATGCCGGACAGGTGACTGAAGTCCAGCTCTGGGACAAAGACCCCGAATTTGTCCGGGTGCGCGTATCGGTCGACGAAAATATCCCCGTTTTGCAAGGCACAACTGCAACAATCCAGAGCGTCAGCTTTACCGCCCCGCCACAGATCATGCTCGATGGCGCGCTGAAAGGGCAAAAGCGGATCACCACCCCCGGACCGGAAGGCGTCCCAGTTATTCCCACCAAGCCAGGCGCACTGGGTGAGTTGCTGAATAATGCGCCTTTGCTGATCGAAAGACTGGCCACTCTAACAGAACGACTGACCCAGACATTGTCACCGGAAAATCAGGAATCAATCGCAGCGTTACTGGCCAATACCGCAGTGATCACCGAAGAATTTGCCCGCCAGTCACCCGAGATCGGAAAATCTTTACGCGAGTTGCAGGCTACACTGAAGACCACCCAGACCACGCTGGATAAATATGGCACGCTCGCAGATAATGCCAATGGCCTGATCGGCAAGGAAGGCACGGCGCTCGCTGCCGAGCTGCGCGAGACTCTGAAATCGGCACAAGGCGCGATGGAGGAACTGGAGCGCACCTCTGCTGCCGCCCAGCCGGGGCTGGCCGAATTCTCCAATGAAACACTGCCACAGACCGAAGCGCTGATCCGCGATTTGCGCGCCATGTCTGCCGCGCTCACCGCGATTACCGAAAAACTCGATCAGGAAGGCGCCGGGGCATTGCTCGGCTCTCCCGCACTGCCGGACTATAAACAATGATTGCTGCACATCTCCCAAAGACCAGGGCATTCAAATCGCTTGTCATAACTTCGGGGCTGGCGTTGCTGCTGAGCGGCTGCGTCAGCCTTGGGGCCAGCGGTGATCCGCCAGAAGCGCTATTAACGCTGAGCGCAAACGAACCCTTGGCCCGCGACAGTGTCCGTGATGCCACCACTTCGCGCGCACTCATCGTCTCGCTGCCCACCGCACCACGAAGCCTCGACACCAACAGGGTCCCGGTGCAGGTGGATGCCACCTCCATCGCCTATGTTGAACAGGCTTTATGGGTCGACCGGCCGACGCGGCTGTTCCAATCATTGCTGATGGAGACAGTACGAACCCGTACAGACCGACTGGTCTTGCCAATTGAGGATGCGCAGAGCCGTGAGGGAACCATCCTTTCCGGTGAACTGGTCAATTTCGGCTATGACGCGCGCACCGGCGAAGCTGTCGTCACCTATGACGCGGTGCGGCGCGAGCGCTCCGGCGAGGTCAGCACCCGTCGCTTTGAGGAACGCGAACCCGTCGGCAATGTCGAAGCCGCAATAGTCGGACAGGCAATCAACAGCGCCGCCAACCGCGCCACCATCGCTATCGCCGACTGGATTGGCAACTAAATTGAAAAACGGAGTATATTGTGACCAGCCTGTTTGATCCGATCCAGCTGGGCGCGATTACCGCGCCGAACCGCATCATCATGGCGCCCTTGACCCGCTGCCGCGCGACGCAAGGGCATATGCCCAATCCGATACAGGGCGAATATTATGCCCAGCGTGCAACGGCGGGCCTGATACTCTCTGAAGCCACCGGCATCAGCCAGGAAGGCCTCGGCACCTGTTTCGCCCCCGGCATATGGAGCGATGAACAGACCGAGGCATGGAAGCCGATTGTCGAGCAGGTGCATGAAGCAGGCGGACGCATATTCTGCCAGCTCTGGCATATGGGGAGGCTTGTCCATCCGGATTTCAATGCGGGCGAGGCTCCGATCTCCTCCTCCGCCACCACTGGTCCCGGCAATACCCGCACCTATGAGGGCAAGAAGCCCTATGAAGAGGCGCGACCGTTGGAACTATCGGAAATTCCGCGGCTGCTCGATGATTATGCCAATGCAGCGGAAAATGCCAAGCGCGCTGGTTTTGATGGGGTGCAGCTGCACAGCGCCAATGGCTATCTGATCGACCAGTTTATCCGTTCAGGCACAAACCATCGCGAGGATGACTATGGCGGCCCGATTGCCAATCGCATCCGCCTGCTCGGCGAAGTCACACAAAGGCTGGTCGATATCTGGGGTAATGATCGGGTTGCAGTGCGCCTCTCCCCTAATGGCGACAGCCAGGGCGCGGATGATGTGACGCCTAACGAGACCTTCAGTGCCGCCGCCAAGCTGCTCAGCGATATCGGCATCGCCTTTCTTGAACTGCGCGAGCCACCGCCCTTTGGTACCTATGGCAATACTGGTGTGCCCGCAGTCAGCCCGCATATCCGTGAAGTTTTCGATGCGCCGCTGATCCTTAACAGCGATTATGACAAGGCGCGTGCCGAAGAAGCTTTGTCCAACGGCAAGTGCGACGCAATCAGCTTTGGCCGTCCCTTCATCACCAACCCCGATCTGGTCGAAAGGCTGCGCAGCGATGCGCCGCTGAATCCTGCGCTAGGCGGTGATACGCCATGGCACTTCACCCCGACATGGTATCTGCAAAGCGCCGAGGGCTATACCGACTATCCGACGCTTGGTCAGACGACCCGGGACAGCAACGCCGCATGATCGCCGCCGATCAGCCCTGGCTGATCACCTGCATTTTGGCCATCGCCGCGCTTGTCCTGCTGCTCGCCGAGCGGTTGATCGCACGGCGGCGCTTGACCGATCCATTGGCAAAACGCTGGCGCACCCATTTGGGGTTTGTCGTCATCAACCTGCCCATTGAACGTGGGGTGCAGGCACTGATGGCAATTCTGCTCTATGGCGGCATCAGTGCGCTGGGCAATGGTCAGTTCGGACTGTTGCCCTTTCTCGAATTGCCCGTCTGGGCCGAATGGTTACTGGCGGTGCTGCTGCTCGATCTCGCGGTCTGGGTGCAGCATGTCGTGTTGCACCATGTGCCATGGCTCTGGCGCTTACATAAAGTGCATCATGCCGATCGCGATTTCGACATAACAACTGCGCTGCGTTTCCATCCGCTCGAGATTGGCCTCTCCATGGCGTATAAGATGCTGGTGGCATTCGTGCTCGGTGTGCCCCTGGGTGCGCTCATCGTATTCGAACTGTTGCTCTCACTTTTCCCACTATTCAATCACGCTAATATCACTTTACCTAAGGACCTTGACCGAGCTCTACGCTGGCTAGTGGTAACACCCGATATGCACCGTATCCACCACAGCACGCTGTCTGAAGAGACCCACAGCAATTACGGCTTCTGCTTTGCCTTATGGGATAGGATATTCGGCACCTATATAGCTGAACCACGAGGCGGGCATAAAGCGATGACTATCGGGCTTGATGAGTGGCAAAATGACAAGCCAAGGCGCTTTGGCTGGTCGCTCAAATTGCCATTTCGGTGAATTATAAAGTTTCATAAAAGCCACAAAGAGAAAAAAGCAAAAAAGGTTTTGGCTGTCGCTGCTTCAAAACTCGCGCGGACAAGGCGTTCGGGAGACCCTTTTATTCTTTTTCCCTTTTTTGCTTTTATGAAACCCTTGGCCCGCGACCATATGGCCACTCGTCTTGTCTATCAGCATACTGCCATGTAACGCTTACGATCAGAATTTACCCCATAAAGGAGAGCGCCTTGCCCGGCTTGTATTTTGAAGAATTCACCATCGGCCAGACCTTTCAACACGAGCTGCGCCGCACCGTGACCGAGACCGATAATCTTATGTTCTCCACCATGACACATAACCCGGCGGCGCTGCATCTGGACGAGCAATGGTGTCAGGAAAATAGCGAGTTCGGCACCCGCATCATCAATAGCTGTTTCACGCTAGGCCTGATGGTCGGAATCTCGGTCGGCGAGACCACTCTGGGCACGACAGTCGCCAATCTCGGCTGGGATGAAGTGCGCTTTCCAGCACCCCTTTTTGCTGGAGATACGGTGCGGGTGGAGACCGAAGTACTCGACCTGCGCCCCAGCAAATCACGCCCTGGGCAGGGCATCGTCACCTTTGCCCATCGCACCTATAATCAGAAGGATGTGCTGGTCGCCAGCTGCAAACGCGCAGCGTTGATGTTGCCCAATCCGGACAAGGCACCAAAAGAAGCGAGCGCCGCATGAGCGCTGCCTCAGCCCTTCCTTTGCGGGCGATGCTGTTCGTACCCGGCGATTCCGCTCGCAAGCAGGAGAAATCCCTCACCAGCGGCGCCGATGCGGTGATTATCGATCTGGAAGACTCGGTAGTGCCCGAAAAGCGCGCGGAGGCACGACGGCTGACCCATGATTTTATCGCCGCGCATAAACATAATGCAGACGCGCCCGATCTCTGGCTGCGGATCAACCCTCTGGATACCCGCGATGCGATTGATGATCTGGAAACCGTTCTCAATGCCGATCCGGTCGGCATCGTCCTGCCCAAATGCGCCGGGCCGGAACAAGTGGCCGAGCTTGACCATCTGCTGTTCGAGCGCGAGCGCAAGGCCAATCTGGAAGAAGGCAGCACCGCCATCCTACCCATAGTCACCGAAACCCCGGGCGCAGCGATGACGCTGCACCGCTATCTTGAGGGTAAGTTTGCCGGCAAGGCACGGCTCGCGGGCCTGAGCTGGGGCGCAGAGGATTTAAGCGCCGCCATCGGCGCATCGCGCAAGCGCGAGGCAGATGGATCATGGACCTTCCCTTATCAAATGGTGCGCGCTCAGGTACTGCTCACCGCGCATGCGCTGGACGTGCAGGCGATTGATACGCTGCACGCCGATTTCCGCGATACCGAAGGGTTGGTCGCCTATGCTGAGGCCGGGCGCAGCGATGGCTTTTCCGGCATGCTTGCGATCCATCCGGCACAGGTCGAGCCAATCCAGACCGCCTTTACACCAAGCGAAGAAGAGATTACCGAGGCCAAAGCCGTGGTTGCCGCTTTTGCCGATAATCCGGGCGCAGGCACGGTGTCTTTGGATGGCAAGATGCTCGACAGACCGCATCTCAAACTCGCCGAGAGGATATTGGCGCAACAATAAATCCTCCCCGGCACGGGGAGGGGGACCGGCGAAACAGGTGGAGGGGGCGGGCCTCTAGGCGCTACACAAGCGGAGAACCCCTTCCGTCACGCCTTCGGCGCGCCACCTCCCCGTCCCGGGGAGGAATTGCTGTAAAGCAGCGATAAAGCTTGCACTTCCAGCAAAAACCGTCCACATGGCCGCCAGCAGCGCATGTGTCGCGGTGGAATGAACCATCCGATCATATCGACAGCGTGAACGCCGGGCCTGATCCAATATAAGGTAATCAGCGCAGTAACCGGACCGGTCGATCCTCTATGCGCTAATGGTTTTCACTTCCCTTTTCACGCGGGACGTCTTTACGCCCGCATCGCCGCGTCCGGCTAATCCTTGACGTGCGCGCTGCCTTTATTTGAAGGTATTTTATGTCCTATTTTGAACAGCTTGGCCTGGCCGAGCCTATTGTCCGCGCATTGGCCAAAAAAGGCTATGCAGACCCCACACCGATCCAGAAACAGGCAATCCCAGCGCTGCTGGAAGGCCGCGATCTGTGTGGCATCGCCCAGACAGGAACCGGCAAAACCGCTGCCTTTTCGCTGCCCTCATTACACCATCTGGCGAGCCAGAATCGCAACCGTCCGTTCAAGGGCTGTCGCATGCTGGTGCTCTCTCCCACGCGCGAACTGGCGGCGCAGATTGCCGAAAATATGCGCGGCTATGCCCGTAATTTGCGCCTCTCTGTCGAGGCGGTGTTTGGCGGCGTGCCGATCAACCGGCAGATCCGCAAATTGGCCGCAGGCACCGATGTGCTGGTGGCAACACCGGGTCGGTTGCTCGACCTAATCGAACAACGCGCCTTGCAGCTCAATGATGTCGAGATTTTCGTCCTTGATGAAGCCGATCAGATGATGGATCTGGGCTTTATCGTGCCGCTCAAGCGCATCGACAAGCTGCTGCCCAAACAGCGCCAGAGCCTGTTCTTCTCCGCCACCATGCCCAAGGCGATTGCCGATCTGGGCGCGCGTTTCCTCAATGACCCTGTGACTGTCGAAGTGACGCCACCTGCCACCACTGCTGAACGGGTGGAACAACATATCACCTATATCAACCAGAAGGAAAAGCAGGCGCTGCTCACCCTTAAGCTGAGAGAATGGGATGTCGAACGCGCGCTGGTGTTTACCCGCACCAAACATGGGGCCGACCGCGTGGTGCGCCATCTGGTCGGCGCTGGACTGACCGCAGCCGCTATCCATGGCAATAAAAGCCAAGCGCAGCGCACCACTGCCTTGCAGGGTTTTCGCGATGGTCGGGTGAAAATCCTTGTCGCCACAGATATTGCCGCGCGCGGCATTGACGTGTCGGGCGTCAGCCATGTGATCAACTATGAAATCCCCAATGTGCCTGAACAATATGTCCACCGCATTGGCCGCACCGCGCGCGCTGGCGCCGATGGTCAGGCGTTCAGCTTCGCCGCGCCGGATGAAAAGGTCTATATCCGCGACATCCAACGCCTTACCGATGTGCGGATGACGCCAATGCCTCTGCCAGAAGGTTTCCTCGAAGCCGCCGCGGCGCTGCCCGGCCCGGCCAAGATGGAAAAAGATCCGGCTCCGCGTGGGCGTGGCGGACGCAGAGATGCGCGCCGCGATGATCCCCGCGACTCTCGTCGCGATGGCCGTCGTTCAGGAAACCGGCATGGTCGGCCCGCCCGTACCATTAGTGATCACCGCACAGATCAGGGCGAGAAGCGCAGCAGCTATGACCCAACTGCTTATCGCGAAAAAGATGCTGTCGAGACCCGCGAGCGCGCCCCACGCGGCGAACGCTCCGGAGCCGGTAGCCGCAGAGATAACCGTCATAGCAATGATGGCAGTCGGGGCAAACCACATGGCCAGAAGCGCAATTTCAATCGCCAGAATGAAAATGGGCGCAATGACAACCGTCGCGATGAGCCTCAGAGTGATGGTGAGCGTCAACGGCGCGGGTCACCACGACGCGATGATCGCGGTAATGCGGCATCAGGCGAGCAGCGCAGCAACAATCGCCGCGATGACCAGCGCAAGCCCCATGGGGAACGCAAGCACAATCGCAAACCGGATGGCAAGAAGGTCGGCGGCAATAGCGATAAGCCTTATAGAGGTAAAAAACACAATAGCGGCAAATCGAGCGAAAATCGCGGCGGCAACACGCCGATGCGGCGGCGTTCTGGCAGTCATGGGTCGGGAACGAGGCCGTAGCGGTTGAAGAAATAGATTTTTTCTCTCAGATGCTAAAGCTCTGAGAGAATATGCCGTCACTATGTCCAGCAACAAAAAGTGGACATAATGACAAAGCACTCTCACTCTCAATTCGACAATGCTGAGCCAAGCGCACCGGGACTGGGCCGACGGGTTATCGAATATTTTGGCTGGAAGGATGCGCCACCAGAAGAAAAGCCGTTGCGGCTGAAAAAGCTGGAGGCGATCTACGACTTTCTGGACTCTGCGCAATTGGACCCAACGCCTGAAGCCTATCGACTGGCCTGGGAGTATCTTTATGGTGCTAATCAGAAACTGTGCATGGAGATTGACGCGCTCATGGAAGATCGCGGCACCGTACCTTTGGGTTCGGTATATGAGCTGACCGCGCAGCATCTGAATATTTTCGACTTTTCTGAACTTACCAAGCTGATCAACAGCGGCACCCAAGTTTTGCGCCAGGGCCATAAGGTGATCGCCGACAGTCGCGGTGACAATCGCAACTATAGCAAGGCGTTGAAACAGGAAATGGAGCAGATTGATCAGCCAGCGGGCAGCGATAACCATCTGACAAGGCTGTTCAGCCTGACCAATGCGATGATCAAGAAATCGCAAGATGCAGAGCGGCAGCTGAAAGAAGCCGAAAGCAACGTCGTCAAAATGCGCAAAAAGCTGGATGATGCGACACAAAAGGCCGAGACCGATCAGCTCACCGGCCTGCCCAATCGCTGGGCGTTTGAAGATGTTCTGAAAGAAGCAGTGGCACAATCGAAGAAGAATTTTGAGCCGCTCACGGTCGCGTTTATCGATATTGATCACTTCAAGGTGATTAATGATAGCTATGGTCATGATGTCGGCGACAGGGTGCTGAAGCGCGTCGCAGGCATATTGAACAGCATGTCGGACGAGCGATGCCATCTGGCGCGCCATGGCGGCGAGGAATTTGTGACGCTGTTCAGCGATAAAACGCCACAACAGGTGTTCGATATTGTCGATAAAACACGTGACGAGCTGGCGAGCCAGAATTTCACTATCCGTGAGACAGAAGAGCAGATTGGAACGGTCAGCTTCTCCGCCGGTATCGCCACACTTGGCAGCGATGGCGACCCGCGCGCGATGCTAAGGCGGGCCGACGCGGCGCTATATTATGCCAAGGAAAATGGCCGCAATCAGGTGGTGATTGATAAGAGTTGATCAGGTCTAAGCTCTATCCGTTCGTTTCGAGCGTAGTCGAGAGACGACAAGTAAAGTGTCTCGACTTCGCTCGACACGAACGGGTTTATCGGACAGTCAATGCCGGAAGTGGCGCATTCCGGTGAAGACCATAGCCAGACCGGCCTCATCGGCAGCGGCGATCACCTCGTCATCGCGGATTGAGCCGCCCGGCTGGATCACCACGCTCGCGCCTGCCTCGAATGCCGCCATCAGGCCATCGGCGAACGGGAAGAAGGCATCCGACGCCACCGCTGAGCCTTTGGTGAGCGGCTCGGCCCAACCTTGTGTTTCGGCGGCTTCCTCAGCCTTGGCAAAGGCGATGCGCGCGCTGTCGCGGCGGTTCATCTGGCCCGCGCCAATGCCTGCGGTCTGGCCATCTTTAGCATAGACAATGGCATTGGACTTGACATGCTTGGCCACAGTCCAGGCGAAGAGACAGTCCTGCAATTCCTGCTCGCTCGGCGTACGTTTGGTGACGACTTTGAGATCGTCCTGCACCACCGCGCCATTGTCGCGGCTCTGGATCAGCCAGCCCCCGGCGATGGTCTTGGCCGTAATGCCGGGACGCTTGGCATCAGGCAGATCGCCTGTCAGCAACAGCCGGAGATTCTTCTTTGCTGCAAAGACGGCGCGCGCTGCATCATCGGCATCAGGCGCGCAGACCACCTCGGTAAAGATGCTGGTAATTGCTTCTGCCGTCACCGCATCGAGCGGGCGGTTGCAGGCGACAATGCCGCCAAAGGCTGAAACGCTGTCGCAGGCGAGTGCCTTGTTATAGGCGTCAAGCAAAGTCTCGCCCGTAGCCACACCGCATGGATTGGCGTGCTTGACGATCACCACCGTTGGCGGGCCATCAGCAAATTCGGCGACCAGCTCCAGTGCTGCATCGGCATCGTTATAATTGTTATAGCTTAGCGCCTTGCCCTGTAGCTGTTCAGCCTGAGCAATGCCGCTGGCCGATGGGCCACTAGGCAGATAGAGCGCCGCAGCCTGATGCGGGTTCTCGCCATAACGCAGCGTATCACCGCGCTTGGTCACCATGGGCAGGGTTTCAGGGAATTGCTCGCCCTGGTCTGCAAAGCCAAACCAGCTGGCGATCATGCTGTCATAGGTCGCGGTGGCGGCAAAAGCCTTGGCAGCCATGCGCTTGCGGAAATCGAGGGTGGTCGCATTGCCACCGCTGTCGAGCTCGGCGATCAGCGTATCATAATCGGCGGGATCGGTGACGATGGTGACATAGGCATGGTTCTTGGCCGCTGAGCGCACCATGCTCGGCCCGCCAATATCGATATTCTCGATAATCTCCGGCCTGCCCGCACCGCTCGCCACCGTCTGGGCGAAGGGGTAGAGGTTGACCACCACCAGATCGATCGCGCCTATGCCATGCGCTTCCATCGCACCGGCATGATCACTATTATCGCGCACCGCCAGAAGTCCGCCATGGACCATCGGGTGCAGCGTCTTGACCCGGCCGTCCATCATTTCGGGAAAACCGGTTAGGTCGGAAACATCGCGCACGTACAGCCCCGCCTCACGTAAGGCCTTGGCGGTGCCACCGGTAGAGACCAGTTCGACGCCCGCTTCGGCCAATCGCTGACCCAACGGCACAAGGCCGGACTTGTCCGATACGGACAGCAAGGCCCGCTTGATGGTAATGTTATCGCTGCTCATTGTGCGTGCCCTATCCCATTTTCCTTAGGACCCAGCCATAATTACCGCCGCCCGGCCCGGTTTCGGCATGGATCACAACCTGTTTGGTCGGCTTGGGTCGGCTATGGCCATCAACCCATAGGCTGTCTTCGATCGCCAGCTTTGCATTGGTGGCTCGTAGCTGCCACAGCTGACCATCATCGAGCCGCAATATCGCACCCTGTGCATCTTCGGTGCCATGCGCCTCGACATGCTGGCCGAGATGAAAGCGAATGGCGAATGGCAGGCTATCAAAACGCGCCTTGCGTGCCTTGGCGCTTTCTGCAGACGGCAACAGCAGGTCTTCACCGCGCAACTCGCTACCATCAGCGCGCAACAAGAGGATGCGGCGGTGGATCAGGCCATGGCGGCGGACATAGCCATCATGGCTCATTTCCAGCCGCGTTGCCTCATTGACCTCACGCCGCTCCAGCTCAACCTCGCTTACGCCCTTGCCCAATCGGCCTTTGGGAAGGATCGCAGTGCTGTTGAGATCATCAAGGCAGAGCGTCGAATGCGCTGCCGTGGCGCGCAGGCCTTGCGACAGTTTGGCGGTAATCACCGCACCTACGGCGGACGCGCCGCCACAGCTGGTAATGATGCGCTGACCATTGCTCGACATTTCAAAGGCGAGCGTTGAGGCGCAGCCGGTCGCGGCATGACGGGCAATGGGAGGCGGCCCGGCATCGACCAGCACCACCGTACGCCCGGCAGTGATCCGCTGATAACCCCAATAGCGTGCTTGACGCAGCGGACGGGCGATGGTGCCGCTAGCCTCGACCAGATGCTCCAGAGTCTCTGAGTTCAGCGCCGATGCGCCCTGCCACCCGGCCATGCTGCCATCATGATGGGTCACACCCTGAAACGCCGCCATCGCCATATCCAGTGCATCGCGGATCGCCTCGGGCAGATCGGCTTCCTCGCTCTGATCATAGAGCGAGCGTAGGACCGACAGAACCGCTATGGCATGAAATTGATCCATCGGCGCGCGTGAGAAAACGCCGCCATCGGCACCGAATGTCGTCAGCATCGCCCGGCGCAGACCCGCCTCACCATAGACGCGGCGTGGATGGCCATCGGGGAGCAACAGTGACGCCGCTACTACGCCTGCCCATGCGGTCAGGCGCTTGATGCCGGGCTCTGCCTTGTTCGCGGTGCGGTCGAGATGCCGCGCGGTCACCGCCAATTGCGTCAGCACCCGCTTGCGATGCGTCTTGTCGCGCCCGCCCATGATCAGCGGCGCATAAGCAGCACAATTCATCAACCGCCATGCCGCTATATCGGGCCGCCATGCCGGAGCCTTCATGCTTTCGCCATGATTGGCCAGCCATTGCTGTAACAGCCGCTCGGCCAAAACCCGCACCTTATCACGCGGCGCAGCAGCGGCCAGATCGCGCAACCAGGCAAAGCTATGGAGATAGTCCTGAAAGCCCGAAGGCAGTTTGGCGGTATTGAAATTATAGTCTTTGGCCGGTTGCTCAATACCGAGATAGCGAAAATATCCAGCGCGGATAGCGGTGCCGCGCGTCGCATTACCGAGAATGGGATCATCCGGCACTATCAGTAACCGCAACGGAGCCGTCGAACGCAGCCGCAATTTATGCAGCGGCGTGCGCCATGTCAGGCGGTAGACGCCGTTGATAAGTCTTTCGGACAGCGACAGGCCTTTGTCATCATCGGCGCGGATGACCAGCGCCCGGTCAGTAAGCTGATCAGCTGCCGTCATATTGCCATTGTTAGCACCAGTGCTTTCCGCATCGGTAGCGCCATTGGCCGTGACCTGTTCTGAAGCGACGATATGATCCGGCATGGTGTCTGCAGCCTCGAGCGGTATGGCTTTTGTCGATGATTGATCTTCAGCAACCGGCCTTTTTGCGAGATTGGCGCTTGGCTCTGCGTTCATTCGCCCCTCAATGTTTTGATATTGGCCGCATAATGGTCGGGTCCGCCGCGGAAGGTCGCGGTCCCCGCCACCAGCACATCGGCACCCGCATCGACACAAAGCGGCGCGGTTTTGGCGTCCACACCGCCATCAACCTGGAGGTGGATATCACGGCCCGTGGCATCGATACGCTTGCGGATTGCTTCGACCTTACGCAATTGGCTATCGATAAAGCTCTGCCCGCCAAAGCCGGGATTAACACTCATCACCAACACTAGATCGATAGCATCGATGATATAGTCGAGGGCGCTTTCCGGTGTCCCGGGGTTGAGCACAACGCCAGCTTTTTTGCCGAGCGAACGGATATGCTGCAACGTGCGGTGAATATGCGGTCCAGCCTCAGGATGGACGGTGATGATATCCGCGCCGGCATCGGCAAAGGCGTCAAGATAGGCATCGACCGGCGAGATCATCAGATGCACATCAAACGGCTTGTCGCTATGCGGGCGCAATGCCTTCACCACTGCCGGGCCGATGGTAATATTGGGCACAAAATGCCCATCCATCACATCAACATGAATCCAATCGCATCCCGCGGTATCAATGGCGCGGATTTCCTCACCCAGACGCGCGAAGTCGGCGGAAAGAATTGAGGGGGAAATAAGCGGTGCCCGGGCCATATCGCCACCTAACTTTCACCCCTGATATTCGCAACCGCGATGGATCATTCTGTCCACAAATAAGTCAGTTTCTTCGCCGCATTCGAGCGATAAAGAAGCCGTCCATGCCACCCTGCTCCGCCAGATGATGTGGCAGGATGCGCAGATAGCCTTTATCGGTCGGAACCAGACCATCGGGCAGTTCATCGGCGCGGATAGGGTCGATCGCGAAGTCAGGATGATCCGCAATGAATGGCGGGGTTTGGGCCTCTCCCTCTTCCGGCTCCAGCGAACAGACCGCATAGAGCAGATGCCCGCCCGGCTTGACCCATTCTGCAGCGCGGTGCAGCAGTTTGGCTTGTAACTCCGCCCGATCAGCAATATCGCGCGCGCCGATGCGATGCAGCACATCGGGATGGCGGCGGAAGATGCCGGTGGCGGTGCAGGGTGCATCGAGCAACACCGCATCTGACTGTGCTTCTGGCGACCAGCGCAAGGCGTCGGCGGTGATGATATTGGCACTGAGTCCGGTGCGTTCGAGATTCTCAGACAAGCGGCGGTTGCGCTTTTCCGACAGATCGAGCGCGGTGACCTGCCAACCTGCCGCGGCCAGTTGCATTGTCTTGCCACCCGGTGCAGCGCAGAGATCATAGACGGTTCGGTCCACGCCATTGCCTAACAGCTTTGCCGGTAAAGCCGCCGAGATATTCTGCACCCACCATGCGCCTTCGGCATAGCCGGGCATGGCGGTAATCGGTCCGCTTTGGCTAAGGCGGATTTGGCCGGGCATAAGCTTTATGCCGTCTGGATGCACGGTACTGGCAGGATCACGCAGGGTGATATCAACGGGCGGTGATTTTGCGAGACCTAGGCTGGCGCCCTCGACCATGGCATCGCTCCAATGCCCTCGCCAGCGCTGCGCCACTGTTTCTGGCAGCGTGGGCTTATCCGGCAACGTCGGATTGCCACGCATCAGCGCGCCGAATACGCCATGCGCCAAACGCCTTGGGCCGCCGCTGAGCAGTTCCAGGCCTGTGGCTACAACAGCATGAGCCGGGGTTTTGAGGACAAGCGCCTGGGCCAGCATCATCCGCAGCACCGTGCGCGCCTTGGCATCCTCAGCCAGAGGTTGGCGGGTGCGCGTGTCAATCAGCGCATCGAGATCAACCAGATGGCGCAGCGTTTCCGCCGCTATGGCGCGCGCCATCGCCTTGTCTTCAGGCAGCTTCAGATGACGACAGGCCCGCGCCTCCACCTGATCCAGCGCATCGCCCCGACGCAACACCGCATCGAGCATGGTCAGCGCGGCACGGCGGGTGTCTAATCCGGCAATATCGTTCATGCGATGCGCTTAGGGCATTTTCCAATGAGATGAAATCCTCCCCGTGCACGGGGAGGTGGCATCCGCCGAAGCCAAAGGCGTAGGTGGGTGACGGAGGGGGATCTCCACTTGCGGAGTGGCCAGAATGATGGCCCCCTCCACCAGCTGCGCTGGTCCCCCTCCCCGCAGGCGGGGAGGAAAGTCAGCGCCGCCCTGTAGGGTTGAGCGCGCTTGCCCGGCCACGACTGCGCTCGGGTGCAGCACCAAAACCGCCAGACCCCTGTCCCATATCTGCGGCAATCTGCTGCAATGCCTCGATACGGTCGCCGGTGTCGGGGTGGGTTGAAAACAGGCTGCGCACTCCGGCAGGCACAATGTAAAGCTGTGCCGCCGCCGGATTGCGTTCGCTTACCGGATTGGGGATTTGCGTTGCTTGCCCGGAAATCTTTGCCAGTGCAGAGGCCAGTGCCATCGGCTTGCCGCTAATCTCTGCGCCGCCTTTGTCTGCACCGAATTCGCGAGTGCGGCTGATCGCCATTTGCACGATCATCGCCGCAAAGGGAGCGACGAATACGGCCAAGAGCCCAGCCAGACCGGCGTTACGATCGCGGAAGAACAGGCCGAAATTGGCGAGCATGGAGATCGCCCCGGCAATGGTCGCCACCATAGTCATGATCAGCGTATCGCGGTTCTTCACATGCGCCAGCTCATGCGCCATGACGCCTTCGACCTCATCTTTGTTGAGCATCCGCAACAGACCGGTTGTCGCAGCAACCGCGGCATTTTCCGGATTGCGGCCGGTGGCAAAGGCATTGGGGTGCGGCGTGTCCATCAGATAGACTTTGGGCATCGGCAGATCAGCATTATGCGCCAGCCGGGCGACCATATTGTAAAAGTCAGGATGGCTCTGCGCGTCCACTTCGACAGCATTGTGCATTCTGAGCACAATCTTGTCCGCGTTCCAGAAGGTGAACAGGTTCATGCCCGCCGCCACGACCAGCGCAATCATCGCCCCGCCCGGGCCACCCAGCGTATAGCCCAGCGCCATAAACAGAGCGGTAAGCGCCGCCAGCAGCATGACCGTTTTCATCTGGTTCATTGGTTCTTTCCTGTTGTCGAGGCCGCTTCAGGGGTTATCAGCACGACTCCACCGCTCACAGACAGAGTTGGCAGACAGGGCTTGGAAAGCAGCAGTCCAGCCCATATCTACAATATGGTAGTAATATAGCGAATTTTCAATCCGTTCCAGCCATTAGAGGAAGCCGTGCAATGGACGATGATAGCGACAAAGGCCAGTTGGCCAAAACAGTGCAACCGGCGCGCAAACGCCCGGACCATGTCACGCCGCCCAAGCACTGGAAGGACGAACCTGTGCCGGAACCTGAACCGCTGAATGCGTCAGACAACAAGCCGGAAAATAATGGCCCGACCCGTTATGGCGACTGGGAATCCAATGGCATTGCGATTGATTTTTGAGGGTAGTGTTAAGCTGCTAAGTTCACAAAGTTCACACCTATGAAGCGCTGAAATGCGCCAAATCCAACAGATAATCCAACATATCTCCTCCCTGTTGCGCAGCAACGGGGAGGTGGCAGATACCGAAGCGAAGCGTAGGTAGCTGACGGAGGGGCCTCAGCCCGTAGGGCGAGGATGCTGTGGTCGCAGCTCGCCTTCGGCTTCGCCCCCTCCACTGCTTTCAGCGGTCCCCCTCCCCATGAATGGGGAGGAGAAAGCTATTTCACCAGCATCGCCTTTTCGCGGCGTCTTTGTACCGAAGAACCGAGATTCATCGCCTCGCGATATTTGGCCACGGTGCGGCGGGCGATATCATAGCCCTGATCCTTGAGCATCGCGACCAGCTTGTCATCCGAGAGGATCTTTTTCGGGTCCTCATTGTCGATCAGTGTCTTGAGCGCGTCCTTGACCGCCGAGGATGATACCGCCTCGCCGCCATCGGCGGACTGGATCGCGGTGGTGAAGAAATATTTGAGCTCAAATGTGCCGCGATCGCAGTTGAGATATTTGTTGCTGGTCACGCGGCTGATGGTGGACTCGTGCATCTCGATGGCGTCAGCCACCTGACGCAAAGTCAGCGGCTTCAGATGTGCGACACCCTCGCGGAAGAAGCCTTCCTGCCGCTTGACGATCTCGGTCGCCACCTTGGTGATGGTACGCTGGCGCTGGTCGAGCGTGCGGATCAGCCAGCTGGCATCATTGAGACATTCATTGAGCCATGCCTTGCTCGCCTTGTCCTGCAGCCCTTCGCTAAGCTCGCTATGATAACGCCGGTTGATCAGCAGGCGCGGCAGCGTCGCCGGGTTCATCTCGATATGCCAGCCAACTCCATCGGGCTTGGGCCGGACAAAAACGTCGGGCACTACCGGCGCTGCGGCAGACCCAGCAAAAGCGGCTCCCGGACGCGGGTCATAATCGCGCAGTTCGGATATCATATCGATAATATCTTCCTCATCGACCCGGCACAGCCGCTTCAACCGCGCAATATCGCGCCGCGCCACCAGATCGAGATTGTCAATCAATCGCGCCATAGCCGGGTCATAACGGTCCGCCTCACGCGCCTGTATGGCGATACACTCACTCAAAGACCGTGCGCCAACGCCGCTGGGGTCGCTTTGCTGCACCACCGCCAGCACATCTTCCAACCGGTCCACCGAGACGCCCAGTTGATGCGCCAAGGCGAGCGTATCGGCTTTGAGATAGCCGCTGTCATCAATATGGCCGATAATCTGATCGGCGATCAGCATATCCTCACCATCCAGCACCGCCGCCACTTGCGCACGCAGATGGTCGTGCAGGCTGATGCTGTCGGCGAGCATATTCTCCCAGTCCGGGCCTTCTTCACTGCCGCCGCCAGATGAAGCGCTCACACTCAGTGCCGCGCTGCCCATCATATCGGCGGCGGAGTCATGATGGAACACATCGGTATCGCTGTTGCTGTCGAGCGGCGCATCGGCCTCGCCTGCGCCGGCAGCGATCAGTGTATCGGCCCCTTCAGGCGCAGGCGCATCCTCGAAACTTGCCTCGGTCGGACTAGCGTCTGTGGCACTATCGGCGAATTGCTCGCTACTATCGGCCTTGGCATCTCCAGCATCATCGCTTTGGGTTGGCGCTTCAGCCGATTCCGGTCTTTCGCCTGTCCCCTCGCTTTCCAATAGCGGGTTCTTCTCCAACGCCTCGTTGAGATACCCCTCCATCTCCAGATTGGACAGCGCCAGCAGTTTGACCGCCTGCTGCATCTGCGGGGTCATCACCAGCGACTGTTTCTGCCGAAGATCGAGGCGGGGGCCTAGCGCCATGGCTGCACCGCCGATTTACAAGTGCTGTTAATGGGATATTCCAGATCGTGCCGGGTCGATGGCATGGTTACAATGCAAACCCCTCACCCAGATACAACCGCCGCACATTGTCATCATTGACCAGCGCTTCAGGGGAACCGGAAAACAGCACCTGGCCATCATAGATGATGCAGGCGCGATCCACGATATCCAGAGTCTCGCGCACATTATGATCAGTAATTAGCACGCCAATGCCACGATCCTTGAGCTGCAGCACCAGCTGGCGGATATCAGCGATCGAGAGCGGATCAATGCCGGCAAAGGGTTCATCAAGCAGGACGATCGAAGGATTGGCGGCCAGCGCACGGGCGATCTCGCAACGCCGCCGCTCGCCACCAGAAAGCGCCATCGCCGGAGCATCACGCAAACGGGTCAGGCCGAATTCATCGAGCAGCTTATCCAGCTCCGCCTCGCGCGCAGCCTTGTCCGGCTCGGCCATTTCCAGCACCGCCATGATATTCTGTTCGACGGTCATGCCGCGGAAGATCGAGGTTTCCTGCGGCAGATAGCCAAGGCCAAGAACGGCGCGGCGATACATCGGCAAAGGCGTGATATTCTCGCCATCAAGCACGATGCGCCCGGAATCCGGCTTCACCAGCCCCATGATCGAATAGAAACAAGTGGTCTTGCCCGCGCCATTAGGCCCCAGCAGCCCGACAACCTCCCCCTTGGCCACTGACAACGAAATATCGGTCAGCACCGGGCGACGGTCATAGCTTTTGGCGATAGAGACGACCGCAAGACCATTTTCCAGTGCGTCAGGATGCAGCGCAGAACCCATGCCATCCATGGCAGCCGGGCTGACATCAGCGGTTGTGGTTATGTCGTCCATAGGGTCCAGATCTTCAGTCCTGCTCGTGCTTTACGCCATCATCTGCCTGACGGAATCGCATTGCAAGCCTAATTCTATAAATGCAAGCAAGTTTCATGCCTGTTAATATATGATACGCTTTTAGGGGATTAATTGCTGCTATCGTCGCGCTGAGGTACGGTGAAGCTGCCGCTGACCCGGCCATTGCGCGAGTTCACATTATTGGCGCCGCCGCCCGATGCCCTACCGTCAATGCTGGTCAGACCTGTGGTGAGATCAATCACCAGCCGCTCGCCATTCAGCGTATCACCGGCGCGGTTCAGGCGGACATTGCCGATCATGGTGATAATGCGCCGGTCAAGATCATAGATCGCGCTCTGGCCGCGTGCATTGGTATCGCCCTTGCTGACGGTGACACCGCCAAGCGCATCAATCCGCTGAATATCGGTGCTGCCAACATCACGAAACGCCACCGTGACGCGCGACGCTACCAGATTGAGGCCAGCCTGATCGATGGTAACACCGCCGCTGAGCACCACCCGGTCCTGTCGGTTTTGCAACTCAATCCGCCCCGCGTTGAAGTCTACCGGAGCATTGCTGTTATGGGTGAACAGCGACTGGGCATTGCCGTCACCGGGAAGGGCAAGCATCAACGCCGCACCGGCAATAGCCGCAAGGGCAAACAGGGGTTTAGCGCTTGTCATGATCTTTGTGCCTTTCATCTAAGCTGCCCCTGCTGAATCCGCATTTTTGCATTGCCTACCAATGTCACTGTCCGCTGCTCCAGATCGGCGTTGAGCTGATCGGCGCTGAATGTGCCTACCGCTGTGCGACCGCTCACCGCCCCTCGGCTTTGCAACGTGCGGCCCTTCAGATCAACATCAACATCGCGGGTAATCATACGATAGCCATTGGCGGCATTGAAGCGAATGGGACCATCGATCCGTACCGTTTCGGCTTCCATATCATAGCTGCCCTCATTGGCATCCAACGTACCTGGCCCAGATCCGAGCAGGATGCGTGCAGTCAGGTCTTTCAATTCGACCACCGGCACATCCGAGCTGCGCTGCACCGCGCTACCCGCCTTAAGCGAGAAGGGCCGCCCCTTGCTATCCTTGCCGCGATAAAGCGCATCAGTGACCCGCATCCGTTCATTGGCAATCTCTACAGTGTCTTTGTCGAGCAGAAAGCTGAGCTCCGAGCGCTGCACCAATGGTGCCAGAACCAGAAAGGCAGCCAACGCGCCAATGGCAAGTGGCAATACGCGCTGCAACAGCCGCACTATCGTATCATGCTGGCTACCGGGAGCAGCGAATATCTGGCGGCGGTTGCGCTGCTGATCTGCCCTTTGGGTCATAAAATATCCATGCGGGCCGGCGTGATTACCAGCGCTCTGCTAGGTGTAGATATTAGCTATGGGCGAAAATATCAATTTCCGGCCAGCCAATAATGTCCAGTTCGGCACGATGCGGCAGAAAATCGAAGCAGGCCTGGGCAATGTCCAGACGCTTCTCGCGTACCAGCCGCTCGGTCAGCTTGTCGCGCAGATCGTGCAGAAAACGCACATCGCTGGCGGCATAATCGCATTGCGCTTCGCTCAGTTCCGACGCGCCCCAGTCGCTCGACTGCTGCTGTTTGGAAATGTCCTTGCCCAGCATCTCACGCACCAGTTCTTTCAACCCATGGCGATCGGTATAGGTGCGCACCAGTCGCGAGGCGATTTTGGTGCAGAAGACCGGCTCGGCCATCACGCCAAGATAATATTTGATCGCAGCCAGATCGAAGCGACCAAAATGATAGAGCTTGGTGCGATTGGGGTCAGCCAGAACCGCTTTGAGATTAGGCGCGGCGAAATCGCTGTCGGGGGCAAAACGGATCAGATGTTCATCCCCGCTGCCATCGCTGATCTGCACCAGACACAGGCGGTCGCGCGGGGTAATCAAACCCATAGTCTCGGTATCAACCGCCAACGCGCCTTCCCCCAGCGCGTCCGCCGGAATATCTTCTTCATGTAAATGTACAGCCATGTGTTGCTCGCCCCGTTATTATTCTTTTTCTGATTCTGATGCGCTGATGTCATCCGGCACACCCGCCGCACGCGGCACCATGCCCCGCCTTTTGCGGCGAGCATCGCGCGCCAATATGTTGAGAAACTCGACCAACGCCGAAAACGCCATAGCACCATAAATGACTTCTTTCGGCACATGAAAGCCAAAGCCATCGGCGATCAGGCTGGCGCCAATCATAAACAGAAACGCCAAGGCCAGCATCACCACTGTCGGGTTCTGTTCAAGAAAGCGTGCCAGCGGGCCAGCCGAGACCAGCATAACCGTCACCGCGACAATCACCGCAATGACCATGATGACGATATGGTCGGTCATACCGACAGCGGTAATGATCGAGTCGAGCGAGAACACCAGATCAAGCATGATGATCTGGCTGATCGCGGCGGCAAAGCCGATCTCGACCTTGTTCTGCACCTCGGCCATGTCGTCCATTGCCGGATCATAATCGACATTGTGGTGGATTTCCTTGGTCGCCTTCCACACCAGAAAAAGGCCACCAGCGATCAGGATCATATCGCGCCAGGAAAAGCCATGGCCAAAGGCAGTGAAAACCGGCGTTGTCAGCTGGACGATGACGAACACCAGGCTGAGCAGCACCAATCTGAGCCCCAAGGCCAGGCCGATACCGATGAGCCGTGCCTTTGGGCGGATTGCTTCAGGCAACTTGTTGGTGATGATCGAAATGAAGATCAGATTATCGATCCCCAAAACCACTTCCATGGCGATCAGAGCCGCCAGTGCCGCCCAAGCGGCAGGTTCTGCGAAAATACCGAATGTCGCGGCCATATCGAACATGGCGTTCCCTTGCCCAATTGCTACGCTGCTGGCAAGCGTGATAGCGCACTAGCGACAAAGCAGGGGATAAAGCACAGTAAGTTCGTGATGTAAAACTGCGTCGTATTGGGGCTAGGCTTTGGCCTCATTTCCGGAGACAATTTTTGATAGAAGCAGTCTATGGCACAGAAGCTTTAGATTTTAACCACGCAATAAGCAGCAAAACTGCAACATTGATTTGTTAAACTATTCGCGCATGAGGGTTTTTTGCGGTATAGAGAGTCGCAAACGCCAAATATGGGCATAGATACGGGGAAATTCGTTCCGAGAATAAAATATCGCGCTAATATCCGTCACATGTCTGAATACATCAGGCATAGTGGCAAATTTGTAATGATTTGAGGGTATATCTCCCTCTGGTAAATCCTTCCCGGCGTCCCGGAAGTTTTGCTGAATATGGTTGGGGCGGACTTGAAAGTGACGAAGAGATTATGGGTTTTGACAGAGGGCGTCGTGGCCGGGGCCGGGACAAGCGGGACGGATTTGGCGAGGACAGTTTTGACGGCTTCCCACCGCCCGGTGGCGATTTTGGTGGCGGCTTTGACAATCGCGGTGGCGGTTTTGATAATCGCGGCGGTGGCGGCGGTTATGACAATCGGCGCGGCGGTGGCGGCTTTGACGGTGGCCAAGGCGGCGGCGGTTTCAACCGTGGCGGCGGCGGTGGTGGCCGCGGCGGCGGCATGCCGGCCCAGGTCGTTGGTGAAGGCACCGGCACAGTAAAATTCTTCAACAGCAACAAAGGCTTTGGCTTTATCCAGCGTGATGGCGGTGGCGATGATGTCTTCGTGCATATCAGCGCGGTAGAACGCGCCGGACTGGAAGGTCTGGCAGAAGGCCAGAAACTGGAATTCACCCTGATCGATCGCGGCGGCAAGGTTTCCGCCAGCGACCTGAAAATCGACGGTGAGGTTATTCCGGTTGAAAGCAAGCCAGCGCCACCACAGCGCGAACTCACCGGCGAACGCGCCAGCGGCACGGTAAAATTCTTCAACGCGATGAAAGGCTTCGGCTTTATCCAGCGCGACGATGGTGAGGCTGATGCTTTTGTCCATATCTCTGCCGTCGAACGCTCGGGGATGCACGGCCTGAATGAAGGCGACCGGTTGGACTTCGATCTGGAAGTCGATCGTCGCGGCAAATATTCTGCGGTCAATCTGGTTGCCAAGGCAGAATAGGCACATCGCCTAACGGATTAAAGCAATACATTAAAAAGGGCCGCTGATTACTCTTCAGCGACCTTTTTTTCTTTGCCGAAAGCATTTTCCGATTTTGCAAGAAGCCTCATTCCTGTCCTGACAGGCATCAAACGCAAAAAGGGCGCCCCTAAGGACGCCCTTTTATTTGGTCCGTTGCTCGATTGCTTATCAGAAACGAATACGTATGGTTCCAGAGTAAGCTTGGTTCTGAAAATCCGAGCGGCCGATAGTGGTCTCGGCAGAAAGGCCAATCGTAATATAATCCGTCACATAATTCAGACCGATACCGCCTTCGACCCAATTGCTATCATCCGAAGCAATCGCGAAAGGCGCAAGTCCACCAGCACCACCAACGAAATTGGCACCGAATGTCGCATCACGATCCAGGAAGTCATGGACATAATCCGCACGAATCCATGGACGGAAGCTACTGCCCGGTTTCGCGGTTGCGGTCACACCAATACGACCTTGCAGCGTTTCAAACGCATCACGGTCAATATCCAAAGCAGGCGCGCCGCCTGTTTCCTGAAGGTCAGTGAAGCTAACCGACTGGAAGTTCAGAGCTGCACGTGGGCGCAGTAGGATCGTCTTGGTGGTGAAGTCCTTCGAAACACCGATTTCTGCGGTGTAAGCAAAGCTGTCATCGTCGCTTCTCAGATTGAAGCTATTGGTACCGATGGTAACCGTACGCAGGGTTTCTGCACTATAGCTACCGATACCGATCTGCGTATCGAAGGTAATACCCGAGTTGGTGCGATAAGCACCGTAAATGGTACCTTGCAGCAACTGGCCCTGTGCTTGTTGAGCACCCTGTGAAGTACCATCAACATCGCTATAGGATAGTGAAATACCGAAAACGCTGTTGTCGTCAGGTAGATATTCCAGGCCGCCGGCTAGGAAGAAGCCATCAAACTGGTCATCACGTGTTGTAATCGCAGCGGGCATACCAACACCCTCACCTTCGAGAAAACCACCCGACAGGAACAATGCAAAATTCGAAGACAAGCCAGAATTCTCATTCACGCTTTCTTCTGCATCCTGCGCTGCTGTCGCCGCCGCGAAAGCGCCCTGTGTCGGCAGCCCCATAGATGCAGCCGATGCGAGCTGGATAGCAGATCCGTTCATCGCAACCGTACCGCCGCGATCAGTATCAAAAGCACTTGCAAGACGGTTACGGTAGAAACCAGTCATGCTGTTCAGCATCATCTCGGCAATGCTTAGATTGGTTGTCTCTGTCGCCGGTGCCAGGCCTTCCAGAGTCGCACCAAGCGTTGCGGCATCGGCCAATTCGGTGAAGCTGTAAATGTCACCAAATTGTGTCAGACCGTTAGCACGGTTCTGATCCAGAAGAGCAGCATAGCTGTTCTGTACAGCTGATGTGCGATCAACCACAGACGCATAGGAACTGACATTGAGGATCAGGTTAACCGAGCTAATACCGGTCATTTCATCAACAACCGTCTCAAACGTGGTACCAAGCACAGCACTGCTAAAGTCAGAGCTGAAACTGTTGGTTACTTCACCTTCCGCAGTAGCCACTGTGAAAGTGTCGCCATTGTTGAACAGGAATTGCCCAACCTGATTGATCGCGACATTGCCACCCAGATCAAGATTGCCGCTTGCACCAGCTTCTGTACCTTCCTGAGCAACAACCTGCAGTAAATCCGAATTGCCCGCAGCGTCAATGTCGAGCGCATAGGTACTACCCGATGCGAGGATAACATTGCCCTGAACTGTTAGCGTACCAACCGCGCCATCGCCTCCTGGCGAGATGGTACCAGCAATACTGGTCAGGAAAGGCGTCTGCACGGTGCCCGTACCACTGAGGGTACCTGCAAAGAGACTATAGTCATTAATCGAAGACAAAGCCCCATCGACATTGACCGTACCGCCCATCTGTGTTGTACCAAGCCATGTGAACAGGTCGCCATCAGAGGTGATATTAAGGCCAGCTTCACCCATGATAGTGAGCCGGTCAATTGTAACTTCGCTGCTGAGTGTAGTCGTGCCTGCATTGGACAGAGTGACGTCAAAATAGCGGCCATCGACACCATTAGCTATGTCAGGATCAATATTGTCCGGCACGAAACCTGTTGCGCCAGGAAGACCATTGGCCAATGTCGGCGCTGGCAAAGTTAGCGGCGCCTCATCCATGTCGCCATCTTCAGCCGTAGCATTATCGGTACTCGCGCCGTCTGTGTCACTGGATTGAGCAACAATCGTACCCTCGGCAGCACCAGAAATAGCATCACCTTCACCATCGCGGCTTAGAGTTCCAGTACCGCGAAAATTGCCAAAACCTGTAGCAGCCGCAAGTGCCGCTTCGTCTATTTCTTGCTCAGAGCTCTCACTTGTTCCTGCGGCATCTGCCAAATTGGCCTCACCGCGATTATTCGATGTCGCAGAGTCTGCCACGATAGCTGCACCATTGGCTGGGGCAGCTGCTGGCGGATCTTCGGGCTGTGGTGTGGTATCAAAGGTTTCACCTGTGGACAGATCGGTACAATTGCTGCGCCCAAATACAGCTGTGATGATGCCTTCCGCACAAACCTGACCAAAGTCACCTGCTGTACCAGCGGGTCCTTCTTCGGGTGTTGTTGGAATGCCATTAATGACATTGCCCTCGGAGTCGATAATACGATAGGCTGGATCAAGTAATGTTACCCAATGACTAGCATCTTCCCAATCACCATCGCCGCCATTTGTACCGACATAACGATAGGGATTTACCTCAGCGATATACTGCCAATAAAGATAAAGTGGCTGATAAAAGCTGGTCGTTCCTAAAGCACTGAAGGGCACGTTCAAACGACGTGAGCCGCCTGACAGGACGCCGATAGCCAGATCTTCATCGGCTAAACCATTTTCCGCATCAAGTATCAACGGACTGCCGGAATCACCTCCTGCGGTGATTCCTTCGTTTGGGCGAGCGCCATCACGCAAAATATTAAAATCACCGGCGGTGTTGCCGTCCTGACTATCAAAATCAGTGATGTAAAGATTCTGAGGTAGCAAGCCATCGCTAGCACTAAAAAACGGATCTGCAGCATTGAGCGCGTCATCGACATCGTCCAGTGATGCCAGAGCGCCAAGAACATTCTCAGCAGCTCTGCGACGGAAATCAATACCCTCAACTGCTCCGTCAAAGGCGTTACCTGTCCCGCCATAACCTGTCTGCGTTACGTTATAGCCGGTGCCAGTTACTGGATCGATGCTCTCTGGTGTCGGAAGCGCAGAAAATAGCAATGCCCATGTAGGAACACCAGTAGCAGGTCTATCAAGGGTCGCAACCGCAATATCTGCTTCAAAAAAGCCACCGGATCCGGGAAAGAGAGTGTTGATACTGTCTTCAAGCGAACGTGGATCATATTGTATCTGACTGATATTATAGACGAAAAGATCAGGATTGGATGCGCTGCTGCCAAACCAGCTTATCAATCCAGGAAATGCATCAACTTCAAAAGCGACCGCTGCACGCTGTATTACTCCATCATAATCGCTTTCCGGGCGATCATTAACACAATGCGCTGCGAACAGAAATGCACGTGGATTGATAAGGCTTCCGGTACAAATGCCAATGCCACCTTCGCCAGGCGTGTTGGTGATGATGATACCAACGCCATTAACGCCACCTTCTTCATCAACGATTGCGTCGCTATCAGTTGTCTCATTCGGCACAATGGCCATTGCCGGGGATGCCGCCAGCATTGCGGCCATTACTGTCGTTGCGGCGCTCGCGCGAAAACCGCGAACACAATTCGCACGTGATTTTGTCATGATTCTTCCCTTTTGCTTACTCGCTCCTGCTGGCGAAATTGGAGGGTTTGGCGGCAGGAAACAAGGTCCAAATCAGATCAAAAATACAATTTCATGACATTTTTACTGCGTGTTGCGTAATAGAAACACATCCTATTTGGATATTGTTCGCCTCTACCATGGCAATAAGGCTTAAAATGCAGGCATTTAGACAGGTTATTCCAAATCACATGACCTAGAGAACCATTTCTATTACGCAACGATATGATCAGCTGACAGATTCTGCCAAAAACCAAGCTCGACGCTCGGCTTGGTCGGTCCAATCGTCGATTATTCCATCAGTCGCATTGTCACCGGCGTCGCCAGCCAACGCCTTGGTTTCACGCAGACGAGTAATGATTGCGATATTGTCGTCGCGCAGTTCGCTGAGCATTGCATTGGCATCAACCGCTTCAGCATCATTGTCGGCAATGCCCTGCCTGCGAGCGATATCGCCAATCGATGTCAGCGTGCGATAGCCGTTTTTGCGTACCCGCTCGGCAACGTCATCGGTTACGGCGAGAATTTCCGCGGCCTGCTCATCGAGCATAAGGTGGTAATCGCGGAAATGCGGGCCACTGACATGCCAGTGGAAATTCTTGGTCTTGAGAAACAGTGCGTAATAATCTGCCAGCAGGCCGTTCAGGGAATCTGCCAGGGCAGCTTTCGAGTTACTTGTGTGATTGGTCATAATATCCTCCTGTGGAGCAAAGCCGCCATGCATGGCGACAGTCCAAAATCATGCAATTTATATAGGCAAGATCACCCTATTTTCGAGACCACGAGCAGGTGATTATTCCACTTAGAGTGACCATGTTTTTCACTCACATAATCTGTTTATTGACGCAGATAGGAAGCCTGCCAAATGTCCCTTCTATTATGCTTCCTGCTTGACTTTCTCGCCAGAAACCATAAGGAGCGCCGTTCGAATGCGATGTGCCATTGTGCCTCGCAGAAATACTCGTCGAATCGATATCGGCTCTGCGTTTCCTGAAGTACAGGTTCGCACCAGGATAATCGGCCAGACGATACAGCAGATTTCTTTGAGGATGATACATCATGGCCAAACCAGCCACCGTTAAAATCAAGCTTGTCAGCACCGCCGACACCGGCTTCTTCTACGTCACCAAGAAGAACCCGCGCAACATCACTGAAAAGATGACTTTCCGCAAATATGACCCGGTTGCGAAAAAGCATGTCGAGTTCAAGGAAGCCAAGATCAAGTAATCGAGACCCTGAGGTCTAGCCTGTCAACCGGGTTCAGCCGCTATTCAATCCGTTACTGGCATAGATGCGGCATGATTATGGAAAAACTGATTGATCGCTATCGTTTGGCCCTGCCCGTATTGGGACTATTCGCTACGTTAGCTGTCCTTGTCGGCATGGCAGGCATTGCGGTCAGCTTTGCCAGCACCGCTCACGCTCAGTCCGCCAATGCTGGCGCTACTGACTTGCAGAAGGTTGAGCGCCATCTGCGCGACATTACCACGCTGAAGGCCAGTTTCGTTCAGACCGATCGCAGCAACCAGCAGCTTAGTGGCCAGCTAACGCTGAAACAGCCGGGTCGCATCCGGTTTGAATATCAGAAAGATGCCGAGCTACTGGTTGTTGCCGATGGCCGTGCGCTTACGCTTATTGATTATCAGGTGAATCAGGTCCAGCGCTGGCCGATCAAGGAAAGCCCTCTTGGTGCGCTGCTTGACCCGAAACGTGACATCACACGCTATGGTCGCCTGCTCGATACCGGCAACGGCAATGTTATTAGTGTCGAAGTCAAGGACAAGGACCGCCCTGAATATGGCACCATCACTATGGTATTCCGACGCGATGCATCTGCACCGGAGGGCATAGAGCTGGCCGGATGGGTTGCCCTTGATTCGCAAAACAAGCGCACCACCATCAGCCTGAGCAATCATCGCTATAATCAGCCGGTGGCAAATTCGGCGTTTGATTGGGCGGATCCCCGCAAAAGCCGAGGGCGTCGGTAAGGATACGTCGTTTACATGGTGATACGCGGCGAAATGCCTCACGATTGCGATCAAAATATTGCCTGACAGGCGTTGTTCATGTCCCCGCAAGCCAATTATACCTAATATTTTATCTATCCGATGGGTTGGAGTTTCCCCCTGTTGCTCTTGTTTCCATCGGGTCGTAGCGTGACGAACGCACAGAGAACCCCCGTTCCAATGCCCCCGGGACGGGGGTTTTTCTATAATAAACGCCTATTCTCTCAACCAGCACATGCCTCTTGTGGTTAGGACAAACAGACCCTAGACCCCCGGCATGAGCCAATCTGTCATTATCGCGTCCTGGAATATTAACAGCGTGCGTTTCCGCATCGAGATTGTGGAGCGCTTTCTGCGCGAATATGCGCCCGATATCCTTTGCTTGCAGGAAACCAAGGTCGTTGATGAGCAGTTCCCCGAAGGCGCGTTTCGTCAGCTTGGCTATAATCATCAGGCGCTGAACGGACAGCCGATGCACCATGGTGTTGCTACCCTGAGCAAAATCCCGATCCGCAATATCACGCGGCATGACTGGCAAGCCAATGGCGAGGCGCGGCATGTTGGTGTTGAAATCGGCGGCCCGCTGGTAGAGCGCTATGGCAAGCCGGTGCGGCTGGACAATGTCTATATCCCGGCCGGTGGCGATGTGCCCGACCGTGAGGAAAACCCCAAATTCGGCCAGAAGCTCGATTTTCTGACGCGGATGACGGACTGGTCGCAATCGCTCGATACGCCGACAATGCTAGTTGGCGATTTCAACGTCGCGCCGCTGGAAAGCGATGTCTGGAGCCATAAGCAGTTGCTCAAAGTGGTGTCGCACACGCCGATTGAGGTTGAGCATCTTGACCGTTTGCAGGCAGCGCATGATTGGGTTGATATTGGGCGAACCTTCTACCCCGAGCCACAGCGGCTTTATAGCTGGTGGAGCTATCGTGCGCGTGATTGGGCCAAGTCCGACCGCGGCCGCAGGCTTGACCATATGTGGGTTTCGCCCGAGCTTACCGACAATGTGAAGAGCCATAAGGTGCTGGAAGATTGTCGCGGCTGGACCAAGCCGTCAGATCATGCGCCGCTGATCAGTGAGTTGGTGTTCTGATGCCTGACAAAGCCGGCGCCATTGCCGCTGCTAAGGCCATTGACGCATTGCTGCGTGGCTGGCCTGTTGCGATCAGCGATGGCGGCGAGACTCTGACTCTCAGCTCGGTCGAGACCCGGATATCAGAGGCCGGAGACAATAAGAATAGCGACACGATGCTGATTTCTGCTGCGCGTGCGGCAACGTTGAAGATCATCAACCAACGCGCCGCCGCACGCCCGGAAGCACCGGTGATGATCCGCACCATGGAACCGGTGGATAATGTCGCCGCTATGGCGATTGCCGATCCGGCGCAGGATCTGGACCATCCGCTCAAGGGACCGTTTACCGCGCTGCCTTTGGAGGAGGAAAGCATCGCCGAGGCCGCGATGATATTGGCACGGCAGGCAGGCCTGCTTCCTGCCTTTGTTATTGAACCGCAAGCCTCGGTCACACCACAGGCAGCGATCACCGCCAGCGATGCCAAGGCCTATGGCGATGCGGGCATGTTGCGCATTGCCGCCCGCGCACGACTGCCGGTGGCGACCAGCGAGACCGCCGAGATTGTCGCCTTCCGCACCATGGCCGACAATAAGGAACATGTCGCGCTGGTCGTCGGCGAGCGCGATTCCAGCCTGCCGGTGGTGCGGCTGCATAGCGAGTGCCTGACCGGCGATATGCTGGGCAGCCTGAAATGCGATTGCGGACCGCAACTTCATGAGGCACTCAAAGCCATGCAGGATGCACAATGGGGTGTCCTGCTGTATCTGCGCCAGGAAGGCCGCGCCATTGGCCTGATCAACAAGCTGCGTGCCTATCAGCTACAGGACCAAGGCTTTGATACGGTCGAGGCCAATAACCGCCTCGGCTTTGCCACTGATGCCCGCGACTTCATGATCGCGGTCAATATGCTCAAGCTGTTGAACGTCGATCAGGTAAAGCTGATGACCAACAATCCTGACAAAGTGGGTCGCCTGGAGCAAGGTGGCATCAAAGTGGTTCAACGCGTGCCGCTGATTACGCCGGATAATCCTTATAATCGCCGCTATCTCGATACCAAGCGTGACCGTACGGGGCACCAGCTTTAGGCGCAGGCACTAGCCCCCAATATAGTGCCAATACCCCTCCGTCTGCGCTTCGCGCAGCCACCTCCCCATCCGCCTTCACTGCGTTACGGCGCACGGGGAGGAGATGCTTAGTTTTTCCTCCCCGTGCCGAAGGCTTGGGGAGGGGGACCGTCGAAGACGGTGGAGGGGTCAGGCAGCAACGTGCGCGCCCTCATCCTCATCGAGTTCCTTCGGCACCTCGACCAATGCCGCCTGCAGCTGCTCTAGCCGTTCTTTGTCACTCACCTTAGCCCCCATCAGGTCGGTGACATAAAAAGTATCCACCGCGCGTTCTCCATAGGTGGCGATATGGGCGCTGTGGACGATCATATTTGCCTCAAAGAAAATCTGCGCCAGGCGTGACAGCAGTGCCGGACGGTCCTGGGCATTGACCTCAATCACGGTAAAGCGGTTTGAGGCATTGTTATTGACGATAGCAAAAGGCGTGATCGAAAACGCATCGGCCCTTGGATGCGAAGCGGTGCGCGCGTCCAGCCGGTCAGTCATTTTCTGCTGGTTGGACAGCGCATCGCTAATCGCCGATTTCAGGCGGGCAATCTGGCCGTCCTCGCGCATCGCCTGACCGCGCGCATCCTGCACCAGAAAGTTATCGAGCGCCATACCATCGCGGGTAGTATGGATACGGGCATCAATAATATTGCCGCCCGCCGCATAAATGCCGCCGGCAATGCGATAAAATAGGCCGGGATGGTCGGCGGCTATGATCGTGACCAATGTGGCTCCGCGCGCCGGATAATATTCCGCTGCGATTGACAGCGGCGTATCAGCCTCCATGCTTCGCAATTGTTCAATGTTGCGGGCAATAATATCTTCCGGCTCGGCGATCCAATAGGATTCAGGAAGCCGCTCTTCCCATTGCGTCAAAGCGCTTGCATCAACGCCCAGCAGTGTCGCTACCTCATCCTTACAGGTGGCAATTTTTTCGGCCCGGCCATGCTCTTTATGACCGAGACGCAGCACCTCTTCTGCTGCATCATAAAGCGTATTGAGCAATTGCCGTTTCCAGCTATTCCAGATGCCGGGGCCGACGGCGCGGATATCCACCACTGTGAGCACCAATAACAGCTTTAACCGCTCCGGGCTTTTCACCATCGCGGCGAAATCGGCGATGGTCTTATAGTCAGACAAATCACGCTTGAAGGCAGTCGCCGACATCAGCAAATGGTGTCGCACCAACCAGGCGACCAGCTCGGTCTCAGCATCGGACAGACCCAGACGTGGCCCTAAATCGAGCGCAATTTCGGCGCCTAATATACTGTGATCGCCCTTTCGGCCCTTGGCGATATCATGCAGCAGCACCGCGACGCTGAGCGCGCGATAAGTGCTGAGCGTCGATATGATCTCGCTGACCTTGGGGTGATCATCGACAAGCTGGCCTGAAACCAGTTGCGACAACAGGCCGATGGCGCGGATCGAATGTTCGTCCACCGTATAATGGTGGTACATATCGAACTGCATTTGCGCCACGACCCGTCCAAATTCGGGGACAAAGCGTCCGAATACCGTCGACTCATTCATCCAGCGCAGCACTGTTTCCGGGTCGCGCGGGCTCGCTAATATGTCGACAAACATCGCATTGGCTTCCGGCTCTTCGCGCACCTTTTTGGTGATCAGCTTGGCATCACGCGTCGCCTGTCGCATTGCGGTCGGGTGGATTTCCAGTTCGTGCTTATCGGCAAGATGAAACAGCTCAATCAAGCGTGAGGGGTGCTCGGCAAAGAAATCCTTGTCCGGCGTAATCAACCGCCCGCGATCAAGCTGAAAGCCATTAAGCTTGCGCGGCCGACGCCGGATAGTCGGAAGCAGGCGGCGGCCTGATGCGGCAAATTTTTCATCAATCTGGGCCAGAAAAATCCCGGTCAGATCACCCACTTTTTTGGCGTTGAGGAAATAGAATTGCATAAAGCGCTCAACCGCCGATTTGCCGGGACGGTCGGCATAGCGCATCCGCTCGGCGACTTCGCGCTGCAAGTCAAAGGTGAGCCGCTCCTCGGCGCGCCCGGTAATGTCATGCAAATGGCAACGCACCGCCCAGAAGAAATTCGCCGCGCGCCGAAAGCCGCGATATTCGGTCATGTTGAACAGCTTTTTATCGACCAACTCGGCAGCGGTGCGGACATTATAGACATATTTGCCGATCCAGTAGAGCGTCTGCAGATCGCGTAACCCGCCCTTGCCATCCTTGACATTCGGTTCGACGACATAGCGGCTGTCACCCATGCGTTTGTGCCGCGCATCGCGCTCGGCCAGCTTCTGTGCGATAAAATCACGCGTTGTGCCATGCACCACTTCGGCATTGAAGCGCGCCGCAGCCTCATCATAGAGCGCCTTGTCACCCCAGATAAAGCGTCCTTCAAGAAGCGAGGTTCTGATCGTCAGGTCATCCCGCGACATACGCACCATATCGTCAAGCGAACGGCAAGACTGACCGACCTTGAGCCCCAGATCCCACAGCAGATAGAGCATTGCTTCTGTCACCTGTTCGGTCCAACTGTTTTTCCGCATCGGCGTCAGAAAGGCGATATCGACATCGCTATGCGGTGCCATCTCGCCACGGCCATAGCCACCCACCGCCATAACCGTCAGCCGCGCGCCAGCAGTGGGGCTGCCCAGTGGATAGACATGGGCGACGACATAGTCATGGATCAGCCGGACAAGCTGGTCGATCAGAAACGCCTGCGCCGCAGCCGAGGCGTGGCCCGATGTCGGCCGCGCCAGCAATCGCTCAGCAATCTCTGCGCGACCATCGGCCAGTGCATCACGCAACAGCGAGAGCACATCGGCACGGGCATCGCCCTTGCCATGCGCCACCAGACGGTCAATCGCCTCGCCCAACCTGGCGCGATCTATGATCGCGCGGCGCCGAGGCACCGCAGCGATCACGCTGCAGCAGCGTCCTCCGCCGCGACCAGCTCACGATATTTGGTCCGCAGCGTCACCTTGTCGATCTTCTGGGTGCCGAGTATCGGCAGCGGTTCATCAGACTTCCACACACGCGAAGGGATTTTGAACGGCGCCAGATGTTCGCCGAGAAATTCCTGCAGGGCTTCCGGCTCGAGCGATTTGCCCTCCTTCAGATGATAGACCGCTCCGGGCACTTCACCATAACGTTCATCAGGCAGACCAAAAACACTCGCCTGGGCAATATCGGGATGAGCATAGATTGCCGCTTCCACCTCAATGCAGCTGATATTCTCGCCGCCGCGGATAACGATGTCTTTCTTGCGATCGACGATGAAAAGATAATCATCCTCGTCGAGATAGCCGAGGTCACCGGTGCGGAAATAGCCATCGGGCATGATTGCCGCCTTGGTCGCCTCTTCATTCTCCCAATAGCCGAGGAAATTACAGATTGTGCGGATTGAAACCTCGCCAATCTCTCCATGAGGCAGCTTGTTGCCATCATCATCCAGGATCGCAAGATCCACCAGCGGGCGCGATGCGGTGCCGGTGCTGTTCGGCTTGGCCATATAGTTTTCGTTGAAATTTCCACAGCCAACGCCATTAGTCTCGGTCAAGCCATAGCCGAGTAGCGGGAAGGCCCAGTCCATTTCTTCCTTGATCCGCTTAACATGTTCCTCCGGACGCGGCGCGCCTCCGGCGGCAAAGGATGTGCAGCTGGTGAGGTCATATTTATCGCGGGCCGGATGGGTGGCAATCTCAAAGCTCATTAACGGCACACCGACAAAATAGCTGATCTTCTCCTTCTCGATCAGCTGCATCGCATGTTCGGCATCCCATTTCGGCATCAGGACCAGCTTGCGACCGATGCCAATGCTTTGCAGCATTACCGGCACCATGGCGGTGACATGGAAGAGCGGTACGTTGAGCAGAGTTCCCGGCTGCATTGCAGGCGGCGGCGCACCTGTCTTCAGCAGCAATTGCAACGCCATCATTGTCTGAGCGATATAGCTCGCAGTACCCTGCATAACGCCGCGATGGTCCGAATAAGCGCCCTTGGACTGACCCGTAGACCCGGAAGTAAACAGGATCGTCGCCAGATCATCACCGGTCAGTTCAGGCAATGCCGTGTCACTGGCTCCTGCGCCGCCGATAACCGCCGCAAGACCTGTTTCCGGGGCCACATCATGATCGAACAGGATAATCTTCGAATCAGGCAATGGCTCACCTTCGAGCCGCGCCGCCCGCTGTTTGTCGGCCAGCACCAATGTGCAGCCAACGCCGGTGATACCCTGTGCCAGCTCTTCCCCAGCCCACCAGCCATTGAGCAAGGTTGCAACGCCCCCAGCCATGATGATGCCCATATAGGCAATAATCCAATTGGCCGAATTGCGCGCGGCGATACCGACACGATCACCTTTCTGCAGATCATGCTCTGCAAGCAGCCCCTTTGCCACCTGCTGCGCGGCGGCATAAGTCTGCGCAAAACTCAGTCGCAAATCACCATCAACAAGAAATTCCGCATCGCCATGCTGGGCGCAGAAATGCGCAAAATAATGCGACAGGGTGGGAGGAGCCATCGCCAGCATCGGCAGCTGCTGGCCATATTTCTCATAAGGGACGGTCGCCAAAGGGCCGCCCTCCCCCGTCATCTCGTCCATTGTGGCCTGCATGATTTTGTCAAGCTCTGTTGCCATTCGCGATCTCTCCTATTGGTATTCTTGTTTCAGCCCTATATGCAGGCGAAAATCATTGGGGAAAAGCCTTGATACTGTCTATTCTCGCCAATTCCACTGACTATTTACGTTTTGAAGAGCTGGGATTGTCCAAAACGCTCTTCACAATCGGCTTTTTTGAACTGCGCTGGTACTCGCTTGCCTATCTTGCCGGGATCTTGGTGGGTTACTGGTATCTGCTTAAGCTTATCGCCCAGCCCGGTGCGCCGATGGCGCGACGCCATGCTGATGATTTCATTCTTTATGCGACATTGGGGATCATCCTTGGCGGGCGGCTTGGCTATGCGCTGTTCTATAAGCCGGAGCTGTTCACCACCTTCACCGAAGGCGAACTAGTCAGCTACAACCTGCTGCGCATCTTTGATGGCGGCATGTCTCTGCATGGCGGCGTGCTCGGCGTATTGCTAGCGATCTGGCTGATGACCCGCAAGGAGAAGCTCTCCTTCCTGCGTTTCTGCGACTATATTGCGTGTGTGGTACCGTTCGGCCTGTTCTTTGGCCGACTTGCCAATTTCGTCAATGGTGAGCTTTGGGGCCGTCCCACAGATGTGTCTTGGGCAATTATCTTTAGCAACACTGATCCCACTGAGCAGCCGCGCCACCCTAGCCAGCTTTATGAAGCCGCGAGCGAAGGCCTGCTGATGTTTATCATCCTCTACTGGCTGTTTTGGCATACGCGCAGCCGCTATAAGCCCGGCCTTCTGGTCGGCGCAGCAGCGGTTATTTATGGCGCGAGCCGCTTTGTCGTCGAATATTTCCGCAATCCTGATGCGCATCTGGTCGAATTTGCCGAGCGCACCGGGCTCAGCATGGGACAATGGCTCACCGTACCGATGATCCTGATCGGGCTGGCGCTGATTGCAACCGCCAGCAAGCGTAAGGTCAACCCTGATCCTGTACCGCGAGAGGCCTGAGTGCATAGCTATCTAGCCACAAAATCCTCCCCGCTTGCGGGGGAGTCGCAGACGTTGCGCAGCAACAGCGGGACCAGCGAAGCTGGTGGAGGGGGCGAGCCTCTAGTCACGGCGCAAGCGGATATCCCCCTCCGTCAGCCGCCTTCGCTAAAGCTACGGCGCCTGCCACCTCCCCGTGAACGGGGAGGAACATGGGGACCCTATGCCATCTGAACTAGCGCAACGATTTGCCCGTTTGATTGAGTCCACCGGTCCGATGTCGGTGGCGCAATATATGGGCGAGGCCAATGCCGCCTATTATGCGGGTCGCGATCCGCTCGGTGCGGATGGTGACTTTATCACCGCCCCGGAAATCAGCCAGATGTTCGGTGAGATGATTGGCCTGTGGTTTGCTGATCTGTTCCTGCGTTCGGGCTATAAGGGGCGGCCGCATTATATCGAGCTCGGCCCCGGACGCGGCACGCTAGCCAATGATGCGCTCAACGCCATGGCGAAATTCGGCGTCGAGCCCAAGGTCCATTTTGTCGAATCCAGCCCGCCTCTGCGCGAAAAGCAGGCGGCGTTGCGGCCCGATGCCATCTGGCACGATATGCTCGATACATTGCCACGCAGCGGGGCGCTGCTGGTGATGGCGAATGAGTTTTACGATGCCCTGCCAGTGCGCCAGCTGATCGCCACCCATGCCGGATGGCGCGAGCGTGTCGTTGCGCGCAATGGCGAGCGTTTTGCCGCCCTGCCCGGCGCGCGTCCGATGGATGCGGTGGTGCCTGAACAATTCCGCAATGCGCAACAGGGCAGCATATTGGAAACCTGCCCCGCCGCCAGCGGCTTTGCCTATGAACTGTCGACAAGGATATCGGCACAAGGCGGCGCGATGCTGACCATCGATTATGGCTATGACCAGCCGCAACTGGGCAGCACATTGCAGGCGGTGCGCGCGCATGAAAAGGTCGATCCGTTTAGCGATCCGGGCGAATGCGATCTTACTGCGCATGTCAATTTTCACGAGCTGAAGCAGATTGGCCTGTCGCAAGGCCTGAACCCCTATGGCCCGGTTGGTCAGGGTGCGTTCCTCAAGGCACTGGGCATTGAGACCCGTACACACATGCTGTCACAGGAAAACCCCGACCACGCCGAAGCGTTGAAAGCCGCACAGGACAGACTGATCAATAATGATGAAAGCGCCATGGGCGAACTGTTCCGTGTCCTTGCCATAACTGGCGCAAGCTGGCCTGCGCCGGAAGGCTTTGCTTGAGCCTGAGCGAAGCAATGCCTAGATTAAACATATAAGCTGCCCAGCATTGGAGCCACGATATGCCAGAGACGCCGATGGATAGCCTGCCCGAAGACCCGACATTAGAGGAAATCCAGCTATTCCTCGCGCCGTATATTGCCGAGGAAGCAGCCTTTGATGGGTGGAGCGATGAGGCACTGACCTATGCGGCAGAGGCCCATGATATTGATCCAGCCACCGCGCGGCTCGCCTATCCCGATGGCGCCATGGATATGATCGACGCCTGGATTCAGTCGGTCGATGCGCAAATGCAGGCTGAGTTCACCGAAGAGCGTCTGGCAGCAATGAAAATCCGCGAAAAGATCACCGAACTGGTCTGGTATCGCATCTGTGGGGTCATACCGTTGAAAGAAGCGTTGCGCCGCGCCGTCTCAATCATGGCACAGCCACAAAATGCGCCCCGCTCAGCGCGGATCAGCTGGCGCTCGGCGGACCTGATGTGGCGCATGGCGGGTGACACCGCCACCGACTATAACCACTATACCAAACGCACCATTTTGATGGGCGTCTATTCCACCACACTGATGTGCTTTCTCGACGATGAGAGCGACGAATATGAAGACACCCGCGCCTTTCTGGAACGCCGCATTGACAATGTGATGCAATTTGAAAAGGCCAAGGCAAAGTTTCTCAAGCCAAGAGAAGGCTTCGACCTGACGCGGTTTCTGGGGCGCCTGCGCTATCGGGCGGATTAAGCCGATTCCTGTTATAGCCTGACCGGCATCATATCTCTTTCCCCAATATTACGAATTGTATCGCGCAATAGCTGCGCAGCGGGGGAAAGATCGGCGGCTTCGAGCATTGCCGTTTCAATATCCGGCAAAACCGGCAGAGCAGACTTTGGCAGCACTTTCAGGTCAGCCGGAGCCATTTCGCGTGGCAGCGGGGCTATGCCGAGCCCGGACCGCAAGGCAGCAAGATTCCCTGCAAGTGAGCCGCTGCTGAAGGCAATCCGCCAGGCACGTCCCGCTGTGTCGAGTTGTCGCGTTGCGAGATCGCGCAATACGCAGGGCCGCGGCGCGCAAACAAGCGCCAGCGGTTCATCACCATCGGGCAACGGATATTCGCGCGCTGCCACCCAGGCGAGGTTTTCGTGCAGAACCGTTTCTCCATCACCTGCACCCGGATGACGCTTGATCAAAACCAGGTCAAACTCGCCGCCATCGAAGCGCTCAAGGATCGGTAGCGTCAATTTGCAGGTAACCTCCAACGAAACGCGTGGATAGGCGCGGACAAATTCTGCCAGCAAAGATGGCAGATGCGTCGTTGCGAAATCCTCCGGTACACCGAGCCTTACGGTCCCTGACACTTCATGCTGAGCAGCATCGGCTATCAGCTCACGATGCAAAGCCAAAAGGTGCCGCGCGCGGTCAATCAAGCTTTCCCCAGCAGGTGTGAGACCAATTTGGCGCGTTCGCCGGTCGAGCAGTTCGACGCCCAGCTGCCCTTCTAATCGTTTGACCTGCAATGATATCGCCGATTGGCCGCGCCCCAATCGCCGTGCAGCCGTGGTGAAATTGCCGCAATCGGCCACCGTGACAAAAGCACGCAGACAGGCTGGGTCAAGATCAGAGGCAGACATTATTGAAATTCTTAATGGATCTTTGCATCATTATCAATTTCCCTGATCATTTTCTTACTCCTAATATGCGCAAAATTTTCAATCAGGAGTAAGACCTTGGCATCTTTCCAGACCGAAACCTCACCCGCGGCAGTTAATGTCACATCTCCCCCGCGTATTGCCATTGCACATGGGGACGGTATCGGTCCTGAAATCATGGATGCCGCCCTGCGGGTGCTGGAAGATGCAGGGGCACGTTTCCAGGCTGTGCCGATTGCTGTGGGCGAAGAGGTCTACCTTCAGGGCTATTCCTCAGGCATTTCCGATGAAGCATGGCAAGAGCTTGCCAAGGCTGATGCCATGTTCAAAGGGCCGATCACCACGCCGCTTGGTTCAGGCTATAAAAGCCTGAATGTTACTCTGCGCAAAACACTTGGCCTGTTTGCCAATGTCCGCCCCTGTCGCTCGCTTGCACCGGCGGTATCAACCCTGCACCCCGAATTGGACATTGTGATTGTACGCGAGAATGAGGAAGACCTCTACGCTGGCATTGAACACCGCCAGACGCATGAGGTTTATCAATGCCTCAAGCTGGTCAGCCGCCCCGGCTGTGAGCGCATCGTCCGTCATGCCTTTGAATATGCCCGTACCAATGGCCGCAAAAAGGTGACCTGCTTTACCAAGAGCAACATCATGAAGCTCACCGATGGCCTGTTCCAGCAGGTGTTTCAGGAGATCGGCCAGGATTATCCCGACATTGAGCAGGACCATATGATTATCGATATCGCAGCGGCTCGTCTTGCCGCGCGTCCGCAGGATTTTGATGTCATTGTGACCAGCAATCTTTATGGCGACATCGTTTCCGATATTGCGGCTGAGCTGACCGGCTCGGTTGGACTTGGCGCCTCTGCCAATATCGGCGAGCGCCTGTCAATGTTTGAAGCGATCCACGGTTCTGCGCCCGACATTGCAGGCAAGCAGATTGCCAACCCCTCGGGCCTTATCCTTGCCGGCGTGATGATGCTGACCCATCTCGGCCAGGGCAAGATCGCATCGCGCATCCACAATGCCTGGCTGCGCACCATCGAGGACGGCCTGCATCCTGCTGACATCTATCGCGAAGGTGTATCGCGCGAAAAAGTCGGCACCGAGGCCTTTGCCGATGCCGTCATCGAACGGCTGGACAAGCTGCCCGAGATCTTCACCCCTGTTGAATATGAAGATAAGGCAGAGGCTCAGGAAGTTACTGCTTCAGTTGATAGCCATCCCCCACAAGAGGAACGGACGCTTGTAGGTATCGATGTTTTCGTCATGAGCGATGCCGATCCAGAGACATTGGCGTGCCAGTTGCAGGCAGCGACGGTTGGTGTGTTGCAACTCAAGATGGTCACCAATCGCGGCGTGAAAGTCTGGCCCGATGGAAACCCCGCCACCTTCTGTACCGACCACTGGCGCTGCCGCTTTCAGCCGAGCAGAAATGTTGCACTCAACAAGATGATGATCGCCGAATTGCTGCGCCGACTGGCGACGGCAGGCATTGATTTCGTCAAGACCGAGCAACTGTATAATTTTGATGGCAAGCCAGGCTATTCGTTAGGCCAAGGGCAGTGAATTTAGGTAGTTTCTTGGAAAGCGTGTCTAGGGTCAGGACCTATTAAATATGTGGAGCGAGGTTTGAAGCAATTTGCCCTTGTGTGAGGAAGGAAAGCGCAGTCGATAGTGGTTCTATCGCAAGCTTTTCTGACGTAGCACAGGGGCAAATTGGTCAAATCCCAAAGGGACGCCAAAATGACTTCCATCTCGATCAAAAATGCACTTGGACAGGCAATCAGCCTTCCCGGCGCGCATTTTCGCCCGATATGTTCGTCATTTTGACGCCTCGCCCACCTATTTAATAGGTCCTAACCCTAGGGCTTTACATGCAATGAATTACCCATGCCCTAATCTGCCAACACTCATATATGATAACCCTTTGCAACAGCGCCTGATTCCGCCTAGATAGATTCACTGGATAGACTCAGGCGCAGCATGGTGTTGCGCTATCACTTCAACAGCTTGCCCCATGTTTCTCGACCAGCTTTCCCCCGGCCAGAGCGCCGACATCACAGATATTGCATGGGATCAGCTTTCTGATGATGAAGGCCGCCGTCTGCGTGCCCTCGGCATTGATGCGGGTCGCCGCGTGACTGTGCGCCATCGCGGTGTGTTTTTTGGCCGTGACCCTATGGCGATTGAGCTGGGCCGCACCACTATCGCCATCCGGCGGATGCATGCCAAGCTGATCGGCATCACCGAACCGGGAACTGAGGAATCAGATCAATGACCACTGCGCAGCCCCTCATTGCTCTGGTTGGCAACCCCAATGCTGGCAAAAGTGCGCTGTTCAACGCGCTTACCGGCGCGCAGCAAAAGATTGCTAACTATCCCGGCGTCACGGTAGAGCGTAAGGCGGGGCGGATTGCGCTGGCCGATGGCCGCCCGGCGGAACTGATCGACCTGCCCGGCAGCTATAGCCTGAACCCGACCAGCCCGGACGAAGAAGTGACCCGTAAAGTGGTGCTGGGTGAACAGGATAGCGAGCGCCAGCCCGATTTGATCGTTCTGGTCATCGATGCCACCAATATGGAACAGCATCTCGCCTTTGCATTGGAGGTGATGGCGCTGGGCCGGCCGATGGTGATGGCGCTCAATATGGTTGATCTGGCCGAGCGTGATGGCCTGACCATTGATGCAGCGCGCTTGTCCGAACAGCTGGGCATAACGGTCATTGAAACCGTGGCGGTGCGGCGCCGTGGTATAGAGGCACTGAACAGCGCCATTAGTGACCGCCTCGCCTCGCCTGACAAAGCCGCACAGCCTATATTGCCGCCCGACACCCCAATGCGCGAGCGGCGGCGTAAGGCGGAAGCGATTGCCAAACAGGCGATCACCAATGAGACCCTGACCCGCCGCTGGTCACAACAGGCCGATGCACTATTCCTGCATCCGGTCTTTGGACCAATCATATTATTCGGCTTGTTGTTTGTTGTCTTCCAGGCAGTGTTCAGCTGGGGCGATCCATTTATGGACATAATTGAAGGCGCGGCCGAAGCGCTATCGGGTCTGGTAACCGCGACATTGCCTGAAGGGTTTTTCCGCGACCTGATAACGGAAGGCTTGATTGCTGGGGTTGGATCGGTTGTCGTGTTTCTGCCGCAGATTCTGATCCTGTTCTTCTTCATCTTGCTAATGGAAGCCTCGGGCTATATGGCGCGCGCCGCCTTTCTGATGGACCGACTGATGGCTTTTGTCGGCCTGTCAGGGCGCTCCTTCATTCCGCTGCTTTCCTCCTTTGCCTGCGCCATTCCAGGCATTATGGCCACACGCAACATCTCTGATTCGCGCGACCGGCTCACGACAATTATGATTGCGCCGCTGATGACCTGTTCGGCGCGGCTGCCGGTTTATACTGTGATTATCGGCGCGTTTATTCCCAGTGAATCGGTCCTCCCCGGTGTCGGCCTGCAGGGGCTGGTGCTCTTCTGCCTCTATGTATTCGGCGTTGTCGGGGCCATGCTAGTCGCGTGGATCATGCGTGCTACTGTAACCCGCGGGTCCGCCGGTGGTTTCCTGATGGAAATGCCGAAATACCAGATACCACGTATCCGTGATATGCTACTCGGGCTGTGGCAGCGGGCATGGATATTTATGCGCCGCGCCGGCACTATCATATTCGCCACCACTATCGGTCTATGGCTGCTGCTCAGCTATCCGCAAAAGCCGGTGGGTAGCGATATCAGCCAGGTCGATTACAGCGTCGCCGGGCGCATCGCCGGTGTAATCGAGCCGGTGGTCGCGCCGGTCGGATTCAGTCGCGATATCGCGCTAGCACTGATCCCGGCTATGGCCGCGCGCGAAGTCGCGGTGGCGGCGCTGGCAACCACCTATGCCGTCGATGCCGAGGACGAGGATGAGCAGGCACTTGAACTGGGCCAGCAGCTCGCCGAGCGCTGGTCATTGCCCACTGCGCTGGCCTTTCTCGCATGGTTCGTTTTTGCACCGCAATGCCTCGCGACCATCGCCGTCACACGACGCGAAACCAATAGCTGGCGATGGCCGATTTTCATGCTGGTCTATCTTTTCGTATTGGCATGGATTGCGGCGGGGATAACCTTTTGGACAGCTAGTGCAATGGGTCTGTAATTTGCTAGAGAATGCTCCAAGCAAACACAGAATCTAAAGGGCATTTCCATGGCAGGATCGGTCAACAAGGTCATTCTTATCGGCAATCTGGGCGCGGACCCGGAAGTGCGTTCGTTCCAGAATGGCGGGCGCGTATGCAATCTGCGCATCGCCACCACGGATAGCTGGAAGGACCGCAACACCGGCGAGCGCCAGGAGCGCACCGAATGGCACAGCGTTGCCATTTTTCAGGAAGGCCTGGTCGGGGTGGCCGAACGCTATCTCAAAAAAGGCTCCAAGGTCTATATTGAAGGCGCGCTGCGCACCCGCAAATGGCAGGACCAGTCAGGCAATGACCGCTATACCACCGAGGTGGTGCTGCAAGGCTATGGCGGCAATCTCACCATGCTCGACAGCCCCGGAGGCGGCCAGCGTGGCGGTGGTGGCAATTATGGCGGCGGCAATGATTATGGCGCAAGCGGTGGCGGCCAAGCTGGCGGCGGATCAAGCTGGGGGCAGACTTCGGGTGGTTCTTCTGGCGGTGGCTCAGGCAGCGGCGGGCCTGCTGGCGGCTATGACGATCTGGACGATGAAGTACCGTTTTAACTGTAGCCGATTGAGAGATCAGTCCTTCTTCAGCGCTCCTAGCGCAGCAAACGGGCTTTCTTTCTCTTTACCCTCGCGCAAAATGCCCTTCTGGCTGAGCGTAGCATCAGCATCGGGACCGCGCGGATAAGGGTCTAGCGCCAACGCCAGTGTTTGCGCCACAGCCTCGCCAATGTCGAAGCGGCCATTGTCCATTGGCATCAGGTCAATATCATCCTGTTCAACCAATATCTCCGCTTCGTAATCGTCGTCCGGCAGCGTTTGCTCGGCAACAAAGTGGATTTGGAAGGGCTGGTCTATCTGGCTGGCAAAATCTTCCAGGGTGATCACACAGCTTTGGACAATATCTGCCTTGAGCGTGCCGGTCACATGCACATCATCACCCTGACGTTCATAAGCGCAGTCTGCCGACAGCGTATTGATCCGCACCAAGCCGAAACGCTCGGCCAGCGCAGCGCCTTCAGCTTCACTCGCAACAATGCTCGCAGGAGCCTGCTCCAGCTGTGCGGCAAAAGCGAGACGCGACAATTCCGGTGTTGGGTCGCCATTGAGACGTGTCACGCAATTTCTCCTGCCAGCACGGTATCGACCCCACGACCAACCAATCCGCTATGCATCATCATAAGCCGGTCGGATGTGTAGCGAAGTGCTTCATCGCCAATTTCTGACTGATAGAGGTTGCGCCGCAGCACATCCTCCAATGCATCGCGACGCGCATCACCGTCTTCCAGCACAAACGTCTCACGCAATCCACCCAGCCGTCCGCCCAAAATACTCATCATTTTACCGACACGCTTGCCGACAACCACATCGCCCACACCTTCCTGCCGCAACTGGCCGTCCATATCGTCGACAAATAATTCAGTCAGCGCGACACCGGACTCGGCTTTGTCCGGCGCCTCTTCCAGCCGCAACAGCACCAGCGACAACAGCGTTACCAGCAGGTTGAATCGGCCTTCGACATTATCAGCGACGCCGCCATTGACATACCAATGCGGCTGACGGCTGAGCGTGATCACCGCATTATAGAGCGGTACCAATGCATCTCGCCGATCAGGACCACGGGAAAACAGGCGCGAGAAAAAAGACATGGCAGGAAATTCACTTCTGGTTCAGCGAGGGATTGAGAAAACTCTTGTGGCAAATATATTGCTATTTGCCGCGCCAGATGCAATGCGCGATGGCGTTGGCAGCTTCTGCCAAAGGTAATGTAAGACAAGCACGAACGGAAAGCCATGGCTATCAAGGCGAACTCGATCATTATCGCCAGCGCTATCGCACTGACTCTGCTCAGCGGTTGCACCCGATTACGGACACATCGCGGCTATGTTGTCGATTCTGTGCTGACGTCTTCTGTTGCTCCTGGAATAGATGACAAACGCTCGGTCGAGGATATGCTGGGCCGTCCCACTTTTGTCGGTCAGTTCGATGAGAGTGAGTGGTTTTACGTCTCGCGCAACACCAAGCAGCTTGCTTTCTCCCGTCCCAAGCCCGAGCGCCAGACAGTGCTGCGCGTGCGCTTCGATGATCGCGGTCAGGTGGTTGATGTCGCTGAAACCGGCGTAGAGCTAGCAGTCAACGTCTCTCCCGATGGTGATTCGACGCCGACACTGGGTCGTGAGCGCGGCTTTTTTGAAGACCTGTTCGGCAATATTGGCGCTGTGGGTGCTGGCGGCCTAGGCGGCGGCCCTGGTGGCCCGGTTGGCCCGGGTGGCGGCCCTTAATCGATCCATCTACTGTGAATCGGTGGTCTCGATAGCGTCAACGAACTGGCGGGCAATCAGCTTGTCGATCTTGCGGCCATCCATATCGACAATTTCAAAACGCCAACCCTGATCCTCAAACACTTCACCTTCTTCAGGCAAGTGGCGCAATATTGCAAGTGCATAGCCAGCCACAGTCGCAAAATCCCGGGTTTCATCGAATTTCAGGCCAATATGGTCCGCCAGCTTATCTGCAGGTAGCGCTCCGGAAACCAGTAACGAGCCATCCTCTCGTTCCGATATTGCAGGCAAATCCCCGTCTTCCTGATCGGAAGCAAAATTTCCCGCCAGCGCGGACAGGACATCGGCAGGCGTCACAAGTCCTTCAAAATGGCCATATTCATCATGCACCATCGCCATTGCGACATCAGCCTGTTGCAACACACCGATGGCATCCATCGCATCGACTTGATCGGGGATGATGGATGACGGCCGCATCAATGCGCGAATATCGGGTTTCTCGTTCTGGACAAGAGTGCGGAGCAGCTCGCGCACTTTCACTACGCCAATAATCTCGTCAATAGTACCCTCGGCAACTGGCCAAAGACTGTGTTGAGAGCGCTCAAGCAAGCCGGAAATGGCATCACTATCGGCGTCCACGTCGATCCAGTCGACCTCGGTGCGCGGTGTCATCACTTCGCGCACCGGACGGTCTGCGAGTCGAACCACGCCAGAAATAATGGCCCGCTCCTGCTCCTCAATCACGCCCGATTTTGTTGCCTCGGCAAACACCATTTGCAGCTCTTCGGCGGTGACCAGATCATCGGCGGTGCGGCGCAGGCCCAGCAGGCGAAAGATCAATGCGCTGGTCATATCGAGCACCCAGACCAGGGGAGCCGCGATGCGTGCCAACAGGTCCATAGGGATCGCCATCACCACCGCGATCCGTTCCGCCGAACGCAGGGCAATCTGTTTCGGCACCAGTTCGCCAATCACCAGTGAGGCGTAGGTGGTGAAACCGATCACCAGTGCGAAGCCCAGCGTCTGCGCAAGATCAGCGGACACGCCTAGCGCCTCCAGACGCGCCGCCACCGGGCCACCCAGACTGGCACCGGAGTAAGCGCCAGCAATGATACCAATCAGCGTGATTCCAACCTGTACTGTTGAGAGAAAGCGGCCCGGATTGGCGGCCAACTCAATCGCCTTGGCTGCACCGCTATTGCCCTTCTCCGCCAGCGCCGCCAGCCGTGCCGTGCGCGCTGAGACGATTGCCAGCTCGGACATGGCAAATACCCCGTTCACCAGCACGAGAACGAGAATGATGATAAGATCAAACCAGGGAAATGGAGGCATTATGTTTTCCCTATCGAAGAAAACGCCCAAAAGCACAAGCATGGCTATGTAATAGCTGTTAACTTGCAGCTTGGAGCATTATGGCCTGTCATCCATCGTCAGCCCCGTGCAGGCGGGGCTTAGGCTATTCTAGATTTTCGCACAAAGCCACAAAGGCACTAAGACATTCTTATCCTGGTACAACACCTTGGTGTCTTTGTGTCTTAGTGTGAGTCAATTAAGCCTTGGCCCCGCCTGCGCGGGGCCGACGAAAATGCATCTATCACTCTCAATCAAACCGCGAGCCCCTGCAACAATCGCGGCAAATTGCCGCTTTCGCCGCGCGCTTCGGCGGCGAGCCAGTTGCGCAGCGGTTCGACAGCACCCACCGCTTGCATGCCGGTGCGGCGCAAGCCTGCCAGCGGCCCGGGCAGCGCGAAAATCCGCATCAGGCTATCGGTGACGGAGGCCATCAGCGTCACATCCCCCGCGCGCCAGTCGCTATAGCGTTGCAGCATATCACTATTGCCGCACTCAAGCCCCATACGTACCGCCTCGGCCATAATCTCGGCGAAACAGGCGACATCGCGCAGACCAAGATTAAAGCCCTGTCCGGCAATCGGATGCAGCGCATGCGCGGTATCGCCGATGAGCACCGTGCGCCCGCGCACCGGATTGGTGACATTGTGAAAGGTGAGCGGGAAGCGGCCCCGATCACCGGCGAGCTGCACATCGCCAGTGATATCGCCTATATGGCGCGCCAGTTCAGCACAAAAGCCGCGCGCACCCAGCGCCATCAGGCCATCAGCCTGCTCCGACGGCATCGACCAGACCAGCGAGCTGCGATGTCGTGGAAGATCGGAGCCATCAGACACATCCCTCAATGGCAATAGCGCTACCGGGCCACCGGGGAGAAAATGCTGAAATGCGACACCATCATGGCCATGCGCATGCGCCAAAGTCGCGACAATGGCATGATGGTCATAGCCCCATTCGGTTGCCGAAAAGCCATCGGATTTCAGGCTTTGCGAGTGTTTGCCCTCAGCGATTACCAGCACATTGGCGGCCAGTTCGGTCCCATCATCTAGCGTGAGTGTTGCGCCTGCATCATGCTCATCGCGCGCTACACAAGTTTTGCCGAAATGACAGCTGATTCCAGACTCCTTGCCAATCTGGGCAAGCAAAGCGGCAATCAGGGCCGTATTAGGCACCATATAGCCCATGACATCGCCGGTTTCGGCATCAAAGCGCAACGGCTTCGCGCCCTGCTTTTCGCGCACCGCAATGGCGTTAATCGGAGAAGCTGTATCACCCAATCGCTCGGCAACGCCAAGAACGTCAAACATTTCCCAACTTGAGCGGATGATTGCGGTCGCGCGCTGGTCATCCTGATTGCTGACATGCGTCGCCGGATCGACCGGATCAATCAGATGCACGCTGAGGCCCGACCGGGCCAGAGCCAGTGCCAGCGTCAAGCCGATCATTCCAGCTCCGGAAATGGCGATATCGTGGTGAACGGGTTGTGCGCGCGATTCCTGTTTGGTCATCATTCAAGTTTAGTTGAACGGGTCGACGGTTGCAAAAGGCAAATTGCGCCAATGTTTTATCATTATAATACAGCCACAAACCCAGCTAAATCAACGAGTCGCATGATATGCCGGGCTTGACGGCGAGTCCTGAGTCTGCGCATAATTCAAGTTTAGCTGAATAACCAAGATGGACTGACAGATATGGCCAGCAGGGCAATTGCACAGAAGAACAGCGACTGGCGCGCGATTATGCGCCAGAGCCTTGGCCGCAGTCTGGAGCTGATGCTGAGCGCCGCGCTGTTCGGCTTTGTCGTCTTTTTTGCACTCGCGCTGTTCAGCTATAGCCTGACCGACCCCTCGCCTAGCACTGCGGCTGGTGGAAGTGTCAGCAACTGGATGGGTCGCCCCGGCGCATGGATCGCCGAACGCGCGCTCAGCTTTTTCGGACCCGCCTCGGCGCTGTTTCTGCCCTTTGCTTTTGTCACCGCCCGCCAGCTCTGGCGCAATGACGAGAAGCGCAATGGCTGGCGTTCTTTGGCGTTGATGACCGCTGGCACCGCTTTTATCGCTGCAGCTATTGGCCTGACCTTCCCCGGCACAGCAGGCGACCTGCCCGCAGGTTGGGGCGGATTAAGCGGCCTCACTGCCAATATCACCGGAGACGCGATAACATCGCGTTTGCCCGAAGCGGCGCAGCCTTGGTTGGGTATTGCAGCAACGTTTTTATTTGGCGTTGTCGGCGCGATCAGTGTATGGCGCGCCATCCCGGTTGATCGCAATTTGCTGCGTCTCCCCGCTCTCACTTTGCCACGCCTGTCACTGCCATGGGGCAGCAAGGAAGAAGATGATGATGCGGAGAATACACGCTTTATCGCCGATGAAGAGAGTGACGAGGCCCCTGTAAAAGCAGCGAAACCAAGGCCTTCAGTGAAGCCGGATAACCGCCCGCCGCCAGAGATCAGCGAACCATCATTGCCGCCACGACAGGCCCAGCTTGGCCCGACCAGCCGCCAGGGTGATTTCTTTGGCGATTATGATCTGCCTGAGCTCGACCTGCTCGATCAGGCCGAGCGTCCCGAAGGTCCCCGTCTCGACAAAGTGGCATTGGAGCGTAATGCGCGGCTGCTGGAAAGCGTGCTCGCCGATTTCCGGGTGCAGGGTGAAATCAAGGCGGTGCGCCCCGGTCCGGTGGTCACCATGTATGAGCTGGAACCCGCCCCCGGCACCAAGGCCAGCCGCGTGATCCAGCTGGCCGATGATATTGCCCGTAATATGTCGGCCATCTCGGCGCGCATCGCGGTCATCCCCGGCCGCAATGTCATCGGCATCGAGCTGCCCAACAAAAAACGCGATATGGTGGTGCTGCACGAGATGTTGGCGAGCCATCACTTTGCCGAGCATAAGGGCCAGCTGCCGATCATTCTCGGCAAGAATATCAGCGGCGACCCGGTGATTGCCGATCTCGCGCCGATGCCGCATCTGCTGGTCGCCGGCACCACCGGGTCGGGCAAGTCGGTCGGGCTGAACTGTATGATCCTGTCGCTGCTCTATCGGCTCACGCCCGATCAGTGCCGCCTGATCATGATAGACCCGAAAATGCTCGAACTGTCGAGCTATGACGATATTCCGCATCTGTTGTCGCCGGTGGTCACCGAGCCTGCCAAGGCGGTGCGCGCGCTTAAATGGGCGGTGGAGCAGATGGAAGAGCGCTATCGCATGATGTCCTCGATCTCGGTGCGCAATCTCGCCAATTTCAATGAAAAGGTGAAAGCGGCTAAAGCCAAGGGCAAGCCGCTTGGCAGACGGGTGCAGACCGGCTTTGACCCGGAAAGCGGTCAGCCGCTTTATGAGGAGGAGCAGCTCGACTTTGAGCCGCTGCCGCAGATTGTCGTTATCGTCGATGAGCTGGCTGACCTGATGATGACCGCAGGCAAGGAAGTTGAATTTCTGATCCAGCGCCTGGCGCAAAAGGCGCGTGCGGCGGGCATTCATCTGATCATGGCGACCCAGCGTCCCTCGGTCGATGTTATTACCGGCGTGATCAAGGCGAACTTGCCAACCCGGATCAGCTTCCATGTCACCTCGAAAATCGACAGCCGCACCATCCTAGGCGAACAGGGCGCAGAGCAGCTCCTCGGCAAGGGCGATATGCTCTATATGCCCGGCGGCAAAGGCCTGACGCGGGTGCACGGGCCCTTTGTTTCCGACGATGAAGTCCGTCGCGTTGCGGATCATTGGCGCGCACAGGGCCAGCCCGATTATGTCCAGTCGGTCACCGAAGAACCGGAAGATGGCGGCTTCGCGCTGGAGGGCGCATCGCTCGACGACAATCCCGAAGCCGAACGCTACCGCAAGGCCTGCCAGATTGTGTTTGAAAGCCAGAAAGCCTCGGTCAGCTGGCTGCAACGCCAGTTGCGCGTCGGCTACAACACCGCCGCGCGCCTGATCGAACAGATGGAAGAAGAGGGCCTTGTCAGCCCCCCAAACCATGTAGGCCGTCGTGAAGTCTTCCGAGACCGCGACGGCAACCCGATTTAGGCAATAACTACCACCGCTCTTTGAACGGACGCAACTCCACCTCGTGCGACCAGGCCGAGCGATGCTGTTTATGCGTGGTGCAGAAAGCATCGGCGATGGCGGCGGGTGAAAGCGCGCCGTCTTCGCCCATCTGGTCGAGATAATCGGGATAATTATCGCGCACCCGGTCGCCATCAATCACACCGTCGATGATGAAGTGCGCGACATGAATGCCCTGCGGCCCGTATTCGCGCGCCAGTGATTGGAGCAGGTTGCGCAGCCCGGCCTTTGCCGAAGCGAAATGGGCGAAATTGGGTTTCCCGCGCAGCGAACCCGAGGCACCAGTGAAAAACATACTGCCATGGCCCTGTTCTTTCAGCAGCGGCACCGCACGTTGCGAGGTAAGGAAGGCGCCGAAACAGCAGACACGCCAGAAATTCTCAAACTGCTTGGCCGTCAGCTGCTCAAACGGGATGATGGCGTTATTGCCAGCATTATAGAGCACGGCGGCAATCTCACCGCGCTCAGCTGCATGGGCGAAGAGCGTGTCCTGATCCGCTTCACTGGTGACATCGACGCGCATCGCTTCAATGGAGCCACCTTCTCCTGCAATGGCATCCGCCGTGGCCTGCACTGTTTCCAATGTGCGCCCGGTAAAGACCACATGATGCCCCTCATTGGCAAAACGCTGCGCCAGCGCGCCGCCGACGCCTTTGAGCGAACCACCGCCGAGAATTATGACCGTGCTGCTCATTGTGCGGCCTCCGCTTTCAACTTCGCCTCATGCGCTTCCAGCCATGCGGCCTCCTCGCCCGGCTCGGGCAGCAAATCACCGCCTTCCATGACCCAATGGGCCGGGACATCCTGTGTCGACATGGTGATATTCTCCAGCGCGATGCCGCTGTGCCGTGCCACCGATTGGCGCATCTGTTTAACGATCTCTGCTTTGGTTGCATCATCGCGTCCAGCGCGGATATTGCCATGCAGATGGACCTCGGCGTTGCCCAGCGGCGGCATGGGCGCATCCTCAAAGAAGAACGCATGCACAAAGGTCGGCGGCGCGTCGGTCTGTTCGCAATGGATATCGGTGATGTCCTTGGCGATCTTTGCCTTGGCGCTTTCGGGGATGGCGCCCGCATTGGCATTGCAGAGATAAAGCGGCATGGGTTTCTCCTTTTCGCCGGCTTATTGCGCCGGGTCGTTGATGCTGGCGACAATCTCGTTGATTGAACAGGCGGTCTTTTCCATCCACAAATCGCAGATGCGTTGCAGCATCGCGATCCGCTCAGCTTGGGCCAGCGCCTGTGGTGACTGGATGCTGACCAGCGAGCTGGTCGACGGCTTGGCCTCGGTAAAGCCGTTACCGGGCTTGACCTCGATCCAGTTGATCATCGCCTCACCGTCCAGCTCCGATTGCGCAAACGCACCAAGCTCCTCGCGCAGCGCACCGGCTATATCCGCGCCAATCTGCCCCTGCTGCACAAAGCATGTAATCGGTATCATCGGGCATCTCCTTTTGGCCGGGCGACTCTTGTCGCGGGGCTTGCACGATAATAAAGTAGTTCTATAATGCAACTACTTTATCGATGAGAAAGCGCCATGCAGCCAAAATCCTTTGCCGATATGCAATGCTCCATCGCCCGCACCTTGGAGATGATCGGGCCGTGGTGGTCCTTCCTGATTATCCGCGACACCTTTATGGGCGTGCGCCGGTTTCGTGATTTTGAGCGGTCATTGGGGATCGCCAAAAACACGCTTACGAAAAGGCTGAACCAGCTTGTCGATGCCGGGCTGCTGCAAAAGTCTCCTGCCCGTGACGGCAGCAAATATGCTGAATATCAGCTGACCCAAAAGGGCCGCGAGCTTTTCCCGGTGATGCTGGCACTGACCCAGTGGGGCGACAAATGGGCCGAACATGAAGATGGCCGGACCTTTATGATCATCGACAAACGCAATGGCGAGGAGATTGCCGCGCAGCAGATACGTGATGCTCAGGGCAGGCTGGTGCCGCCCAGCGCTATCGGCGTGCGGCGGGCATCGTAATTAGCGTCCTCCCATTGTTTGGTTGCGGTATCCGTATCAAAAAGACACTTTGCATCGACAGCATTGGTTCCCCACCGTGGAATCGAACCACGATCTCGACATCCAAAATGTCGTGTCCTACCCGTTAGACGAGCGGGGAATGGTGGGAAGGTGAGGACTCGAACCTCTCCCCGGCAAAAGGATCAGGTTTACAGCCTGATTGCGGAATCCGATCCGCTTTACCTTCCCGGCGGAATGTGGAGGACTCGAACCCCAAGCCTTGTTTGGCTCTCACTCCTTAGCAAGGAGGCCCAGCCCCATGGCTGGTTCACATTCCAAACGCAGATTTTGGCGGAGGGTAAAGGAATCGAACCTTTAGCTCTTTCAAGACTAGCCAAGTTTTCAAGACTTGTTTGCACCCTGTGCGCTACCCTCCAAAACGAGGGCGCGTGTTACCCTCGCGTGTTACAGCGATTGATAACTGGAGTAATAACTGACAGGTGCGTTAAACATGCTGGTCGATTAAGTTGCCAACGATCGATTGTCAATAACGACCTCGCTCTTGGTTAGGTCGCTAGCCCTAAACCAACCCGTTCACCGCCTCCATAAACGGCCCGATGCTCACCGGCTTCGAGATATAGCCCTCTGCCCCGGCGGCGCGGATGCGGGCTTCGTCGCCGGTGCCGGCATAGGCGGTGACGGCGAGGATGGGGATGGCGCGCAGGTCCTTGTCGGCCTTGATCTGCTCGATCAGTTCCAGCCCGCTGATATGCGGCAATTGGATATCCATGATGATCAGGCCCGGAACAAATTCGCCTGCCTTCTCGACCACATCGCGGCCATCGGCGACCGGCTCCACCGCATAGCCATGGGCGCGCAGCACATCGCAGAATAATTTGCGATTCAGGTCATTATCCTCGACCACCAGCACCCTTTTTGCCACGTCGGCCATCCTTTCTCCAAATACAGCCCTTGTCGCTGCCGCCTCGCACTGCCATTTAAGCAGACATGGTGCAACAACGCGATGACACAGACGCCGAAACACGGGCGCTTCAGGTGCTGGCCTGGGCGCTGGGTGATGACAATCGGCGCGATCGGTTGTTGGCGATGACCGGCATGACGCCCGATGATCTGCGCGCCCGCGCCGGATCGCGCGAAGTGCTGGGTGCGGTGATGGGCTGGCTCGCCAACCATGAGCCGGATCTTTTGGCCGCGTCAGAGGATTTACAGATACGGCCGGAGCAACTGGCCGCCACTTATCAGGAGCTGAGCCGATGAGCAGGCCATTATTGATTACCGATTGCGACGAGGTGCTGCTGCATATGGTGGTGCCGTTTCGCCAATGGGTGGATGAGGAGCATGGCGTCACTTTTGACTTAAGTGGCGGCGATTTTTCGACCGCACTGACCGATCAGAAGACCGGCGATGTGCTGAAACCTGAGCAGATATGGGCTCTGCTCGGCGGCTTTTTTGACACCGAAATGCACCGGCAGACGCCGATTGACGGCGCGGTGGAAGGACTGGCGGCGATCAGCGAAGTCGCCGATATTGTCATTCTTACCAATTTGATGGACCATCGCCGCGACCATCGCGCCGAACAGCTGGCGAAATTCGGCATCGACTATCCGGTCTATACCAATCAGGGGCCAAAGGGCGGTGCGCTGAAAACCATTCTCGATGAGCATCAGCCCGGATCAGCGCTGTTTATCGATGACCTGCCGCAGCATCATGATTCGGTCGGCGAAGTCGCGCCACATGTCTGGCGGCTGCATATGGTGGGCGAGCCGGAAGTCGCGCCGCATATTGATTGTGCCGAAACCAAAGGCCATGCGCATGTCCGCATCGACCTTTGGAGCGAGGCGCAGCACTGGATTATTGACCGACTGACCAGCGGTGTTGATGCACCCGCTATTGCTAAAGCGGCCTGAACCTCAGAACAGAAAGACCCTTATGACCGACATGATTGACGCGCGCCTTGCCGGACTTGGCATCACCCTGCCCACCCCCGCTGCACCGGTGGCGAGCTATAAGCCTGCCGTGTTGCACCATGGCATACTCACCATCTCGGGTCAGCTCCCTTTTATCGATGGCGAGCTGGCAACCGGCAAGCTGGGCGCGGATGTATCGCTGGAGCAGGGACAGGCCGCAGCGCGCGCATGCGGGATGATGATTTTGGCACAGGCCAAGGCGGCGCTCGGTTCGCTCGACCGGGTGACACAGGTTGTCAAGCTGGGCGGTTTTGTCGCCAGCGTTCCCGATTTCCATGACCAGCCGAAGGTGGTCAATGGCGCTTCCGATCTGATGGAAGAAGTCTTTGGCGAATTTGGCCGCCATGCGCGCAGCGCTGTTGGCGTACCGGTGCTGCCGCTCAATGCGGCAGTCGAAGTCGATGCGATACTGGCGGTGAAGGACTAGCCTTAACCTCAATGGCCCATGGCGACCCGACAACTCAGCAAGATGGCCCGGCGATAGCGGCGCGTATCGAAAAAGGCGTCAGCAAGATTGATACGGCTGAATGGGACGCGCTGAATGTGGCCAGCGGTGACAATCCGTTCACCAGCCACGCCTTTCTCTCGGCGCTGGAGGACTCGGGCAGCGTCGGCAGAGGCACGGGCTGGCAATCGGTGCCGATCACTATCCTCGATGATGATGGACGGTTGGTGGGCGCGATGCCCGCCTATCTCAAGGGCCATAGCCAGGGCGAATATGTGTTCGATCATAGCTGGGCCCATGCTTATGAAAATGCCGGTGGGCGCTATTATCCCAAGTTGCAGATTTCCGCGCCCTTTACCCCTGCGACCGGGCCGCGCCTGCTGGTGCTGGAGGAGCAATGGAAAGCACCACTGATCCTGGCCGCGCAGCAACTGGCGGAGCAAAACAATCTGTCCTCGGCGCATGCGACCTTTCTGACCGAGAGCGACAGGCAGGGCTTTACCGATCTTGGCTGGCTGCTGCGCAGTGATACGCAGTTTCACTGGGCCAATCAGGGTTTTGACGATTTTGACGGCTTTCTCGCCACGCTCTCATCGCGCAAGCGCAAAACCATCCGCAAGGAACGGCGCACCGCGCAAAGCGATGTCGAGATTGTTCATGTCTCCGGCGATGATCTGACCGAGGCGCATTGGGATGCGTTCTGGGTCTTCTATCAGGATACGGGATCGCGCAAATATGGCATGCCCTATCTCACCCGCGAGGCTTTCAGCCTGTTTGGCGAGCGCATGGCCGAGCGGATCGTGCTGGTGCTGGCCTATCTCCACGGCGAGCCGGTAGCAGGGGCGCTCAACTTTGCCGGGCCGGATACGCTTTATGGCCGCTATTGGGGCTGTACCCGCGACATCAACTGCCTGCATTTTGAACTCTGCTATTATCAGGCGATCGACATCGCCATCGCTCGCGGCCTCAGCCAAGTCGAGGCGGGCGCGCAAGGCGGCCACAAGCTGGCGCGCGGCTATGCCCCGGTGACGACATGGTCAGCGCATTATATCCCTGACCTGGGTTTTCGCCGTGCCATCGCCGATTTCCTAGAGCGCGAGCGTGAAGCGGTGGCACATGATCAGGAATTTCTCGCCGAGATGACGCCGTTCAAAAAGGGTGGATAGAAACTAGCATCCCATAAGCGCTGCGGCGGTATCGCAAGAATCCACGGGCAAATCTCCGTTCGTGTCGAGCGAAGTCGAGACACTGCTCTCCACTTGCGCCGGCCTCTCGGCTTCGCTCGAGGCGAACGGAAAGGTGCGACTTCCGAGATCAGAGAAACTGCGTTGCATGGCTTTCCTTGACAGTATTTTACGTGCCTGCCACCGTACCCGCAAATTAGGACAGAGGAACCATCATGGCATTACGATTTGTCGGATTTTGCACGCTTTTGCTGCTCGGTGCAACGCCACTAAGCGCGCAGGAAGAGAAAGCCGCGGCCCCGGCATCACCCACCGCCAATCCGCAACCCGATAGCCGCTTTACCGCCAGCGACCTGTTCAATCTCGAAGTGGCGGTTGACCCGCAAATCAGCCCCGATGGTCGCCAGATCGCTTATATCCGCCGCGCCAATGATATTATGCGTGATGCGCCGCGTGGTACCATCTGGCTGGTCGATGTCGCCAGCGGCAAGGAACGCCCGATTGCTGCCGGTGAAGCCAGCTATAGCAGCCCGCGCTGGTCGCGCGATGGCGGCAAGCTCGCCTATGTTTCAGCAGAAGCGGGCAGTGGTCCTGAAATCTATGTCCGCTGGATGGACAGCGGTGAGGCGGTGCGGGTCAGCACTCTGCCCTCTGCACCGCGCAGCTTGAGCTGGTCACCCGATGGATCGCAGATCGCCTTTACCATGCAGGTGCAGGGGGAAGGCCTGAAACTCGGCAAGCCCAAAACCAAAAAGCCCGAAGGCGCGAAATGGGCCAAGCCGCTCGAAATCTATGACCTGCTCACCTATCGCGCCGATGGTGCGGGCTATCTCAAGCCCGGCTTCACCAAGATTTTCACCGTCCCCGCCACTGGCGGCAGCGCGCGGCAACTGACCTTTGGCGACTATCATGACAATGGGCCGCTAAACTGGTCACCCGATGGCAACAGCATCTATTTCAGCGCCAATCGGCAACCGGGTTGGGAAAATGATCCGCTCGAAAGCGAGCTGTTCAAGCTGGATATCGCCAGCGGCGCGCTAAGCCAGTTGACCAGCCGCAACGGCCCCGATGGATCGCCAACCTTGTCCCCCGATGGCAAGACACTGGCCTTTATCGGCTTTGATGATCAGGAACTGGGCTATCACAATGCCCAGCTCTATTTGATCGATGCCCAAGGCGGCACGCCACGATCGCTAACAGCCAATTTCGACCGCAGCATCGGTTCGGTGCAATGGAACGGTGATGGCCGTGCGCTTTATGCGCAATATGATGACCATGGCGAGACCAAAGTGGCGCGCATCAGCCGTGATGGTTCCCGCCGCGACCTCTTCACCGGGCTTTCCGGTGCCGCTTTTGACCGGCCTTATACCGGCGGCAGTTTCAGCGTCGCCAATAACGGCACCATCGCCTTTACCGGAGGCAGTGCAACACGTCCCGCCGATGTTATGGTCTATGCTGGCGGCAATAAGCGCCGTCTCACCAATCTTAACGCGACTATGGTGGCCACCAAGCGTCTTGGCGAGGTGCGCAAATTCACCACCACCTCATCGCATGATGGCCGCGAAATTGAAGCCTGGATCACTCTGCCGCCCGATTATGTTGAAGGGCAAAAAGTACCGATGATACTGGAAATCCATGGCGGGCCTTTTGCCGCCTACGGTCCGCATTTTGCCACCGATAACCAGCTTTATGCCGCCGCTGGCTATGCCGTGATCTCCGCCAATCCCCGCGGGTCGACCAGCTATGGTGCGGAATTCGCCAATGAAATTCATCTCGCCTATCCCGGCAATGATTATGATGATCTGATCAGTATCGTGGATCAGGCAATCGCCGATGGCATTGTCGATCCCGACAGGCTGTTCGTCACTGGCGGTTCGGGTGGCGGTGTTTTAACCAGCTGGATTATCGGCAAGACGGATCGGTTCAAAGCCGCGGCAACACAGAAGCCGGTGATCAACTGGACCAGTCAGGCGCTGACTGCTGATGGCGCGGCGTTTTTCACCCGCTATTGGTTCGGTGCCAATCCATGGGAAGAGCCGGAGAAATATTGGGCACGCTCGCCGCTATCGCTGATCGGCAATGTCACCACGCCGACATTGGTGGTGGTCGGCAGCGAGGATTATCGCACCCCGGTAAGCGAGGCGGAGCAATATTATACCGCATTGCGGCTGAAAGGCGTGCCCACCGCCTTTGTCAAAGTGCCAGGCGCGAGCCATGGCGGCATTGCAGTGCGGCCATCGCAGAGCGGCGCCAAGGCCGCGGCGATATTGGCCTGGTTTGAAAAATATAAGGATGGCGCAGAACAGTCGGCAGACTGATCAGGCCGAGGGTTCAGGCAGCGCGGCGTGTATGCTCGGCAATCCATGCACGGGCTTCACGCTGAGCTTCGGCGATTTCACGCGCGGTCATTTCCTCGGCAATTTCCGCGCGGCAGGTGGCGCTTTCAACATGGCCTGAAACGGCGGCAAGGTTGAACCATTTATGCGCCTCGATCAGATCAATATCATTGCCTTCGCTGCCGGTGGAGAACGCCACACCCAGATCAAAATAGGCAGCCGGGTCACCGGTTGCGGCTTCCGCCAATTTGCTTTCGATCAGAAAACGTGCGCTCTTAATACTGTTAGCCATTGTCTGGCCCCCTTTGCTGTCCTTCTCAGTAACGACAGGGGCAAGTTCGGCTTAACTGATAAAAATATGGTTAACGCGAAGGCGCATTTCGTTAACCGAGGGTCCAAATCGGTATATTTTACATTTTTTACAGCGCTTTCAGCATATTATCAGGCGATTCAGGGCACTGTCAGTGGCCAGTTATCGATAAGCCGCGTCTTGCCCAGCCGTGCCGCAACCAGCAATCGTGCCGGGAAAGGGCCATTATCGATCTTTTCATCAGAAAGCTGTGCCAATGTGTCCGCATGGCGGATTTCGGCATAGTCAATCGGATCAAATCCGGCATCGGACAGCTTTTTTGTCAGAGCTTCTAGCACCTTAGCCATATCACAGCCGGCCTCTATAGTGGCAATCGCTTCGCGTATCGCATCGGGCAGCGTCGTAGCGCGCTGACGCTCATCCGCAGTGAGATAGGCGTTGCGTGAAGACAGAGCGAGCCCGTCATCATCGCGCACTGTCGGCACCCCGATAATCTGCGGCACCATATCCAGATCACGCACCATGCGGCGGATCACCGCGAGTTGCTGATAATCCTTTTCACCGAACAGCGCGATATCAGGACCTATCTGGTTCAGTAGCTTGCACACCACTGTCGCCACGCCATCAAAATGTCCGGGCCGCGACCCACCGCATAGCCCCATGCTGATATCCGGCACGCGGATGACTGTTTCAAAACCACCGGGATACATGGCCTCAGCTGTAGGCGCCCAAAGCAAATCGACGTCTGCCTCTTTAAGCAGGGCGCTATCTTCTGCGAGCTGGCGCGGATAGGCGTCGAGATCCTCATTCGGACCGAACTGCGTCGGGTTGACAAAAATCGATACTGCAACGCGATCCGCCTGTTGTTTGGCTGCCTCAACCAGCGTCATATGCCCGGCATGCAGTGCCCCCATGGTCGGCACCAGCGCCAGCAATGATCCATCCGCACGCAATTGGCCAAGTGTATTTTTTAGCGTCTCGCGGTCATGAACAGTTTGCACCGGATTAGGCCCTTCTATATGTGCAGGCGCGAGCAAGCAGGACGCGCTTCGTGATAACTGGACTGCAGTAACAGTCCATCATCCAGCGCATATCGGCACTCTCGCCGGGGGGCAATCCCAGGGAGATGATGGGCCTAAGATTATGGGCCGTAGAGAACAGGGATAGGGCCAGGGATGACGGCAATGCAGGAAAAGGACGATGGCGGCACGCATCGCATTGTCTTTGCCAATGAAAAAGGCGGCACTGGCAAATCGACTACCGCCATACATATTGCCGTTGCGTTGGCCTATCGCGGCAAGAAAGTCGGTATTATCGATCTCGACCCGCGCCAGCGCACGTGCTTCCGCTATATGGAAAACCGCACTGCGACGACCATCCGCCGCGGCATTTCGCTGCCCATGGTCCAGTTCAAGGTGTTCGAGCAGGACACTATTGCCCGGCTTGACCAGATGATCGCACAGGAAGAAAAGAGCCTCGACTTCCTGATCTTTGACACGCCGGGGCGCGATGACAAATTCGCCCGCTATGTCGCCACTTCAGCAGATACGCTGGTGACACCGCTGAATGACAGCTTTGTCGATTTCGATCTGATTGGACAGGTTGACCCCGACACATTCAAGGTGAAGCGTATAAGCTTTTATGCCGAGCTGATCTGGGACGCGCGCAAGGCCCGGGCCAAAAATGCAGGCAAACAGATGGACTGGGTGGTGCTGCGCAACCGCACCCAGCATATTGAGGCGCGCAATATGCGCCGCATTAACCGGGCGCTGCAGGAACTGTCGAAGCGCGTCGGCTTCCGTATCATTCCGGGGCTGAGCGAGCGCGTTATTTACCGCGAGCTCTTTCCCTCGGGTCTTACTCTGCTCGATAAAGGACATCTCGGCGATCTTGGCACCAGCCACATTGTCGCACGACAGGAATTGCGCGAATTGCTTGGCGCACTCAATCTGCCCGGGTTAGAGAATACCGCGACAGCGCAGGCCAGCCTGTTCTAACGCCGAAGCTGAACTCCTGGGGTCCATGCCGACTTCGAGATAGTGTATAGCTTTTACATTTCGCATTGCATTTGCATGGCACGTAGCAGTCACGGCTCTATACTCCGCGCCGAGAGGTATTTGCGGCTCTCACACCATTTTTGAGATTCGTATATTTAAAAGAAAGGGTTATTCATGCGAAATGTGACACAAGGTGCGATACGGGCTTCGATAGCGGCCATAACATTAGCGGGGCTTGCCGCCTGCGCCACTGAAGGCGAGCAGTCTTCAGCAACTGCCGAAAATGACGCGCAATGCATCACCGAAGAAGAAGTGGTGAACGCCCAGAAAGCATGGGGCGACGGCATTGTCGCCATCGGTAAGGTCTATAGTGAAGAGGGCGATTACACCGCCGCCGCGACCGACCATATCAACAAATTCTATGGCTATGATCTGGACGGCGTGGTTCTGTTCAAGCCAACTTTGGCTGCCGATGAACAGTTTCGCGGCTCTTTTGATGGCGCACTTTCCTATTTTGTTGGCGGCAATGAGACCTTCAAGGAAGATAAAGGCTTTGCAATAACCCCATGGACAGCGGTGCGTTGGGAAAATGCCGGCATCACCAATTCAAGCTGTGACATGGCCGTTGCCATGGGCAACTATTGGTTCACCCCTGCCGAGGGTGATGAGATCAAGGTCGAATATACCATCGGCTATGTGAAGGATGATGAGGGCAATTTGCGCATGGTGGTGCACAAATCTTCTTTGCCTTATTCCGGCGCCTAAAGCTTAAGATACATGTACTCCGGGGCCTGTGGAAACGGGCCTCGGATCACATAGATGTTGCACCTTATGCGCGCACGACCGATATAAAGAGTTATGCCGCTATTTCTTATCCTTGCGGGCGGATTATTGTTCTGGCTGTGGTATTCGGGCCGTCTCGGCCGGATGCAGAGTCCCGACTGGTTCGCGCTGGCCATTGCCGTGCTCGGCACCCGGTTTCTGACCACCGGGCAATTGCCTGCAGCAGGGGCGATGCTTACCGGTGCAATCATCTGGGGTGTCTATCGTGCCGCCTCCAAACCAGCGGATATGCCAAAGCAGCCAGACCAGCAGACAGCTTCTCCGCCATCGCAGGCGACAGAGTCCTCCATGACCATTGCCGAGGCGCGGATGCTGCTCGGCATTGATGAGCGCGCCACCTCTGACATGATCCGTGCCGCCTATCGTCGCCGCATCGCTCGCGCCCATCCAGATGCTGGTGGCGATGCGGAGCTGGCTATCCGCCTCGGCATTGCACGCAATATCCTGTTGGAAAACCGTCTGGAAAAAACCGACTCGCCGCTGTCATAAACAGGCGATAAGGCAACTCTCTCTATTTACACAGAAAGTCCCCGCATGACCTCCTCCCCCGGCCTTGAAAAGCATGATTTCCACCCCACCAGCCTGCGCGAATATGATATTCGCGGCATCATTGGCGAGACGCTGAGCGAGGATGATGCCTATGCGATTGGTCGCGGCTTCGGTACGCTGATTCTGCGCGAGGGCGAAGATGGCAACCGCACCGTCGTTATCGGCTATGATGGCCGGACCAGCTCGCCGGTGCTTGCGGATGCGCTAGCCGCAGGGCTGAATGACAGCGGTCTCGATGTCATCACTATCGGCCTAGGCCCAACGCCGATGCTATATTATGCCGAGGCCGTAATCGATGAGGCGGCGGGCGGCATCCAGATAACCGGCAGTCACAACCCCGCCAATTATAACGGCTTCAAGATGGTCTTTCAGGGACGACCGTTTTTCGGTGCAGACATCAAGCGGCTGGGCCAGTTGGCTGCGAGCGGCGACTGGGAAGCGGGCATGGGTAATGTCACCAGCCTCGATATCATGGACCGCTATGTCGACAGGCTGCTCCAGGGTTTTGACATGGACAATGCCGACTTCACCCGGATGCGTATCGGCTGGGACGCGGGCAATGGCGCCGCCGGACCGATTGTCGAGCGTCTGGTGAAAAAATTGCCTGGCGAACATCATTGCCTCTTTACCGAAGTGGACGGTACGTTTCCGAACCATCACCCTGATCCAACCGAGGAAGCCAATCTGGCCGATCTCAAAGCGCTTGTCGCCGAGAAGCAGCTCGATTTCGGAGTAGCTTTTGATGGCGATGGTGATCGCATCGGCGCGATTGATGGCGAAGGCCGGGTGATCTGGGGCGATCAGCTGCTCGCCATCTTCGCCGAACCGGTGCTGAAAGATGTGCCCGGGGCGACCATCATCGCCGACGTCAAGGCGAGTCAGGCGCTCTATGACCGGGTGGCCGAGCTGGGTGGCGATCCGCTAATGTGGAAGACCGGGCACAGCCTGATCAAATCAAAGATGAAGGAAACCGGATCGCCATTAGCGGGCGAGATGAGCGGCCATGTTTTCTTCGCGCATGATTATTATGGCTTTGACGACGCACTCTACGCCGCCATCCGCCTGATCCGCGCCGCCAGCGAACTTGGCAAAAGCGTCACCACCTTGCGCGGCGAAATGCCGGAGATGATCAACACGCCCGAAATGCGTTTTCAGGTTGATGAGAGCCGCAAATTCGCGGTGATTGACGAAGTGCTGGAACGACTCAAGGCGGATGGCGCCAATGTCAACGCCACCGACGGCGCCCGCGTCAACACCGATGACGGCTGGTGGCTATTGCGTGCTTCCAATACGCAGGACGTGCTCGTAGCTCGCGCTGAGGCTGGATCAGAGGCCGGTCTCGAACGGCTGATGGCGCAGATTGACAAACAACTGGCGTTATCCGGATTGGAGCGCGGGGAAAGTATGGGGCATTAAGGCAGCGGTTTTTCGGTGGCCAAGGTCTTGGCAATAAAATTCAAGGCTTCACGGCGTATCGCTGCACCAATCGGAAACGCCCAAATATCATTATGGCCGGCTTGGTCGAGAGTCATTGCAGTCTTAGGCGCTTGGGCCGCGGCGAATAGCTCCTCTCCCATGGAATAAGGTATAAGGTCGTCCTGCCGTCCATGGATCCACAGCAAAGGCATATCGATCTTGCCAATGCGATCAATATTGCGATAGCGATCCTTGACCAGCCAACGGGCTGGCAAAAACGGGAAGCGTTGGGCGGCAATGTCATCAATCCCGGTATAGGGCGCTTCCAGCATTAACCCGGCAGCCTGATGCTGCGCTGCCAGCCACACTGCTGGTCCAGTTCCAATAGACTGGCCGAAAATGACGATACGCTGGGGCGCAATACCCTGAGCGATCAGCCAGCTATAATGGGCTTCGGCGGCGGCGTAAAATGCTTCCTCATTGGGCTGACCACTATTGCCACCATAGCCAGGATACCCAACGGCCAACACCGCTGCGCCATCTTCTGCAAGAATTTGATAGATGGGCAAACGCCCCGCAATATTGCCTGCATTGCCATGTAGATGCAGGAATACAGGCTGATCGCTGTCGCTAGCGGGTTTCCAATAGGCGGTCAGCGTGTCGTCTTGATCATAAGGGATGGCAACGCTGGCAAACCCAGTTTGCGCCAGCATTTCAGAAGATAATAACTCGGCCTCTGGATAATAGAGCATCTGGCGTTGCAGGCTCCAGATCAACAATGTGAACGCCATATAGGCTATCAATATCGTCAGCAGGCCTTTGCCGACCCAGTGGATCATGTGGCCAATTCTACCCAAGTCGGCGCATGGTCGCTGGCCTTCTCGCGACCGCGATGGTCTTTGTCTACCCCGACCGCCTTTAGCCGGTCCGCCGCCTTGGGCGAGAGCAATAGATGGTCGATGCGGAAGCCATGGTCGCGTTGCCAGGCGCCGCGTTGATAGTCCCAATAGGTCCAGATCTGGCCATCCGGGTGCCAGTTGCCGATCGGATCGGTCCAGCCATCATGCAGCAGCCGCTGATAGGCAGCGCGGCTTTCCGGTTGCATCAGTGCGTCCGACGCCATCGCAGGTGGCGACCAGACATCATTGTCGCGCGGGATGACGTTGTAATCGCCCGCCAGTATCGCCGGGACTTCTTCGGCCCAGATCTGTTGGGCACGGGCACGCAGGCGTTCCATCCAGCGCAGCTTGTAATTAAATTTCGGCCCCGGCTGGGGGTTGCCATTGGGGAGATAGATGCACGCCACCCGCAAGGGCTGCGCTGCATCACCGATGGTGATATCCGCTTCCAAATAGCGTGATTGCTCATCTTCTGGTTCACCATCCAGCCCGCGCTTGGCCTCCACCGGCTGAATCCCGCGTGCCAATATCGCAACGCCATTGAACGATTTCTGCCCATGCCAGATCGCGCCATAGCCTGCTTTCTCAAACGCGTCGGCGGGAAAGCCCTCATCCTGGCTTTTTATCTCCTGCAGACAGGCAATGTCCGGCTGCGTTTCCTCCAGCCATTCGAGCAAGCGCGGCAGGCGGGCCTTGATGCCGTTGATATTGAAGCTGGCGATTTTGGTCATGGTGGGGGTGTAGCGGGTTTGAGCTTGGGAGAAAACTGGAAACCATTCGGGCCCACCCCCAGCCCCTCCCGCAAGCGGGAGGGGAGCAGGACGCAGTACGAAATACCCTACCGTTTACGGGAGGGTCGCGAGACTTAATAAGCGTAGCGAATTTAGTCGCAGAGGGGTGGGCCTGCGCCGGTCGTTAAACCGAAAAGCTGGTGCCGCAGCCGCAGCCAGAAGCCGCATTGGGGTTGGTCACCTGAAAGGATGCCCCGCCCAGCGACTCAACAAAATCCACTGCCGAACCGCGCAGCAGGTCGAGACTGATGGAATCCACCACCAGCTTTACGCCATCGCGCTCGGTCACATGGTCATCGCTTTCTATGCTGTCGGCGAGGCCGAAGCGATATTGAAAACCAGAACAGCCACCGCCTTCCACCGACAGGCGCAGGGCCGCATCCTTGCCCAATTTTGTGGCAATGGCGGCAACGCGCTTTGCTGCAGCGGGCAGTAGGTCGACTTCAGTTGTGGCTGTCTCAGTCATAAACGTAATATAATATCTTACCGCGCCCCGCTCAAGAGCGGTTTGCATTTAGCACAATACAGAAAAGCTATCAGGCGGATTTAAGGGTGGCAAACCCTTCAAAAATCTCACGTGTCGCTTGCCGCGCACCCTGTAATATATCCAGCATAAGGCCTCGACTAGCCCGCCCTTCAGCATCGGGAGTCAATCGCCCGGCCATGGTCCAGTCAGGAAATTCGCGCAGGCCGACAGCCTCATCGCGGATTTTGACAATACCATCATGCCGAGGGTCAGCAATGATGCGCGCAAGGCAGGCCTCAATCGCCTCTTCCGGCCCTTCAATAAGCTGCAGAAAATTAATGCCGTTATAGGCGAGGCAGCCTGTCACGCCATTCTCGGAATTAAACGCCCGGCATTGGTCAAGCAGCTCATCCAGAGCCGGCTTGTCGAAAATGCTCGTTGCAGAACTGATATAAATCACTGAACGCATAGCGCTTCTCCCCGGGAGAATGCTATAATAGGCAAATTTTTATCCTGTGTTCAAGCGGTTAGTTTTATGTTTGAATAAACATACTTGCCGCTGTGTATACTATGTTCAGCCTTGCGCAGCCTGCTGTTTGGCGATCAGTTCACCATCAATCGCTTTGGCAGCCTTATAGGCTTCACGCTGGCGCAATCTTTCTGCATAAGCCATAAAGCTGTCACGCTTCTCCATAGTGCCGAAGCTCATGCCCCAATCGACCTGGCTGCCGAGATACACATCGGCCATGGTGAAGCGCGCTCCGCAAACATAGTCATGGGCAGAGAGGAAACCGTCCAGCACATCCATGACCATCTCGAAATTGCCATAGCCAGCCATGCGGGTTTGTTCGGCTGACGGCGCAAAGCCCATGGCCTTGTTGGTGATGGCGGTTTCCAGCGGACCCGAGGCGTAAAAGAACCAGCGATAATAATCGGCCCGCTCGCCATCATCCTGCGGCGCGAGTCCGGCATCGGGAAAGCGCTCGGCAAGATAAGCGCAGATAGCGGCACATTCGGTTATCACTTTACCATCATCAACCACCGCAGGCAGCTTGCCCATGGGATTGATGGCGAGATAGGCCTCGCTTTTGATGCTGTTTTCATCGGCAACATCATAGCTCATCAGATGCTGCTGATATTCCGCGCCAGCCTCATGCAGCGCCCAGCGGGCAATCTGTCCGCGTGACATCGGATTGGTATAGAAATCGAGCATAAGTCCCCTCTCAAAAAAATGGCGCGATAACACTCATTATCGCGCCATTATCTAAATGCTTGACCTTAATCCTCTTTCTTTTTCGCCGGAGACTTTTTCTTCGGCTTTTTGCGCGAGGCTTTGGGCGGGGCAGGCATGATCTCGAACGCCAGTTTGCCATCTTTCATATGCACGGCCACCTCGCCGCCCTGCGCCAACTTGCCGAACAGCAATTCCTCGGCCAGCGGCTCCTTGATCTTCTCCTGAATGAGACGACCCATGGGGCGGGCGCCGAACAGCTTGTCATAGCCCTTCTCCGCCATATAATCGCGCGCATCCTGATCGAGACGGATATGCACATTCTGGTCGGCCAATTGCAGCTCCAGTTGCAGGATGAACTTGTCAACCACGCGGCTGACGACCTCGGGCGAAAGATAGGTAAACGGTACCACCGCATCGAGACGGTTGCGGAACTCGGGCGTGAACATCTTCTTCACCGCGTCTTCCTGCGCGTCTTCGCGGCTGACATTGCCGAAACCGATGCTCTCACGTGCCATGTCGCTGGCCCCGGCATTGGTAGTCATGATCAGCACGACATTGCGGAAATCAACCGTCTTGCCATGGTGATCGGTGAGCTTGCCATTATCCATCACCTGCAACAGCACGTTGAACAGGTCCGGGTGCGCCTTTTCAATCTCGTCGAGCAGCAATACACAATGCGGCTGCTGGTCGACCGCATCGGTGAGCAGGCCGCCCTGATCATAGCCGACATAGCCCGGAGGCGCGCCGATCAGGCGGGAGACACTGTGGCGCTCCATATATTCGCTCATATCGAAGCGCTTGAGCGGGATGCCCATGATGCTCGCAAGCTGACGCGCCACCTCGGTCTTGCCGACGCCGGTGGGACCGGAGAACAGATAGTTGCCAATCGGCTTTTCCGGTTCGCGCAGGCCTGCTCGCGACAGCTTGATCGCGCTTGCCAGCTTCTCAATCGCCAGATCCTGACCGAAGACAACCTGTTTCAGATCACGCTCAAGATGCTCAAGCTGCTTGCGATCATCCTTGGACACCGATTTGGGCGGGATGCGCGCCATGGTGGAGATGACGGCCTCAATCTCGCGCGCGGTGATGGTTTTGCGGCGGCGCGAAGGCGGCACCAGCATCTGCATCGCGCCCACTTCGTCGATCACGTCAATGGCTTTGTCGGGCAGCTTGCGATCATTGATGTAACGTGCCGATAGCTCGACTGCGGTTTTCAGCGCATCCGGGGTGTAACGCACCTTGTGATGCTCCTCAAACGCACTGCGCAGGCCCTTGAGGATCTTGACTGTATCCTCAATGCTTGGCTCATTGACGTCAATCTTCTGGAACCGGCGCAGCAAAGCGCGGTCTTTCTCAAAGTGATTGCGGAATTCCTTATAGGTGGTCGAGCCGATACAGCGGATCGTGCCACCGGAAAGCGCAGGTTTGAGCAAATTCGACGCATCCATGGCGCCACCCGATGTCGCACCAGCGCCAATCACCGTATGAATCTCGTCAATGAAAAGAATGGCATCCGGCATTTTCTCCAGTTCGGAAACCACCTGCTTCAGCCGCTCCTCAAAGTCACCGCGATAGCGTGTGCCCGCAAGCAATGCGCCCATATCGAGTGAGTAGATGACTGCTTCAGCAAGCACGTCGGGGACATCGCCCTCGATAATCTTGCGCGCCAGACCTTCGGCAATAGCTGTTTTACCAACGCCGGGATCACCGACATAAAGCGGATTATTCTTGGAACGACGACAGAGAATCTGCACCGTACGGTCAACTTCAGGACCGCGACCTATCAGCGGGTCAACCTTACCAGCCTCGGCTTTGGCATTGAGATTGACGGTAAACTGATCGAGCGCGCTTTCTTTCTTCTGCTTGCCCTCAGCTTTGCCATTCTCTTCGGCTTCATTATCGGTGCCCTCTGGCGTGCGCGAGTCGACCGGCTGACCGCCCTTGCCGATGCCATGGCTGATATAGCTTACGGCATCGAGACGGCTCATATCCTGTTGCTGCAGGAAGTATACCGCATAAGACTCGCGCTCGGAGAACAGTGCCACCAACACATTAGCGCCAGTAACAACATCCTTGCCCGAAGACTGGACGTGCAGGATCGCCCGTTGCACCACCCGCTGGAACACCGACGTCGGCGCCGGATCAATCTTTTCCTCGATGCGCAGCGAATCCAGCTCATTATCGAGATAATGCACAAGTGTGTCGCTGAGTTCACCGAGATCAACGCCACAGGCCTGCATCACCTGCGATGCCTCCGGGTCATCAATCAGCGCCAGCAGCAGATGCTCCAGCGTGGCATATTCATGCCGTCGCTCGGACGCATGGTGCAGCGCCTGGTGAATGGTTTTTTCAAGGGATTCCGCAAATGACGGCATGATATTTTCTCTCTTACCAGACGGCTCCAATGCCAATCTGTATTGCTTTAGAACCTAATATAGGAACGACCCGGCCAATTTCATCAGACCGTTTTGCTCCAACTCTTTATAGACCATTTTACCCGACACGGCATCAATCGGAAACACAGGCAAAAAGCGGTCATTTTCGAAACAAAGCCTCGGCGCTGGCACGATGACTGGAAGCGCGCGTTTTATGGGATTCGCAGCGATCAATCTCGGTTTTCAGCGCTGAAATACGGTCATCGATTTCGTCCAGCGACAACGGATCGAGATCCTCTTTTGCCAATGCGGCTAGGGGATCATCCTTGCGTCGCGGAAGATTCTCGTCAAAATCCATAGCTCCAGTGTTGACCCGCAGAGCCGGACTGTCAATAACCACTCAGTCGATTTCTATTAAAGAAGGGAAAACCCCGACCAGAGCGTTTTGAGATGGGGCAAGGCGACAAAAGGGGGCAGAATTTAAGGGGGCGGCCATGGCCAACGTATCCGACACGATGCGTGCAATCGATATGGATCAACCGGGGGACGCCTCAGTTCTGACGGTGCGCGAGAAGCCAGTCAACAAACCACAGGCGGGCGAAGTGCTTATCCGGGTCGCAGCAGCCGGCGTCAATCGCCCCGATATTGTTCAGCGCATGGGGCTATATCCTCCACCACCCGGCGCCCCGAGCACGCCCGGGCTGGAAGTCGCTGGTGAGATTGTGGCTTTGGCTGATGATGTAAATCCAGCTTTGCTCGGCCAAACGGTCTGCGCATTGGTTGGCGGCGGCGGCTATGCCGATTATTGCATCGCGCGCCACGACCATTGCCTGCCTGTACCCGCAGCCCTGAGCATAGAGGAAGCCGCAGCACTCCCCGAAACGTTGTTTACTGTATGGCATAATGTGTTTGAGCGCGCCTATGCCCGCGATGGCGAGAGCATTTTGGTCCATGGCGGCACCAGCGGCATCGGCACCATGGCGATCATGCTCGGCAAGGCGTTTGATATGACCGTCTATGTCACCTGTGGCAGCGATGAAAAATGCGCCAAGGCCGAAAAATTGGGCGCGGCGGCAGCGATCAATTACAAGACAGCCGATTTTGTAAGCGAGATTGACCAACTCACCCAAGGCAAGGGCGTGCATATCGTTCTGGATATGGTCGCCGGTTATTATGTGCCGCGCAATATGGCCTGCCTCGCTGAGGATGGCCGCCATGTCACCATCGCAGTCCAAGGCGGGCTGAAAGCCGAGATTTCGATGGTCGACATCATGCGCAAGCGATTGAAGCTAACCGGATCAACATTGCGGCCGCGCTCTAATGACTTCAAGGCGCTGCTGGCTGATGAAATTGCCCGCAATGTGATGCCAATTGTCGCGGAACGCGCGGTGGTGCCGATTATTGACAAGACATTCCCGCTAGAAGAGGCGGGCAGAGCGCAGGCCTATATGGAAAGCGGCGCACATTTTGGGAAGATTGTTTTGCTAACAGGCAATTAAATGTCGCAAATTGGTCTGTGTAATGCTCGCGACTATGTACTGTCACGGAAGTGCCATTAAATAGCGATACGGCGTCATGGAAATTTCATTGAACCGTGATTCCGATTGTCATAGTTTCAAGGCTATGCCGCTGTGAAGCGCAACAGGTTCAAGGGAGAGCCTCATGGTATCGCCGTCTGATCTTCTGCCGGAAAGCATCCACCCGCTGAGCAATAAGGGCGGTGATGATGTATCCGATAATATCACCGACTTTCCGCTCAACATCCCGCCCCCAGTAATCAAGGAGCCGGTTGATGGCGAGAGGCGGCAATATCGCACCATCTGGATTTCCGATATTCACCTCGGTACCAAGGGCTGCAATGCCGAGATGCTGATCGACTTTCTTGACAATGTTGACAGCGAGACCATGTATCTGGTCGGCGACATTATCGATGGCTGGCGGCTGAAGAAGAAATTCTACTGGCCCTCGACCCATAATGATGTGGTCTGGCGGGTACTGAAACGCGCCAAGCGCGGCACACGGATTATCTATATTCCGGGTAATCATGACGAGATGATCCGGCCCTTCTCCGGCATGAAATTCGGTGATGTCGAGATTGAACGCGCCGCGGTGCATGAGACCGCTGATGGCCGTAAATTGCTGGTGCTGCATGGCGATGAGTTTGACACCGTCATGTTGGCGCATCGCTGGCTCGCCTTTGTCGGCGACGCACTTTATCATTTTATGATGGGCCTCAACCATTGGGTGAACTGGGGTCGCCAGAAACTCGGCCTGCCCTATTGGTCGCTCTCCAAAACCGCCAAGCACAAGGTGAAAAACGCGGTCGAATTTATTTCACGCTATGAAGAGCTGGTCTCCAGCGCGGCAGCAAAACGCGGTGTTGATGGCGTGGTCTGTGGCCATATCCACACTGCCGAAATCCGAGAGATTGACGGCATCACCTATTATAATGATGGTGACTGGGTCGAAGGCTGCACCGCATTGGTGGAGAATTTCGACGGCAGCATGGAAATATTGCAATGGGCCGAAATCATGAATGCCCGCAAAAAGGCCGAGAAAGAACAAGCCGATGCCGACAACCCTACCGATGGGGCGCCGCTGGCGGCATGAGAAGGCGCCACGGCATCAACGGCATCATAGGGAAGGCAGCGACTATCTGATGCGAATTGCGCTTGTCACCGATGCCTGGGCGCCACAGATGAATGGCGTGGTCCGGACATTGCAGGCAGTGATTGCACGGTTGCGTAAAGCAGGACACGAAATCTGCGTTGTCTCTCCAGACCAATATTTCTCCGTCCCTTGCCCAAGCTACCCCGAAATACGTCTGGCGCTGGCCAGCACCGCCTCGGTAAGCCGCAAGATCATCGATTTCGCGCCCGATGCCATCCATATCGCAACAGAAGGGCCGCTGGGTCTGGCGGCGCGGCGCTATTGTCTGCGCGCAGAGCTGCCCTTCACCACCGCCTATCACACGCAATTTCCCGATTATGTCGCCCGGCGCCTCCATGTTTCCGCAGACTATATCTGGCCCTATATTCGCTGGTTCCATAGCCCAGCCGAGCAGATCATGGTGGCAACCCCATCCATCCGGTCACAACTGGCCGAAAACGGTCTGGAGAGACTAACCCATTGGGGGCGCGGTGTTGATCTTGAGTGTTTCGGCCCTGATGTTCCGGCGGCGGAATTCTATGCCGACCTGCCACGACCGATTCAGCTTTATGTCGGCCGTGTTGCAGTGGAGAAAAATATCGAGGCTTTCCTCGAAACCAATCATCCGGGGAGCAAGGTCGTGGTCGGCGCAGGCCCGGCGCTGGAAGCACTCAAGGCGGCCTATCCGTACGCCCATTTTGTCGGCGCCAAGAGAGGCCGCGATCTCGCCAGCTATTATGCGGGAGCCGATGTCTTCGTCTTCCCCAGCCGCACCGATACATTCGGGCTGGTGATGATCGAGGCTCTGGCCAGCGGCACCCCGGTTGCCGCCTATCCGGTGGCAGGCCCCCAGGACATTATCCGCGATGGCGTCGGCGTCCTGGATGAGGATCTGCAAAGCGCCATAGCGCAGGCTCTGTCCTGCGACCGCTGCGCCGCTGCACGCTATGGCCGCACCTTTAGCTGGGAAACCAGCGCAGAGCAGTTTTTGCAGTCTCTAACCCCGATACAGAGTCCATCAGCTGCTGAGGCTGCCTGAACTATCCAGCATAATCGCCCTTGTCGGCCCGGCTCTAATCGCCTATTATAGGGTTATCAGAGGCCGCTCCTGCATGGGGCGGCCCTTATTGTTTTTACTATCCGCCGCCAATCTGACGAAGTGAAAAACCGGAGATAGCGGCGCAGAGGAGCGTATATCATGGCACATCCCTTAATGCCACATGCCACCGCATCGTGGTTGGTCGACAATACCGGTCTGACCTTTGAGCAGATCGCCGAGTTTTGCGGTCTGCATATCCTTGAGGTGCAGGCCATGGCTGATGATCTGGCGAGCACCAAATATACCGGGCGCGACCCGGTACAGGCGGGCGAGTTGACCATGGAGGAAATCGAAAAGGCGCAGGCTGATCCAGAATATAGCATGGTCATTACCAAAGGCCCGGAGCAGAAGCACCGCACCAAGGGTCCACGCTATACTCCGGTTTCCAAGCGACAGGACAAGCCCGATGGCATTGCCTGGCTGCTGCGTAACCACCCGGAGATTTCCGATGCACAGGTCGGCAAGCTGATCGGCACGACGCGCAACACCATCAACGCTATCCGTGATCGCACCCACTGGAATATTGCCAATATTCAGCCGAAAGATCCGGTGACGCTGGGCTTGTGCAGCCAGCGCGAGCTGGACGCCATTGTTGCCAAGGCAGCCAAGAAGGCAGGCCTCAGCGAAGAAGCGCCCGAAGACAGCAAGCTCGGCGGTGACCGCGCTGCACTGATCGAGCAGCTTCAGGCCGAGCGTGAAGCCGACAAGCTGGCGGCGGAAAAGGCTGCACGTGAAGCAGAGGCCGAGGCTGCAGCACAGGAGATACTGGGCGGCGAAGCGCCTTCCGGCGACCCACTCGCCTGAGCCCGCGCAATTGGCAGATAGCGCTCCCCGCTGGCCTATAACCGCCGAGGTTACCCCCTCGGTGCTGCAAGCGCTTGCCGATCACGGGCTGGAGCCAAATGAGCATAAGGGTCTGCATTATCCGCTAGGCGATCATGCGCCTGAATATGGCAGGCTATTCCCGCTGCTTCCCGATATCGGCTGGACAAGGCTGCCGGTTCCCGGCTCGCTCAACCACATCAATATCTGGCTGCTTGCCGATCGTGACGAAGAAGGCGATGGTATCGCGATTGTCGATACCGGGCTGCATATGCCCGCGTCACGCGAAGCATGGGAGACGTTGTTGGCGGGCGATCTTAAGGGCAAGCGCATTACCCGTGTCATCTGCACCCATTTCCACCCTGACCATGTCGGCTGCGCCGGATGGTTGTGTAAGACACAGGGCGTACGGCTGTGGATGAACCGTACCGAATGGCTGATGGCGCGGATGCTTACCGCCGATATCCGCGAAGGTCCGCCCGAAGAGGCCATAACCCAGATGCGCTTTGCCGGCTGGGATGAAGAGCGGTTGGAGAAGATGCGGCAACGTGGCTGGGGCAATTTTGCCAAAGCCGTATCGCCATTGCCTGTGACGCATGTCCGTCTCGAAGATGAGCAGGTGATCACGGTCGGTGGACGCAATTGGCGCATCCTTACCGGTGGTGGTCATACGCCCGAACATTGTTGTCTTGTCGATGAAGATAATGGCGTAGTCATTGCCGGCGACCAGATCTTGCCGCGCATCACCTCCAATGTCTCAATATCATTGAGCGAACCCATGGCCGATCCGCTCGGCGAATGGCTGGAGAGCATAGCCAAGTTCCGCGCTCGGCTAAGCAAGGATATGCTGGTACTACCAGCCCATGGCTTCCCCTTTACCGGGGTTTTTGAACGGCTTGATGCGCTGGCGGGTGGCCATCACAACCAGCTTGAGGCGCTGGAGGCGGCAATCGCCAAAAAGCCGATGCGCGCTGTCGATACGTTCGGGCTGTTGTTCGCGCGCAAGATTGACAATAGCGTCTATGGTCTCGCTACTGGCGAAGCGATGGCGCATTTGCGACATCTCGAAGTGACTGGTCGCGCTTGCTGCGAAACCCGGGATGGCGTTGGCTGGTTCAGCGCCAGCTGAGACTTTGCACAGCGTTACAGCCATATCGGTGTGACTTGCGATTTATTGCAAGCTGCCATAGAGCGGCATTATAGTGATTGGGTCACGCTTTCCCCGCATTTTGCGCGTTGCCTTGCTATGCTGCTTATTGACCTGCCTTTGCGACGAAAGCCCAAAAATGACCGATAGTGCGACGCTTGCCCCCGAACATGACGACGCCCCGCCAATCTGGACAACACATTATAACCACCCGACCCAATGGGACCAGTTCTTCGCGCCAATGAGCATGCCCGACATGTTCTTCCGCTCTGCCGGGCGCAAGGGCGAGGCACCGCTGATCGACTTTATGGGCCGCAAATACAGCTATGCCGAAACTGCCTCAGGCGTTTGCCGCGTTGCCAAAGGATTACAGGATATGGGGCTGGGCAAGGGTGATCGTATCGGCCTGTTTCTGCCCAATGTGCCGCACTATGTCGCCGCCTATTATGGCGCGATGGCGGCGGGCTGCACCGTGGTTAATTTCTCGCCGCTTTATACCGTGGATGAACTGACGCATCAGGTTGAGGATAGCGGCACACAGGTTCTGTTCACGCTTTCCGCCTCCGCGTTGCTGCCGACAGCGCTGGAAGTGCTCGACAAATCCAGTCTCGAACGGTTAATTGTCGGTTCTGTCGCCGGGGCATTACCCAGCGGCAAATCGCTTTTCTATCGGCTGTTCAAGGGCAAAGAGACCGCCAAAAAGCCCGACGATGAGCGCATCACCAGCTTTTCTGCGCTGATCGACAATGATGGTGAATTCCACCGCACCGCCATCCGCCCCGATCAGGATATTGCGCTGCTGCAATATACAGGCGGCACCACCGGCACGCCCAAAGGCGCAATGCTGACGCACCAGAACCTCACCGCCAATGCACGGCAGGTGAACCGCATTGACCCTGATCATGAACGCGAGGATCGGATATTGGGTGTACTGCCCTTCTTCCACGTCTTCGCCAATACCTGCGTACTCAACCGCACCGTGCTCAATGGCGGCGAGATGGTTATATTGCCGCGCTTTGATGCGGTGCAGGCGCTGAAAGCGATTGACCGCACCAAGGTCACCGCATTGCCTGGTGTGCCGACCATGTATCAGGCGCTGCTCGACAATCCGCGTATTGAGCAAACCAATTTCTCACCACTGCGCGCCTGTATCTCCGGTGGCGCGCCGCTGCCTGCCGAAGTCAAAAAGAAGTTTGAGGCCAAGACCGGTGCCAAGGTGGTCGAAGGCTATGGCCTGACGGAGTCCAGCGGGGTGGTTTCGGCAAATCCTTATGAAGGCCTCAACAAGTCCGGCACCATCGGACAGCCTCTGCCGGGTACATTGGTGCGTCTTGTTGACAAGGAATATCCGAACAAGGAAGTCCCGAAAGGCGAGCCGGGCGAGATTATCTTCACCGGGCCGCAGGTGATGAAAGGCTATTGGAACCGTCCCGATGCCGATGAAGAGGTGTTTATCAACGGCTATCTGCGCACCGGCGATGTCGGCCAGATTGACGAGGATGGCTATATCCGTATCGTCGACCGCATCAAGGACATGATCGCCGTGGGTGGTTTCAAGGTGTTCCCGAGCGAGGTGGAGAAAGTGCTGTATCAGCACGATGCTGTAAAGGAAGCGCTGGTGATCGGTGTCGCCGATGAATATCGCGGGGAATCACCCAAGGCGTTTGTGACGCTGGAGGACGACTCCGATAGCGTTGATGGAGAGGCGCTGATGACTTGGCTCAACCCGCAACTGGGCAAGCATGAGCGGGTTGTCGACGTGGTGATCCGCGATGAACTGCCCAAAACGCTAATCGGCAAACTGGACCGTAAAGCCCTGCGCGCTGAAGAAGCGGATGCGGTGTGAAGTAACTCCCCTCCCTTTTATGGGAGGGAAGAATTATGTCTATCGCTTGATCCGATTTCTGGCAGCCATGAGCTGCTTGTTGCGGTTCTCAACCATACGGAATGCCTCAAACGGTGTCAGTGACCGGTCCATCTCGCCATTTTCTGCCAACGCATATAGCTGGCCATAAAACCAATATTGCACAGCAAATGTATCGACCGTCTTGATCAACTGGACCGAGCGCAGCCAGCTCAGCCAGGATGGCAACAGCCGTAATTCATTTTCCGGTGATGGCAGATGATCAACTGTTCCTTCCAATAGCTGTTTAGGCGCATTGGGAATGACGCACATAGGGCGACCAAGGCCGATCAGATCAGCCGCGCCGCTGTCAAGCGCCTGCTCCATCGCCGCGCGCGTACGAAAGCCGCCGGTGACCATGAGCGGCACCGATACCGATTTCTGCATTGCTTGGGCAAAATCGACGAAATAGGCCTCGCGACTGGCCGTAGACGGCGCAACATTCTGCGGCTCCTCAGCCTCCACGCCTTCGACGCCAAGCAGCTTGGGCTGCTCATAGGTGCCACCGGAAATCTCGATAAGGTCTACCCCGGCATCTCCCAGCCAGGCAGCGACCTGCAGACTATCCTCAAAGGCAAAACCACCACGCTGAAAATCAGCGCTGTTGAGCTTGACCGCAATCGGAAAGCTATCACCGACAACGCGACGCACCGCTGCAACTATATCGAGCAAAATACGCGCACGATTGGCGAGCGAGCCGCCATAATCATCGGTGCGGACATTGCTGCGCGGGCTGAGGAAAGAGGAGATGAGATAACCATGTGCCGCATGGATTTGCACCCCGGTAAAACCGGCGCGTTTGCATATCCGCGCCGCCGTGGCGAAACGAGTGACGATATCGCCAATCTCTTCGATCGTGAGCGCCACCGGTGTACCGAATTGCCCACCGGGCAGGCCCAGCTTGACGGCTGAGGGAGCCTTGGGTTCGGGATTAACCAGCTTCATCGTCTGGCGTCCGCTATGGCTGAGCTGAGCCCAGAAATGATTGCCATTCGCGGTGGCCTGCGCCGCCCAGTCAGATAGCGCCGATAATGACTCATCCATGGCTTCATCAGCAATGATGACATTGCCCGGGCGTTCGAGATGATCGCCATCAACCATGATATTGCCGCTAAGCAGCAATCCGGCACCGCCGTCAGACCAGTGCCGGTAAAGCTTGCCCAGCGCTTCTGTTGGACAACCATCAGGCCTTGCCAAACCCTCAGTCATCGCAGCTTTTGCGATCCGGTTCGGAATCGAAACGCCATTGGGAAGTGTTAGCTGGCTAGCCAGACTCACCGCCATATTGATTACCCCTATGTTGTGCGACCTTTATAAAATACGGAAAATGCAGGGCACAAAGTTACACCGATATAGCACAGTATAATATGTGCCGGACATTATAGAATATTTTCTGCCCTTTCCGTTAACATATAGTACATTCTGCCTCGGCAATTACAAATTATCTATGAACTTTCTTGCCTTGGTTACGGATTTATGAAACTCTCCTACCTGCTCATAAAAAGAAGACACGTAGTTCGCACAGGTCGCCAGCACGTGTCGCACGGGGGGAGAGGAAAATATGGCAAAAGGCATAACCAGCGAAAGCCATTTCGATAGCGCACAATCCGGCACTGAGAATAGTGTCATTACCCAAAGCTGGGCGCATCGTATGAGTAATCACATCGCCTATGCTCTTTTGGTATATACCGGTCTGCAAATCTTTGTCGTGATGGCTGAAATGAAGGGCGACTCGCATTCCATGCTGCCCTATCTCGGCCTGGTTATTCTGATCGCTCTGGTCATTCCCGCCTGTCGCCGTTTTGAAAAACGCTGGGAACGGGTTGATGAACAGGCTGACACCCTCAGCCCCGGTGATATTAGCAGTCTCTTTCGCCGCGACTGCGCTGCCCTTTGGCTTTCAGCAATTGGGCTGCCGCTGGCGATTGCTGGTCTCTGGCATCTTGGCTCCATCGCTTTGGGCTGAAACACCCCCTAATAGAGTTCATCATTTGACCTGATCTGTGCCCTTGCTTATGGCGCAGCCATGCTCAATGAAGATCAGGCCCGCAAAGCCGCAGAACAATGTGTCGAACAGGCACTGAAACAAGGCGCTACCGCTGCTGACGCTGCCTGTGTTGCCGAAAACTCCACCGATGTGCAGGTGCGCTTGGGCGAATTGGAGGATGTCCAGCGCAGCGAGAGTGCAGAACTCGGCCTGCGCGTTTTTTGCGGCCAGCAGATCGCCAGTGTTTCGACTACAAGCTTTGATGATGAATCACTGCAGGAGCTTGCTGAGCGTGCCGTCGCCATGGCCGAGGCCGCGCCGGAAGATCCCTATGCCCGCCTGGCCCCGAAAGAGCGGCTCTATCAGCCTGACACGGACAGCCTTGCTCTCGATATCTGTGACGATGCGGCACAATGGGATGCGATATCGCTAAGGGCGATGGCCGAGGCTGCTGAAGATGCCGCACGCAGCATTGATGGCGTCACCAACTCCGAAGGTGGATCGGTACAGGCTGGTGGAGGGCTGATGGCGCTGGCCACCAGTGACGGATTTTCCGGTGGCTATCGCTCCACCATATTCGCCATGTCCGCCAGTGTTCTCGCCGGAACCGGCAGCGATATGCAGCGCGACTATGCCTATCATATGGCGCACCATCTGGACGATCTGGAAGACGCCGCGACCATTGGTCAGCGCGCCGGCAAGCGCGCGGTTGAACGCATGAACCCTGTAACTCTGCCCAGCGGTCCGCGCCCGATCATCTTTGATCCACGTGTCGGAGGCAGCATGATCAGTCATCTGATTAGCGCCATTACTGGCAGCGCCGTCGCGCGCAAAGCCAGCTTTCTGGCAGAAGATCGCGGCAAACAGATCTTCCCTGAGGCGATTTCCATTATCGAGGACCCGTATCGCAGCCGTGGCCTGCGCTCGCGGCTTTATGATGGCGAAGGCGTCACCGCCAAGCCGCACCGGCTGATCGACAAGGGCGTACTCGACAACTGGCTGCTCAACTGCTCCGCTGCAGCACAACTTGATATGGAAACCACCGGTCATGCCAGTCGCGGCAGTGGCGGCAGCCCCGGCATAAGCGTCAGCAATGTGCATATGGAACCAGGCACAGACAGCCCGGAAGCCTTGATGAGTGATATCACCAACGGCTTCTACGTCACCGAACTGATCGGCATGGGCGTCAACGGCGTGACCGGCGATTATAGCCGTGGCGCTGGCGGTTTCGCCATCCGCAATGGCACGCTTGCCGAGCCGGTGAGCGAAGTGACCATAGCGGGCAACTTGCGCGATATGTTTGCTGCCATGGTCGCCGCTGATGACCTGGAAATGCGCCGCGCTATAAATGTACCAACGCTCAGGATTGATGGAATGACCGTTGCCGGGCATTGATCGGACCGCTCTTACAGCGATTGTTGAAGAGGCTGGCGACATTGCCCTTAAGGGTTTTCGCGAGGGCGAAGAGGTCGAGCGCTGGCATAAGGCGCCTGACCAGCCATTAACGGCAAGCGATATTGCGGTGGACAATTTCCTGCGCACTGCACTGCGTGATCTCGATCCGAAAATGGGCTGGCTTTCCGAAGAGAGCCAAGCTGTGCCGGAAACAGCAAAGAGCGCGGGCACATGGATTGTCGACCCGATTGATGGAACACGCGATTTTATGCGTGGCCGCTCGGGATGGGCCTTATCGGTTGCTTATTGTGTCGGTGGTCAGCCGCAATTGGCGGCGCTATATGCTCCAGCTCGGCAGGAAATGTGGTTCGCCGAGGCAGGTAACGGCGCGATGTTGAATGGCACATCGATAAGCGCCAGCCGCCACACCGAATTGCAAGGCGCACGCGTGCCAACGACACAGCTATCCAACATCGATCAGCAACTCGCCATGGTAGAAAAGCCAAACAGCATCGCGCTGCGCATGGCGATGGTCGCCAATGATCAGGCTGATCTGGTGGCCACTTTGCGCTGGGGACATGCCTGGGATGTCGCGGCGGCTCTGTTGATTGCACGCGAGGCCGGAGCATTGTGCACCGATGCACTGGGCCAGAATATGGACTTTAGTGACAGCGATGCACCGATTTTCGGAATATTATGCAGCGCGCGAAATATTCATGGGGCGGCGCTCAAGCATCTGGAATCTCGCGCCCGAAATGTTCTGGAACAGCAACCAATAGGCCGCTCGGCAGCATCTTTGCAGCGCCATCAAGCCGATACGAATAAATCAAAAATTTAGATAATTTGCCAGATCAGCGCGCAGCAAGGGTGTGAATACTTTCCCGTGGCTCATGGGAATGTGCTTCATTTTCATCGATCCACAGAAGGTCTTCCGGGCCAAGCTGTCGGCCGTCATGCGCATGAATAGCGACTTCGGCTATCGGCTTACGATCGCGCTCATCACAAAGCACCGGATTCGATGGAACGCCGGTACTCCAGCGTTCGCCCCATTGGCGCAGCGCAATCATCACCGGCAGCAACGCCATGCCCTTTTCGGTCAGGCGATATTCGATTTTGCGACGGTCATCGGCACAGGGTGCGCGTTTCAATATCCCGGCCTGCACCAATTTGGTCAGGCGGTTCGAAAGAATGTTGCGGGCGATGCCGAGCTCTTCGAGAAACTCCTCAAAATGGTGGAGGCCATTGAAAGAGGCGCGCAAGATCATAAATGACCAGCGTTCGCCCATGGCTTCCAAAGCCGCAGGGAGACCGCAATTGCCGGCCAATTCAGATAAGGGTTCGTGAAGCTTGCCCATCAGGTCTCCTAGCGTAGCGTAAAATCGTCTTTAGCCAAAATATTTTTTCAGCAATGTTTAAGTTTCTAGTTGCAACTTAAAACCTAATCGATTAGGTAGTGATTCGCAACTGAAATTATCCGCGTCCGAAAGGAAATAAATATGTCCCGCATTTTGAATAGCGCAGCCACCATCGCCGTCGCCGCAACTGCGGCTGCTACTCTTTTCGCTTCTCCGGTACAGGCTGGCAGCAAAGTCTATTACGAAGCCAAACTGGCTGCTCCGGTTGAGAAGCAGACCGAAATCATCCGTGGTGTTGTATGGCGCTGCTCCGGCGACACCTGCCGCGCTCCCAAGACCACCAGCCGTCCAACCAATGTTTGCGCCCGTCTGGTCCGCAAAATGGGGGAAGTTACCGAATTCACCACCCGTGGCGAGGCTATGGCTGCTGAAGATATCGCTGACTGCAACGGCAAGGCCTGATTGACGCTATCTCCCTGCGATAATCACAAACCTTTTACGGGGCGTGATTAGCGCAACATCCTCGCCCGCGGACCCATCGCATAAATGCCCATTCCCCTTCGGCGGCATTATGTGACAGGCCCGCGGGCTTTTCTATTGCATTTCCGCGAGAAAACACGCGTAATGCACATATGCTGCGACAGTATGAACTTTTAGAACGGGTCAAAGATTATGACCCGGAAGCGGATGAGGCACTGCTCAACCGTGCCTATGTGTTTTCGGTGCAGCGTCATGGCTCACAAAAGCGCGCCAGCGGCGACCCCTATTTCAGCCATCCCATCGAAGTCGCAGGCTTAATGACCGATCTCAAGCTCGGCGAGGAAACCATCGTCACCGCATTGTTGCATGACACGGTGGAAGACACGCTGACCACGGTCGAGGAAATCGAAGATCTTTTCGGCCCCGAAATCGCCACCATGGTCGATGGCGTGACCAAATTATCGCGGATTGAGGCCCAGACTGCGGACGAGCGTGCTGCGGAAAACCTGCGCAAATTCTTGCTTGCCATGTCGAATGACCTACGCGTTCTGTTGGTCAAGCTGGCCGACCGGCTGCACAATATGCGCACGCTGCATTTCATCAAAAATGCTGACAAACGCAAACGCATCGCGCGCGAGACTATGGATATCTATGCGCCTCTGGCCGAGCGTGTCGGCATGTATGAATATATGCGCGAGATGCAGCTGCTTGCTTTTGAGCAGCTTGAACCCAATGCCTATGCCACCATTGTCGAGCGGCTGGAGCAGATCAAACAGGATGGCACCGAGCCGGTCGACAAGATCAGCGAATCGCTACAACAGGCATTGGCCAAAGAAGGCATTGAAGCCGAGGTTAGCGGTCGTGAGAAACATCCCTATTCGATCTGGCGCAAAATGGCCGAGCGCCAGGTCACATTTGAGCAGATGACCGATATTATCGCTTTCCGCGTCGTGACGAAGAGCGAGGAGGATTGTTATCGCGCTCTCGGTATCATCCATCGCAAATGGAATATGATCCCGGGTCGCTTTAAAGACTATATCTCCACACCCAAGCGTAATGGCTATCGTTCGCTGCACACCGCGATCATCCATGGCCAGTCGATGCGTGTAGAAATCCAGATTCGTACAGAAGAGATGCACCGTGAGAGTGAATTCGGCCTGGCGGCACATTGGGCCTATAAACAAGGTGGATCACAACCCGATGGTCAGGCGGGCTGGATACGCGACCTGCTCGATATTCTCGACAATGCTGATGATGCCGATGAGCTGCTCGAACATACGCGCATGGCGATGTATCAAGACCGCATCTTCGCTTTCAGTCCCAAGGGCGCGCTGCACCAATTGCCGCGCGGCGCGACGGTCGTAGATTTTGCCTATGCGGTGCACACCGACCTTGGCGATCAGGCCGTAGGTGCCCGCGTCAACGGCCGCACCGTGCCGTTACGTACCCGGCTTGATAATGGCGATATTGTCGAAATCCTGAAATCCGAAGGCCAGGAGCCGCAACCGGGCTGGCTCAACTTCGTTGTCACCGGCAAGGCGCGTGCCGCCATTCGCCGCTTTGTCCGTCACAAGGAGCGCGAGGAGATCGGCGCCATCGGCCGGATGCTCTATGATGAGATTTGCGAACGACTCCCTGGCAAGATCGGTAAAAAGGCGATGAAAGCGGCGATCAAGCGGCTAAATGTCGAGGATGAAGACGCGTTGATGCATGCCATTGGCACCAACAAGATTTCGGATCGCGATCTGATGGAAGCTCTGGTACCCGGCAGCACAGCCGATCAGGATGAGCGAGACTGGACCCGGCAGGCGCATGCCATTTCCATTCGTGGCTTGACCCCAGGCGTCGCCTATGAACTGGCGCAATGCTGCCACCCGGTGCCGGGCGACCGCATTGTCGGCCTGCGCAAGCCGGGCGAGCCGGTACAGGTACATACCATTGATTGCATGAATCTGGTCAGCGGCGAGGATGCTGACTGGGTTGACCTGGCATGGGATGCCCGGTCCATTGGCGCCACGGCACGGCTGCGGCTGGTGCTGCATAACAAGCCGGGCACATTGGCCGAAGTCACTGGCATTTTCAGCCATCACCGCGCCAATATCATGAACCTGCGCATGGTTCAGCGTGACGAGCCGTTCCACAGCTTTGAAATTGATCTGGAAGTGCAGGATGTCCAGCATCTGATGCGGATCATTGCCGCACTGCGCGCCTCTGATGCCTCGGTTGAGACCGAGCGGATTTAGACCTCTTCTTCCATCTCCGCCAATTCATCGGCATCACATAACAGGCTGGTGCCGACCGCCTCGATATTGAAAACCTGGACCGCACTGCAATCGGCACCGCCGAATATCCGCACCTCGGCACCCTCGCTAATCACACCGTCGATACGATCCTGTGCATGGGCTATCACCTCTACCGGCCCCTGCACCACGAGATCGGTTTCCTGACTAAGCACGTCAGCTGCATCGACCTGACCATAGCCGCCGACGATCAGATTATGCCGATCAGTGTCTCCAGCAATTTCCAGCATGCCGGAACTGGTCATATTAATCAGCAGAGACTTGGCCTCAACTGCGTCAATACGGGCCGACCCACTGCGGCCGATTATCACCTGAACATCTTCCCCCACCAGCCGTTCGGCGGTCAACATACCGTTACTCTGATAATCAATCCTGTTCAGACGCGGCACGGTTATCCTGAGTTGCGGTCGATCGCTGGTAAAACCAGTCCGCCCTTCAGCGCGCATGGATATTGTCACAGCGCGGCTGCTAGTGCGGACCCGGATCTGGCTGAGCGCCCGGTTCTCACCCTCGGCAACAATCACATGTGACGGGCCTTCGACAATCTCAACATCAACATCACCGTCAATGCGCAGCGATGTGAAATTGCCGGTGGAAAAACGCCGCTCGGCAGCTTGCACCTGCGATACCGGAGCAAGGACAATCAAGGCTGCAATCAGAGCAAGCACATGTTCAGACAAGAGACGGTGCGCACCGAAAATATTCATGCCCTGACATGACGCGAGACTAGCGATCAGGTCAAGCCCGGCTTACGCTTCGCCCCATCATGTGACACTTGACCGGCGACAAAATCAACCGCAATCAATCTCACCCGAACCGAGACTTTTGGAGGTGCATTTGGCATCTCCGGTCACGACGATATCCCCCGAACCGGCAACACTGGCCTCGACTTCGCCATCGGACGCAAATTTTGCATCGCCTGAGCCAGCAATCGACACTTCAGCCTGATTGGCGCTAAGCTCTTCGCCCAGAACATCGCCTGACCCGGCAATGGAAATCTCCAGCTTCTCGCTTGTGCCAGCCAAAGCGGCGCTGCCGGAACCGGCAATATCGATCTCCAGCCGTGACAGCTCCACCTTGCCCACTGAGACAGCACCTGAGCCAGCGATGCTGATCTCGCCCTTGTCGCCGATCATCTCGGCAACATCGCCATTGCCCGAACCGGCAAGCGAGAATTCGCGCAGTGCCGGCATGGTAACGCGCACGGTCGCCTTGCCATCGCCGGTACCCCATTCGAGTACATTATTGGTGCGTCGGATTTTCAAAACGCCATCTTTGACGCTGATCCGCAGTTTCTCAACCGTTTCCGCATCGCCCTCCACGGTCCAGCCTGGCGTTTCACCGGTAACAACGACCACATCATCGGGGCCAGCAAGGGCAATGCTGTCAAAATTCTCACCCGTCACCGTTTCGCCTTCTGTCGGTTTGGCATCCTCTTCGTCATCGCCAATGGTGAGGCTACAGGCGGATAAAGCAAAAGCCGCGGTCGCCACCATGGCTGTTTTGAAAACTGTTGGCGGAAATTTGCGCATTATATCATCTCCAAATTCAGCGCAGGCGGACTGAATGCTCAGCCGCAGCTTATACTGCCTGATCCGTTACGGTCTGCATTGCATATCGCAGAACCGCGTACGGTGATGTCCCCCGAGCCAATGACACTCGCATCAACCTCGCCATTAGAGGCGAATTCAGCGTCGCCCGATCCGGCTACGGATACAGCGGCACGCGCTACGTTAAGATCGGCGCCGTCCAACTCCCCTGATCCGGCAATCGAAAGATTCATCAGGCCAGCAGCCCCAGCAATCACCGCTTCGCCTGATCCGGCAATCTTTACATCCAGCTGTGAGACATTGACATTGCCGACGCTGACATCGCCTGAGCCGGCAATATTGATTGCGGCATTTTCACCGACCATTTCCGTGATCGTGGCATCACCCGAGCCCGAAACCGATACGCCATAAAGCATCGGCGTCGTGACGATGATGGTCGCACGATCACCCCCATCACCATAGTTGCGGCCATCAAGGCGTCTTATTCTGAGCGTATCATCTTCAACCGCAATCCTGAGATCACGGACATCACCGCTCTCTGATGACACCATCCAGGATGGTGTGTCACCCGGTACAATAACGACATCGTCAGCGCCTTTGAGACTGACTCGGTCAAAACTCCGGGTTGCCACAGTTTCGCCGATAATCGGCACGTCGCCATCATCATAGGCATAGCTGCGTACATCATCGTCATCGATGCTGATGACACAAGCGTTAAGCGTGAGAGTGGATAAAGCGCCGAATGCCAATGCGCCCAGAAAACGAAACGACTGATTCATGATAGCTCCTGACAAATTAGGATTAGAGGGTCTGGCCCTCTGATAATCTGATCACCTACTACCCTGTATTAAGTCAGTAATACAATGAAAGATTTTACACAAGCGAGAAAAGGCAACAAAAAAGGGCGTCCGAGAAAGGACGCCCTTTTGATGGCCAGAGCCCTAATCATTTATGAGCAATCAGGATTCTTCTGCATTCTCATAATAGAGCGGCGCATATTCGTTGAGGATCTCGAGGATCTTCTTCAGCGCGGTAGGCTCATCGGTCTTTTCCATTGCCGCCAGTTCGCGCGCCAGTCGGCTTGACGCCGCTTCGAAAATCTGGCGCTCGGAATAGCTCTGCTCGGGCTGGTCATCAGCGCGGAACAGGTCGCGGGTGACTTCGGCGATTGATACCAGATCGCCCGAATTGATCTTCGCTTCATATTCCTGAGCCCGGCGTGACCACATGGTGCGCTTTACCTTGGGCTTGCTTTTCAGCACATCGAGCGCTTCGCGCAGCGTCTTGTCCGAAGACAATTTACGCATGCCGATGCTTTCCACCTTGTTGACCGGCACGCGCAGTGTCATCCGCTCCTTTTCAAAGCGCAGCACATACAGATCAAGCTGCATTCCGGCGATTTCTTCATTCTGAAGTTCAATAACGCGACCGACGCCGTGTTTCGGGTAGACGACATAATCGCCTACATCAAAGGACAAAGCCTTGGCAGACATTGACTAACCTTTCCTTGTCATAAGAGAAGTGAATATGCTCTGGAAACCCAGCCAGATATATATATTCATCCTGTTTGCATATTCCAGCCGCACATCTCCATGCTGCGCGGCCATATCCCGTGTCAAAAAAGCGCGCGGACATGATCCCACGCGCTTTCCTTAATCTTTTAACAGATTCGTCACAAAAAATCTAGTGTCATATAAAATAGCTATGAGAACGCGGTCTTTTGCGAAAAGAGAGCAATGCCAGCTTCCGGAACCTGAACCGATTAATCGCCCTCACCTGGCTCTGGTGAAAAGAACTTCTCAAACTTGCCTTCCATATCTCTATGCTCATCAGCATCAGGGGGAGCATCGATTTTGACCGTAATATTCGGCCATTCCTCAGAATATTTGGTATTGATCTCAAGCCATTTTTCCAGACCATCTTCGGTATCGGGCAGGATTGCTTCCGCAGGGCATTCCGGCTCGCAAACGCCACAATCAATGCACTCGCTGGGATTGATCACCAGCATGTTTTCGCCCTCATAAAAACAGTCAACGGGGCAGACCTCGACGCAGTCGGTATATTTGCATTTGATACAGGCGTCGGTCACCACATAGGTCATCGAAAATCGGCTCCACTCGTCAAATTTGCGGATTTTCCTGCTATTGTCACTTTACCGAAACGTCAACTACACTTCACGTTGACACTGATACATTTTCTCTATCAGCAGTGACTGTTACGCAGTCAGTATCAACCATATGGCTATAATGCTGTGCTGCTTCGATGGCCGATCCCCGCCGCTTGGGCAGAGCCTCAATACGCACCACCAGCACCCGACCACGATGCATCAGAGTCAGCACATCGCCAACGCCCATCTGGTGGTGCCCCTTGACGATACGCTGCCCGTTGCAGCGCAGCTTGCCCGATTGCGCCATAGTCTTGGCGAGCGAACGGCTGCGGGCAAAACGCAGATACCAGAGCAGCAGATCAAGGCGCAGTGTCTGCTCACGATGCGTATTCAAGACAGCATATCCTTGAGCGCAGCAAAGGCAGGGTGGCCGGTGGCGGGTTTTTCCTGTCGCTGGCTATGTGACTTTTGCAGTGGCTTTCCAGATTTGCGCGCCTTGTTCGGGCTTTGCTTGTTATGCGGCTTATGGCGCGGTTTGGATCGCAGGCCTTTCCAATGCCAATATTGTGGTGGCGGTGCTTCCAGCGCCGTTTCCGCTGGTGCGTCGGCAACACTCTCCTGTGGCTTCTCCTCAACTTCCGATTTGGTCTCAATGACTGGGGCAGCGGTCTTGCGGAAGCCCGCCCCATGTAGAAGCTTGTCAAAACTCGCCTGAGTCAGCCCCATGGAACGGGCCAGCGCATCGTCGATGATAAAGGCCTCAGGCGGACCCTTCTCGCTCGCTTCATTCCGCCCTTGATGCGCGGCACGCACGAGACGCTCGCACAGATCAACGCGTAGCCTTTGCTGGCCAAAGCGGCGGTAACCCAAGACCCAATGCGCCGCACCATCTTCACCTGAGCCAGAAGCGGTAAGCACCGGCAGCAGTTCGGCTCCATAATCCTGCTCGGCAAAGGGCTTGCGCGACCACAGCGCCACCAGGCGCCGCAACAAGGCCCTTGCCCGCACACCATGGATGCGTTCGACGAAGATATCATAGGTGCCAAAGACCACACCATGGCGGCGCAATTGCTGCTTCTGTCCCGCATCGAGCGCTTTCAACATCTCCAGCACCGTGCCCTTGCGGCTGAGGCAACCGCCGGACTCGCATAGCTGGAGCGCCATGGCGCGCAAGGTCGCCGCCTGCTCCGGGTCATCGGCCAGTTTCTCCAGCGCCAATAAGGGCTTGAGATCGCGCACTATCTGGTCTTCCAGCCAGCGCTGTAATCGTTCTGCCACCTGTTGGCGCGGCGCGGGATCGAGCGCGATGATTGAACGGTCGAGCGCGATCATTGGCTTGAGCATTGTGCCACCGCGTTGCAGCTTTGCTACCCGCGCATCGCGCCAATGCAGCTCATCCGCGCCTTTCAGTGCAAACTGGTCATCACCATCCTGTGTCAGCATCGTCACCCGTCCCTTGAGCAATAATGGCAAATGCCGCTCGGCAGCGGCCAGCAGCAATTTGCGATCAGCGAGCCGCGCGCTCGATCCGACAACAAAGCGAAAGCCATCGAGCCGCCCGATCGGTTCGCCCTCGACCTGCACCACATCATCCTCGATATTGACCGCCATCAGACTGCTATCCTGGGCCAATCGCCGCATCAGTATCGCCGCGCGCCGGTCGACAAAGCGCTCCGTCAGCGCCTTGTGCAGCGCCTCGGACAGCCGCTCCTCAATCTCCTGCGCCCGCGCAGCCAGCGCCTCGCGATCGGCGACCCAGTCCTGCCGATGCGCGATATAAGCCCAGCTGCGAATAGCGGCGAGCCGCCCAGACAGCATCCCGACATCGCCATTCAGCTTGTCAATCTCGTCCAGTTTGCGCGCCGCATGGTCTGCGGGGATCATCCCCTTTTCCAGCCAGCGCCATAGCCCGGCGACAAAGCGGGCATGATGATCAGTACCCACCTGCCGGAAATCGGGCAGGCCGCAGCTTGCCCAGAGCCGTTCGACCATCTCTTCACCGCGCGCATGGGCAGCCACAACCCCCTGCTCGACCAACCGCTGCAACACCGCCAGATCAATCGCCTCGGGCGCGGCGCGCAACACCACGTGATCAGGCTTACGCTGCAGGCTGTCGATCAAGGCCGAGACCAAGTGATAATCCGGCTCCGCCTCACGCCAGTAGAGCGAGGATAGCGGCGGCATATCATGGCCTTCTATCCGGGAAATCTCATCATCGCTGAACAGCGCCGCATCGCTGCCGGATGCGGCCAAAGTGCCAAAAGTGCCATTGCGCTGATGCCGCCCGGCGCGTCCGGCAATCTGCGCCATTTCGGCAATGGTCAGCCGACGCCGACGGCGGCCATCATATTTGCGCAAAGCAGCGAAGGCGACATGATGGACATCCATATTGAGCCCCATGCCGATTGCATCGGTCGCTACCAGATAATCGACCTCGCCCGACTGAAACATCGCCACCTGGGCATTGCGAGTGCGCGGGGATAGTGCCCCCATCACCACCGCCGCGCCGCCACGAAAGCGTTTCAAAAGCTCAGCGGTGGCATAAACCTCCTCAGCGGAGAAAGCGACAATCGCGGTGCGCGGCGGCAGACGCGAGAGCTTTTTATGACCACCATAGCTGAGCGTCGAAAAGCGCGGCCGCGAGATAATCTCCGCCTCGGGCAACAGCGCTTCGATCATCGGACGCAGGCTGTCCGAACCGAGGATCATCGTCTCCTCACGTCCCCGCGCATAGAGCAGCCTGTCGGTAAACACATGGCCGCGTTCCGGGTCAGCGCCCAGCTGCGCCTCGTCAATTGCAACAAAGGCAAAGTCACGGCTCATCGGCATACTCTCAACCGTAGCCAGCACCCAGCGCGCGCCTTCGGGGACGATGCGTTCTTCGCCGGTGATCAGCGCGACCTCTTTCGGGCCTTTGATGGCGCACACGCGATCATACACCTCGCGCGCCAACAGCCGCAGCGGAAAACCGATCATCCCCGAGCTATGGGCGCATAGCCGTTCGACCGCGAGATGGGTCTTGCCAGTATTGGTCGGCCCCAGCACCGCGACGACTTTCTCGGCGATCGGCTGCTGGCCAAATGAGGGGCTAAGGTGATCCATGATCTGTATCATCTATGTTGTCCTTCGCCTGCGTCAGTGCAAGTAAAAGCGCAGCGATATGCCCATTATTCCATCTGCGAAATATCACCCCGACTCACCGGAAATTCTGCTTATCGGGCAAAAGCCACAGTCCGGCGCAGTGCTGGACTCACGCGCGTCCTGTTAATTTGACTTTAACGCTATTTCTTCACACTAGAAGAATTGTAAAAAGAAGGGCTTCGCATGGCGATTTTCGCCACTCAAAATACCCAAAGCTTCGCCAAAGGCTGTGATGGCATCGATGTATCACGCTGATGGACCAAAAGCGCTGGCTGGCCATGCCGGAGCCTTGACGGCGACCGGGCAATTGGCGCTGGATGATGCTCTGCCGGGACAACATAGCCAGACAGAAGTCCCCATAGCGAACCCGGAGAACGGCGCACCCTCGTGGTTCGATGGTCTGCGCACGACCTTGCACGAGTTTAACTGGGCCCCGGATCTTGGTGCCGATATTGGTAGCCCGCAATGGTTTCGTGGGCTTTTAAGCATGCTGGTGCTGATGGGCGTTACCATCAGCTTCTGGCCCGATTTCAGTGGATTAAAGGCGCGCCCTGCCACCGCAATGACCGTAGCGGAGCGTGATGAATGGCGCACCCAGCTCATCGCACCGCTGGCACTGGGTGCTGATACCGGCCACAAAATGGGACCAAGCGATGCCGTGATCGCGCTCAAGTCCAGCCCGGAGCGTCCCAGCATCGCGCTTGCCGCCACTATGGGAAAAGGTGACAGTTTTGACCGGGTGCTACGCCGCGCCGGGATTGGCGGCGATCAGGCAAGCGCACTCACCACTCTGGTTGAGAGCGCTGTCCCACTCGACTCCATCGAGCCTGGCATCAAGCTGGATATCGTCCTCGGACGCCGCACCTCACGCACCAAGCCGCGTCCTGTTGATAGCCTTGCGTTCCGCGCCCGTTTTGATCTCAATCTGGAAATTGTCCGCAATATTGATGGGGGGGGCAATGACTTCGCGCTGGTTCGCAAACCGATCATTGTCGACAATACACCGCTGCGCATCCGCGGCACTGTGGGCGACAGCCTCTATCGTTCGGCCCGTGCCGCCGGGGCTCCACCCAAGGCAATTCAGGAATATCTGAAAACGCTATCGAGCAAAATCTCTATTGGCCGAGAGATCCGCGCCACTGACGAATTTGACTTTGTCGTCGCCTATAAACGCGCCGAAACCGGCGAGCGGCAGGTCGGCAAGCTAATGTATGCGGCTTTGCATCGCGGCGACAAACGCCAAGTCGAACTCGTCAACTGGGAGCAAAATGGCCGCTTCCAGTGGTTTGATCCCAAAGGCGTTGGCGAGCAGCGCGGTGAGCTGGCGCGCCCGGTCAATGGCCGGATCACCTCACGCTATGGTATGCGGCGGCACCCCATTCTTGGGTATAAACGGATGCATGCTGGCATTGATTTTGGCGCCCGTCATGGATCACCCATCTATGCTGCGACGGACGGTGTCATAACCTATGCCGCGCGCAAAGGCGGCTATGGCAAATTTGTCCGCATCAAACATGCCGGCGGACTGGGCACGGGCTATGGCCATATGAGCCGGATCGCAGTGCGCAACGGCCAGCGCGTCCGCCGTGGACAGATTATCGGCTATGTCGGCTCGACCGGCCTCTCCACCGGTCCGCATCTGCATTATGAAGTCTATCGCAATGGCCGCACGGTCAATCCGCTCTCGGTGAAATTCACCACACGGGCCACGCTATCGGGCAGCGATCTCAAGAAATTCATGGCGCGGCGCAATCAGTTGATCAGTTTGGAGCCGGGCGCAGCCCTGACGGCACTCACCCCCGCTGTGCCGGAGACGGAAGAACCGACACGCGAAATCGACCGTTTGGCAGAGCCGACAATAACTTAGTCTGGTCTGGCCCGTTGTGCTTCGCTATCACTACGGATATGACCCACTATCCTGCCACACGCCAATATCCTGCAATACGGATGCGCCGCACCCGTCGCCATGCATGGTCGCGCAATATGGTGCGCGAGACCCTGCTCTCCCCCGCTGACTTGATCTGGCCGCTGTTTATTACCGGCGGTGAGAATGTCGAAGAACCGATAGCCTCTCTGCCCGGCGTCTCTCGCTGGTCGGTCGACCTGATCATACAACGGGCGCGTGAAGCGGTGGATCTCGGCATCCCCTGTGTCGCGCTGTTCCCCAATACCGAAGCCGACAAGCGCAGCGATGATGGCAAGGAAGCACTCAACCCGGATAATCTGATGTGTCAGGCGATCCGGGCGATCAAGGATGCGGTCGGCGATGATCTCGGCGTGCTCACTGATGTCGCGCTCGACCCCTATACCAGCCATGGTCAGGACGGGCTGCTTGATGATGCGGGCTATGTCACCAATGACGCCACGGTGGAGGTGCTGCGCGGGCAGGCGCTCAATCAGGCCAAGGCTGGTGCCGACATTATCGCACCCAGCGATATGATGGACGGCCGTATCGGCGCAATCCGTGACGCGCTCGAAAGCGATGGCCATCACAATGTGCAGATCATGGCCTATGCCGCCAAATATGCCAGCGCCTTTTATGGTCCGTTCCGTGATGCCGTAGGTTCGGGCGGGCTGCTCAAGGGCGACAAGAAGACCTATCAGATGGACCCGGCCAATAGCGATGAGGCACTGCGCGAAATTGCGCTCGATATTGATGAGGGCGCGGACAGCGTGATGGTTAAGCCGGGCCTCGCCTATCTCGATATCATCTTGCGCGCGCATCAGAATTTCGAGGTGCCTGTCTTCGCCTATCAGGTGTCGGGTGAATATGCGATGCTCGAAGCCGCCGCCAGCGTCGGTGCTGGTGATCGTGATGCGCTATTGATGGAAAAGCTGATCGCGTTCAAGCGGGCCGGGTGCTCGGGCGTGTTGACCTATCATGCACCGGTGGCGGCGAAATTGCTGCATGGCTGAGATAGTGCTCGACACCGAGCGGCTGCTGCTGCGGCGTATTGAGGAAGGCGATGCAGAATTGCAATATCGCTATCTCAATTCGCCCGCGATTATGGAGCACCTTGGCGGCGTGCAGGAACTGGCGAATATTCAGGCCAAACATGACAAAACCATGGAGTATTTCTCCCGGCATGGCTTTGGCTTTATGTTCCTGATTGAAAAAGGATCGAATGAGCTGGTTGGTCATGCTGGCCTGAAGCGCGTCGACAATACACATGCCAGAAACCAGGGCGATTTTGAGATTGGCTGGCTGGTGCGTGAAGATCGCTGGCGTCGCGGCTATGCCTTTGAGGCTGTGACCGCTGTAATTGATTGGGCCTTTGCCACCCATAACGCCCCACATGTCGTAGCCCTGACGAGCGAGAGAAATACTCCCAGTTGGCGTTTAATGGACAAGCTCGGTATGGAACGCCGTCGCGATCTTGATTTCGACGATCCGGCTTTTCCGGCCGCAGACAACCCTACTATCATCTATTCGCTATCACGCGACCATTGGAAGAGCGAGTTATGACGAGCCAATACCCCGACACCACCATCATCCCGATCAATGGCAAAACCCCGCAAATACATGAAACCGCCTTTATCGCTCCGGGGTGCCGGATTATTGGCGATGTTACTATCGGTGCCGATGTCAGCATCTGGTATAATTGCGTCATCCGCGCCGATGTCAGCAGCGTGGTTATCGGCGCGCGGTCCAATGTGCAGGATGGCAGCGTCATCCATTGCGACGGCCCGACACCGATGGCGCCGGATGGCTGCCCGACCGTTATCGGCGAGGATGTGCTGATCGGTCATATGGCGATGGTGCATGGCTGTACCATCCATGATCGCGGTTTTATCGGCCTTGGGGCCATCATCATGAATGGCTGTGTCGTCGAGAGCGATGCTATGCTTGGCGCCGGCGCGCTCCTCCCCGAAGGCAAGCATATGGCGGAACGCGAGCTATGGGTTGGTCGCCCTGCCAAGCGGCTGCGCGAACTGCCCGATGCCGCTTTGGTGGGTATGAAAATGGGCGTGGCGCATTATGTCGAAAATGGCCACGCCCATAAAAAAGCTATCGCCGAGGCAGAGGGCCTCGACTAGGCTAAAGTTCCAGGTTTAGCGGCGCGAATAGCGACGGCGACGGTCGGGCTTGAAGTTGCGGACGATATAGCCGCGCTCGGTCATCTCCTCGGCATAATCCTTTTTCGCGTCACGCAGCTCATTATAATATTCAGCCCATGCCTCGCGCCGATCTTCCTCATCAGTGGCGCGGCGTAGATCGCTGTCCAGTTCCCGCTCGGCCTCGCTGACATCAGTGCGGTAATCAAGCCAGAATTTGTTGGTGTCATTATTGGGAGCAGTCGGCAAGCGGCTGCCGCGCACCGTAATCTCGTCATCATCATCATAGGACCGGTCATAGTCCGATTTGTGATAATAGCGTCCGCCCGCCATGGCAGGCGATGCGACAACGCCGATCAGGGTCAGCGCCATGGCACCAACAGCAAGCTTTGTCAGCGGGGTCTTCATCTTCTTCATCTCACGTCCTCCATTCCTGAATGAAACAGGCAATTACAAACGTAATCATGGAAGATGAACGGCGGCGAACTGTATCAGGCAGTCATCGCTTCGGCGCGATGAAGTGGCCTGTGCGAGCGACAGGCCGTATAGATAGCCTTAGCAGCCGTGATAATCGCTGGGCGGGACAAAACGCTCGCCACGCTCTTTGGCGGCCATGGCTTCATCGGCGATGCGCGTCTTGCGCTGCACCTGTTCGCGCTGCAGTTCACGTTTGGCACCCCATGCCTGCGGCATCAGAGCATAGACCAAGCGCACCCCGTCCTTGATGCTGACATCACGAAAGCCGATGACAAAGGCGAGCATCGTTGCCGCCAGTGATATCGAGGAAAAGGTATAAAATGCGCTGTCCGGTGTCATCATATCGTCCCCTGTGCCGAGATCTGGTCCCGCCGCTCAGTTCTCTCTTGCCCCTGAACAACGGTGAATAGAAAATGCCCTAAATTGGTAAAGCGGCGGTCTAGAGACAGGGTTACTATAAAGTTTCCGATGAATTTTCTCACAGTGTTCGCAAGGGGTTATGATACGGAGAACGAGGCTGGGCATCCAGAATATAGGATAGACCTGACAGCGCGGAACCGTCGGTTCAATGCCGATTGATTATCGGAACCTTTTTCCGCTTGCGGCCAAAACCTTCTGGCTCAACGCGCTGATGTTTCTGCCGTTTGCGCGCCGCTATGGCGGTATCCGCAATCTCGGTCATGCGTTGCAGTTCCTTAAGCTGGATCAGCTTGGGTGAGAGGTCAAAACCGTCATCATCGTCATAAAAGCCGTCAATTGCGCGATTGAAGCGGCTATCGCGCACCGCAATCACCGCCGCCAATCCTGCCGAAGCGCAGGATATGCTCATATAGGTTATAACCAGACTTCCTGAAGCCAGCATCGCCGCTTTCCCACATCAGGCGCCCTGTCTCATCGGGCGCATTATCCCTGCTTTCTTATCATGCATCGCGTTATTGATCACAGGGCCTCTGGTCCTAGCTCTATGATACGCGTTTATCCCTATAGTGATGCCAACAACTGGTTACGATGCAGTATCGAGACAGGGTGGGCGGTGGATTAACCTTACCAGCCTGTCAGCTCAAAATGGATTAAGCGTATAGCCCGCCTGTTGCAGACGGGCATGGGCGGTCATGGCGGAGAGGTCCATGGTGACGTCGGGCAGCAGTTCGGATTTAGCAAGGCCCTGCCCCGCCGCGCTTTGGCCGCAGATGATGATATCGACGCCCTGCCAAGTCAGCGCCGCGATCAGCTCGGCATTGGGGTTACGCTTTTGATCGGGATATTTGCGCGCATAGGCCGCATCATTCGCCATATCGAACACCGCCGCGCCGTGCACCACCACGGCGGCGCGGATATTCTCCGGATCTACGCCATTGGCGGCGTGCATATTGATAAAGCGCGCCGCCGAAACCAGCGTGCGATTGAGCGCGCCCGCGTCTCCCTTGGCAACATCAAAGGTCACCGCCAGCTCCATATCCGCAGGCAGCGGCGTGTCCATCTCCACCGGTGCATGCGGGCCATAATCTTTCAGCAAAGGCCCGGTGGCAAAGCCTTTAGGCGCGGCCTCCTCTGCCATGGCAGCCGCCAGCGGCACCGCCATCACCAGCAGGGCCGCAAGCCAATAGGGAAGGGGCTGTAGGGGGCCTAGCTTCATACCGCCCGGTTCAGGCCATATTGGAGGCACAGGTGATGCACAGAGCCGCTTCGGGCCGCACCGCCAGCCGCTTGGGATTGATCGGATTGCCGCAATTGACGCAGATCGCGTAGCTGCCATTGTCAATCCGCTCCAGCGCCCGCTTGACCGAGGCGATTTCGCGGGTGATCAGCGCGCCCTGCCCTTGCAGCGCGGCATCATCTTCCATCTCAACCGCCTGCTCAGAGCTATCCGCATTCAGCGGTTCAGCCAGGTCTTCGCCAATATGCCCCAGCCGGGTTTCTAGTTCGACCAGCATCGCCTCCAATTGCGCCTTCTCGGTGCGGAAGCGGGCCAGCTCTGCTGTTTTCGTCATCACATCCATTGTCTTTACTCCTTCTCCTGCCCTATTTGCCCTGTCGGGTCTCAGCGGGCCGCCGCGATCATACCGCCCAGCTCATCACACAGCGCCAACCGTTGTTTTTTCAGCATTTCCGCATGGTCATCCGAGCACGGTTCAATCTCCGTCTCAATGCGGTGAATGGCGCGGTTGACCTCATGATAACGCTCGGCCTGACGAGAAAAATGCGCATCCTCCAGCTTCAACCGATGAATGGTCGCCACATCCTGCGGAAATTCCTCGGCCAGTTCATGCGGGGTGTGCGACATATTTGCTCTCCTGCTGATTCACGACTCATGTCGTGATGAATGCGGGTATTATGCCAGCGAAGGAGCGATGGTTCTTTGCGCTGGATCAAAAATGGGGGAGAGAGTGAGTGAGTCTTTGTTTAGCCCTCAAGCGCCGGGCGGGGTTTGTTTTCTCTCACGGCCTGTTCGCTGGCGCGAACGCCTCCGAGGAGGCGGCCTATCGGCCGACGCGCAGTCGCGCTTGCGAACCCTGCGGGTTCGGGGTGCCACAAAGCACAGTCTTGATTTTCGGCAGTGCCGGAACCGAAAGGTTCCGCAAGGCCGACCGGCCGCCGCGCCTTATTGGCGCCGTAGCCAAGGGCCCGGATGGGCCCGCCCGGCGCTTGAGGGACCGAAAATAAAGTTCACAAAGTTCACACCTATGAAGCCTTGCGCAAGCTGGGGTCTTGCGTTTTACTGTTGGATATCTCCTACAGCTTTTCCGCCCGCAATTGGCGCGTCAGCTTGGGCAAGGCCTCGCGTGCTGATTTGACATAATCATTGCTATAGCCGGTCACCGTGCCAAATGTATGCGGTCGCAGATTTTGCAGCAGGAACATAAGCAACCTGTCAGAATGCCGCCGCCGCGTCGTGACCTCACCATCAGGGCTGACCACCTCTTCAACAACACCATTGACCGCGCGCTCCATGGCAATATCGGTCAGCCGCACCGTGGCCAGATCCAATGCCCTCTCCCAGGCATCGGCAAAAGCCTTGCCCTGTGGTTTCAGGCGGAAGCGATAGGCGCTGCTGGCTGAGAGACCGACTTCCTCAGCCGCATGCGATACACAGCCATGTTCGGCCAGCGCCTCAAGAAACAGCTTCTGCCGCTCCACCGTCCAGCCATTCCCTCTTTTGCGGGTCTTGACGGTGGTATCCGCTTGCGGCTCGGATGCGGTCGGCAGCTCAGGCGCGATCAAGTCCGCAATGCCCGTATCCTGATGCGGCGCTTCGGCTTGCTTGCGATATTCGGGCAGATAATGGCGATAGTCACAGGAATTATTCGGGGGATCATTCGGATCAGGCAGTGAATAATCGCGGTCAGGAGTTTCGTGGGAATAGGGATCGGTCATGGCGTACGTCCTTTCGCTATGGGGAAAGGATGCATTTTACCGGAACATGGGGTGTGTAGGACAGGGTGGGGAGTCATCGGCATCAGCTTTGCCATATTCGTCATCCCGAACCCTAACTTCGTCATCCCGAACTTGTTTCGGGAACTGGCGCAACGACCCCTGCACCTCTGGGTCGAGGGAGAGATTTCAAGCGCTGTTGCATGCCATCCGGTCGCTATGACGGTTCGGAACGGTATGACTATTTGAGGTGAGCACTTGCTCTTGGTGCGAGAGCTGTTTTGCAAAAAGTGCGTGCATAGCGCATCGCCTTAAGATATATCTTAGATATGTCGAAGATAGACTCAATTGCCGTCCCGCACGACAGCCTGCTGGCCGAATTTGGCCCGGCCCATGCCTATCGCGATTGCTTTGCGCGGTGCGTCAGCGGCCATGTCAGTCTCGCTGACTTTATCGAGCGCTTCTATTGCGGCCGGGCGTTTCGCCCCGAGCGGCTGGTGCTGGGACTGATCGGGCGCGGCGCATCCGATACGGACGCGATCAGACTGGCGAGCGGCGAGGCGCAGAGCTTTGCCGCGTGGAATATCGTGGAGCGCCGTGACCGGGAAATTCTGCTACAGGATTTCCGCGGTGCCACCGCAAGCTGGCTATCGGTGCGGCATCATGGGGATACCACCACGCTGCTGTTCGGAAGCTGGGTCGGCCAGCCGGACCGGACCATCGTCAGAGCGCTGATGCCCTTTCACCGCTGGTATTCGCGGGTGCTGTTGGGCGGGGTTTAGTTTTCAGCGCTACTCTTACGATTCGGGGAAGAGATTTGATTGGCAGCTGCCTTAAATCCCGCCGCTATGACGCTTCAGAGCAGGATGATTATTAGTGGTGAAGTGTTGGCTCACTCCCGCGAAGGAGGGTCGAGACGCAAAACCTGCTGACGATCGTCCGCTTCAGTTCGGTTATCCTCGGGTACAACTGGTTTGCGCGATTTCAGCCATTCTTCAATTATTGGATAAGCCATCTCGCGTGCAGAAAGAAACAGCTCCATCTGATTTCGCATTTGAGTTTCTGAAAGAAGTGCATAATCACCACGGTTCCAGATTTCTGGCGTACGCACACCATCTTCTTCAGGTAGAAAAATGATCTCTGCATCACTGTTCTGAAAGTCAGTCAGCGAGAAGATAGCATCTTCCAAAATCGTCATTAAAAGCCTTCGCTGGAAGTCGTCTAAAGGCACGGATTTCCATCCAAATACGAAGGTTGGACGGAACTCTCCGTTTTCCCGAGACACAAGTGTTGGGCGAACTGGAACAAACAGTTCCCGGCCAATCGGAAAGGACACACTAAAATCCGAAAACGCAGGTACACCTGTGTATTGACGCGTACTCGCGTATTGGCAGAATGCCTCAACAAATTCGATAACTGCAGTTCTTGACGGCGAACTCTTCAGCTCGTGTGCTGCTCGCTTTGCCTGATTGATATCACACCATCCAAGCACCAAATCACGGATGATTTTTAGACCTTCAACGTAGGATACTGTCGGCATACCCCTTTGCAAAAGCCACATATGCTTTAAGCGTTTTATGAAGGTCATCAAAGTTATATCGAACAAAATTTGGCGCAGCTGGAATGCGGTCCAATTTACGAAATATATCTGCAGCGCGTTTACTCATTGCCTAACCTCTTGCTGATAAGAGCGCTTTATTAACTCATTAGATATCTGCATTCCTGGATTAGCTCGTCCCGAGTGCTGCCAAACTTGATCCCAAGGTCCTCCTGCAAGATGGGATAAAGCTCTTAAATGCGCTGCTGAGAAACGCACATACCTATCAATCAGCTCTACTAAACGCTCGCGCTCACCTGTGCCAAAATTGGCAACAGCTTCCTCTACCTCACCTGAAAATGGACTTACGCGTGTTGCCCTGCCCTTTATCGGACTTTCCCCCCACTTCTTGAATTCTTGATAAAGCTCTCTGAATACTGGTCCATGCTGCCAAGCTTCAATCTTAGCTCCAACTAGAGGCTCACCTTCCTCAATCATGAAATCGCAGTGAACGAAGAATACAATCTTGTTTATCGCCATGTTTGTAACATCAAGATTGAGTTCATCTGCGCGTGCCAGAACTTCATTTGCAATTACACGCACATCTATCATGCTAGCATGCGCCTCACCCAATGAGCGATGTTTGATAGTCGATTTTTGACCATTAAGTTCCACATTTGTTCTATACACGATTCGGCACCGTTAAACAACGGTGCCGATAGTGATTATTTGCAGTTTTACTCCGCCGCAACCTCGGCCGCGTCGAACATATCCGGCCCCTCATCCTCGGCCGCGCAATTCGCCGCTTCGCCGGTTTTGGCTTTGCGGTTGTCGAAGGTCTCCCAGACATCGTTCCAGTTGCCGCGGGTCGCGCCTTTGGAATATTCGGTGGCGCGGGTTTCGAAGAAGTTGGCGTGCTCGACACCGTTGAGCAGCGGCGAGAGCCAGGGCAGCGGGTGCTCGTCGATCATATAGATCGGCTTGAGGCCCAGCTGGCCGAGGCGCCAATCGGCGATATAGCGGATGTACTTCTTGATGTCCTTTGCGCGCATGCCCTCGACCGGGCCCAGCTCAAAAGCGAGATCAATAAACGCATCTTCCAGCCGCACTGTCTTCTGACAGATATCGACAATATCCTCCTTCACCGCCTTGGTGAGGCACTGGCGTTCCTCGCAAAAGGTGTGGAACATCTTGATAATGCCTTCGCAATGCAGCGATTCATCGCGCACCGACCAGCTGACGATCTGGCCCATGCCCTTCATCTTGTTAAAGCGCGGGAAGTTCATCAGCATGGCGAAGCTGGCGAACAGCTGTAGCCCCTCGGTAAAGCCGCCGAACATCGCCAGGGTGCGGGCGATATCCTCGTCATTATCGACGCTGAACTGCTGCATATAATCATGCTTGTCGGCCATTTCCTCATATTCGAGGAAGGCGCTGTACTCGCTCTCGGGCATGCCAATGGTGTCGAGCAGGTGCGAGTACGCAGCGATATGCACCGTCTCCATATTGGAGAAGGCGGTGAGCATCATCTTGATCTCGGTCGGCTTGAACACGCGGCCATATTTGTCGTGATAGCAATCCTGCACCTCAACATCGGCCTGGGTGAAGAAGCGGAAGATCTGCGTCAACAGGTTGCGCTCATGCTCGGTGATCTTCTGCGCCCAGTCGCGGCAATCCTCACCCAGAGGCACCTCTTCGGGCATCCAGTGGATCTGCTGTTGGCGTTTCCAGAAATCATAAGCCCAGGGATATTCAAACGGCTTATAGGTCTTGCGGGCTTCTAATAGAGACATGGCTTACTGCTCCTCATTACATCTCGAAATATAGGGATTTTTGCGGAAAATTGAAAGCTCGGTGCCGGTTGCGCCGGGGTCTGATCTGTGGGTTGGTTGTGGATAGAGTTGTTTTGCTCTCACGGCCTGTTCGCTGGCGCGAACGCCTCCGAGGGGGCGGCCTGACCGGCCGGCGGCCAGTCGGCCTTGCGAGCGCTGCGCGCTCGGGGCGCTATTCGACAGGCAAAGTTCAACATCGTCATTGCGAGGAGAGAGCGCAAGCGAACGACGCGGCAATCCAGAGCCACCGGGTACAGCGCTTGCGGCACTGGATTGCCGCGCTCCCTGACGGTCGCTCGCAATGACGAAAGGCAAAAGGCTCCCAATCACGCGACCGCCCTTTCCCGCTGCGGCGCTTTGTGGCCAAGCATCTGGTCGACCAGCGCGTCGATCTTCTCAAACTGCAGGCTGCGGACAAAATTGTGCGTCGGCGCTTCGGGCAGGTCGGGGATCCGGCCGCAATGCGCCGCTTTCTGCTCCAGCCATTGCAGCAGCTGGTCGGCAATCGCCTGCGGATCATTGGAGGCGAGGCCGAAGCCATGGTCGCGGATAATCTCCACCGTTTCGCCCTGTTCCGAGCCCATGGCCAGCATCGGGCGGCGCGCGCCGATATATTCAAACAGCTTGCCGGGGATAACGCCTGCAGTCTTCGCTTGGTTTGATCGGCAGATGATCAGCACATCGACCCGCCGCTCCAGCGCCAATATCTCCTCACGCGGCACCAATGCGCGAAACTCGACCGAGCCGAGCACATCATGCTCTTTGGCGAGCTGGGTCACATAATCATATTCATCATGGAAGAAGAGCACGCGGATCTTCGCCGCCTGCTCGCGCGGCAACAGCGCGATGGCGGCGAACAGCGGGCGCGGATCGCGGTGGCCGGCATAGATGACGCCGGCATGGATCAACGTTAGCCGCTCCGGATCATAAGCGGTCGGCGCTTCGGCGCTGTCTGTTTCCAGGGCGAAATCTTCCGGGTCAAAGCCATTATAGGCGAGGCAGACGGGCGCGTCGAAATGCTGTTGCAACTCGGCCACTGCGCTTTTGGTAACGCCGACAAAGGCATCGGCAGCGGGCAAAATCCGCCGCGCCATGCGGTTGTTGAAAATCTCGGGCAGCCAGTGATGGCTGGTATAGGGATTGTCGATCCAGACATCGCGCTGCTCGGATATCCAGGGCAGGCCGGTCGCCGCCTTGATCTTGGCCGCGGCGATATGCGCACTATTGGGCGGGCCGGAGGAATAGATAAGCGCCGGAGATGTGTCGCGCGCAATCGCGATGCCGCGCTCAGCAGCCCGGCTGACCCAGTGCGGATTATAGCGGTCCGGCATCGCCTGAAAGCTCCACAATATCTGCCGCAAACGACCCGGCGCAGCATCCGGCTCAACTGTCTTGGCGGTTTTCTCGCTGGTCGCTGCATTTGTGTTTGCGCTTCCGCTGCTGTCAATCGGCAAAAACTCGGCCGTGATCCCATCCACGTCGAGCGCCTGATGCACGCCCAGCGCTCCCGGATTGGCCGCCGCCAGCACATGCACCCGCCGCCCCTCAGCCGCCCAGTGCCGCGCCAACGCCCCCGTACGCACCGCCCCCGCCATTGCATAAGGCGGGAAATTGGGGGTGATCATCAGGATGTTATCAGCATGCGGCACGGCGATACTTAGCCCTTGATGGTTACTAAAGGCCCGGTCGAATGATGTGCCGACCACGCACTCCTTGTCTTTTCGTCATTCCGTCGGAGTCTGGAAGTCAGGGCGGCAAAGTGAATGCTTGCTACCCGAGACCCCGGATCACATCCGGAATGACGATATATTATGTCCCTAGTCGATGGCTCTGGCGGTCAATCACTGACACGCCAGACACTCATCATAATCAGTGCTCTCTGCCGTCGCCAGTTCGACCTGTTTCGGGTCGAGCGTATTGTCGGCTTCCACGCCACCGGCGAAACCGGCGCGCTGAACCGATTTGGAGCGCAGATAATAGAGCGACTTGATGCCCAACTCCCAAGCGCGGAAGTGCAGCATCAGCAAATCCCATTTATCGACATCGGCCGGGATAAACAGATTGAGCGACTGCGCCTGATCAATATAGGGTGTGCGGTCCGCCGACAGTTCGAGCAGCCAGCGCTGGTCAATCTCGAAACTGGTCTTGAAGCTCTCTTTTTCTTCCGGCGTCAGGAAATCGAGATGCTGGACGCTGCCGCCCTGCTCAAGGATCGAGTTCCACACATTGTTGCTGTCCTTGGATTTCTCCTTGAGGATTTTCTCCAGATGCGGGTTCTTGACGATGAAGCTGCCCGAGAGCGTCTTATGGGTGTAGATATTGGCCGGGATCGGCTCGATACAGGCCGAGGCGCCGCCGCAGATGATCGAGATCGAGGCGGTCGGCGCAATCGCCATTTTGCAGGAGAAGCGCTCCATCACGCCTTGATCGGCAGCGTCCGGGCATGGGCCGCGCTCCTTGGCGAGCATCATCGAGGCTTCGCTTGCCTTGGCATGGATATGTTTGAAGATTTTCAGGTTCCATGACTTGGCCAGCGCGCTTTCAAAACCGAGGCCGCGTGCCTGTAGGAAGCTGTGAAAGCCCATCACACCCATGCCGACCGAACGCTCGCGCGATGCGGAATATTTCGCCCGCGCCATCTCATCGGGTGCGCGGTCAATATAGTCCTGCAACACATTGTCGAGGAAGCGCATAACATCCTCGATAAACATATCATCAACCGACCATTCGTCCCATTTTTCAAGGTTCAGCGAGGACAGACAGCATACCGCGGTGCGGTCCTCACCCAGATGGTCGCGGCCTGTAGGCAGAGTGATTTCCGAACACAGGTTGGAGGTCGAGACCTTCAGGCCCAGATCGCGGTGATGCTTGGGCATCATCCGGTTCACCGTGTCGGAGAAGATAATATAGGGCTCGCCGGTAGCTAGGCGGTTCTCGACCAGCTTCTGGAACAGCGAACGCGCATCGACGGTGCCGCGCACCTCGCCGGTCTTGGGCGATTTCAGCTCAAACTCGGCACCATCACGCACCGCTTCCATAAATTCATCGGTGACAAGAACGCCATGGTGCAGGTTCAATGCCTTACGATTAAAGTCACCCGATGGTTTGCGGATTTCGAGGAATTCCTCAATTTCCGGATGGTGGATGTCGATATAGCAGGCGGCTGAACCACGACGCAGCGAGCCTTGGGAAATCGCCAGTGTCAGCGAATCCATCACCCGAACGAACGGAATGATACCGCTGGTCTTGCCATTAAGCCCCACCGGCTCACCAATGCCGCGCACGCTGCCCCAATAGGTGCCAATGCCGCCGCCCTTGCTGGCGAGCCAGACATTTTCATTCCAGGTGTTGACGATGCCATTGAGGCTGTCGTCAACGCTGTTGAGATAACAGCTGATCGGCAGGCCACGACCGGTGCCGCCATTGGAGAGCACCGGCGTCGCCGGCATAAACCACAAATTAGAGATATAGTCATAAAGCCGCTGCGCATGGTCCTGATCATCGGCATAGGCATCGGCGACGCGGGCGAACAGATCCTGAAAACTCTCATTCGGCAGCAAATAGCGGTCGCGCAGCGTTTCCTTGCCGAAATCGGTCAGATTATCGTCGCGCGCATCATCGGTCTTGATCTTGAAACGGCGTTTATTGACGGTCTTGCTGTCCGGCTGTGCTTTGGCGGACTTGGCTTTAGCCGTTTCAGCCTTAGACGGCGCGACCGTCTCTTCCGGCGTCTCTACTGGCCGCTCCATAACCGCGGCATCGGCGCCGCCAGTCTTTTCGGTTTCACTTACCATCTCATCATCCCTGGCCTGATCATCCAGGCTTTCATTTGCTGTATCTCTAAAATCCATAACGCCCTCGAATGTTCCGTTTTCGTTCGATTCGGGGCGCGAGCGTCCCGAATAGCATTTTGCGATCATTGTCGGGCAAAAACTTATCCCCAACACCCTTTTTACCGGCGGCTTGAGGAGGCGCAAAAAAAGTAGTCGCAAAAGCGCTGTGCCCAGCGCCATTGACGATATATGCTCTTTTTCACTACCTACTACAAGTTGGTATGCCCCCAACCGCTCTATACCACCTATAGTGCCTGAAATGATTTCAGACGCAAGAGGGTAAATGACAGTTTAACGACTCGGTTCACCGCAAGCCCGATTCGCTTCGTCGCAGCCATTTCGGAGCAAAGCGCCGCGACGCGTGGATTTAAGCGGCATGCGGAAATCACAAGCGGAAAATGACATTTTTGCGAAATTTTTTTCGCAGCTGTCGAAAACCGGAGTGCAATGATGCACGAAACGCTATCCACAGAGAAATTTTCTATTTTGAAGCCAGTCAATGATAGAATTTCACACTGGAAATGGTGCCGCTTGCCCATGATGGCAATATCGGCCAAAGAGCCCGAACTATTTTATCCATCCCGGCACTATATATTCCAGCACCTATATCCCCTGACCGTATCGCGCGGCATAGGCACGTGGAAGGTCAAAAGGGAAAATCAAAAGGAGACCGTTTTAAATGGCAACAGAACAGCATGGCGAAACCCGTATGGAAAGCGATTCCATTGGTGAGATAGCGGTCCCCGCGGCCAGCTATTGGGGTGCACAGACGCAACGCAGCCTGAAAAACTTTGCCATTGGCACCGAGAAAATGCCCGCGCCGCTGGTGCGTGCGCTGGGTATTCAGAAGAAATCGGCGGCGCTGGCCAATATGGAACTGGGCGTGCTCGATGAAAAGCTGGGCAAGGCAATTATTGCCGCTGCTGATGAGGTGATTGACGGTACGCTGGCCGACCAATTCCCGCTGGCGGTGTGGCAGACCGGTTCCGGCACCCAGAGCAATATGAACAGTAATGAGGTGATTGCCGGGCGTGCCAATGAAGCGCTGAGCGGCAGCCGTGGTGGCAAGAGCCCAGTCCACCCCAATGATCATTGCAATATGGGCCAGTCGTCGAACGACACCTTCCCCACTGCGATGCATATCGCCGCGGTCAGTGAAGTGCACGGCCTGTTGCTGCCAGCGCTGGAGCATCTGCACGGCGCGCTTGCGGCAAAAGCGGATGCCTTCAAGGATATCGTCAAAATCGGTCGCACCCATATGCAGGATGCGACACCGCTGACGCTGGGTCAGGAATTTTCCGGCTATGCGCAGCAGATCGCCTATGGCGTTGAGCGGGTGAAAAATACCCTGCCGCGCCTTTCTGAGCTGGCACAGGGTGGCACTGCTGTCGGCACCGGCATTAACTCCAAGACCGGGTTTGCCGAAAAATTCGTCACCCATGTCAGCGCCATTACCGGGCTTCCCTTCACCAGCGCGCCGAACAAGTTTGAAGCGCTGGCGGCGCATGATGCATTGGTCGAAACCTCGGGTGCGCTGAATGTGCTCGCCAGCAGCCTGATGAAGATCGCCAATGATATCCGCCTGCTCGGCTCCGGCCCGCGCTGCGGCATTGGCGAGATTGCCCTGCCCGCCAATGAGCCGGGTTCCTCGATCATGCCGGGCAAGGTCAACCCGACCCAGTGCGAGGCGCTGACCATGGTGTGCGCTCAGGTGATGGGCAATCATGTTGCCGTCACCGTCGCCGGATCGAACGGCCATTTTGAGCTCAACGTGTTCAAGCCGGTTATGATCTATAATGTGCTGCAATCGATCCGCCTGATCGCCGATGCCTGCACCAGCTTCACCGATAATTGCGTTAGCGGCATCACCGCCAATGAGGACCGCATCGCGACGCTGCTCAACGAAAGCCTGATGTTGGTGACCGCACTCAACCCGCATATCGGCTATGACAATGCCGCCAAGATCGCCAAAAAGGCGCATACGGATGGCACCACATTGAAGGACGCTGCACTGGCGCTGGAACTGCTGACCGAAGAGCAGTTTGCCGAATGGGTGGTGCCCGGCGATATGATCAAGCCGAGGGATTAAATCCTCCCCGCAATCGGGGAGGGGAACCAGCTGTAGCCTTGGCGAAAGCTGGTGGAGGGGCACCCTCGGCATGGCACATTAGATGCAATAATCCGCCATCACGCATCATTAAGGCCGCGACTTCCCTTCGAATATCGCCCCAGAGGCCTGTGCCCCTTCACCGTCTACGACGATTCCTCTCCCCCAAGGGGAGGATTCAAATAAACGATCAAATCGATTAAAAATTATCATAAAATTGATTGGATCGATAAATCGACTCATGCGATATAGTTAGCATTACAAAGTTCTACCCCTCAAATAGCGACTGGAGAGACGCACATGAATGAACAGAGCAAATGCCCGATGCACGCCAGCACCAGTGTCGAAGCACTGGTGGGGCATATGACCAACCAGCTTTGGTGGCCGAATAATCTCGACCTGACACCACTCAAGGCTAATCACCCAGCCAACGATCCGGAAGGCGCGGATTTTGACTATGGCGAGGCGTTTGAGAGCCTCGATCTGGAAGCGGTGCGTCAAGACATTTTCGCGCTGATGACCGACTCGCAGGACTGGTGGCCCGCCGATTATGGCCATTATGGTCCGCTGTTCATTCGTATGGCGTGGCACGCAGCCGGCACTTATCGCACCTTTGATGGTCGCGGTGGCGCTGGCACCGGGCAGCAGCGTTTTGCGCCGCTCAATAGCTGGCCCGATAATGCCAATCTCGACAAGGCGCGGCTTTTGCTGCAGCCGATCAAGCAGAAATATGGCGCCAAGCTGAGCTGGGCCGATCTGCTGGTCTTTGCCGGCAATTGCGCGATTGAACATATGGGCCTGAAACCCTTCGGTTTTGGCGGCGGCCGTGCCGATGTCTGGGAACCGGAAGAGGTCAATTGGGGCCCGGAAGCCGAATGGATGGGAGAGGACCGCTTTGTCGGTGATCGCGAACTGATCGATCCGCTGGGCGCGGTGCATATGGGGCTGATCTACGTCAATCCCGAAGGCCCGTCCGGCCAGCCTGACCCGGCGCGCTCGGCGCATGATATCCGCACCACCTTTGCCCGCATGGCAATGAATGACGAGGAAACCGTCGCGCTGACCGCTGGTGGCCACACATTCGGCAAGGCGCATGGTGCAGGCGATGACAGCCTGGTCGGCCCGGAGCCGGAAGGCGCGGACATGGCCGCCATGGGCATGGGCTGGATCAGCAGCCATGGCTCGGGCAAGGGCGATGATGCTATCACCAGCGGTATTGAAGGACCATGGACGCCGACGCCGAACAAGTGGAACAATGAATATTTCGAGGTTCTACTCGGCTATGAGTGGGAGCTGACCAAAAGCCCCGCCGGTGCCAATCAATGGACGCCAAAGGCCGGTCAGGGCGCACCCGAAGCGCCGATGGCGCATGATGCGAGCAAGACGCAGGCGCTGATGATGACCACCGCCGATATGGCGATGAAGGTCGATCCGGATTATCGCAAAATCTCCGAGCGCTTCCGCGACAATCCCGATCAATTGGCCGATGCTTTTGCCCGTGCATGGTTCAAGCTGACACACCGCGATATGGGCCCGAAAGTTCGCTACAAGGGTAATGAAGTCCCGGCTGAAGACCTGATCTGGCAGGATCCGGTTCCGGCAGCAAACGGCTATACGCTCAGCGATGCGGATATCGCGACACTGAAACAGTCGATCCTCGACACCGGACTATCGGTGCAGCGTCTGGTTGCTACCGCCTGGGCCTCAGCCTCGACCTATCGCAAGACCGACCATCGCGGCGGCGCCAATGGTGCGCGTATTCGCCTCGCCCCGCAAAAGGACTGGCGCGTCAATGAGCCGGCAGAACTGGCCAAGGCGCTGACTGCTCTGGAAGGCATACAGTCTGGCTTCGGCAAGCCTGTCTCCATGGCTGATCTGATCGTGCTTGGCGGCTGCGCGGCGATTGAGAAGGCGGCGAGTGATGCCGGTCATGACATCACCGTACCCTTCACCCCGGGCCGCACCGATGCCAGCGACGAGCATACCGATGCCGACAGCTTCATGCCGCTTGAGCCACGCGTTGACGGCTTCCGCAACTTCTCCAGCGGCACGCTGATGCGTCCGGTTGAGGCGTTGCTGGTCGAGCGTGCGGAATTTCTGGGTCTGTCGATTCCGGAAATGACGGCGTTGCTCGGCGGTCTGCGCGGCATCAATATCAATGCCGAAGGTTCTTCGCACGGCGTGTTCACTGACCGTGAAGGCCAGTTGACCAACGACTTCTTCCGCAATGTCATTGATCTGGGCACCCGCTGGGGAGCTCAGTCGGACGCAGAGGACTCGTTCACCGGCTATGACCGGACCAGCGGTGCGGAGAAATGGACCGGCACCCGTGTCGACCTGATCTTCGGCTCCAACTCAGAGCTGCGCGCACAGGCAGAAGCCTTTGCCAGCGATGATGCCATGCCCCGCTTCCTAAGCACCTTTGTCGCCGCATGGGACAAGGTAATGAACGCGGACCGCTTCGACGTATAACTCCCCTCTTCACGTCAAAGCGAAACGGAAAAGGGCGCCCTCGCAAGGGGCGCCCTTTTTTGTTGGGGGTAAGTGGATCATCTGATCTCGGTTATCTTGATGGCGTAATCATAAGCCCAATCGACACAGATAATTTCCGAGTCCGTTTCACATCCAACGTACTCGATAGTCCCCGTGATACATGCTGATTTGCGAGATTTGTAATGGCGTAGAACGAGAGGTGCGTTCTCTTCTGTAGACCAGATAGAGAGGCCGTGATCTTCATTCCGTGAAGAATAAATGTTCGATGTTCCACCCAAACGACCGCAGACCTCGACCTTCTGTCCTTTGAAGCTGGCTGGCGTCTGGAAGACAGCTGCATGATCCTTGGAAGTAATAGTCGCGCAGCCAGCTCCTGGCAGGGCCATTGAGATCAAAACCAAAATACTCACCGCGCGCATCTTTAGAAACAAGCACAGCCTGAGGTTGTCTGCAAGTAAGCCAGAAGCAAAGTACCTCAGCACGAACGGGGTACTGAAGCCCTTATTTGACAACCCACATCAAAAAGCATAATCACCATTATTATGTTATCCGAATCGCTCCCCGAAAAGGCGCAGGCCATTGCCGCTGCCGCCATTGATGCCATTCATGAGAAAGGGCTCGATCGCTTCAAGCTCACCGATGTCGCGCGCAAGGCTGGGGTGACCACCGGCGCGGTCACTTATTATTTTGAGGACAAGGATGCGCTGCTGATGGCGGCGTTTAACGCCTCATGGCAGCGGCTGTTCGCGCAGGTCGAAGCCTATGAACATGGCTGGCGGCTGGAGCGCTTTATCAACTCGCTACCGACCAGTGAGGACAGGCAACGCAGTTGGAGCGTCTGGCTCGCCTTTTGTGGCCGGGCGCAGACGTCGGAAGCGATCAACGAACATTATCGGCTTTACTATGCCCGGCTGGAAACGCTGCTGCTCGAATCCATCGAGCGCAAGGATGCCGAAGCAGCGCGGCATGATATCCGCGCCGTGATCGCGGCGATGGACGGTATCGGTCTCTGCGCCACGCTGCACCCGGAATTATGGCCCGCCGAACGCCAACAGCAATGCCTGAGCGAGATGCTGGGCCATTTGTTCCCTGACGAGAGATAACCACAACAGGAGAGGATGCCCCCAATGACTATAGCGACCACAACACGACCCAAGCTCACCTATCTCCCAGCCACTGCCAGCACCGATGCTATCCATGAAGCGCTGCAACGCGACGCTGCCGTGATTGTCGAGGATGTGCTCTCCGCTGGTCAGCTCCCTACGATCCGCGAAGAACTGGCCCCCTATCTTGGCGCAACCGCGCAGGGTGCAGATGATTTCAGCGGTTTTCAGACGCAGCGCATGGGTGCTTTACTGGCCCGCTCACCCGCCTGTCGCGAACTAGCGCTTGATCCGATCGTCAATGCCATGTGCGCCCAGTTTCTCGGCCCCTATTGCGACAATTATCAGCTGCATTTCACCCAGGCGATCAGCATCGGCCCCGGCGAAAGCGCCCAGCCGCTCCACCGCGACCGTGGCCTGTGGGGTGGCTATATTCCGCGTCGTATAGAGACCCAGCTTAGCACTATCTGGGCGATCACCGAATTTACCGAAGAAAATGGCGCGACGCAGCTGGTGCCTGGATCACAGACATGGGACGCAAGGCGCGAGGCCGAGCCGCACGAAATTGTGCCCGCAGAGATGAAACCCGGATCGGTGTTGATCTATTCGGGCACCGTCATCCATGGCGGCGGCGCCAACCGGACCCAGCAAAACCGGCTCGGCGTGCTGATCCATTATGCACTCAACTGGCTGCGTCAGGAGGAAAACCAATATCTCTCCTGCCCGCCAGAAATCGCCAAAGACTTATCCCCCGAGTTACGCGACTTGATCGGCTATTCGCGCGGCGGCCCGACACTGGGCTTCTACTCCACCCCCGGCAAACCCGGCGAAGGCCATGAGCTCGCTGATCCGAGGATGTTGTTTCAATAGCGCGCTTATTGCCCGCCAGCCGGCTGCATCTTCGCAAAGGCAAGCTGCACATCATATTCCGCATCGCCGTCATAGCGCGGCGCATAGCGGTCAAAGGCGGCATAGACCGCATCCCAGCGTTCGCGCATGCGTTCGACATTATAGGCGTGGCTGACGCAGTAGAATTCGCCCACAAGCAACTGCGGCACGATGATGTCAGCAAACTGGTCGGCGGGCATGGCGAGATCCTGCGCCCAGTCGGTCAGTTCGGACTGTACCCAGCCGGGCATGATAACCCCGGTGGTGATATTCTCCGGCGCATCGCGGCGCATCACTTCCATCAGGCCGAGCACCGCATGTTTGCTAGCGACATAGGCGCTGCCGGTCATCGGGATGGCGTTGAACAGCGCGTTTTCCGAGGCCACGGCATAGACCGCGCCGGGCTGGCCATCTGCGACCATGCGCTTGCCAAATTCGCTTATGCCGCTCCACACTCCCCAGAAATTGACCTCGAACAGCGCCCGCGCCTCGGCCATATCCATATCAAAGGCGAACTGCCGCCCGCCGCCAACGCCGGCGTTGGCGATAAACATGTCTGCACGGCCATTCTCGCGCCAGGCAAAATCAGCCAGTGCCGTCATATCATCGGCTTTGGTGACATCGCCCACCAGATATTTCGCATCGACACTCGCTTCGCCGAGCGCCTCACACGCCTGTTGCAGCCGACTCTCACGCGGCTCGCAGAGGATTATCCGCGCGCCTTCCGCGCCCAGCCGCTTCGCCAGCGCAAAGCCCAGACCCGTCGCGCCGCCGGTTATCACTATTGTTTTGCCTTGCACATCCATTGCCTCTCTCCTCTCTGTCGCTGCCTTTGTGCGATATTGTCTCTTATGCGCGCGACCTTTGCAATTGTCCGCAATCAGCCTATCTCACCCTAATGATCCCGATCATCCTGATGTTTTTCCTCGGCATTGCCAATTTCGCCATGCACAAAGCGGTGATGGAGTCCGGTCATCCGGCGATCCAGTCGACACGCGTCGCGTTCGACCGCGCCACCGGCGGCTGGGGCGGCTATGCGCTGGAATATACCATATTGCTGGCGGCAATGAGCTTTGTGCATGTCGGCTATATGGCCGCGCTGGGGGCGTATCTTGGTTATACCTGCCTCAATGGCGTGGCGGCTTGGATTTTGCTCAAAGGCCGAATGTAAGGCGGGGCTTGTGCCCGGTTTCGGTTTCATAAAAGCCAAAAAGGGAAAAAGCTAAAAAGAGATTGCATCAAGAACAGAACTCAGCGCGCCCTAGATACTTGGCGAGAGCGAACGATAATAGTCTCGTCCCCTTCGGGGACGAAAGCATTTGCCAAGTCAGCCAAAGTAACGAAGGCCTGTCTGCATATCACTCACTTCACAGTGTGGCGCGGTCCCTTTTATCCTTTTTCCCTTTTTGGCTTTTATGAAACTATCACGCGCAATCTCATCGAGGAAGCGCTCCACTACAGCAAGCAGGAGGGGGAGGGACTACACCGCCGCCAAGGCCTGATCGAAATCGGCAATCAGATCATCCGCATCCTCAATCCCGATGGAAATGCGCACCAGATTATCGGTGATGCCCAGCTGCGCCCGGCGTTCGCGCGGAACGGACAAGTGCGTCATCGCCGCCGGGTGGCTGGCCAGTGTCTCGGTGCCGCCGAGACTCACCGCCAGCTTGGCGATTTTTAAGGAGTCGAGGAAGCGGAAGCTCTCTTCCTCACCGCCTTTGATAAACACCGAGAAGGTGGACCCAGCGCCGAGGCAATGGCGGTCATAAATATCCTGCTGGCGCGGATCGCTAATCATGCCGAGATAGCCCAGCCCCTCCACCTTGGGATGCTGCGCGAGAAAGGCGCAGACCTTGGCCGCATTTTCCCCCGCGCGCTGCATGCGCAGCTCGACCGTCTCCAGCGAGCGCATCAGCATCCACGCCGTGTTCGGGTCGCAAATGCCGCCCATAGTGTTGCGCAGCGCGCGGACCGGGTCGATCCATTTCTTCGCACCGGCAATCGAGCCGGCAACGAGATCCGAATGGCCGCCGACATATTTGGTGAGGCTGTAAACAACGATATCCGCGCCATGCTCCAGCGGCCGCTGCCATAGGGGGCCGAGAAACGTATTATCGATGGCGATCGGCGGGCCATCTGCACCCAGCACCGCATCGCGCGACGCCGATACCGCCTCAATATCGACCAGCGCATTGGTCGGGTTGCCGGGGCTTTCCAGATAGACCAGAGCCACCTTGCCGCCCTGACCTTCCGCCTGCGCCTTAGCTTTTTGCATTACCGCGTCCAGTTCCTCGCGCGTCGCTCCGGCGGGGAAATCGACATAAGTCACGCCATATTTACTCAGCCATTTGGCGACAAAGCCCTCACTCGCGGCATAGAGGGGGCCCGAATGGACGATCACATCGCCCGAACCGCACAGCGCCAGCATCATCACGCAGATCGCGGTCATGCCGCTGGAAAAAGCCAGCGCATCTTCCGCGCCATCCCAGACGCCGAGGCGATCCTCCAAAATCTCCTGATTGGGGCCGTTAAAGCGCGAATAGACCAGCCCCTCGGCGCCGCCGGGGCGCTTGCCGGTAATGCCCTCAAAATGGCGCTTGCCCGCTGCGGCGTTCTCAAAGGCGAAGGTCGAGGTCTGAAAGATCGGCGGCTTCAATGAGCCTTCGGACAAAGCCGGATCAAAGCCATGGCCCATCATCAGGGTCGCAGGCTTCAGCTTGCTCCCGGCAATCTCTTCAATCGCCGGCTTTGGTTTGCGCCGCGGTGTCGGTGTGTCGATAGCATCGGTCATGCAAAAATCCTCCCTATAGGGCGCTGCCGGATATGCAGGTCTGATCGACCGACACCGCCCGAAAGCGCTCCCAGGAAGGCGGGAGCCAAACATATTGGGTTCAAGGCACCCGTCCCTAACCTCCGCAGCGACGCATCTCCCTGATGGGTAGAGAGGTATAATGACGGAGGATTCTTGGCAATATGCAAAAGGTAGAAATACCCTTTCCGTTCGCCCTGAGCTTGTCGAAGGGCTGTACTTTTTTGAAAGTGAAGGACGGGGCTTCGACAAGCTCAGCCCGAACGGTTGATGGCTATGCACCCAATATGCTGGCCACTAGCCACACCGCTCCCACCATCAAGGGCACGCCCGCCACATCGAGTAGAAACCCTGCCTTCAGCATCCGCGGCAGCGAGATATGATCGCTGGCCCAGGCAATCGCATTGGGGCCGGTGCCGGAGGGCAGCATAAAGCCCCAGCTGGCGGCGAGCGCGGCGGGCATGGCAAGCAGCACCGGATCAACCCCCATGGCGAGGATCAGGCTGGCGACCACCGGCATAATCCCGCTGGCGGTGGCGACATTGCTGGCAAATTCGGTGACCAAGATCACCAGCCCGACCAGCGCCACCGCGACCACCAGCAACGGCACGGCGGACAGCGGTTCGAGCGCTGCGCCGAGCCAGTCAGCCAGACCCGAAGCGATAATCCCCGCCGCCAGCGCCAGCCCGCCGCCAAACATCATAATCACACCCCAGGGCGCGCGATTGGCCTCTTTCCAGACCAGCAAGGGTCGCCCGGTGCCATCGGGCAGGATGAACAGTAACAGCCCGCCGATAATCGCGATGCTGCCATCATGCAGCGCCCCGGCGGGCAATTGCGGCTTGACCAGTGGCAGCACCAGCCAGCCAGCGACGACAAACAGGATCACCGGCACCAGCCGCTTTTCCGGCAGCGTCCATGCGCCTGCATCGCCTATGGCGGTGCGCGCCACGGCAACATCGAAGCTGTCTTCGCCAAGCCGCTGCACCCGCGCCAGGATCAGCGCGCAAATGGGAATTCCCAGCACCACCACCGGCAAGCCATAGCTGGCCCAGCTGACAAAGGTGACCTCGATCGACAATGTCTCGTTGATCAGCCCGGCGGCAATGGCGTTGGTCGGAGAGCCCACCAACGTGCCCAGCCCGCCAATTGAGGCGGCAAAGGCAATGCCCATGAGCAGCGCCCCGGCAAAACCCTCGGTCTCTCCCGGCTTGACCCCGCCCGCCGCCAGCACCGCGACGGCAATCGGCACCATGATCAGCGTCGTCGAGGTGTTGGAAATCAGCATCGATAGCAACGCAGTGGCGATCATAAAGGCCAGCATCAGGCTGATACTCCCACCGCTGCCAGCACGGCGGATAATCGCAAGCGCCAGCCTTTTGTGCAGCCCGGTGCGCTCAATCGCCAGCGCCAAAAATGCGCCGCCCAAGATCAGGAACAATATCGGCGAATAGAATTTTGAAGCGGCGGTGTTGACGTCCATCACCCCGGTCAACGGCATCACCAGAAAGGGCAACAAGGCGGTGGCGGTGAGTGGCAGCGCCTGTGTCATCCACCATGTCGCCATCCACAAGGTCAGCCCCGCCATAGCCCATGCCGGGTCGGCCATGCCCAATGGCGCGGAGAATATCAGCGTCGCCAGCATCGCCACCGGCCCGGCGATAAGGCCGATATTTTCGGCTTTGGTGCGGCCAGTATCTGCGGTTTCCGATGGTGGGGATGCTGTGGTCATTGAGGCGCTATAGCGCAAAAATTGCAATGCGTTATCCCTGTTGGAGAGGGCGCTGTTTCATAAAAGCCACTAAGGGAAAAAGTATAAAAGGGGCCGTGCTGTGTCGGACGGTATTATTGTGAACGCTGATTTCTGCTCTCGCTGTCAGATCGCACTTAGTTTTTCGTCCCCTTTGGGGACGAGAATAATGCCTCAGGCTTTCCCCAAGGTGATGGGAAGCGATTACCGACTGAAAATCTGGACTTGATGCGCCTTCTTCTTACCTTTTTTCCCTTTGTGGCTTTTATGAAACTTCAAGCGGGCAACAAGGAGCGAGGTTGAGGTTCCACAGAACCGCTCCGTTCGCCTCAAGCGAAGTCCAGAGGCAGATGCATGCAGCGAGCTGTGTCTCGACTGCGCTCGACACGAACGGTTGGAGGTTAGGCGCGCAACCCAATCATCCCCAATTGCCGCCCCTCATTGTCACGGGCCTCATGCGTCGCGCGGCGGTGGCTGAAGAAGCGGTCCGGCTGGGTGTAGGTGTCTTCGCCCATACACGCGACAGTGTGCACGCCGCAGGAGGAGAGGCGCGCGGCGATATAGCCTTCGAGATCAAACTGGTGACGCTCGCCATCCTTACCTGCGCCGAAAAAGCGTTCATTCTCGGCATCGGCTTCGCAGAATCTGCGATAAAAGCCGCTATCCACCTCATAGCTTTTCTGGGCGATGCAGGGGCCGATGGCGGCGATGATACTCTCTCGGGTCGCGCCCAGTTTTTCCATGGCGTCAACCGTTGCATCGGTCACGCCCGCCAGCGCGCCCTGCCATCCGGCATGGGCCGCGCCAACAACGCCTGCTGCATCATCGGCGAGCAGCACCGGGGCGCAATCCGCGCCCAATACGCCGAGCAATATGTTGGATTGGTCGGTTACCATCGCGTCGGCCTTGGGGCGGTTGGCATCATCCCATGGCGCGCTGACCGTGACCACCTCGGCGGAATGGATCTGATAGACACCCACAAGCGGCGCATCGGCGAGCACCGCTCCGGCCCATAACCTGCGATTGGTCTGTGCGGTAGCGAGATCACCGCCGCCTGCCAGACCAGTATTGCCGAGATCGGCCAAGTCCTCCGCGCGCGTGGTGAAGCCATGGGCGATGCGGTCCATGCCGTCAAAGGCGGAGCATTGCAGCAATTTAGAAGTAGAAGGCATTAGATAAAACCGTTAGCCCTGAGCCTGTCGAAGGGCGTTTCTCCACTTGATAAGCGGGCTTCGACAAGCTCAGCCCTATCGGTATGGTGGGGACCCATGTCTTCATTCTTCAGCCAAGGCTCTTAACCACCTGCTCGGTGGTGTCGCGCGACAGGCCATCGATGTTGCGGATACGCTCGAGCTCGGCGCGCATCAGTCCGGCGCGGCCCTCATCAAAGCGCCGCCAGCGGCCCAGAGGCGGGATAAACCGCGCCGCAGTCTGCGCGTTTTTCGGGTCGAGCGCGATCACCATATCGGCGAGCATGCGATAGCCCTGCCCGCTGGCATGGTGGAAGGCCGACGGATTACCCGCCAGCGCGCCATAAAGCGAGCGCACCCGGTTGGGATTGGCCAGGGTGAAATCGGGATGCTTGGCCAGCGCGGCGATATGTTCAAGTACATCGGGGTGGAAGCTGAGCGCTTGTAGCGAGAACCATTTATCGAGCACAAGCGCATTATCCTTATAGCGCGTATAGAACGCATTCAGCGCCTGTTCGCGCAACGGATGCTCCATGCCCGCCAATGCCGCCAGTGCCGTTTGCCGGTCGGTCATATTGTCGGCGGATTTGAAATGTGCATGCGCGGTTCCGGCGACATCGCCCACTTCTCCGGCGACCAGATAGGCCAGTGCCAGCCCGCGCATCCGCCGCGCCCCACGCGCTGCGCCATCCATAGCAAAGCCCGATGGCGCAAGTTTGACATAAAGCTGCTGCCACTGCTCGGCCAATGTTGCGCCGAGCATCTTGCGCATCGCCTGCCGCGCCTGATTTACACGATCGGGCCGGATCACCGCCATTTGCTCGCCGACAAAGCTCTCGCTCGGCGGGGTAAGCAGCTCGGCGCGCATCGCTTCTTCCAGCCGGTCATCGGCGAGGATATCGGCAAAGACCTGCGCCAGCATCGCGTCGTTGATGACGTCCGCGTCACTACCGCTGGCTTCGGAGACCAGCCGCTCGGTCACCAGCTGTTGCAGCGCCTCATAACGGGCAAAGCTGTCATCATCATGCCGCGCGAGAAAGGCGAGCGTCTCGACATCCTGTCCGCTCGACAAGGTTGCCGGGGCGGAGAAACCGCGATTGATCGATAGCGCGGGAGCAGCTTCAAAGCCATCAAAGGTAAAGCTCTGCTCGGCCTCTTCGAGGACCAGCAATTGCTCGCCTTGATGCTGGCCGGTGGTGCGGTCGATCAGCGCGGTTTTGAGCGGCAGCACCATCGGCTGCTTTTCCGGCTGACCCGGCGTTGCGGGGACGGTCTGGCTGAGCGTCAGTGTCGCAGTTTTGCTATCTGCATCGTGATCCAGCCTAGCGGTAACCTGCGGTGTCCCCGCCTGCTCATACCAGCGGCGAAACTGTCTGAGATCCAACCCCGCGCCATCCTCCATCGCCAGAACAAAATCCTCGCATGTCGCGGCCTCACCATCATGGCGGTCGAAATAGAGATCGGTCGCTTTGCGGAAGCTATCATCCCCCGCCAGCGTCGCCATCATGCGGATGACTTCAGCACCCTTGTTATAGACGGTGGCGGTATAGAAATTGGAGATCTCCATATAGCTGTCGGGGCGGATGGGGTGCGCCAGCGGGCCGCCATCTTCGGGGAATTGCGCCGCGCGCAGCACCCGCACATCCTCGATCCGCTTGACCGGGGCGCTGCCCATATCGGCGGAGAAGCTCTGATCGCGAAAAACGGTAAAACCCTCTTTCAACGAAAGCTGGAACCAGTCGCGACAGGTAACCCGATTGCCCGACCAGTTGTGAAAATATTCATGTGCGACCACGCCTTCAATCGCGTCAAAATCCGCATCGGTCGCGGTATCCGGATCGGCGAGAATATAGCGCGAGTTGAAGATATTGAGGCCCTTATTCTCCATCGCGCCCATATTGAAATCACTGACCGCGACGATGTTGAAGACGGCCAGATCATATTCACGGCCATAGCGCTCCTCATCCCAGCGCATCGAGTTTTTGAGTGCCGTCATCGCATGGCCGGTGCGCTCCAGATCGCCGGTGCCGGGGCGCACCCATATCGCAAGGTCAACATGCGTGCCCGACATAGTGGTGAAGCTGTCGCGATTGGCCACAAGATCGCCGGCGACCAGCGCGAAGAGATAGCTGGGCTTGGGCCAGGGGTCCTGCCATTCGGCGACATGCCGCCCATCGTCCAGCGCCTCGTCGCGTACCAGATTGCCATTGGAGAGCAGCACCGGAAAACGCTCCTTATCGGCGCGCATTTCCACCGTGTAGCGGCTCAGCACATCCGGGCGATCGGGGAAGAAGGTAATCCGCCGAAAACCCTCGGCCTCGCATTGGGTGCACAGCATATCATTGGAGGCATAAAGCCCCATAAGCTGGGTATTCTTGTCAGGCTGGATCCGCGTGGTGATGCTGATGCGGTGGGCATCGCTCGACAGCAGCAGGATCAGCGCGCCATCTTCCAGCCGCCAGTCATTCGAGGCCGTACCATCGACCAGAACCGCCTCCGGCTCGATTCCATCGCCTTCCAGGCGCAGCGGCTCGCCATGATCGCCATTGCGCGTCACCGCTATATCAGCGTGCACCAGCGTCTCGGCGAGATCGAGATCAAAGCTGAGCGCCACATCAGGCACCAGCCAATCGGGCGGGCGATAGTCCTTGCGATAGATGGTGGGTGGCGTTGGCGGCGTCGCGGCTTCGGCCAGTTCCTTGTTCGGGGCATGCGGATTGTCAGACATGGCGCAGACTCTTACGCCCCATTGCCAATGGCCGCAATTGCGATATGCAAGGCGTGAACACAAAAACACATGGGATGCATAATGGCGATAGAATTCTCGGCAAGAAGGTGGTTGCTATGGGGTCTGTTGGCGCTGCTGATGCTGGTGTCGCTGACCAGCGCCATGGCGCTTGACCCGACTCCACCGTTTAATCCGGAAGAGGCCAGCCGCGCCTATATTGATACGCTGCAAGGTGAAGCGCTGGAGAAATCCAACGCCTATTTTGAAGGCGGTTACTGGCTCATCCTGTGGGGTGCATTGGTCGCCATTGCGATTGATTATGTCCTGCTGCGCGCGCGGATCACATCGCGCATCCGCCAATGGGCAGAAGGTCGCACCCAAAAGCCGTGGCTGGTCACCTGGTTGACCGCCTTGCCCTATCTGCTGATCAGCACCATCCTCACCATGCCCTGGACCATCTACACCGATTATATCCGCGAGAAGCAATATGATCTGATGAGCCAGAGTTTTGGCGCATGGTTTACCGAGGGGATAGTCAGCCTGATCATCACGCTGCTTATCTTCCCGCTGCTGATTATCGTGATTTTCGCCGTCGTCCGCCGCGCCCCCAGAAGCTGGTGGATATGGGGCACCGGGGTTATCGGCAGCTTTTTCTTTATCGGCCTGCTTTTGGGGCCGGTATTTATATCACCCTTGTTTAACGAATATAGCGAGATGGAGGAAGGGCCGCTGCGTGATCGGATTGTCGCCATGGCGGCGGAATATGATGTGCCCGCCGACAACATCTATGTCTTTGACCAGTCGAAGCAGAATAAGCGCATCTCGGCCAATGTCTCGGGCGTTGGTCCGACCATCCGCATCTCGTTGAATGACAATCTGCTGGAACGCACCGGTCCGGATGAAGTCGCGGCGGTGATGGCGCATGAGCTGGGCCATTATGTGCTCGGCCATACATGGCGGCTGGTTCTCATGCTGACACTGATTGTCGGCCTTGGCCTGTTCTCTGTCGCCCGCGCCGGACCTTGGCTGATTGCGCGCTATGGCCAGAGCTGGGGTGTCCGCGATATGGGCGATCCGGCGGCGCTGCCCGTCTATGCGATATTGCTCAGCCTCTATTTCCTGCTCGCCACCCCGGCATTTAACACGCTGATCCGGGTGCATGAGGATGAGGCCGATGCTTTCGGCCTTGATGCAGCAAAGGAACCCGATGGCTTTGCCAAGGTGGCGATGCGGCTGTCGGAATATCGCAAGATTGAACCCGGGCCGGTTGAGGAGTTTCTGTTCTTCGATCATCCCTCGGGGGCGACGCGGGTGCGCATGGCAATGGACTGGAAGGCGGAAAATGTGTTCAATCCGAAGATGGTGGTGCCCACCGGGCTGGGCAATGCCGATAAACAAGCAACCGATAGGGACACAGAATAGACGCTATGGCCGAACCGCATCTGTTTATCTTTGGCATGGGTTACACTGCGCAATATCTCGCGGCTGCGCTGCTTGATAAGGGCTGGCACATCTCCGGTACAACCCGAAGCGGCGGCACCATCGGCGAAGGACGTCATGGCGCGGGGTTTAGCGCCACCCCCTTTGCGGATCGCGAGACGGTGTTGGCTCAAATAGCGCAGGCGACGCATATCCTGTCCTCGGTTCCGCCTGATCGCGACACCGGCACCGATCCGGTGCTCGACAATTATGGCGAGGCCATCGCCAGCGCCGGAACCGAGAAATGGATCGGCTATATCTCCGCCACCGGGGTCTATGGCGATGTGCAGGGCGCATGGGTCGATGAGACCGCGCCCATCGGTTCCGGCCGCCGCACCGCACGCGCCGCGGCAGATCTCGCCTGGCAGGGCTTGCGCGATGATGTGCGTGTTTTCCGCCTGCCCGGAATTTATGGCCCCGGGCGCAGCATTCTCGACCGGCTGCGCAGCGGCAGCGCGCGTTCCATCGACAAGCCGGGGCAAGTATTCAGCCGCTGCCATGTTGCAGATATTGTCAGCGGCATCATCGCTGGTTTTAATGGGCCGCCGGGTGTCTATAACCTTGCCGATGACCTGCCCTGCGCCCAGCATCTGGTCACCAACTTTGGGGCGCAAATGCTCGGTATCGACCCGCCGCCGCTGCAGAAAATGGAGGATGCCAACCTCTCCCCCATGGCGCGCAAATTCTATAGCGAGAACCGGCGTGTGGCGAATGGCAAGGCCAAACGGGTGTTGGGCTGGGCGCCGCTTTATCCTACCTATAAACATGGGTTACGCGCTATTTGGGAAGCGGAAGCTTGAGGCAGCCCCGTGCTTTAACTCCTCTTTTCTCCCGAAAATTCTTTACATGCAACATTATTGTTGCATAATGAGCTATGGGCATTCCTTTTGATCCAAATCTCAGCACGCTGTTCCGCGCGCTTGGCGACGACACCCGTTTACTGATCCTCGATGAACTGAGGAAGCGCGACAATCAGAGCCTGTTTGAGCTGTGCGCCCGTCTGATTGAGGAGTATGATATTACCCTCACCCGCCAGGCGATTACCCGCCATCTCAATACGCTGGAACAGGCTGGCCTGATCAGCATTGCCTGGCAGGGGCGTACCAAAGTGCATTCGTTAACCGCGACCTCGTTCGAGGAAACCATCAATCCATGGATACAACCATTTTTCAGCCATTTTCCAGGGGAGGAACGACATGAAGATGTACATCAAAAGCGTGATGGTTGAGGATCAGGACAAGGCCCTAGACTTTTACACCAACACACTAGGCTTCACCGTCAAACATAATATCCCGATGGGGGAGCATAAATGGCTGACTCTGGTATCATCCGAGGAACCGGATGGTGTTGAGCTTGCGCTCGAACCCAATGAATATCCCGCAGCACGCACGATGCAGGAATCGCTATTGGCCGATGGCATTCCATGGACAGCGTTCAGCGTCGAGGACATTCATGCCGAAGTAAAACGGCTGGAAGATGCCGGTGTGACATTCACCCAGCCGCCGATGAAGGCGGGCGGGGCGACCATGGCGGTGTTTGATGACACTTGCGGCAATCTAATTCAATTGATCGAACTGGAGGCATAGCTTAGACGCGGACATGGCAATCAAATCGAAGGCGGCTTGCCTTGTCATGCCGGTCGGCGCGCTTGCATGGCGATGACAAGCCCGGCCAGAGCCAGCACCCCGCCGATTATTGCCAACATGGTCCAGACATAGCCCTCAAACAGCGTCGAAAACACCATCGCCACTACGGGCACAATGGTGCTGCTATAAGCAGCGCGACCGGGGCCGATGCGCCGGATCAGGCCGAAATAGAGCGGAAAGGTCACCACAGATCCGGCCAGCGCCAGATAGGCGATGCCGCCCCAATAGCTCCAGCGCCATTCCACCACTGGTGCGCCAACAGTGGCCAGAGCATAGGCAGCGTTTATCACCACACCCCATAGCATCGCCCAGGCAAGCATGGTGATGATCGGCCAACGCTGCAGTGTCTCGGTCCCCTGCATGATATTGGCAATCGATGCGCTCAAAATACCCAATATGGTGAAACCGATGCCTAGCCACAGCGCATCAAAGCCTTGCCCTGCAGCCTCAAATTCATGGACAAACAGCGCAGCCACACCAGCCATGGCGAGCAGCGAACCGATGATAAACATGCCGCTGATCCGCTGCTTGAGAAACACCACACCGAGCAACGCATTGGGGATGATCAGCAATGCAAACATGACCGCGACCAGCCCGGAGGTGACATAAAGCTCGGCGCGATAAACAAAGTTAAAATTGCCGCTGAATTGAAACAGCCCGATCAATATCGCCCAGAAATGGCCCTGCCGGTCGAGCATCAGCGGCAGGCCACGCAGCCGCGCCAGCACAAACATCGCGGCCGCTGCCAGAATGAAACGGTAACAGACCGACCAGCTCGGCGGCACAACCGAAAGCTGGTCGCGAATAACAATCCATGTCCCGCCCCAGATTAGCGACACGGTGACAAAGGGGAGCAGCACCGACGGCTGCCAGAAGCTGGTTTCTGCGGTGATATCGCGCGGGGCCCGCGCGGCTGTGTCGCTCACAGCGCCGCTATCGCATTAGCCAGCGGTCGCACCGCATCGGCATCCTGATTCCAGCTGGTGACAAAGCGCGCCTCGCCGCCCGCTTCCGGCGTCACCACGCCCCAGTCATAAAAATCAAAGCCCTGCGCCCGCAATGCATCGGCCTCGCCCGGACCGAGTTTCAGAAACACCTCATTCGCCTGCACCGGATAGAGCAAACGATCCCCGGCCGCCTCCGCAATCAGCGCCGCACCGGCATTGGCGGCACGGGCATTGGCCAGCCACAGATCATCTTCCAGCATCGCCAATAGCTGCGCCGCCATATAGCGGCCTTTGGACATCAAATGCCCGGCGCGTTTCAGGCGATAGCGCGTATCCTTTGCCAGATTACGGTCGAACAGGATCAGCGCTTCGGCATTCATTCCGCCATTTTTGACGCACCCGAAGCTGAGCGCATCGACACCAGCGCGCCATGTCAGATCGGCAGGTGATGCGCCGGTGCTGGCTACCGCATTGGCGAAACGCGCGCCGTCAAGATGGAAACCGAGGCCACGCTCTTTACACAAAGCCCCCAGCGCCGCCATTTCATCAGGTGAATAGGTCAGTCCATATTCGCTGGCATTGGTCACAGAAAGCGCAGCCGCCTGCACCTGATGCACATCATCGCGGATTGCCGCCAGCGCAGCGCACACCGCATCGGGCGACACCTTGGCCCCTTTGCCTTCCACCAGTATCAGCTTGGCACCATGGGTGTAAAAGCCCGGCGCGCCGCATTCATCCTGCTCAATATGCGCCAGCTTATGGCAGATGATGCCCTTATGCGGCGGGCACAAAGCTGCCAGCGCGAGACTGTTTGCCGCGGTGCCAGTGGCGACCCAGATGGCGGTCACCTCAGTCTCGAAAACTTGCGAGAAAGCCGCATCCAGCTTTTGGCTCCACGCATCGCCATCATAGGGCGCATCAATCTGGTCAGCATCGATAATCGCCTGCATCACATGGGGATGCACCGGCGCGGCATTGTCGGAGAAAAACTGCATGATCAGCGCCGTATCGCGCTCATCGCCGTGCCGCAAGCCATAAGCGAACAGAAGTAAAATCCGCCTTAGCTGATGGACATTCCCGCCCGCTTACCGCTAGGCTGAAAAGAAAAAGGAGAGGAACATGGACTGCACAAGACGGCAGATGATGGTCGGCATGACATCGACACTGGCGCTGGCTTCATTGGGCGGATGCAAAGAGGCGGATATACCCGGCAGCGAGACAGATCTGACCAAGCTGGACGGCGTATCGCAGGCTTCACTGATCGCCGATGGGCATATGAGCGCGGAAGAAGCGGTTACGGCAGCACTTGAGCGCATTGAAAAGGTCGATCCACAGCTCAACGCCTTTGTCGATGTGCGCCCCGAACAGGCGCTGGAAAAAGCGCGCAACCTGCCCTTTCCTGATCGCGCCTATTCGGGCCTTCCTTATGCGCTGAAAGATCTCAATGAATATCCCGGCATGAAGTTTGAGCGCGGCTCCGCCATGTTCAAAGGCGCAATGGGTGAGAAAAAGACACCCTATACCGAGAAGATTGACGAGAGCGGCGTGATCGTCCTCGGCAAAACCGCGACACCGGAATTTGGCCTGTTGGGAACCACCGAGCCAACGGCCTTTACGCCCTGCCGTAACCCGTGGAACATAGGTCACAGCGCAGGCGGTTCAAGCGGCGGCGCGGCCGCTGCAGTGGCGGCGCGGATAATGCCGATTGCACAGGCCAGCGACGGCGGCGGCTCGATCCGTAACCCGGCAGCCCAATGCGGTCTGGTCGGGCTCAAGCCATCGCGCGGGCGTTTCCCCGATCAGGGCAATCCCGCTCGTGAAATTGACCTCAGCATCAAACATTGTGTCAGCCTGTCAGTACGCGACACCGCCATGATGCTGGCGCTGACTGAAGCGGAAAACGGACCCTTGGCGCCTGTGGGATTGGTCAAGCCGGGCACGGCAGAGCCAAAACGCATCGCCGTTACCATCAATGACTCGGCAGGAAATCCACCGCATCCCGATGTTGCCAATGCGGTAATGGAAGCGGCAAAACAGCTGGAAGAACTGGGACACCAGATCGAAATGGTAGAAGCTGGCGCGGGCGTAGCGGATGAAGTCATTGATGACTTCACCGTCCTCTGGGGTCAGGCGGTTGTGCCGATTGTCGATGCCGCAGACCAGATGGCCGGTGGATCAGCACGCGATGCCAAATTGCTTGAAGGATGGACGGTCGATCTCGCAGATCATTACAGAGCACTGCCCGAAGGAGAGGCAGCCCAAGCAATCGAACGACTCGAACGCGAGGCAGAGAAGATACGCGGCTGGCTGGGCGGCTATGACGCCTGGCTCACGCCTTCAACCGCCATGCCCGCCCCCGAATTGGGCTGGACACTCGGCGATCAACCCTTTGAGCAGAATTCCGATAGGTCCGGAAAGCTGGTAGGGCATCTTGCGATCCATAATCTTGCCGGTACGCCGAGCATCAGCCTACCTTGGGGCCTGAGCGGCGGCCTCCCCATCGGCGTGCTGCTCAGCAGCGGTGTCGGCAACGAGAAGACATTGCTGGATTTGAGCTACCAACTCGAAGAGGCAAAGCCGTGGATCAATATGCTGCCGCCGGTCGTCGCGTAGCTGGACGATAAGCAACGGCCTTAATGCAATTAGATCGGGCTTCTGGCAGAAGTATCTACAGCCATCAAAGCACCACCCTAGGGTCAGGATCTATTCAATAGGTCCTGACCCTAGCCATTTTTGGGTTAGTTCACCTCTTGGACGCCTTCAACAAGCTTTTCCCAGGCGTGCTGATTGTCCATGTCAAACTGTGCGCCTTGCTCATCAGCCCATTTGAATCGCTTTAGCGCGGGCGTCTGACTGGTCGCCTGATAGAGCCAGTAAGCCTCAGTCTTTAGCGCTTCATCAATTGGTTCATCGATGGATGCGTGAACAGCCATTTTGCAAGCTTCGATTGATTGCGATGGCCATAGGGCAATGCGCTTAGCAAGCGCATCGACATAAGGACCAATTTCGTCGGCATTAAGAGCCTTGTTGACTGTGCCCCAAGCCTCAGCTTGGTCAGCATCAAAATCGCGAGCGCCAAGGATAATCTCAAGCGCTACACCAAGCCCGGCCTGACGGGCCATACGCGAGGCACCACCGCCACATGGGAGGATGCCCATTCCGACTTCCATCTGCATAAACTTCGCCTTTCCACGCGCAGCAAAGCGCATGTCGCAGGCTTGAGCGAACTCATGCCCTCCACCGCGCGCATAGCCTTCAATCTTGGCAATGCTAGCTTGCGGCAACTTGCTGATACGCTCAAGCACACGCTGAAGATCAAGCAATTCAACTTCGCTGCGATGTACAGGCTTGGCAGACATATCCTTCAGGAACTCTGTATCGGCATGCGCGACGAAGATATCCGGGTTAGCCGACTGGAAGACGACGACCTTTACCGAGCGATCTGCCTCGAGCTTTTGTGCAAGCATATCAAGATCGGACAGCATGGGCAGGCCCTGTATGTTCACAGGGGGATAATCAAAAGTTACTGTAGCAATAGCATTGTCGATTGCCACTTTGAATGTGGTGAAACCTTCATACTTCATAAGAGCCTCCTCGTTTGAACCCTGGCTATTTTATGCATTGCTACAGCGATAAAAATGGCCCATTTCAGGCTTCAGAATTCGCAATTTGGATATAATCAATGGACCTTGACAGTTTGCGCCTGTTTGTTCGAGCGGCAGAAAAGCTCAACATTAGTGCTGCGGGACGTGAGCTGGGTCTTGCCCCGGCGGTAGCAAGCGCAAGACTGGCTAAATTGGAACACGAGATGGGCGCCGAGTTGTTGCATCGCTCAACACGTAAAGTCTCGGTCTCTATTGAAGGCGAGGAGTTTTTGCCATTCGCTCGCGAAATCCTTGCGCAACGAGATGCAGCTATGGCGGCTTTGGGTCACGGCAGACCAAGGGCTTCTGGAACGATCCGTTTTGCTGCGTCGAGTACTTTCGCGCAGCTGTACATTGTCCCAATTCTACCCGAATTCCTCAAACGTCATCCCGAGATTAACCTCGACCTCCGCCTCTCGGATTCATCGTTTGATTTGCTGGAAGGGAGCTATGATCTCGCCTTGCGAAACAGCGCACTTTATGACAGCAGCCTAAAGGCAAGAAAGCTTGCAGAAGCGTCTGATATTTTGTGCACCGCCCCTTCTTATCTTGCCAACCGCAGCATGCCAAATAGCCCTCATGACCTATCGGATCACGATCTGATCGCATTTCGCCAAATGGATAATAGTGTCGAATTGGAGCGTGATGGAAAGCGCGAAACGATTTCCATGAGTAGTAGCAGAACGAGAATTGAGCTAGATGATGGAGCAAGCCAAAGGCTCGCAACAATGGCGGGTCTCGGCATCTCTCTTAATGCACGCTGGAATGTAGAGCATGAGCTGCGCGAAGGGATGCTTGTCGAGATACTGTCCGATTGGACTGTCATAAGTGATCGAGCGCTCTGGCTGGTTTATCCCAAATCCAATGTACTCACCGCCAAGGTGCGCGTTCTGATCGACTTTCTCGTCGAGAAGATCGGACGCAATCCACCTTGGCAGCCTATGGTCTAATCGGATCAGGCCAGTTCGACTACAACCTTTCCAGTCGCCTTGCCGCTTGTCAGTCGGCCATGGGCTTCGCCCACTTGTTCAAGCGTAAAGCGCGCTTCATCAAGCAAAGGCTTAACCTTCCCTGCATCCACTAGCTTGGCTAGTTTGGCCAGGATCTGTCCATGAGCTTCTCTCTTAAAATCATGCAGCATCGGAATGAGCATGAATACCACATGGATTGACAGGCCCTTAAAGTGCGCTGGCGTGAGGTCGAGCTCAAGCATAGATACGGTGGTGACCACCTGGCCGTTAAGCGCAGCGGCCTCGAACGACTTGCCCATATTGGCACCGCCTACCGAGTCGTAAATAACGTCAAAACCAGCACCACCAGTATGTTGGGCCACATAGTCCGAAACATCTTCTGCTCGATAGTCGATCGGCGTCGCCCCATAACCGGCAATGATCTGAAGCGACTCTTCTCCTGTACCGGTCGAATAGACATCGGCGCCAAATGCTTGAGCAAGCTGCAAGGCCACATGCCCGACTCCACCTGTTCCACCGTGGATGAGAACTTTCTGGCCTTTATCTACGCCGGCGCGGACCAATCCTTCATATGCGGTAATCCCAACCAGCGGTAGGGCAGCGGCTTCACGCATCGATAAGGACTTGGGTTTATGTGCAATCAGGCGAGCATCGGCCACCATGAACTCGGCAAGTGCACCGGGAAGATCGCCAAGGCCGCCTGCACAGCCATAGATTTCATCGCCAGGTGCAAAGCCTTCAACACCTTGCCCGACTTCTTCTATTGTTCCTGCAAAGTCCATTCCGAGAAGGGCAGGAAGGTTGGGCGAGATCGGAGCGAGTCCTTCCCCCATCGTTCGGATCATGGTGTCAACCGTGTTCACGCTAGTCGCGGAAACGCGTACGATAATATGCCCGGGTTTTACGGAAGGTTTGGCAAAGTCAGATGCGACAAACTTTGCGGCTTCGCCATAGTCATTGAGGATCATCGATTTCATAAGGCACTCCAATTGTTGGATATGCCTCCAGCTAATCCCCAGATTGTATCAGATAAACGCTGCTTTTCGTAAAACAGAATTCCGTTTTGATGGATAATTTTGCCCTGTGTTCAATATTTGCTTTCCACGAAAGGGAGCAACCAGAAACTGAATGCGGCTCTATTCGCCGTAAAGACCTTACCGCATCCGCTCGGCCTTTAATCCGGCAGCAGCTATACCTGCTTTTGCGCAGGCTTCATCAGCAGAAGGCGCGCCGCCGGAAACGCCGATGGCGCCGAGAATATGTTTTCCGTCCGCGCTGTATATCGGCACGCCACCGGCCACAGTGACCACATTGGGAGCATAAGCAAAGCCCGGCGTATTCTGCGCGCCCTGCTCCATACCCGATGTGGCAAAGCCCCAAAGTGCGCTGGCCTTGGCTTTTTCAGTGGCAAAGGCGGTATTGCCCGGACGCGCGCCCTGCATCCGCAATGCCGCAACCAGATGGCCACCGCTATCAACAACGATGATGGAAAAGCGCTGCTGATTTGCTTCAGCATCAGCGAAACAGCCCTGCACAACCACCTGTGCCGAGGCCGCATCAATCCCGCGATCAGTCATCAACTGGGCAGAAGCAGGAGCAGCAAACCCCGTTGTCAACATGGCCAAGGTCATCAGGCTAGCACTGAAATCTGATAGTAAACGCATATCTTACCCCCATCAGGTCGTCCATAATACAGTGAGGCATTCTGGAGCAGGTCAAGGATATTCGCAATGCCAAGATGGTTGAAGACGCGGTGACACTGCTAACTATGCTGAGAAATCTGCGCTGCTTTAAAACCGCTGACGCATATGGGACACCGATTTTACATCTGTCCAATAAACTATGCACTTTGTCGACTATCATTTGTAGACACAGGATTGGGTAGCATGCTCTAATAAGGCTGTAGGGGGAGCTTTCGATGAAAATTGCCAGGTTTTTGATCACACTTCTGTTGGCTCTAGGGCTTGGGAGCGCGGCAGTCGCGCAATCGGAAGAGCAAGAAGAGCAGCCCCCGCTTTCCAGTCCCACTTTTAATGCGTTTAAGCTGCGTGGCATTGGCCCTGCTTTTATGTCCGGGCGCATTGCCGATATCGCGATTGTGCAGGATGATCCGGCGACATGGTATGTTGCTGTCGGTTCCGGTGGTGTCTGGAAAACCGAAAATGCCGGTACTACCTGGGTATCCCTGTTCGAGGGGCAGGGGTCTTATTCGATTGGCTCTCTCGGTCTTGATCCTTCTGACCCCAACCGCATCTGGGTCGGCACAGGTGAGAATAATGGCGGGCGCCATATCGGCTTTGGCGACGGCATTTATCGCTCCAATGATGGCGGCAAGACATGGGAGAAGCTGGGTCTGGAAGCCTCAGAGCATATCTCCAAGATTATCGTTCACCCGGAAGATTCCAACACCGTCTGGGTAGCCGCGCAGGGACCGCTCTGGTCACCCGGCGGCGAGCGTGGTGTCTTCAAGACCACCGATGGCGGCAAGACTTGGGAGAAGACGCTCTCCGCTGGTCCTTATACCGGCGCGACAGACCTCCTTATTGATCCGCGTGATCCCGACCGCCTTTATGCCGCTATGTGGCAGCATCAGCGCACGGTTGCGACCTATGTCGGTGGTGGCCCGGAAAGCGGCTTGTGGAAATCCGAAGATGGCGGCGAAACATGGACCGAGCTGAAAACCGGTTTGCCACAGGGCAATATGGGCAAGATCGGTCTGACGCTCTCGCCGATACGGCCCGATGTTGTCTATGCCGCTATTGAGGAAGATCAGCGCAAAGGTGGCGTCTGGAGATCAACCAATCGCGGTGCGAGCTGGGAGAAAATGTCTGACGAGGTTGGGCAGGGTACCGGGCCGCATTATTATCAGGAGCTTTATGCCAGCCCACATGTGTTTGATCGCATTTATCTGGTGTCTAACACCAGCCAGATTTCCAATGATGGTGGCAAGACATGGACGCCGCTTAACAATGAGTACAAGCATGTCGATGACCACGCCATCGCCTTCCGCCCCGATGACCCGGACTATATTCTTTTCGGTTCCGATGGTGGCCTTTATGAAAGCTATGACCACACCAAGACATGGCGGTTCATCAACAATCTGCCGGTAACGCAATTCTATAAGGTTGCGGTGGATGATGCCGAACCGTTCTACTTTGTCTATGGTGGCACGCAGGACAATAACTCCCAGGGTGGCCCGTCGCGCACTGATAATCGCCATGGCATTCGCAATGATGACTGGTTCGTCACTTTGTTTGCCGATGGCCATCAGTCCGCCATTGAGCCAGGCAATCCCGATATCATGTATGCCGAGTGGCAGCAGGGCAATTTGGCCCGCGTCGACCGGATTACCGGTGAGGTGGTGCATATTCAGCCTCAGCCTTCGCCCGGTGATCCAATTGAGCGGTGGAATTGGGACAGCCCGATTTTCGTCAGCCAGCATCAGCCGACACGGCTTTACTTCGCCTCCCAACGTGTCTGGCGTTCAGATGATCGCGGCGATAGCTGGACGCCGATTTCAGGCGACCTAACCCGCGATCAGGACCGACTGAAACTGCCGGTTCAGGGACGGCAATGGAGCTGGGAAGCAGGTTGGGACCTGCTCGCCATGTCGCAATACAACACCATCACCTCACTGGGTGAATCCCCGATTGACGAGAATATCCTCTATATCGGCACCGATGATGGCCTGATACAGGTCAGCGAAAATGGCGGCGCAAGCTGGAGGAAAATCGAAGTTGGCAGCCTTCCCGGTGTGCCCGATACCGCTTTTGTCAACGATATCCGCGCCGACCTGTTCGATGCGAATACCGTCTATGTCGCGCTCGATAACCACAAATATGGCGACTATAAGCCCTATCTGCTGAAGAGTACGAACCGTGGTGCAAGCTGGACCAGCATCACCGGTGATATGCCGGATCGTCATCTTATCTGGCGTGTCGTGCAGGATCATGTCAATCCGAGCCTGCTATTTTCGGCGACCGAGTTTGGCATGTTTTTCACCCTTGATGGTGGCCGTAAATGGGTCAAGCTGACCGGTGATGCACCGACCATCTCTTTCCGCGATCTCACCATTCAGCGCCGTGAGGATGATCTTGTCGGCGCCAGCTTCGGGCGCGGCTTTTTCATCGTCGATGACATCTCGCCGTTGCGCACATTGAGTGAAGCCAGCCTTAATCAGGAGGCGATGCTGTTCCCCGGTCGCAAGGCGCATTGGTATATTGAGCAGCATCCGCTGGCCTTTAATGAAGGCGGGGCGCAGGGGCACAGCTATTTCCGCGCGCCCAATCCGCCCTTTGGTGCGAACTTCACCTATTATCTCGCCGAAGATGTGCCCTCGCTGCAGGAGGCGCGGCAGAAGCGCGAGAAACCGCTCGCCAAGGACGGCAAGGATACGCCGTTCCCGGGCTTTGATACGATCACCGCCGAGCTTCAGGAAACCGCGCCGACCATATGGCTGACGGTGCGCAATTCTGACGGCAATATTGTGCGGCGGCTGAAAGGCCCTGCGAAAAAAGGATTCCACCGGGTGAACTGGGATCTGCGTTACCCCGATATATCGGTGGCCGCGCCGGTCGCTCCGGACGGTGAAGAACCGACAGGCTTCCTCGTTTCGCCCGGCGAATATACCGTGTCGCTTTCCAGGCGAGTTCGCGGGCAGACCACCGAACTGGTTGGCCCCAAGCCCTTCACCGTTGCCCGTCTGCGCGACGGTGCATTGCCACCTAAGCCGGATGCCGCCGAATTCTGGGCCGAGATCGCCCAATTTGACCGCTCGGTGAGCGCCACCGCAAGCACGCTGTCATCGCTTGAGAAGAAAGTCGGCTTGCTGGCCATCGCAACCGAGCGCGCTCAGGGCGGTGACCCGGTCGCGCTGGACAATCAATGGCAGGCCATCCGCAACGAGGTCTATGCTCTGGAAAACCTGCTGAACGGCAACAAGGCGCGCAATGAGATTAACGAGCGGACATATGCGACTGTGCGCAGTCGGCTGGGCACAGTTATGACCGGTCTATTTGCTTCGACCCAAGGTCCGACGCAAACGCATCGTGATCAGTTTGGCTATGCCAAGAGCGAATTTGACGCCATCCGCAACCGCTTGAGCACACTCACGGAAAGTACGATCCCCGCCTTTGAAGCAGAACTGCTAGCTGCGGGCGCGCCATGGGTGCCGGGTGGGAAATTGCCGTGATTTTGGGGTGAGCGATTTTACCGTAACCGGGAAAAGTGTCCAGCATTATGACCGCGTGACTGTATGACCGCAGCAAGGTTCGTGCGGCGGGCTCTGCGGATACGGCCATCTTCGATATGGCAAATTCGCAGTTACCATGGCCAGATGTGAAGGGCTGTCAAAAGCGTCGTACGAAACGTTTTTGCATCTTGATTGACATTCCCACCGCCACACAATTCGTCGCTGTCAATGCTCCATCACCCGATGAAGTGGTTTATTCAGGCCTTGCAACCAGCCTTGATGTGATTGTGGCGTCCGGACCTTGCGGCAAAGCGGTGTTCAAAGATGGGCATATGGTGTGCCTACAGCAAAGACCAGACTGGATTAACCCTTGGTTTTCCGGCTGAATAGTTTCGATTTGCGTTTGGACCGAATGCGGTGCTTGGGCTAAGCTTGCGATATGCTGACCTCAAAGGGCCAAACCAAACGTGACGAGATACTGAAAGTTGCGCGCGAAATTCTCTCGGAATCTGGCTATGACAGCGTTTCTCTGAGAGACATTGCCAGTCGGCTCGATATCAAGCTGGGCAACCTGCAATATTATTTCTCGACACGCGAAAACCTGTTCGTCGCCCTGATTGAGCGCGAGGGTGAACGGGACATCGAGATTATTCGCTCGCATCTGGCCGCAAGAGATGATCCGCGAGAGGCTTTCAATCTTATCGCGCAGGAATTGCTGCGCAGATGGCGAGGGGAATCTGCTATGGTTTACCTACTTATGCACGTCCTGCGTACACATCGCCCAGCATTTGAGGATCTCTATAAGAAAACCTACCGTCGGCATTATGAAGCATTTTCCGAACTGATCGAACAGATGCGGCCCGAACTGAGCGAAAGCGAGATTCTTAGAAAGGCACAGATTGTCACGTCCATGCTCGATGGGGCGCTGCTGCAAATGGTCTCACCTTCTCAAAAGGACAGCTTCAACGCAGACATTGTGCGTGAGGCTCGCGAGCTTATTCAAAGGTGAAACCAAGCTTTACCCTGTCATCTCTGGGGTAGCAGGAAACCAGTCAGCTTGACGAATTTAGGTCAAAGACCTAGATAAACCGTGCTAGCGATATTGATCGTCTGGCTACGTCCTCGCTTTCAATTAATGATGGTCAAAACGGATAGCCTAAATGCCTCAGCCGAAATCGCCCGGAACCAAGCGGCACTTCCTTATCGTGGCGGCCAGTTCGCGTTGCGCGCGCTTCTTTGCCCTAAAGGCGCTTAGCCAGGGTCATAGCGTGACCGCGCTTTGTCGTGCAGCCGACGATGCTGCCGCGCTTGAGCGAATGAAGGCCATATTGCGCGAGGCGATAGGCGAGGGAGAAGAACCCGATTTTAGCGGGCTTAAAGCAGCGGCGCGCTCGATCCTCACGCCGGAGACCTATCAATCGCTGCTCGATGAGGATCTGTCGATAGATGCTATTGCGTGCTTTGTCGGCCCGTCGAAGATTTCGGAGATGCTCAATCCGTTCAACTCGATTTACACCGATACGATTACTGCAATCCTTTCAGGAATGCAGCGTAGCCGGCCGGTGGAGGTACTTTATCACAGCTCTGTTGGCGTGGGCGGTGCGCCTCGGGACGCCTATAATTACTGGCCAGCCAATTTTCCCGCCCTCTCATCTTTGGTACATATCCTACTGCCGGTATTCCAGAATGTAAGGGATAGTGAGCGTTTGTTTGAAGGCCCGGGGTTTGGGCATAACGACTATATCGTCTTCCGCCCGTCCACGCTAAAGGATGAGCCAGCTGTCGGCGGGACTATGAGCCTTACCAATCTTTCGAGGGAAACACCCCATAAGAGCGCGCTGGCCTCTGCCGAAACGATCATCAATCGCGAGGACGTCGCGGAGGAGATGCTGCGGGTTGCCTTGCTTGATCCAGCCGAGCGCAGCATCCTCTATGGATCGAGTCTCTACCTGACCCGGAAGGCCTAAGCCGGGCGGCAGCACAAACTCAGAGCGTGAGCGACATCCGGTATTCTACCGGGACACCCGCTGCAAACGGCTTTGGAGCTTTGGTTTCTGCAACAATCTCAAAACCGCGTGCGTGATAGAAGCCGACTGCCGGATTATCTGACAGTACATCGAGTTCGATCTTGTTAAAGCCGCGTTCCTTGGCAAGCGCTACAGCCTTGTCGATCAGAGCCACTCCCACACCCCGCCCCTTATGGTCAGGGTGCGCAGCGATCGCGTGGATATAGTAGATACCCGGACGCGTCTCTGGATTGAGCCAGCGTGCATATTCGGCGCGTTCCAGGAAGTCGGCAAAGCCTGCCTCGTCTATCAGGCCCGCTTCAAACAGGTCATGCCAGACGGGAGCCAGCGCATCGCCGCGCGGACGAAACTCACTCGCTTCAAATGACAGCAAGAAACCTGCAAGCTTCCCTTCGTCGAGCGCCAGATGGCACACATCCTGCGCAAACAGAGTGCCCGGCATCGCCCATGACTTCTCTACGACCATGTTGAAGACCGGTCGCGATTGGAAGTAATAATCATAGGAGGACGGCCCGGTCGAATAGACCATATCCGGAATCGCTTCCTCATATGCTTGAGCGAGGGAAGAATCGACCTTTTTGATGTCCATAATGCTATCCTTCAGCGCTACACGGAGGAAGGTGATGGCTATGCACTCGACAGGATTATGTCAATGACCTATTTTGATTAACTAGGGCTAGACCTCTTCCGCTATTGGACCGTTTTCTGACAGACTGCTCTTAGCCAATCAGAGCGCGAAACCAGACGTTTCGCTTGCGACCCAATTGTGGACATTCCTCTGCGTTTCCGCTCTGTGCCTTAATTCAAGAAGTGAGCGCCCAATTTCTTAGGTCCCGAAAGCGGACGGTTCGCTTATAGCTGAACTGTCGCGGTTAGTTTGATGTAGAAGCGATCTGCTCTGCAAATTCAGAGCGATAATCGCTAGCCTTAGCCTCCATTTTCGCTTCAAGAGCCTGATACTTAGCATTTTCTGCCAGAGGCTCGAATGTTGGATGACGCTTAAGGTGCACAAAGACATGACCTGCCTCATATGCAGCTTCAAGCCACTCCATCGCGTGCTTCTCATCGCCGCGTAACAGGTCGACTGCGGCGGATGTTATGAAAGCATCGTATGTCTTGGCAGTTTGCGGCGTGAGGCCTTTGAAAGGCTCTTCGATCTTTGAGAGCAGCACTTCGCAATCGGGATCTTTTGCTTGGCACAAGACATGTGCATGAGCAATGAACTTGACTATGAGGAGGGGCGATAGTGCAGCTGGACCGGCAATCTCTACCACTTCAATGCTGCGCTTCACATGAGGCATGGCACCCTCAAAGTCGCGCAAGTAAAAATATAGGAGAGTCGTTTGGACGCCGACAGGATCGGTGCCAGCGTTCTTCGCCAGATATTGTTCGACTTGCGGCCTGTTTGACAGGATTGCATCAATCTGCGCCTTTATGACCTCGTTTGATGCCACGGCTTCCAAGGCCCGCTTGTTCGAGCCGATGCGAAGATACAATTCCCCGGTGGTAAGCCCATAAGTAAAATTGGCAGGATTTTGTTTCAGGACCGACGCGTATAGTTGGTTAGCTTCGGCGTACTGACCTGTTTGATCCAGTATAAAACCCATGGCGTGTTTAGCAGATGCATTGTTACCATTCCAACGCATGTTTGATTCCGCCACTTTGCGGGCTGCCTCAATATTACCCGAGCTATATTCAGAAAAAGTTAGAACTTGCAGAACCATAGGTCTCAGCGGGTCGACGTCGCGTGCCCTTCTGGCGAAATCGAGTTGCTCACTCGTCCGTCCGAGCTGAGAGTAGGCTATTGCCAGTCCGGTAAGAATGTCAGAGTTGCTTGGATCGCCCGCAAGCGCTTCTTGATAAAGGGCGATGGCCCCTCGGTTATCACCTACATCGCTTTTGGACAGGGCCTGAGCCATAAGGACGTTCGGGTCCCGAGGCGCCAATTCAAGAGCCTTGGCGAGAGCCTCCCGCTTTCCTGCTTCCATTTCCTCGATGCTCAATCCAGCCACATAATGGGCCGCGTCATAAGCAAGGACCAAACGGCTATAGGGGTCCACATAGTCGGGGTCTGCAATCGTGGCTTGCTTAAAGTACTTGATCGCTTGCGTGACCGAGCTCGCCGTTTCTTCCCGTAATAGGGCCTGCGCTCTATAGTAGAGATCCAAGGCCTCCGTTGAGTCTGTCTTAGGCTTTGGCAACTGTGATGGTGCCGCAAGTTCTCCCAGCATCTCGACAACAATAGCGCTGACGATCTGTTCCTGGACACGAACCAAGTTCTCGGCGTTGTACGGGCGAGCGTAAGTCTCGGTCCAGATCAGGTCATCAGTGTCCGTATCAACGAGGCGTACTATGACCTTCACAGACCCATTTATCTGAGCAAAACTGCCTTCGACGATATGGGTTATCCCGAGTTCCTTGGCGGTCTTGCTTGATGTTTTTCCTGAATTGCCGGCCAACCGAAAAGCGGAAGAAGTGGAATTTACCTTGAGCCCATTAATCCGTGCCAGTACGCTGGTAAGTTCCTCTGCAAAACCTTCGCCCACATAGGCCTGATCGACTTGGCCTCCAACTTCGCGAAAAGGCAGGACAGCGACTGCAGCCTTATAGCTATCAGTTTGGCTGGCCTGAGCGCTCGTTTGATTGCTTGAATTGCCAAATGACATACCAAGCACAACCGACAGACCGATAATGACAAGTAAGGCGGCTAGAATCCCATAGGACCTGAACGAGAGAATGGTGCTCTTTACGGGTGGGGCAACTGGGCGCTTGAGATCCTGTTCAAGCTCTTGATCTAGCTCGGGTGCGCCATCGACATGGACTTCGCCGACAAAGCGCAGGCCTTTACCCCGTACAGTTTCGATCAGTCGGTTCGGTTCGCTATTATCACCCAGCGCTGCGCGCAGTTTGCGCACCTGGGTTCGCATCGCATCGGGCGACGTATGCAAACCTCCCCAGATTTCCTGTTGTGTCGTTTCCTTGTCGACCAGAGCGCCGCGATTGCGTAGCAGCAATTCCAGTAGTTCGAGTGATCGGGGTTGGAGATCAACGGGGTTACCGTCCGCGTCGGTCAGCTCGAAACGCTCGGTATCGAGGACAAAACTGTCAAAAATGTATTTCATGGAAATCTCGTCACTTCTTGTAAACTCGCATAGTCCTCCCAGAATCTCAAGCTTCCGATGATACAACGTGACCGAAACGTGACTTTTGACGGTTTTTCGCCCGATTTGCGTGACTTCTGCAGTGCCAGGCTTGTTGCTTCTCGCCTCATCGCTCAGCCTTCGCGCATCACATTGTTATAGGGCGTCAAGCCGCAAATATATCGATTTGCGGAGCAGAGAAATTCGCCCTGATTTCATTTGGGAGGGCGAAACCATGAAATCATTTTATCTTGCTTCGACGGCGCTGGGGATCGGCGTCATGGCGTCCATACTCGTGCCAGCGCAGGAAGCGCAGGCAGCTGACTGCACGCTCGATTTTGACTTCGACAACAGGCCCGACGGCACGCAGGTATCCATCAGTGATGAAGATAATATCAATCTTAGTCTCGCGTGTGGCGTTGGCGCAGAGGCTCAAGCTCGAGACGCAGTAGCGCTTGGCCCTTTGAGTGAAGCGAACGGCGAAGAGTCTATCGCAATCGGGAGGGACGCCGAGACGGAGGCGACTTCCGCAATTGTCATCGGTGCTTTCTCCCGTGTTGGCGAATCGTCAGGCGGGATTGCCATCGGTCGTTCCGCTGTTGTAGCCGGCGGTATTCTGCAAGACCTGCCTGGAGGGATAGCGATAGGCCAGCAGGCCCGTTCTGCGGGGACGGATGCGATCGCTTTGGGCCGTTCGACGCGAGGTGAAGGAGTTGGTGCTGTCGCGATCGGCACGAGCTCTTTTACGAGTGCGGTAGGCGCGATCGCTATCGGTGCCGATACAGACGTAGACGATGATGGCCGCGGGGCCAGAGCGTTCGGCATAAGGTCTATAGCTTTGGGGTCGGACAGTTTCGCCGATAACCAACGAACTATTGCCATCGGAGCCGACAGCAACGCAAACTCCGAGCGCGCTATTGCCATCGGATCGGACACCCTCTCCAGAGATGAACGCACGATCGCTATTGGATCGGACAGCCGAGCGAATGAGCCGCGCGCCATTGCACTTGGCCCCGATGCCGATGCGACCGCCGAGAATGCGACAGCTTTGGGGACACAGGCACAGGCAACGGGAATTGGGGCGCTGGCGGCTGGACGCCTTGCCAACGCATCTGGAAACAATAGTGTTGCTGCGGGGGCGCAATCAATTGCTTCAGCTGGAAACTCGGTTGCGGTTGGACGCCTCGCAAACGCTGTACAGGACAGCGCGGTGGCTGTCGGCGTCCAAGCCGAGGCTGACGGCCTTAACGCCGTGGCGGTCGGACGCCTCGCCAATGTATCCCAGAATAACGCTGTTGCCATCGGCAACCAATCGACCGTGTCGGGAATACAGGGCGTCGCTCTGGGCCAATCTAGCGTGGCGAGCAACACAGGAGCTGTTGCGCTTGGTACAAATGCACAAGCCAACGGTCTCAATTCCGTCGCGCTTGGGGGGCAATCAGTAGCCGACGAGACTTTCACGGTGTCCGTGGGACGTGCCTTTGATGACAATGGTACCCCGAACGACACCAGCGACGATACCTCGGCCATCACCCGCCGGATCACCAACGTCAGAGCTGGAACGGGCGAGACGGACGCGGTCAATTTTGCGCAGCTCGACGCGGTGGCGCAGGCGGCGCAGAATGGCGCGGACGCGGTTCAGGTGACCGCCGACGCCAACGCGGCCCAGCTTGCCTATTTCGTTGCCAATTCCACGGGCACGGGCGCGAGCGCGACGGGCACCGACGCGGTGGCTATCGGCGAAGAGGCTGTGGCGGGCGGTCTCAATTCGGTCGCGCTGGGAAGAGACGCTCAGACGACGGGTGCGATTTCTGTGGCGATCGGCGGCGGCGCTGATGCTCTGGCAAGAAGCGGAAACGACATCGCTATCGGCCGATCATCGTCGACAGGCTTGGAGGCGGGGAATGCCATCGCCATCGGCAGTTTTGCCGAAGCGACCGCTCGGGATGCTTTCGCATTAGGCTCAGGCGCTGGTGCAAGCGGAGTCTCAGCCACAGCGATTGGTAATGGCGCCAGAGCGGGTGGTTTGAACAGTGTGGCCCTCGGAGAATCCTCACAATCCAACGGCGTCGGATCGATAGCCATTGGGGGCGACACCGGCGAAGACTCTGCCCAGGAAGGCGCGCTCACCAGCGCAGATCGCGCAACTGTCATTGGAAGCAGTTCGAGGGTCGGAGGCGTGGATAGCACGGCGATTGGTGCCAATTCGCTTGTCAACACCGGTATCACAAACGCCGTGGCGTTGGGCGCGGGTTCGGTGGCGGATGAAGCCGACACCGTCTCGGTCGGCGCGTCTGGGGCGGAGCGCCAGATCGTCAATGTGGCAAACGGCACGGGCGATAACGACGCGGTCAACCTTGGCCAGCTGGACGCTGTTCGTTCAGTGGCCACTACCGCTCGATCGACCGCCAACAGCAACGCCAACGAACTGCTCCTCTTTGATGCAAATGTAGTTCGCGCAAACGCGGCAAACGCGACCGGAAACGAGTCTCTGGCCGTGGGTGAAAGCGCGCAAGCCCAAGGCGCAAACAGCACGGCGATTGGCAACGCTGCGCGTTCGGAAGCCGCCAATTCGACCGCTCTGGGATCCACCGCTACCGCCACCGCCAATCAGAGCACAGCGGTCGGTCGGATCGCCGAAGGGACAGGAGTGGCTTCCACGGCGGTTGGCTACGGCGCAGTCGCTAGCGCTGATAAGACAACCGCGCTTGGAGAAGAAGCAAACGCCAGCGCGATTAACGCGATCGCTATTGGCGCGGACGGGGATTCCGACAGAACGGGTGCTATCGCTTCGGCCGTTGATGCGATCTCGCTTGGAACCGACGCGGTAGCAAGCGCGGAAGGCGCAGTGGCTCTGGGCGCACGCGCGGTTGCGGATCGCGGTAACACTGTCTCGGTGGGCGCCTCGGGCGATGAGCGCCAGATTGTGAACGTTGCAGCGGGCTCGCAAGACACAGATGCGGTGAACGTCGCGCAGCTCAACAGCGCTATTGCTGGCGTGACAGGCGGCGGCTCAGGCAGCGGCAGCGCGTATTTCGTTGCCAATTCGGACGGGGTCGTCCCAGTTGCAACCGGCGACGATGCGGTCGCGATTGGCGAGCTGGCGCAAGCTAACGCTGACAATTCTGTAGCGCTGGGCGCAGGCTCGGTGGCCAGTGAGGCGGACACGGTTTCGGTTGGTTCGTCGGGTGTCGAGCGCCGAATGGTGAACGTGGCGGATGGCACGGGGACAACCGATGCGGTCAATTTCGGGCAACTCGACGCAGTCTCGAGCGTAGCGGATGACGCCTTTTCATTGGCTGGCCAGGCCGCTTCCGACGCCTCTACGGCGCAAGACCGCGCGAACGACGCCTTTGCCTTGGCGAGCAGTGTTGAGACCACCGCGGATCAAGCGTTCAGCAATGCACAGGACGCGCTTTCTGATGCAGCGGATGCGGCCGATCTCGCCAGCGATGCGTCCGATGACGCCGCTCAGGCGCTGCTGGATGCTTCGGCCGCGCAAGCTGACGCCGAAGCGGCGCAAGACGCCGCCGATATCGCGCAGGCGAGTGCCGACGATAACGCGGCGGAGCTCGCCTATTTCGATGTGAACTCAGACGGGCTCGGCGCTAGCGCTACGGGCGACGACGCCATAGCGATTGGTGAGTTGGCCATTGCCACAGGCGAAAGCGCGGTGGCGATCGGCGATGCGGCGGGAGCCGGCGGCATTGCCTCTGTCGCGATTGGTGTTGACGCCGCAGCTACCGCTGAGGCCGCGCTGGCGATTGGTCCAGGCTCCGCGGCCAACGAAGCGGGCTCTGTTGCGCTCGGAGCCAGCGCCTTGGCGGATGGGCTGGATGCGGTCGCAATCGGTCCGATTGCTACGGCGAGCAATGTCGACGCGGTCGCGATTGGCTTTGACGCTCTGGCGAGCGGCGCGTTTGGTGTGGCCTTGGGGTCGGAGAGCACGGCTACTGGCGAAGATTCGGTGGCGCTTGGGGCGCAAGCCTCGGCTCTGGCCGAAGACGCGGTGGCGATTGGCGATGACGCCTTTGTCGACAGCAATGACGGGGTCGCGATTGCCGATGACGCGCAAACGCTGGCCGAAGCGGGTGTTGCTATTGGTGAGGGCGCCATCGTCGCTCTAGGGGCAGACAGGGGACTTGCCTTTGGCCAAGGCGCCCTGGCCAGCGCCGCGAACGCGGTGGCTTTGGGCGCGGGCTCGGTCGCGGATAGGGCGGATACCGTCTCGGTCGGCGCTTCGGGCGCAGAACGCCAGATCACCAATGTGGCGGCGGGCACGCAAAACACGGACGCGGTCAATCTCAGCCAGCTCAACACCGCGATTGCGGGCGTAACTACGAACGGCACCCCCTTTCTTGATGTCAACTCAACTGGGTCGGCGGCCAGCGCTACCGGACCTGACGCTATCGCCTTGGGTTCTGGCACCGAGGCAAGCGGGCCGATCTCCATCGGCATTGGCTTCCAGTCGACCGCGAACGCGTCGAGCGCCATCGTGCTTGGCAACTTTGCCGAATCAGAAGGACTTGGCTCGATTGCGCTTGGCACGTTTTCCGGCGCCACGGCTGATGGGTCGATTGCCATTGGCACGGATGGAGGCGACGGTCTGCTGGCAGGAGCGCTGGCGCAGGGAGTTAACTCGGTCGCTTTGGGATCTGACGCTCGCGCCAGGGCAGAGGGCTCGGTTGCGATCGGCTCTGGTTCAGTAGCGGATGAGGAGGACACGGTTTCTGTTGGGGCTTCGGGCTCGGAGCGGCGTGTGGTCAATGTGGCGGACGGCACCACTGACAGCGATGCGGCGACTGTGGGTCAGCTTAACGACGAGATAGCCAGAGTGACCACGACGGGCAGCCTGCCCTATATCGCGGTCAACTCAACCGGGCTGATTGCGAGCGCGAGCGGGTCAGATGCGGTCGCGATCGGATCAGCAAGCTCAGCGAGCGGTGACAACAGTGTTGCCTTGGGCGCGGGCTCGGTTGCCGATGCGGCGAACACGGTCTCGGTGGGCGCATCGGGTTCGGAACGGCGGGTTGTCAATGTCGCCGCTGGCTCCGACGATAATGACGCTGTAAATCTTGCGCAACTCAACGGCGCGTTATCCACGGCCAATGGTGCTGCAGGTGCTGCACAGGCCGATGCGACACAGGCTTTAGCGGATGCGTCCGATGCACAAGATGATGCCGATGCGGCGCAGGCTTCGGCGGATGAGAACGCGGAGGAGCTGGCCTATTTTGATGTCAACTCCATTGGCAGTGGCGCTTAGGCGCTGGGCACCGATGGCATTGCCATCGGCCAGGGGGCGCTGGTCAACAGCGGCGCGACCAACAGCATCGCGTTGGGTAATGGCGCCATCGTCAACACCAATGTGGCGAATGCGATCGCGCTCGGTGCTGGATCGGTTGCAGCCAGAAATAACACCGTGTCGGTGGGTGCGGTTGGAAGCGAGCGGCAGATCACCAATGTGGCCGCCGGTACCCAGGGAACAGATGCAGTGAACTTTGCTCAGCTCGACGCAGTGTCGACTGCGGCCAGCTCGGCGCAAGCGGATGCAACGCAAGCTCTGACTGACGCGGCCAATGCCCAGACGACGGCAGACGCAGCGCAGTTTGATGCGACCCAATCGCTGACTAATGCTGCCACCGCGCAGAATGCAGCAGACGTAGCGCAGGAGGACGCCACACAGGCTTTGGCCAGCGCATCCACAGCGCAGTCCACAGCCGATCAGGCGGTGGCGCAAAACACCATCCAGGACAGTCAGATCGCGGCCAATACCTCTGGTGTGGCCACCGCACGGGCGGAAGCCGCAGCGGCGCAGCAGCGCGCCGATGAAGCCTTTGCCAATGCCGCCACCGCACAGGTGACCGCGGATCAGGCCCGGGATGAAGCGCGTGAGGCGATGGTAGCTGCCACCCAGGCCGGGGAAGACAGCGCCGAGGCTCTTGCCCAGGCCGATGTTGCGTTTGAACGCGCAGTCGACGCACAAGCCGATGCCGATCTGGCCCGTAGCGAGGCGATGGAAGCTCAACAGGTTGCAGATGTTGCGCTGGCCACGGCGGAAGCCAATGAGGCGGAACTGGAATATCTCGCAGTCAACTCCACCGGCACCGGCGCCAGCGCCACTGGCGTCAATGCGGTAGGGCTGGGCGGCGAGAGCAATGCCGCAGGCGCGCGTTCAGTGGCAATTGGTTATCAGGCCATGGCACAGGACGGGCAAGCGGTCTCGATCGGCTTTGCCAACACTGCCAGCGGCGATGGCGCGGTCGCTATCGGTAACCCCAATATCGCCACCGGCACTGGTGCTGTGGCGCTGGGGGCCACCAACACCGCAATCGGTAATGGCGCAGTTGCGATCGGCAATGTGAATGTCGCCACCGGTAATGGTGCAGTTGCCTTGGGCAATGGCGCCATGGCCACCGCCGATGGTGCTGTTGCGATTGGTACCGGTGCGGTTGCTGATCGGCCCAATCTAATCGCGCTTGGATCAGAAGTGTCGACCTACCGTGCCGCCGGGATCACCTCGGCTGCCAGCAATGCAGCGCAACAAGGTGCCGTCAGTCTGGTGACCACTGATGCGCTGGGCAATCTCGGCACCAGCAGCCTGAATGTCGCTAGCTTGACGCAGCTTGATGGCCGTGTCGGCGCGCTTGAGGAGCAGGCTATCCTGACCTTTGATCTGGCCAACACTATCAACCGCGATGCCCAGCGGGGCATTGCCGCAATCGCTGCCCGGGCCAATCCGCACTTCCCGAGCGAACCGGGGCGGACAAGCTATGCCAGCAATGTTGCGGTCTATCGTGGCGAGGTCGGTGTCTCCTTCGGCCTTATGCATCGGCTGGATAGCGACACACCCTTCGCCATCACCGCAGGAATGAGTTACGCCGGCGGCAACTCAACAGCCATACAAGCCGGCGTTGCTGGCGAGTTCTGAGACGCCACAGAACTCGCGCTGGGCACCGGCGAAACGCCAAACGCCGGTGCCCAGATTGCTGGTCAAAATGAATCGTTTGAAATGCTAACCCTTTCGAGCTATTGGCAAAAACGGTTCCAAAACCAGAGGCATTCCATTGGGAATGTCTCCAAAGCAGCACGCTCGTCTTGCTGTGAAAGCGACTGATCAAAATTGGGCCATGAACGGGTAGTCCGCTTTTACCTGCTTTGATCCAAGAGCGCTCAGTCTGCAATCGGCCCAGCTGGCGTCGCGAAATTGCTTAGCCCCGACGTCAGCTCCCACACCCAATTTAAGACATTTACCGAAGGCTACAGCTGGGCCGAAAGCTGATGGTCTCCTGCCAGCTTTCAAAACTGCGCATCCATGGCAATCACCAGGCCCTAAAACACCCTGTCCCGTAGCAATTTGGCTCCGGTTCGGCTGCTGTGAATTGTCTCTCCATTGGCCATATACAGCAAGATGCGGCCATCACCTGCTGATTCCGCTCGTTCAATTTGATGCAGATTGACGATCCGCGATCGATGGATGCGCAAAAACTGATCTGGGTCGAGCGATGCCTCAAATTTGGCTAAGGTTGTGCGCACCAGGTGCTGGCCATCTGCCGTTGATACTTCGGCATAATCGTCAGCGCCGACAATGCTGATCACCTGCTCCACATCAATAGGCTGGATGTCATCGCCCTGGCGGATGAAGTAGCGGCGCAGCGTCCTCTCCTGTTCCTGCCAGTCCGCCGCTGTTGTCTCAACAAACTCCGGCATCGGCGGCTTCGCTCGCAAATAAGTCAATGAGGCGACTAATGCATAGACTGTAACGCCTTGGAGGAACTGCCAGGCCACTACCGGTTCAGGAAAGAACGCTTTGACGGAGAAATCTGTAAATGATTCCCCATCGCGTATTCCAATAAGGATGAGCAACATCCAGTGCCAGGCGATGGTGAAGACCACAGCGAGGCAGATATGACTCAAGACCTGAACAGCAGCGCGAGCCCCGATCACCTTCCGGCGGATAACCGGCCGCACTGCTGCCGTCAGAATGACAAGGGGAGTCAGGTTGATGAGCGATGAAGTCACGAGATCCAAGGCACTAGCGGTCTGTCGTACGAACCAGAAAACACTCAGATAGCTCAGGAAGATCAGTCCGCATGCGAGAATATCGAACGCTGGATCACTGAGCTTTTTTGCCGGGCTTGGACGATCTGACATATCCATAACAGCGGTTATGGGCACTTCAGGGCAAGACTACAATCAACATTCAGGTTCAGACGATTGGTTCACCGATATGCTTTGGGGGTCTGCTGTCGAGACCAAACCGTTCACCGCCTAAAAAGGCCGTTCGCCGAATTTTCGCCTGCTCGCTGGATACCTGTCTATACAGGCATCTACATCGCTTGGCAGCTAAGACAGGAGAAACGCGGTGAAGAGACGATCATTGGCTTTGGCAATAACGGCACTCATCGCCGCCTTGGCACCCGCAGGTGTTGCCCAGGCACAAAGCTTTGAGGTTGAGGCCACTGGAACGCCCGGTCAGAATATTAAAGTCATGCTAGCTGATGTCCCACCCGGCTCAGAAGTTGAAATCCGCGTCCAGCGCAGCATCAAGCACTATTACAGGCGCGGCACGCCTATTTTGCGTTATCAATCGGCTGCCAGATTTAAAGCCGATGAGGACGGCCGCGTCGACGTTACCACCAGTCCTTCCCTTGGAGGATCTTATAACGGAATTGATCCAAACGGCTTGTTCTGGTCAATGCAGCCAGTCAGCGAAGAAGCGGTTGAAGCGGACGATAAGATATATTTCGAAGCCCTTATCGCCGGTACCAGGGTCACTTCGACCAGCCTCGAACTACCGATGCAACCAGCCGCGGTGGAGATTATCGAGATAGAATCACTCCCCGGCTCCTTCTTTGCGCCGCACCCTGGCCCAGGTAAACACCCAACCCTTATTCTGGTTGACGGGCCAGACACTCTGGGGCTCAGTCGCGCGGTCGAGATCCCTCAACTGGTCGAGCAGGGTTATTCCATACTCTATTTTGCGACCTATTCTGTGATTTTTGGCGCGCCTGACAAGGCTACCAACGGCCTGCCGACGCGCTATGTCGACATCCCCATCGACCGACTGCAAGAGGCTTATGATTGGCTCGCCCAGCAGGCTTCAGTCGATACTGATCGGATCGGCCTTTACGGTTTCTCACGCAACGGCGCCTATGTGGTTTTGGCGGCTACGCGCTTTGAATGGATTCGCGCTGTAGCTGGAATTTCGCCATCTGATGTGGTGTGGGAAGGATGGGGCCCTCAGGTGAGGCTTGGCACAACCTCATCATATTCTTGGAAAGGCGAGCCACTCCCCTATGTCCCGTATAGCGATAATTACTTTCGAGAGACTGCGAAGCTGGCCAGAAGGGAACCTGCCCGATTGCGCACGCCGATGGATGAGGGACGCTGGCAAAATCCTGACCGGGTCGCGGCCGCGCGTATACCGATAGAGTCCTATCGCGGTTCGCTGTTTCTGGCCGGCGGTGAACAGGACAATATGTGGTCAGCAGGGCATATGGTTCAGAACATGGTGGAACGTCGCGCTGAAGCGGGTCTGAAGACAGAGTTTCTGGTCCTCCCGGACGCTGGTCATAATGTTATCAGCGATGGTATGGACCCGACTCGTTTGCTTGAGGAAGGGACGGCCCGTGCTGCCGAAGCGCAAGCGCAATCACAGACCTGGGCTGCGACCATCGCCTTTTTCAACAAAGTTCTGAAGCCAGGTGGCTCGTGACGCATCAAACATTGCTTAGTCGGCGGGCGCTTCTGAATGGGGTTGGAGCCCTTGCCGTACCCCTTGCACTCGGGTGCAGCCTGTCCAGTCCTAAAGCCATGCAAGTGCCCAGTAACTATCCTGCACTGCTCGATCACCTTGTTTGGCTTGCAGGGGATCTTGATGCTGCATGCGCCGAGTTTGAGGCGATGAGCGGCATTACGCCTCGCTATGGAGGACGCCATCCAACCGGCACGCACAATGCGATCGTTGCGCTAGGACCCAGAGTCTATCTCGAAATTGCTGCTCCGGTCCCGGGGGCTGAAGCTGGCCATCCCTGGGTCGATGCCGCCCGTCGTCGACCGGAACCCCATCTCTATGCATATTGCATGCGTACCTCCGGCACGCTTGCAGCGCTTGCTGATCAGGTGAAGGCCGCAGGCTTTCAGAGCTTTGGTCCAAGCGCCGGAAACCGAACCCTGCCTGACGGCACTTTGCTGGAGTGGGAATTATTCATTCCGATCATCCCTGGAGCGAATGGCGCGATCCCGTTCCATATCGATTGGCTGGACACTAGCCATCCCGCCACCCGATCCTCTATAGACGTGAAATTGACCAGCTTCTCGATTGAACATCCTGACCCACAGAGCATTCAGCATTCCATGGCGCTATTGGCACCGGGCGTGGATTTGCGGAGAGGCAAAAACAAAGTGCGGATGACTGCGACACTCGATACACCAATCGGGCTTGCGACCTTATCGAGTTGAGCTCGGCCAGTCCACTATTCGTCCAGCAACAGCCCAATCCAGGGCAAGAGTGAAATGGGCATGTAGCGCACCAAATCAGGCCGGCGGATCCTTATTGGTATCCACGACGCGAAATCCGATATGGTCAGTGCCCAAATCTCGCTCCTGATATTGGCGTGCCGCTGGACGATAACGCGCGCAATAGTTGCTGGCGCACAGGAATGATCCACCCTTGATGATGTTGCGGGAGTTGCCTGACCGTCTTGGGGCCATCGTCCATTCCCAGACATTACCAATCATGTCATGCAGCCCATAGGCATTTGCCTTGAAGCAACCAACCGGTGCTCTGGATGTATAGCCGTCCTGTCCCATGTCGCGGACCGGGAATACACCCTGATAATAGTTCGCCAGAGCTTCACCTTCTTGCGATATCGGTTCAGGCAGCGAAGGCTCTCCCGCGCGCGCGGCGAATTCCCATTGCTCTTCGCTTGGCAAGTCCATCCCGGCCCATTCGGCATAGGCGAGGGCATCGTTGAATGTGACATGCACAACCGGATCATTGCCCCGAAGCTGGGCATCATCATCGGGGCCCGAAGGATGGCGCCATTGTGCGCCAGGTACCCATATCCACCAATTCGGATTGTCTCCGCTGGGCACGCGAAACACAGCAGACCCGGGCTCCAGCATTTCAGGAGGAGCATCGGACAATCGCGGCGGCGTGCGCTCCGCCTCGGTTGTGTAGCCGGTAGCTTCTACAAACTTCGCGAATTGGGCATTGGTAATTTCCGTCTTTGACATCCAGAAACCGTCAACCGCAATGTCGCGCGCAGGGCCTTCTTCCGGATAAATCGCACCTTCGCCTGATGTGAAGCGTCCTCCCGGAATCCACACCATCTCCTGATCGGGAAGGCCTTCACAAGCCGGAGCCGAGGCCGTGGATGCGGCTTGCTCTTCTGCTTGCGAGCATCCGGTCATTAGCAATAATGATAGCAGGGCGAGGCGGTTCACTTGATGCTCTGGGTCTTTCAGTCAGTCTGCAATCTCAGTTCGGCATATATATATACTCATCGCCGTCCTCAAATCTCTCCGCCATTGTTTTATCCACCATAATCGCTCCCTGAAGTGTTGATGCGAATAGCGGTTCGCGAGCCTTAGCCTGATGCGCCTGCAAAAGCGCCAGCAGCTCTTGCGCCTTTTCCGGCTCCCGCTTGACCAGATTGTTCTGTTCGGTGGGGTCCTCAGCGAGATTGTACAGCCAATATTGCAGCCCGTCTGTCGGTCGATCATTGACCTGTAATTTCCAATCACCGTGACGAACAACCTGGTAATGGCCATTGATCCAGAACAAGGTCTCACGTGTCCAAGCGTCTGCGCCGCCCTGTCGGGTGAGTGCAAAGATATCTCTCCCGTCAATTTCAACATCGCTTGGAAGCGCAGCACCAGCAGCAGCGGCAATTGTCGGCATCATGTCGATATGGGCAACAGGAGTATCAACCACCGTGCCCGGGTCGATATTGCCTGGCCATCTGACAAACATGGGCACGCGAATGCCGCCTTCAAACAAGGTGATTTTCCAGCCTCTATAAGGCGCATTCACTTCCGGAATGCCGATATAGCCTGCCGCGCCATTGTCGCTGGTGAAAATGACGATGGTATTGTCTGCAATGCCTTGGGCTTCCAGCGTGTCCAATATGCGTCCGACGCTGCGATCAACCGCCCGCACCATGGCGGCATAGACACGCTTTCTGTGCGGGAGGATATCACCCACCGCTTCATAATCCGCACGGGTGGCCTGCATCGGGGTGTGTGGCCCCCAATGCGCCATATACAGGAAGAAGGGCCGGTTCTTGTTGCCCTCAATCACTTTGACGGCTTCGTCGGTCCAGTAATCGGTGAGATACCCGCCGGGTTCAAACCATTCTTCGTTGTTTGAGTTAAAACTCACGCCAAAACCGCCGCTTGCCCACATGAACTTGTCTACAGGGTCGAAGGCGTTTTGCGAATTGACAACATCGGGATGATCCTTTGGCAAGTAAAGGCTTCCGCTCATAAGCAGGCTATCATCAAAGCCCTGCTGATGCGGCAACATGCCATTGCGGCGTCCCAAATGCCATTTGCCGATATGCGCGGTATAATATCCCGCTGATTTCAGCACCTCTGCCACCGTGATCTCGCTGCTGGGCAAGCCCTGTTCCTCAAACGGGGTCTGGTCCTCTGCAGCGTCTTCGTCGAGCACGGCACGCGGCACATTGTTATCCATGGTTTTTTGTATCTCGACAATCATCCGATCGAAGAAATCGGGCATCGGGGTAAACGCAAAGCCGGTGCGTGCTGGATAGCGTCCCGTCATCAGCATGGCGCGGGATGGCGCGCATGTGCCGGTGCCAGCATAAGACTGGCTGAACATAGCGCCTTCTGCAGCGATACGATCAATATTGGGCGTCTGCATAGGACCATTTGGTCCTTCCAGGCCGCCGCCAAAGGTAGAGATGTCATTATATCCCAGATCATCGGCCACTATAAGGATGATATTGGGTGGGCGCTCACCATCCGTTTCAACCGGCATGGCTGGCCCCTGAGACCAGTCCACATCGCGGTGCGGGGCCACATCTGCATATACCTCAGCGGCCCGATACTCGACATAGGCGATGACAAGAGGAATCCGGTAGAACCATCCCACGGCACCGAGAACAACAATGCCTGCCAGAATGGGAAGCACCCATTTTTTCATCTCTCATCCTCCCACTTGCATAGCCTGAACCGGCTTTTTGATAGCATCGGCTGCAGGGCCTCGGTCCTCAGGCAAGCTGGTTATTCTCGCACAAAAGCCCTTATGTGTATCTCCTTCCAAGCGTGTGAGCCGCAAAACGGATGGAGAGCCTTGGTATCGGCAAAGAGGGGTATTGACTGCCCTCAACTACCATCACCGCTGCGTCAAAATCACCGTCGGCCTTTCCAGAGTGCTTGCTAAAAGATGTCAATCTAGGTTACCAAACCTATTCCTAGGTTTTGTTACCTAGAAAGTCAATTCAGAAGTCATGTGAAGCGAAAGCAACTGAGCGCACACAGGGCGGTGACCCAGCAGCGCTGGATAATCAGTGGCAGGTCATTCGCAATGAGGTCTATGCTCTGGAAGCCCTGCTCAACGGCAACAAGGCGCGCAATGAAATTAACGAGCGAACGCAAGCAATCGTAGGCAGCCGCTTGGGCGCGATCATCACCGGCCTGTTCACCTCCACCCATGGCCCGACACAAACCCATCGTGACCAATTTGGCTACGCCAAGGGCGAGTTCGATGCGATCCGCAATAGACTGAACACGCTAACGAAAGCACGATCCCGACCTTTTAGGCGGAGTTATTGGCTGCTGGTGCGCCATGGGTTCCGGGTAGCGAGTTGCCTTGATTTTGGTGGCATCCAACTTGGCTCGGTCTTGCGGCTGCTGCCTAAGCAGCACCTATATTATCTAATGGCAAATTGTGTTGGGAGCAGCCATCTTCCGAAAGCGAATAGGGTAGAAAGAAAAACGATACAACACTCACAAGTATTAGTATTTCTCTAACCCAATAAGACTAATTGGGTCTCACAACTTATGAGGGACCTAACATGCGGCCTTGGCAGCACAGTATGTCATCTGCCCGAAACGCAGAGCGCGAAGCCGAGCATAGTTCGACAGAATGGTCTGACTATTTGGCAATGCATGAATTTTTGGACCTCTCCAAAGCCGGCAGTGCCGACCGCAGGCACCGTATCATGCTTCATCACTGTGATTTGGGAGTATCTGTCACTGAGCGCGCATTCCCTGACAATCCTGAGGTTAGGACTATTGTTTGCCAACATGTTCGCGAAGACCTCACTTACGAAGCCAACTTGGCTGATTGGCTTGAAGGTGTTGACCGTGACCAACTGCCCAAGCCCTCATTGAGAAGAATCGCAACCGGTCCCAGCGGAATAGCTGCAATGGTACTCAATCGCTCTACAAGCCAAATAAGTATCGCCAGTGGGCGGGCGAGTGAGCATCACTGTGCAATCCTTCAAGTTGCCGAATTTCTATGGTCGCCGCTCCTCTTCGACCCCGAGGATGACCCACGAACATTGTCGATCCTAATGAACAGCGTTGGACCATCAATTGTCAGAAGGATTTTTGGACCACCGATAGTGACGCATAATGGATGTGAGAGAGTGGCGATAGACTTTGGCTGGATCGCCGAAGCGGTGACCATGGCGGCATTTGGCCGTATTCCAAACCTTTCTGAGGTCATTCTCTCTGTTTCTAAAGAACCACAGCACAGAGGAGTAAGTGCATGACACTGAGCAATGCGCATGACCAGTTGGCCGAACTGATCGAGGTTGCGGGTAATGAACTGCGACTCCTCGGGGAGGAGCCGCTCGCTATCGCTTCGGCAACCCACAAATTCAATGACGCAACAGAAGACGATTACTGGTGTGCAGTTCAGCTAGGCCAGTATCAATGGGAGCAATCTCAGTTTTTCGGTTCAACTACAGGGCATGGGATAGCCAAAGAGTCCAGCACTTTGAAAGTTGATCCCGAAAACTATGGATCATCCCAATTTGATCCTGAGAATATCCAGAGAGCCAGAGGAATACTCCGCCGTTTAGACAAAGCAGGATGGCGCCAACTTGCGACAAAATTTGCAGGTCTCAAAGGCTTTGGAGATATTATTGCACTAGCGATCCAATTTGATCAGATATGGCTGCACTGTAGTGACTCATATGGTGGTGACGACTATATCTTCGCGCTGATAGATGGAACGCTGGAGCAGCTTGCAAATAGCACTGATTGCTTTACCAATCATATTGGTTTTGCAGAGCTAATCCAGTGCGCTAGTCCTGATCTGGATATCGTCGTACGTCTTTCGCCGACTGCTCGCTCACATTTCGATCTCTCCGTCCACGATAAGGCTGCATCTCATGAGCTTGCAGACACTCTCCTGCAACTAGCAGATTTGATAGATGATACTATTGAACCGGTTGATGAGTTTTCACCGCCATTCGCATGCCCCGTTGGTTTCACACAGTATAAAGATCTAAGGTATCCTTGGGTGAGGAGTTATGGTCGGTACTTCTATAACACCTTAGAATTTGCGGTGGGTGAAACCCGTTTTGATCGGCAATATTTCAACACTTTGAAGAAAACATTTGTGCGGCCAGACGATGTTATGAAAAGGCGTAAACTGACGGAGGCGAAGCAGTTCGAGGAGCTATACGATCACCTTGAAAAAGTCGATCGAACCCGAATTCGGCAGCTGTTTGAGAAGTCGACCGGAAAAGATACTTTTGATTCTGACCAGTTATATTACTTGGTGCTTGAGGCCGAACCCTATCTGCTATTCCGCAATATTCTTTACCATCTGCACGAAAAGGGAATGACCATCATCAACGATTGGAGAGGTACAAACGATCCTATTGGACCAGGAACAAAGCAATGGTTGGATGATCTTGGGCGGATATTTTCGCCATCAAGGCGCAATGCTTCAACCTGAAGGTTGTTAGGCTTGCCCAAATGACGCTCTTATAATTGCAATTGAGCATCTGCTGATTTCCAGATTTCGTTAGAAACAAGGCGACTTCTATTTTCTGAATGGCTTTTGCGATCATTGGATTGCGCGTCAAAACTGCATATTCATTCCCGCAATCAAATGCCTTCCCGGTTCATTATTGCCCGAGCCATGCGCGCGGTATGCTTCGTCGAACACGTTGTTCAGCGCCAATGTCAGCGCGACCCCGTCCGCGATCTCCGTGCCGCCGCGAATGTTGAGCAGAGCGTAGCCGGGGGTGCCGCCGGGGGGGATGCGTTCGACGTCGAGCAGGTCGCCGCTGCTCAGTTCATCGGCGCGGTCGGTCAGGGTCAGTTCGGCCAGCGCCCAATGGTCGTCGCGCTCCCAGGTCAGGGTGAAATTGCCGGTTATGGGCTGGATGCGGCTTATCGGTTCGCGCAAGAGGCCATCTACAGTAGGTGTTGTCAGCCGGCCGCGCAGCCAGGTGGCGTTGCTGTTAAAGGCGAAACCGCTGCCCAGATCGGCGCGGAAAAACGCCTCTATGCCCGATATCCGACCGGAGGCGGCATTGCGCTTGGCGACCTCGATCAGGCCCTCGCGGATATTTCCTGTCGGGACGGTGGCGATATAGTCGTGTAACTCGGTGGTGTAGGCGGTCAGGCCGAATGCGACTTGGTCATTGTCATAGCTATAGGCCAGCTCAAATGTATCGAAGCGCTCGGGCGTCAGGTCGAGGCTGGCGACCTCGATCTCGCTCGATCGGCTGCGGCCAAAGCGGCTGATATCGGCGATATTGGGGGCGCGGAAGGATCGGCTATAGCCGCCCCACAGGCTGTGGCCCTGATCGCGATACAGCGCTCTTATAGAACCGGAAAGATCGGACCAATTGTCCGAAAAAGATCGTGCCTCGCCAGTCACGGGGTCGGTAAATTGGCCGATAGACGTATCGACAAAGGATGCACGCAGGCCCGCCTCCACTGTCAGCTTATCGGTCACGCTGGTAATGCTGCGGAGAAACAACCCAACCTGATCATAGCGGGCATCGGTACCGACCGGGCCCTGCAAGCGGACGGTCACATTGCCATTGGCGTCGGTATCGGTGCGGGCGCTGTCAATCAGCTCATGGCTGAGATCAAAACCATAGGTCAGTTCGACATTGCCAAATTCTGCCGAGGCGACCGCGTTGAGGGCAAACAGGTCCGAGGTGAAGGATTCATCGATCCGCAGTTCATCGCCGCGTATCCGGTCCTCTTCCTCGGTGCGCGATTGATAGGAGAAGGTGACATCCAGCGACCGCATCCACTCAAGATCAGTATCGCCATTGACTTTCAGATAGGTCAGGCCGCGCTGATGATCTTTATCGCGTTGCAGGTCGGTGCCGACTTGGGTTCCGGCAAAGGGCACCGAGAAGATGGTCGAATGGGTGCGCGGAACATCATCCTGCCACAGGCTTTGATGCGCCAGCGTTGCCGTCCAGCGCGGTGACAGCGCGACATCCAGTCGTGCATCAAAGGCGCGCTCGCTATAGCCGGTATTGGCAAGCTCTCCGAACTGGGCCGCGCGGACATTGCCATAGTCGCGCACCGTCACTCCGCCGCGCAGACCCCAGCTACCGCCTTGCCCGACATTCAGCGCGGAGCGAGACACAAAGCTGCCATCGCCGCTCGATACCCGCAAAATCTGCTGGCCATCGATAAAGCGATCATTGTGATCAAAAATGCCCGAAGATTGTGTCGCCAGACTGATGGTCCCGCCCACGGCCTCGCTGCCATAAAGCGCAGAAGACGGCCCTGCGATCAACTCAATCTGGGATAGTGTGAAATTGTCTATCTGGGCGAAATACTCATTCGCGCCATCGCGATAGGTCGCATTGTTATAGCGTATGCCATCAATGACCATCAGGGTGCGGTTGCCGGTAAAGCCGCGAATATAGGGCGATCCATGGCCCGATGCGGTTTTCTGCACCAAAACCCCCGGCAATGTGTCCAAGGCTTCCGGCACGGTTCGCGGCAGTTCGCGCTCCAGCTGCTCGCGGCTAATGACTTCGATGGAATAAGGTTCGGAGTCCAGCTCCCGTTCAGAGCGCGTGCCCATGACGACAATTTCGTCAGCATCATCAGCGGCCAAGCTTTCTGCATTCGGCATTGCCGATACAGGTGCGATCCAGAATAAGTCTGCCAGCGCCAATGCGGATAATGTGCGTACACCCATCATAGCACCGCCACGAAAGCGGGGCTCAGCAAATGGCTGCGCTGATGGCTTAACACTCTAAACACTTTCGACCCTCCCTATACTCTAGCCCATTCAGGCCAGTTTCGGGAGTTGCAAATATAGCACTCAAACCAGAGTGTTAGTCTATCGCTGCAAGGGCCAGGTCGGCACGCCACTACCCGGTGTATAGGGCGCGCCCAGACCTTCAAACTCGTTCTCCAATGCCTGGATGCGTGTCTCTACATTGCGCAATTGGGCAAGTGCAGAACCAAACTCCTGCTTGGCAATCGCCAAAGCCTGCTGATCTGAACCGGTAACCGGAGACTGATGCGACCAGCCCCAGCCACGAATTTGGCCAATGCGCGCTGCGATAGAACGGGGCGCAGGCTCATTGCGGCTGCTGACCGTGCGGTCGCCGAACAGCGCTCTGTCCGTCTCGTCGAGAATGCCCTCAATCTGCTGGATGGAGGTTCTCTGACTGTCATTGGGCGATTGCAAAGTTTCTACAGCCACCTTCAGGTGCGCCAGACGATTGCGCAGCTCACGCGCCGCCGCGCCAGCACCCGATACCGCGCGAGACAGATCGGCTGTCTCTTGCTGGAAGGCCAGAACGGCAACACGATCCTCAGCAATCTCCTCGCTGTTTTCGAGTACTTTCACGGTAAAGCTTTGCGGCTCCGCAAGCGGTGTCACAACGCCATTGATACGCTTGGCCAATGTCGCGGTGTAACGTCCCGGCAAGACCATCGGCCCAACAGGCGCACTGCCAAAATAAGGCGCTTCCGCTGCCTTAAGCCGTGTCGGGTCGGGCGCATCATAGCGCAGGTCCCAGGCAGCACGGTGCAGACCTTTTGTATGCGGCGCGGTCATCCGCCGCACGACTTTGCCGGCGCTATCGGTGATGGTGAACATTATGGCCGGTTCATCCTCACGATCCTCCGCCCGCAGCGTTTCCCAGGAAGGATAGGGTGTGTCGCCGCCGTCCTTCTCAATCTTTCTTTCCGCTTCCCGGCGCGCAGCCGCGCTCGATTTCAGGCCATCGCGAAGCGCATAGGTGAAGACAGCACCATAAGGCGGGTTCTCCGCGCGCCAGAAATTGTCGCCATTGGACCCTTTGCCATTGCGTCCGCCGCCCCATAGGTCACCTTCGACATAGAGCCATGGATCGCGAACGCCGAATAGCGTCGCTTCTGATCCGGCAACCGAACCAGCGCTGGCGCGCAGTGGCGAATAATCATCGAGTACATAGATGCCGCGCCCAAACGTACCGACGACCAGATCATTTTCACGCCGCTGTATCTCCAGATCGCGCACCGCGATGGTCGGGAATTTGGTCTTGAGCTGCTGCCAGCTTGCGCCGCCATTCTGGGTGTAGAACAGGCCAAATTCGGTGCCGACAAAAAGCAGGTTCGGGTCGACATGGTCCTCGGCAATCGTGTGCACCGCGCCATTATTGGGCAGATTACCGGCAATAGACCGCCAGGAGCGACCGCGATCATTGGTGCGATAGACATAGGCTTTGTTGTCGCCGCGCTTGTGATTATCAAACACGGCATAAGCAACTTCCGGATTATGATGCGACGCGATAATATCTTCCACCAGCGTCATATCCGGCACACCGCTGATCCGCTCCAGCCGTCTCCAATTACCCCCATTATCCTCGGTGACCGAGATCACGCCATCATCGGTGCCAACATAGATCAGGCCTTCCGCCAATGGGCTCTCGCTGAGCGCAATCGCTGCGCCATAGATCGAGGTGGAGTCATTCTTGGCAATCGCATCCACGCTCCACACCCGGCCCATCACCTCTAGCGCGTTGCGGTCGATCTGGCGTGTCAGGTCAGGGCTGATCTTCTGCCATGAATTGCCACGGTCATTTGAGGCAAAAAGATATTCCGCAGCATAGTAAATCCGGTCGGGATTATGCGGGCTGATCAGCAATGGCGTGTTCCAGTTCCATTTATAGTCTGGTTCACCCGATTGCGGCTGCGGCGTCAGGAAAACCCGCTCCTGCGTCCGCCGGTCATGCCGGGCAAGGCCGCCATATTGATATTGCGCATAGACAATATTGGGATCACGCGGATCAATTTGCGGCTTATAGCCATCGCCGCCCAGCACGATATGCCAATCCGAATTAGTGATGCCATGCGACAGGGTGGTGCGCGATGGACCGCAAAGCGAGTTATTGTCCTGTGTACCACCGCAAACATTATAAAAGGGCGCGGCATTGTCTGGCTGGATGCGGTAAAACTGCACAATCGGCAAATTTTGCATATGCCGCCACAGCGTACCGCCATCCCAGCTTTCATAGATACCGCCATCGCCGCCGATCAGCATATGATCGGTATTGTCCTTGTTGATCCACAAGGCATGGTCATCGACATGGCGGCTATCGGCACTAAGATTGGTAAAGGTCTTGCCGCCATCCTTGGAGCGTTTTGTAAAGGTATCGAGCGAATAGAGAATATTCTCATCAACCGGATCAACAACAAGCTCATTATAATATTGCGGGCTAGTGGTCATATGGCCTGACCGCTTTGTCCAATTCTGGCCGAAATCACTCGAGCGATAGACGCCCTTTTCCTTGGGCTGCCCCTCGATAATGGCGTAAACCATATTCGGGTTGGAAGGCGCCATGGCCAGACCAATCCGGCCCATATCATCCTTCGGCAGACCGGCTTTCACTTCTTTCCAGCTCTCGCCACCATCGCTGCTACGGTGAATGCCCGAACCCGGGCCACCATTGATCAAAACCCAGACATGGCGCCGACGCTGATAGGAAGAGGCGACAATCATGTCAGGATTATCGGGATGGACAACAAATTCATTGATCCCGGTATGTTGGTCGACAGCCAGAATCTGTTCCCAGGTCGCGCCACCATCAGTGGTCTTGTAAAGACCACGATCGCCCCCAGATGACCAAAGCGGCCCCTGCGCGGCCACCAGGACGGTATCGGCATCTTCGGGGTTGATCCAGATCTGGCTGATATGGCCTGAATTTTTCAGCCCCATATTGCTCCAGGTCTTGCCGCCATCAGTGGATTTATAGACGCCATCACCAAAGGCCACCGAACGCTGCGCATTATTCTCTCCAGTACCGACCCAGATGACCTTCTCATCAGAAGGCGCAATCTCGACAACGCCAATGGCATAAACGCCTTGCCGATCAAAAAGCGGCTGCCAGGAGATACCAGAATTCTTGGTCACCCAGAGCCCGGCAGAGGCAGTCGCAACCAGATAATGATGCGGCCCGTCAGAGAAAAAGGCAAAATCGGAAATTCTGCCTGAAGGATAAGACGGCCCAATCAGCCGCAGCGGCAATGACGAAAGCGCACTCTGTTCTTTGTTGTCTTTATCGGATTGCGCGGAGGCGGAGGAGACCATGCCAAGACCGAATAAAAGACTACATACCGTCAGTGCCCAACAAACACGCTTGCCCAAGCCCTTCATAAACTCGCCCCACCATTTATAATATGATCCAGATCTGACCTTAACCCAAAGAGAAAATTACGCAATGTGCGTTACGATACTGTTCTGAAAACAGATGGACTGCAGCAAGCATGGGCTCGTCTAATCCAGCCACACCCGATCTTTACGTCCTTTATATTGTCGACGACTTTCTGAAGAGAATGGGAATAGCTTGGAATTTGATAATCTAATCGGATTCTAAATGGTGTCCCGGAAGGGAGCAGAGTGGAATCGGAATAGTTCGTAAGGGCAACTGCCCATCCGCAGGCACCCCGCACCGTAACGGAGGGATTAACGTCGAGGATTGAGGGAAATGGTGCTGCTGGAGAGAATTGAACTCTCGACCTCAGCCTTACCAAGGATGCGCTCTACCACTGAGCTACAGCAGCCAACCATTTGTCTTTGCGCGTCATATAGCACGCTAGTTCAAACGCGACGTTAACGGCAGAGCGCGCCTATGCGAAGCGGCGCGGCATTTGTCAAGCATGTTGCGCTTGGCTTTTCCGCGTGGCAGGGAAATCAGGATGAGTGAGAATAAGAAATCTGGCGAAAAAGGCTCAGGCAAGGACAAGTCCATAAGCCGCGAAGAGCGGCTGGCGGCACAGCTGCGCGAAAATTTGCGTCGCCGTAAGGCGCAAAACCGGGCCATGAAAGATGATAATCAGGACTAAGTCATGTCCTTATGCGCCGGGGTAATGTCCTCAAACGCATTGACTGCCTCGATAAACCCTTTGGCCACCGGCGAGACTTTTTCGGTTTCGCGATCGAACCAGACTTGGGTCAGCTTGATCGCATTGAGCAGGGTATCATCGCGGATGATATGCACCAATGTCGAAAAGCTGGTGCGGCCAAAGCGGGTGATGCGCAGCGCGACATCAAGCATCTCATCGGCGTGGGCCGGGGCGCGGAAATCGACATCGGCATGACGCACCCAGCAATCGCCGCCGAAATGGCCAAGAAAATCGGCGGCGTGCTTGTCCGTATCATCCGGGAAGCTGGCCTCTGCCAGCGCGCGGAAATAGGCGGTGATGCCAATATCGGCATAGACCAGATAATTGGCATTAAACACGATGCCCTGCATATCTGCCTCATTATAACGGACACGCAAGGGGTGGATCAGCCGGAAACCGGCGCGAGGATCATCGTTGCTCATCGCGGACAATTCGCGCGCCTGTCTCTTCCTGTCAACCAATCAAAAAGGCAATCATTCCGCTGGCGGCGCGGTCATGCAAAAGGCGTTGAGCTTGTTGCCATCGAGATCACGGAAATAGGCTGCATAAAAACCGCCGCCACGATCGCCCGGTGCGCCTTCATCACTGCCGCCTTCGGCCAGTGCAATGTCATAGATACGCTTGACCTGATCGGGGTCCTTCGCTTGCAACGCCACCATCATGCCGTTGCCAACACTGGCTGCATTACCATCAAAAGGCTTGGTAAGGCCAATGCCTGCATTGCCGTCCATCTCGCCCCAGGCAATAAATGTCTCTTCATCCATCATCCGACCCACGCCCATTTCCTTGGCGATGGCGTCATAGAATTTTGCCCCGCGCATCAGATCATTGGTGCCGATGGTTACATAACCGATCATATTTTGATCCTCCCTAAAGGTTCCTATAGAGAGAACATTGGTAGAACAAAATGATTCGGTCAAGCCTGATTATGGATCATTTGCCCAAAGGTGCGCAGGCAGTGGTGAGCCATTCCAACGCCTCACCTTCCAGCTGCGGCCCGACCACTTGCATCACCTTTTGATGATAGCGATTAAGCCAGCCCAATTGCGTATCGCTGAGCATCGCGACCTCGATCACATTACGATCAATCGGCGCGAAGGTGAGCGTGTCAAAGCCCATCATCGCCTGCTCCGCGCCTTCGATTGCGCGCTCCTCGACCAGCACCAGATTTTCGATGCGGATGCCATATTCATCCGTCTTGTAATAGCCGGGCTCATTGGAGCAGATCATGCCCGGCACCAGAGGCTCATTCATGCCGCCAAAGCTGGCGATGCGCTGTGGCCCCTCATGCACGCCGAGATAGCTGCCCACGCCATGGCCAGTGCCATGCGCATAGTCGACGCCATCGGCCCAGAGATATTGCCGCGCCAGTGCATCCAGCTGGCCACCGGTTGTGCCTTTCGGGAAGACAGCACAGGCAAGCGCGATATGCCCCTGTAGCACCTGGGTGAAGCGCTTGCGCATTTCAGCAGTCGGCTCGCCCACCGCCATGGTGCGGGTGACATCGGTGGTGCCGTCGAGATATTGCCCGCCGGAATCGACGAGATAGAGACTGTTCATCGTGATCGGCAGATTGGTTTCTTCGCTCACACGATAATGGCAGATCGCACCATTGGAGGACGCGCCGGAAATGGTGTCAAAGCTGAGATCTTTCAGCGCGCCTGTCTCTTCACGGAATTGCTGTAATCTGGCCGCGACCGAAAGTTCATCCTGCCCGCCCTTGGGGGCTTCGACCGAGAACCAGTGCAGAAATCGGCTCAGCGCCGCGCCATCACGCGCCTGTGCCGAACGATGGCCGGAAACCTCGACATCATTTTTGATCGCCTTGGCCAGCACTGTCGGGTCGCGCTTCTCGCTGATATTCGTGCCTGCGTCGGTCAGCGTTTGGAAAATAGCGGCTACCGCCCGCTCCGGGTCCACTGCAACCGATTTATCTGCAAGGTCCGCCAAGGCCGAAGGGAAGGCTGCATAATCATGCACCGCGACCTTATTGCCCAGATGCGCGCGCACTTCGTCGGTCAGCTTTTCCGGAGCAACAAACAGATCGGCGCTGCCATCCTGATGCACAAGGGCATAGGACAAGGCCACCGGCGTGTGCAGCACATCGTCACCGCGGACATTGAACAGCCACGCCACAGAATCGAGCGCCGAGACAATCACCGCATCATGACCCTCTTGCTTGAGCCATTCGGCGACATCGTTACGCTTGTCCTCGGCGGACTTGCCGGCATACTCTGCGGGATGCACCACTATCGGCGCATCGGAGCGTTCGGGCTGATCGGCCCAGACCGTATCAATCGGGTTGCTCGCCACCGCAACCGCCTTTGCGCCCTTTTTCGCCAGCGCCTTTTCAAGCGCGGTGACGAAGGCGCGGGTATGCAGCCAGGCATCATAGCCGATGACATCGCCCGCACGTGCATGATCGCCGAGCCATGCGGTCACCGACTGGTCGGCAATACCGACATAATCATAATGGCGGCCATCCACCTGATCACGCACCTGTATGGTATAGCGGCCATCGGTGAAGATCGCCGCACTCTCGGCCATCACCACCGCTGTCCCCGCCGAACCACCAAAGCCGGTCAGCCATTCGAGCCGCTGGGCATAGCCGCCAATATATTCCGACATATGCTCATCGCAGATCGGTACGACAAAGCCGGTCAGTCCCTGTTTCTTCATCTGCTCGCGTAGCGCCGCAAGCCGCGCCTCATGGGTGGACATGAGCATGATGGTTCTCCCTTGCAAAAGCCTGTTGGCTTCAACATAGTCGCCCCATCCTGATTGCGCCAGTGCCTCCGGTGCTGGCCCATTCATTCCCAAATGCTCCCGATGGAGATCATCATGCGTCTTACACTCGTTCCCCTCACTCTGACGGCTGCCTTGCTGACACCCGGCATCGCGCCTGCCCAGGACACTGCACAAGAAGAGAAAGTCACCCCCATGTCGCAACCGCCAATGGCCGAACAGCGTCCCTATAGTTTTGAAGCCCATGGCATCACCGTGGAGGACCCGTATTTCTGGCTCAAAGACCAGAGCTATCCCAAGGTCGATGACGAGGATGTGCTCGATTATCTAAAGGCCGAAAATGGCTGGTTTGAGCAGAATATGGCGGCGCACAAGCCGCTGATCGATACCCTGTTTGCCGAGATGAAGGGTCGGATCAAGGAAGATGATAGCTCGGTGCCGCAAAAGGATGGCGACTGGCTCTATTGGACCGAATTTGAGGAAGGAGCGCAGTATCGGAAATGGTATCGCAAGCCGGTTGCAGGCGGCGACAAGGTGCTGATTCTCGACGAGACCGAGCTCGCCAAAGACAAGGAATATTTCCGTCTCGGCGCCTTTTCGGTCAGCCCCGATGGCAATCTGCTCGCCTATGCTGCCGATGACAATGGATCAGAGCGGTTCGATGCCCGCATCAAAGATCTGCGCACCGGCGAATTGCTGCCCGATACTATCCCCGGCACGCTGTCCAGCCTGGTCTGGCGCGCTGACTCGGGTGCTTTGCTCTATGGTCTCGCCAATGAGAATTGGCGCACCGACAATGCGCGGCTGCATGTGCTGGGCACGCCGGTGGAGGATGATGTCGAACTCTATAAGGAAAGCGATGAGGGCTATCGCGTCGGCATCGGCACCACATCGAACGAGAAATATATCGTCATCGCCACCGGCGACAATGAGACCAGCGAGGTACGGCTGCTGCCCGCCGATAATCCCACCGCTGAACCGATCCTGATTGCGCCGCGCAAAAAGGGCCGCGAATATTCGGTCGAGGAGCGCGATGGCACGCTCTATATTCACAGCAATGACGAGCATATCAATTTCCGCCTCGCCACCGCCAGCATCGACAATCCCGGCGAATGGACAACGCTGATCGCGGGCTCCGACGCCTTCTATATGACCGGGATGGAGGCCTATAAGGACTTCTACGTCATAGAAGGCCGCCGCGATGGTCTCGATCAGGTGGAAATCCGCTATTATGATGATCCTGAGCGGGTCGAGCCGATCCAGTTCCCCGAGGCGAGCTATAATGCCGGGACCAGCAACAACCCGGAATGGGATGTCACCAAGCTACGGCTTGGCTATGAATCGATGGTCACGCCGGATACCGTTTATGACTATGATGTCGCGGCGAAAACGCTCGAAACGCTGAAGGTGCAGGAAATCCCGTCTGGCTATGATGCCGGGGAATATCGCACCGAGCGCGTCACCATCGAAGCGCGCGATGGCGCGATGGTGCCGGTCTCTCTGGTCTATCACAAAGACACCAAGCTTGATGGCAGCGCACCGCTGCATCTCTATGCCTATGGTGCCTATGGCTATGCCGTGCCGCCCAATTTCTCGACCACAAGACTCAGCCTTGTCGATCGGGGCTTTGTCTATGCCATCGCCCATATTCGCGGCGGCGATGATCTTGGCCGCCAATGGTATCTTGATGGCAAGCTCAAGGCTCGCACCAACACCTTCAACGATTTCGTCGATGTTGCGCGCGGACTGGCAGCGAAAAACTATACCGCGCTCGGCCGCATCACCGCCAGTGGCGGCTCGGCAGGCGGCGAGCTGATGGGCGCTATCGTCAACAGCGACCCGGAAATATGGGGTGCAGTGGCGGCGCATGTGCCGTTCGTCGATGTGCTCAACACGATGATGGACGAGAGCCTGCCCCTGACCCCCGGCGAATGGCCCGAATGGGGCAATCCGATCACAAGCAAGGAAGATTTCGAATTCATCCGCTCCTACAGCCCCTATGACCAGGTATCGGCACAGAATTACCCACCGCTGCTGGTCACCGCCGGCTTGAACGATCCACGCGTCACCTATTGGGAACCCGCCAAATGGGTCGCCAAGCTGCGCGACACCAAGACCGACGACAATACACTGCTCTTAAAAACCAATATGGGCGCAGGCCATGGCGGCAAATCAGGGCGGTTTGACTCGCTCTATGAGACGGCGGAGGAGTTCGCGTTTATCCTGTGGCAGATGGGGATGGTAGAGTAAGGCTGTATTGACAATGTATGTACAGCTCACTATATAGTAGACATGCAACAAACCGAAACATCTTCCGCCAGCAAGAGCACCATCAATCTGCGCATTGAGACGCAGATACGCGATATGATTGACAATGCCGCAGCGATGCTGGGCAAGACGCGAACCGAATTCATGATCGAGAGTGCACGCCAACAGGCGATTGATGTTACTCTCGATCAACAGCTTTTTGCGCTCGACACCGGCAGCCATGACGCATTTGTAGAAGCCTTAGATAATCCTCCAGCGCCGGGGCCAAAGCTACGTGCATTATTGTCCCGAAAATCTGCTTGGGAAAAGAGCTAACTTTTCTGAATGTTGTGTGCGCCACAGCCCTTATCTGCAGAGCATGGTCTGTCAGATTTTGATTGTGGCGAAGCGGCGCTCAATGTTTGGCTCAAGCAAAAAGCCCTGAAAAATGAGAGCCGTTTTTCACGTACCTATGTCGTCTGCTCTGATCAGCGCGTTGCCGGCTACTATTGCATCTCCGCGGGATCGGTGCAGCGCAAGGCAGCGCCAACAAAGCTAAAGCGCAATGCCCCTGATCCAATACCGATATCGATTATCGGGCGGTTGGCGGTGGACCACAGCTATCAGAGCCACGGGCTCGGCAAGGATTTACTGGCCGATGCTCTGCAGCGCATTGCTCTGGCATCACAAAACATTGGCATCGCTGCAGCCATGGTGCAGGCCAAAGATACACAGTCCAGAGACTTCTATCTTTCCTGCGCAGAGTTTCTAACACTACCCGATAATGAACTGACATTATTCTTACCGGTAAGAACCATAGCGGCGGCTTTATGACTCCCTTCACTCTCCCCTTCACGGCCCAATCGCAGCACATTGACGAGCTCGGCCATGTCAATAATGCGGTATGGGTGCAGTGGATTCAGGATATCGCCACCGCGCATTGGAGCAGCATTGCGCCGGAAGAGATGCAGCAGTGCTATATCTGGATGGTGACGCGGCACGAGATTGATTATCGCGGCAATATCGCGCTGGGCGAGAGCGTCACCGGGCGCACATGGATATCCGACCCACCACGCGGCGCACGGTTCAACCGCAATGTCGCCTTTGATAATGCGCAAGGCAAAACCATTGTTCAGGCGGTGACAAGTTGGGCATTGCTGGACCGCGAGACACAACGCCTCAGCCGCGTGCGCGAAGATATTTCCGGGCTATTTCTATAGAACCAATCAAATTTAGAGCCACAAAAGAAAAAGGCGGGCCGCCCATGGGGTGCCCGTCTTTCTGTGTCGATAATGCCTGCGAAATTAACGCTTGGAGAACTGGAAGCTCCGGCGTGCTTTGGCGCGGCCATATTTCTTACGTTCGACCACACGGCTGTCTCGGGTCAGGAAGCCTGCGGCCTTCACCGTGGAGCGCAGAGTCGGCTCGTATTTGGTGATCGCCTGGCTGATGCCGTGCTTCACTGCACCGGCCTGACCGGAGAGGCCGCCGCCCTTTACCGTGGCGACAATGTCATACTGACCGGCACGATCGGTGATCGCGAACGGCTGGTTGATCACCAGACGCAACGTCGGGCGGGCGAAATAGGTCGTCTGATCACGGCCATTGACGGTGATCTTGCCGGTGCCGGGCTTGAGCCAGACACGGGCAACCGCATCTTTACGGCGGCCGGTAGCATAGGCACGGCCATATTGATCCAGCTCCTGCTCACGCAGCGGCATGGTCGGGGCTTCTGGTTCGGCTGTTACAGTTTCACCAGCTTCAGCAGCAGCGGCATTTTCGGCCACCGCATCGCTCTGGATGTCTTTGGCGATTTCCTTGATGTCGGAAAGGGACTGACGGGTATCGGACATTATGCACCCACCTTATTCTTGCGGTTCATGGAAGCAACATCGATCACCTCAGGCTTCTGGCCCTCATGCGGGTGGTCGGTGCCATTATAGAGATGCAGCGCGCGCATCTGGTCGCGGCCCAGCGGACCACGCGGGATCATACGCTCAACCGCTTTTTCAAGAACGCGCTCGGGGAAACGGCCTTCGAGGATACGCTCAGGGCTGGTTTCCTTGATGCCACCGGGATAGCCGGTGTGCTTGTAATAGCGCTTGTCCTTGGTCTTGTTGCCGGTGAACTTCACCTTGTCGGCATTGATGACGATGACATGGTCACCGCAATCGACATGCGGGGTATAGCTCGGCTTGTGCTTGCCGCGCAGGATATTCGCGATGATCACCGCAACGCGGCCAACCACCAGATTTTCGGCATCAATGATGTGCCATTTCTTTTCAACCTCTGCCGGAAGCACCGGCTTGGTCATTTTGGTAAGCGCCTTCATGGCCCATAAACCTCCAATGATGGCCAGACCCAAGCGGCCTGACCTGACGAAAACTGTCGCTTATGCTAAAGCGGCACACGATTCAGGGCCTGCCTGCATCGCGGGAAGCGCGCTAATGCATCGCAAGGCCACATGAGTCAAGCATTTCCATGGCTTTTGGGGCGGGTAAAATAATACCTTATGCATGCCACTCTCCCCTTTGCGACCGCATTGAACCTACACACAGACCATGAATCAGTTTCTGCGCAAAACCGCCCGCCCCAAGACAATCACGATGCACGCTATCAACATATATGGCACATAGCCTATTAGCTGAAACGACATACCGCTTCGGGAGGGCGCGACCAGGGTGTTTTCGAGTGATGCCCATTTGTGCACCCCGGCTGCTTTGAAAGCGTCGCTGCTGATCATGTCGATCAGGTCTCTGCGGCTGCGATATCTGACCATGGCGAAGCTCTCAAACTGGGCCGCAGTCTCGCCCAGGGAATTGATGATCGTATGATGACGCTCGGCGCGGGCCACGGGATAGCTTCCCCGGCTCAACAGCAGCGGCAAGACAGACTGGCCATAGGCCATTTCCGCATCCTCCCCGGACTTGCCCTCGGTGGCATAGCCCTCGGGATATTCGGCGACATCACGCACCTGCATCAGATTGATCATCACAAAAGGGCGCCCGTCATCTTCGCGAAGAAAGGCCTCAAAAGCCTCGGGGTCGGTCCAAGCGCTCCCTCCGCCTTCCGCCTGTTTCACCATAAAGGCTTCAATTTCACTGTCAGTCAAAGGGCCGCCCATGGGCGTGTGCCACAGGTAAAAGCCCAAAAGGGCAACAAGCAATGGCGCCAGAATATAGAGTGTGCGTTTCATCTGCATATCCTTGTTTAATCGCTAACAGGCAAGTTTCGATGTCGGCTTGCTGTTCCCCCGGATGCTCTTAGCGCATCTTTTCCCGCCTATCATGGTGGGGAGGAGTTGAGTGCGAAAATTTACCAGTCTTTATGCCCGGCCCGCTGCCGTTTGTGGAAGGCAAGTTTATGGGCCTCCTCAGTCCAGCGTACAAAACCGCTGAACCTCTACTGGATCGTCAATCCGCTCCCAGATATCGCGGTTCACCCTTTCGGTTCCCATGGCGCTGACCCGAATGGTGCGCTCGACGCTGTACAGCAGGCCGTCCGCTCCTATCTCAAGCGTTCCTTCGCTCTGACTGGCCACATATGAGTCCAAGGCGGGTGATGGCGGTGGGCCAATAGCGAAGCGCGCTATATCGCCGTTCGCGACAATCGGCAACGCGGTCTCGCCAGTTGCCGGGTAGATCCACTTGCTGTCGGCCATAATGGCATCAGCTAAACCCAATATCGGCCGCACCGCGCTGGCGAAATAGCTGGCACGCTCGCCCATTGGCATAGTGATGATCGTATCTAGCAACTGCGCGCCCGCCATGCGTGCCATGGAACTGGCGACTTGCTGATCGAGAGTGCTGCGCAGTCTTTTTGCCGCCGCTACCAAACGCTCCCATGTCGCATTAAGATCATACACGCCGATAATCTCTCCTGAAGCACCAAGATCGAGTACCAGCGCCTCATCGCGTTTTATCGCACTGCCAATATGGAGCATTTCCAGTAAAGGGGCAGGCCCTGTATCGGTGACATCGACAACGCGTGTATCAAAGCGATAGCCACGGCCAATCGGGGTAAAGCGTACGCAGCGGCTGATAGTGGAAGTCATAGCTGTCGCGCCTGCCGGTCGCTTGATGATATGACGATAGACTAGCCACTGGTTTATAGGCGGCGAAAAGCGCGGCAGTTGCGGTGTGCCCACCCGCGGCGATGCAGGCTGCTGCGCCGCAAGATCTGGCGACACTGCTACGGTGGAACCAAGGAAAACAAGCAAAGAAACGAGTGCGAGACAGTAACGCATGGCAGGCGCCACTAGTGTGTAAACACACACCGATCACCCCGAAAAGGAGTTCAAGAAACATTGCGTTACATATGTTTACTCATTGATAGGTATGGGCTATCGCTTTTACGGCTGACCACCGGTTTGATCGATGATCCAGTCGCCAAAAGCTTCTTCGCTATCCTCAGCGCGCCAGACGGTGATGCCGGGCAGATCATAGCTGTGTAGCGCGATGATGCGCGTTTTCAGCGCGGGCAGTGCCGCCACACGGGTCTTAAACAGCACAGCGGCCTCTCCATCCTCACGCAATTCGCCATGCCAGCGATAAATCGCACGGGTTTCGCCGAGGATATTGGCGCAAGCAGCAAGCTCTTCCTGCACGATCTTGCGTGCCGTGCTCCGCGCCTCTTCCATATCGCCAAAGCTGCAATAGACAGTGACGATACGGTTACCGTCAAATTCCGAGGGACTCATTATATTTTCTCCACTTGGCTTTCCCCTGCCCGTGAATCCCCTGCCCCAAAATCTTTGGCCATTAAAACCTTGTCTTCCGGCCAGCCAATGCGATGCACCGCCCAGACGGTCGTCAATACAACCAATGCGCCCACTGCCTGATGCAAGACAGCCAGAGTGATGTTGACCCCGGTCATCACCGTAGCAATACCGAGCAACACCTGTGTGCCAAAAGCGGTATGCACTGCCAGCGATATGCGCCGGTCGCTATGCCGCACCTTGCGCGCCAGCCACACCAGTGCCGCCACCGCGACAAAGGCCCACCAGCGATGGACGAAATGGATCATCGTCGGGTCATTGACCAGCAATTGGCCAAGGCCGACATCCCAGTTGAGATTGGGTAACAGCTTGTTTTCCATAAGCGGCCAAGTATCGGAGACCAGCCCGGCATTGAGTCCGGCGACCCATGCGCCGAAGAGCAATTGCACGAAGAGAATAGCGACCACCGCCAGGCCAAAGCCGGTCATATGGACCGGGCGGCTCAACCCTTTTGCGTGGCGATGCAAATCAAGCGCGGTCCAAGCAATGCCGCCCAAAATAAACAGCGCGTTGAGCAAATGGACGGAGAGCCGGAAATGGCTGACATCAGTGCGCAGGGTCAAACCCGATTCGACCATCCACCAGCCAATAGTGCCCTGCAAGCCACCCAATGCGAGCAATGCGAGCAGGCGGCCCTTATAGCCTTGCGGAATGGCGTTCTTTATCCAGAACCATAAAAGCGGCAGGGCAAAGGCCACACCCACAAGACGCCCGAGCAAGCGGTGCACCCATTCCCAGAAATAAATGAATTTGAAATCCGCCAACGTCATGCCCGCTGGACCATTAATCTCGGTATATTCGGGGATTTGCTGATATTTGCGAAATTCCTCGGACCAAGCGGCATCGCTCAGCGGCGGAAGCGCGCCGGTCACGGGCTTCCATTCGGTGATCGAAAGGCCCGATTCAGTCAGCCGGGTAATACCGCCCACCACCACCATGGCGAACACCAGAAGCGCCACACCCCAGAGCCAATTGGCAATGGCGATAGGGCGCACCGCGGCGCTATCTATATGCCCTGCCGGTGCAAGAGGCGTGGTTGCGCTCGTCATAGCCTCCATGTGCGTTCTGCGAGGCCACGATACAAGGCCATAATGCACGTGCAACATTGCATCAGCCACGGGATAATCGCTACAGCACGTCTATGAGCGATTTGATTACCATCACCATCAATGGCGAGACCCGGCAAATCTCACCCGGAACGAGCCTTACCGATTTGTGCGTCAGTCTGGAGATCAACCCGGCCAAAATCGCGATCGAACATAATCGGGAAATCGCTCCGCGTGGCCAATATGCGGCCATCTTGCTTTCCGACGGCGACGAGCTCGAAATTGTCCATTTTGTCGGCGGCGGGTGATGGTCTTTCGCTCCGGCTTATCGTATATCGGCATTCATGAACGACATGACTCCCCAAAGCGCTGCCGCCACTGACGACAATTGCACTGACGACAATTGGACCGTCGCCGGACGGACATTTACCTCCCGCCTGATTATCGGCACCGGCAAATATAAAGACTTTGCCGAGAATGCTGCCGCACTGGAAGCTTCGGGTGCGGAGATCGTTACTGTCGCGGTGCGCCGGGTCAATATATCAGACCCCAAGGCACCGATGCTGACGGATTTTATTGATCCCAAGAAAACGACCTATCTGCCCAATACCGCTGGCTGTTTTACTGCCGATGACGCGATCCGCACTTTGCGTCTGGCGCGTGAAGCGGGTGGCTGGGATCTGGTCAAGCTGGAAGTGCTCGGCGAGGCCAAGACGCTCTATCCCGATATGCGCGAGACACTACAGGCCACCGAGATACTGGCCAAAGAGGGCTTTCTGCCCATGGTCTATTGCGTCGATGACCCGATTGCCGCCAAGCAACTGGAAGAAGCGGGCGCGGTGGCGATCATGCCGCTGGGCGCGCCGATTGGGTCGGGCCTTGGCATTCAAAATCAGGTCACCATCCGTTTGATCGTCGAAGGCGCCAATGTCCCGGTCCTGGTCGATGCCGGTGTCGGCACCGCTTCTGACGCCGCCGTCGCGATGGAGCTTGGCTGTGACGGCGTATTGATGAACACCGCCATTGCCGAAGCGAAAGATCCGGTAATGATGGCACAGGCGATGAAGCACTCTGTCGAGGCAGGCCGCCTGGCCTATCGCGCAGGCCGCATGGGCAGGCGCAAATATGCAGACCCATCCAGCCCATTGGCCGGGCTGATCTGAAGCGGCTAAAGATGAACCTCAGATAAACGGAATCGGCGAATCAAGGCGCTTATATCCCTCTGATTCGCAGCATTTTTTGCCGTTCGTCCGTCACAAAAATGTCTTACGTAAACATTTGTCGACGATAATATGTCATTGGTCTCCGACGAACGCCTAATAACGCGCATCCATGGCATTCTATCGAACCCGCAACGATTGCGTCCGTCGACATCGCTATAAACAATGTTGCAACGGACAGACATAACGCTCCCCAAGCGGTCTTCCTGAGCAAAAAGAAACAGGGGACGGTGTTTTGCTACCCTTTTGACACCGTCCCCGACTTCACCGGGCATTATGGTCTGTTCCCCGAGGGCCAGATGCCGGATTATTGCAGAAAGGATTTTTGAAATGCGTGTCTCTCTTTCCCCCATAACCCGCCAACTAGGTGCTCTGGCCGTGGTTGCTGGCTTGGCAATTGCTCCCGTCGCTGCCCAAGCCGGCACCCAATATGACAGTAATCGCGAATACCGTTCAGCCAAAGTCTATTATAATGACCTTAATCTGGATAGCGAAGCTGGCCAAAAAACATTCGAACGCCGGATCCAGTCTGCAGCGCGCAAAGTATGTGGCCCAACACCCCGACTGAACCTGCGTGATCGCACGGATTACCAGCAATGTATGGGCGAAGCTTTGGACAGCGGCAACAAGGCCATGGTTGAAGTTATCGCTGCAGTACAGAGCGGCGAGAAGCTGGCTTTCAATGGTGTTCTGAGCATTGGCAATTAACCGCCAGCTAATCAGCCACTCCAAACCATAAAGCACTAACGATCTGGCCCCGATTTCGGGGCCATTTTCGATCTCTCTACACCCCTTGAATATCGTCCAGGCGATACCATCTACCGCATCTGAATGCGATCATTTCATAAAGCCAGGCGAAATTAAATTTCTTTCGCTGTAACGAATATAATCTCGCCTGCGAAATGATTATCGAGCCGCATCAGGCGGCATGAAAAGAAAGGACATAGCTATGGCTATTGCAAATAAGGCGCTTTTCGCCCTGATCGCTGCCACCGTTTCGCTGGCGTCGATCCAGACACTGATCTTCTGATCAAAAAACGCAGGGCGCTGGCCTGCCATTCCGGTTTCATCGGATGGTCTGGTCAGCGCCCGGCCAGTTTTTTCACCTGAGTTAAATAGGTACGGCCAATTCTAAGCTCGGTGCCGTCATCCAACAGCGTTAGCCAGACACCGCCACCTTCATGGCGCAAGCCCTTGATAAAGTCCTTGCGAATAATGTGCGATCTGTGAGTACGGACAAATCGTGACGGGTTCAGGCGCGATTCCAGCACCTTGATCGTCTCATGCAACAAATAGCTGCGCGTGCCCACATGCAACCGCATATAGTCCCGTTCAGCTTCAATCCGGTCAATCCTGCCAGCATCGATACGTTTCAACTCCGAACGATGCGGCACCCAGAATTCACGAGCCCAGTCGCCAGAATGGCTTTCTGACACAGCGCCTGCCTCGGCACTATTACCGCTGACCAAGGTACCGGTTGCAGCAGCTTCGGCCAGAGCAGGTATCCGCTCGCGCAGGCGCGATATTGCCCGCTGTAGCCGGTCCAGCGCCACAGGTTTCAGCAGATAGTCCACCGCAGCCAGATCAAAGGCCTCAACCGCAAAGCGGTCATAGGCGGTGACAAAGATAATCGCTGGCGGTTTGCCTTGCGCCGCCAGAGCCTTGGCAAGACCAATACCATCCATGCGGGGCATGTTGATATCAACCAGCAGCAATTGCGGGTGCAGGCCCTCGGCCATGCGAAGGGCAGAGACGCCATCATGCGCAGTGCCAACGAGTTCCAGGCCTTCGACCTGATCACAAAGCAGTTGCAATCGCTCGACGGCCAGCGGCTCATCGTCGACGATCATGGTTCGTATCATATCCACCCTTTGTCCCTCGCCCCCGGTTATTATTTTTACATCAAATCATCGCTGTCACTTTTTCGCGAGATGGGCAAGCTCAGGCGGGCGCAATAGCCGCCAGCGGCATGGGCTTCTGTCTGCAACGCACCGGTTTCGCCAAAACGGGTCTCCAACCGATCCCGGACATTGGCGAGGCCAATGCCATTGCTCTCGGAACTATCAATATCCACCGTAATCGGGTCGCCATCATCGCAAACCGTTAGCGTTAACAGATCGTCCCGGCTTTCAGCTTTGATCGACACGGTTACCGGCCGCGACGTACGCGATACACCATATTTGATCGCATTCTCCACCAAAGGTTGCAGGATCAGCCCGGGCACGCAGACGTCAAGGAGATCATCGGGAATATCGATATCGATCTTCAGTCGTTCGGGAAACCGTACCTTCTCAATATCGAGATAAAGCCGCTGCAGTTCGACCTCTTCTTCCAGCGGCACATCATCAAGCGGATCACCAGACAGGCTGTTTCGATAAAAAGTCGAGAGATTCATGATCATCGCATCGGCTTCGGCAGGCCGGTTACGCAGCACTAGGGAAGACAGCGAATTGAGCGTGTTAAACAGGAAATGTGGATTCACCTGATAGCGCAGCGAGCGCAGCTCTGCCTGCTGTGCCGCTTGGGCAAAGCGCGAGGCGCGGCGCTCGGCAAAACGCACTTCCCCGGCATAGCTGATCGCCAGATACAGTCCAGCCCAAGCCACAAGGAAGAAAATGCGCGACATCGCCACTTCCATAATAACGCCAATGGGCGGCAGCTCCTTAAACTCCTCCAACGCCTTTTGATCGCGAAAAAGGCTGGCCGGGTCGTAGAGATTGATCACCAGATAGTTAAAGCAGCCAATCAGCAAAGCGCAGGGTATCGCACCCAGAAACGCTATCGCGATGCGCACACCCAATGGCTTATGATCAAAGGCACGCATAACCATGTAAAGGCCAATAGTGACCACAATTCCGAATAAAGTGACATAGACCCGGCGCATGGCGAGCTCCGTCTGATCGACCGGATAGTCAATAATCAGCGACCGCATGGTCGTTATTACAATATAGAACAGCCAGAAGCCGAGAATGGAAAGCAGAGCGACCTGAAAATCAACGGTCGGCTTGCCGGGGAAGAGCGCGCGGGTCTGTATCATGGCCGCGAGCTATAGCAGAACATGACCTAAAGAGTCGCCAATTGCGGCCATGGCTCGTCGAACCAACCGCAACCTTGGTCGAAAGCTGTAGCGATAAAAGCCTTTAGTCGAAAACTTACGATAGGTAACATTAACCCAATCCTAACCATGTTTCGCGACACTGGCTTTATCAGCAACACGGAGTGATGCCCGATGAGTGATCGCAGACAACAAGGTGACGGCGCCTATATCATCGCCGAAATGCGGGAATTTGCCAGCTTTTCGGCTGCGAGTCAGCGTTATATCAAGCGAGCGCTCGATATCGGCCTAGGCCGCGCCGATGCCTTTGCGCTGTGGGCACGAACTGGTGAAGAAACACGCTCGATCCGCTCACACTATCTCCATTACCAGGCACTGCCTGCCCTGCGCGAAGAAATGCCATCTGCACATGCGGACAATTGCCCGGATTATGTGCTGGCCAAGGTCATTACCCTGAGCGCCTTTGATCTGTCGCAATGCGCGCTGGACGGATTCTCGGCCTATCGCTTTCTCTATGAGCGGCTGCTTTCGGCATCGCTACGCCCATGGTTGCCCAGCAGCTTCTGCGCGGCCGCTGCATCGCCGCAAATCGCACCCGCACAGCGCAAGGCCTTGCTGCAATCGATCAGCGAAGCCGCTGCGACCGCACCTGGCTGGTCAATGCGCGAGCCGGTATTTCTGCCAGAATGGGTGGAGAAAATTCCGGTGCCAAAAGCGGCTTAAAAGCCGACGATCAGCTCTTATACATCCCGTCAATCCGCTCCTGATAGCGCTGGCGGATAACATGCCGACGGATTTTCATAGACGGGGTCATTTCCTCATTTTCGATGGCGAACGGTTCATCGGCAAAGACAAAGCGCCGCACCTTCTCGATCACCGAAAGGTCTTTATTGACCCGATCAACCGCGCCGCGCACCGCAGTCTTGAAGGCGGGACAGTCCTGTAGCTCGGCAAAATCATATTTCTTGCCCTCATTGCGCGCCCACTCCAGCGCCCATTCCGGGTCAGGAACGACCAGCCCGACGACATAAGGCCGCTTGTCGCCTGACACCATCGCCTGCAGGATTTCCGGCTGCAGGGTCAGCATGCCCTCGACCTTTTGCGGGCTGACATTGTCGCCCTTGTCATTAACAATCAGGTCTTTTTTGCGGTCAGTGATGACGATCCGCCCGGCCTCGTCAATATGGCCGATATCGCCAGTATGCAGCCAGCCATCTTTGAGTACACGCGCAGTTTCTTCCTCATTGCGCCAATAGCCGTGCATCACCAGTTCGCCACGCACCAATATCTCGCCATCATCAGCAATCATCACTTCGGTATCGATCAGCGGTGGGCCGACGGTATCCATTTTCAGACCGGTTTTCGGACGATTACAGGCAATAATCGGCGCTGCCTCGGTCTGGCCATAGCCCTGTAGCATGGTGAGGCCCAGCGACTGAAAGAAAACGCCAATATCAGGGTTGAGCGGTGCGCCGCCTGAGACCATCGCCTTGATTCGACCGCCAAAGCGCTGACTGACCTTGGGCCGTAGCGTGCGATTGAGGATGAAGTTCATCGGCTTGTCACGCAGGCGCTTTTTGCCCGCCGCTTCATGTTCGCCGATCTTCAAGGCCTTATCGAGCAGATAATTGGCAGCCTTGCCTTGTTGTTTGAGAGTCTTGAGCATGCGGGTGCGCAATACTTCAAACAGACGCGGTACCACCACCATCAGCGTCGGGCGCACCTCTTCAATATTGCTCGCTAGTTTCTCCAACCCTTCGGAATAATAGATCTGCGCACCCAGGCCGATGGGGAAGAACTGCCCGGCGCTATGCTCATAGGCATGGCTCAGCGGCAGGAAGGACAGGAACACCTCATCATCCCAGCTGAAATCATGTTTGATAACCTCGGTCGGGCCTTTGACATTATGCAGGATTGCGCCGTGATGCTGCATAACCCCGCGCGGCGCACCACCGGTGCCGCTGGTATAGATAAGGCAGGCCAGATCATCGCGTTTGACCGTTTGCATTTCGGCGTGCACCGCATCCAGCGCAGCACTGATGGCCGCATCATCGCCTTCGGTCAGCGCTTGCCATGTACTGTAATCATAGCTGCTGGCCTGGGAGATGTTGAGGTCTTCCATGCCGATGACATGCTGGCAATCGGTGGATTGCAGCACTGCTGGCAGCAACGTCTGCGCCAGCTTGGCGCTGGAGACAATCACTGCACTGGCGCGGCTGTTGTTCAATATGTGCAGATGGTCGCGCTCGGTATTGGTGGTGTAGGTAGGGACGGTGACACAGCCCGCCGCCATAATCGCCAGATCGGCGATGCACCATTCGGGCCGGTTTTCCGACACCAGCATCACCCGGTCGCCTTTTTTGAGGCCCAGTTTCTTCAGCCCAGCAGCCAGCAACGCCATCTGCCCCGCCGCCTCGTTCCAGCTTGACGGCTGCCATTCGCCATCACGCTTGGCCCAGAGAAAGGGCGCATCGCCCTGTTCGGCAACACGGGCAAGGAACATTTCGATCAGATTATTATAACGATCAAACTGTTCGAGTGATTTATCAATCATGGTTTAGCGACACCCTTCCCCAAAGGTATTTATGCACGCCATCCTTATGGTCATGCTTTTGTCCAAAATGCGTCAATAAGCCGGATTGGCGAACGCTGCAAATCTGCAATGGCTTCCATCCACCTGCATCTGTCAGCTTTGCCCTATTGCCGTAACGCAACCCCCTCGCTGCGTGGATCGGCGGCACCAACCCAGCCATCCGGTGTCCAGGCGACAGCATTAAGCTTGGACGGCAGATAGACCGGTTTAACCGGCTGGCCAAAGCGCTCTATCTCAGCCGCCATTGCCGCCAAAGGCGTATCCTGTTCCACCAGCAAGTCGCCACGGCGAAAATAGATATTGGGCAGCGCAATCGCTTCATCGACTGGCAGATCGAAATCAATATAGCCAATCAGCGATTTGGCGACATGCATGATAATCCGCTTACCACCAGCTGAACCAATCGCCAGAACCGGCTTGTCATCCTTATAAACAATCGTCGGCGACATGGAGGACAGCGGACGCTTGCCCGGCTGCACCCGATTGGCGACCGGCGCACCATCCTTCATCGGGGCGAAGGTGAAATCGGTCAGCTCATTGTTGAGGAACATACCACCTGCGATCAGCTGGCTGCCAAAGGGGCCTTCAATCGTCGAGGTCATGCTGACCAGATTGCCTTCGCTATCGCGCGCAACAAAATGTGTGGTGCCGGAGACTTCGCTGGAAATTGCGGCTGTACGCGCCTCGGAACCCGGAGGGTTACCGGCTTTATAGCTTGGCAAAGAGCTGCTCGGTGAAATCATTTTGGCACGGCTGGCGAGATACTTCGGATCGATCAAACCAGCGATGGGAACGCTGACAAAATCGGGATCGCCGAGATAGCTCTCGCGATCAGCATAAGCGAGCTGCATCGCTTCGCCGATCAGGTGCCAGGCCTTGGGATCATCCTTGCCCAGCTTCTTCATGTCGAAGGATTTGAGCGTGCCCAAAATCTGCAGCACAGTGGTCGCCCCCGATGACGGCGGGCCCATGCCGCACACCTTATACTCGCGGTACGGCATACAAACCGGCGGGCGCGCTTTGGCCTGATAGCCAGCAAGATCAGCCATGGTCATCTGCACCGGATTGACCGTGCTATTGCTGACGGTATCGACAATCTCTTCAGCAATCGGACCGGTATAAAAGGCATCAGGTCCCTGTTCAGCAATGGCGCGTAATGTCTTGGCAATCGCCGGATTGGTTACGCGATCACCCATTTTCTTGGGCGCGCCATCCTGCCAGTAAATAGCGCGGGCATCTGGGAAGCGGGACCAGATATCTTTCAATCGATCAAGCCGCCCTTCCAGCGTCTTGTTGACCACATAACCTTCTTCCGCCAGCCGGATGGCCGGGCCGAACAGCTCCGCCCATTCCAGCTTGCCCCAGCGCTGATGCACCATCGCCATCAGCCGGATATTGCCTGGCACGCCCACACTATGGCCGCCCTGAATCGCATCAAGAAAGCCGAGTGGATTGCCATTATCGTCAAGAAACAGGCCCTCATCGGCAGATGATGGCGCGGTTTCGCGGCCATCAATGGTCTCGATTAGCTGCGTATCGGCGTCATGGTGCAACAAAAAGCCGCCGCCACCAAAGCCGCTCGATTGCGGCTCCACCACAGTCAGCGCCAGCATCATCGCCATTGCGGCATCGCTCGCACTACCACCCTTGCGCAATATCTCACGCCCGGCCTTTGCGGCGCGCGGATCAGCTGCGGAGACGATACCGCTGCCTTCTATAGCTGCCATGTCAGCTGCTTCCTGTGACAAGTCGCTGGCGTCGCGGCAATAGGCTGCTGTGGTCAACGGCAGCGTAACGATCAGGGCGAAAGATAATAATGTCTTTTTCATCGGCCTTGCGTATCGCCGACAGCCATAAGGGGCAAGACACATTATCCTCCCCGGGGCGGGGAGGTGGCTCGCCGTAGCTTTAGCGAAGGTGAGACGGAGGGGGTTCTCCACTTGGGTTGCACCTAGCGGCTCACCCCCTCCACCAGCTTTCGCCAAGGCTACAGCTGGTCCCCCTCCCCGGGACGGGGAGGATTATTTTGCATCTATACCGATAGCATCGGAAAGCGTCTTGAGGCCATCGCGCTCCAATAGACGCAACAGTCCGCGATTAATCTCAGCAGCCAGTCGTGGGCCATGATAGACCAATGCACTGTAAAGCTGGATCAGCGACGCCCCTGCGCGGATCCGTTCATAGGCGCTGGTCGCGCTGTCTATGCCGCCCACCGCGATCAGCGGTATGGCGCCGCCGCTGGCCGTGCGGAAATCCTTAAGCCGCTGCAGCGCCAGTTTGGCAAGCGGCGCACCTGAGAGGCCACCTGTTTCGTCACTATGGCGCGATGTAAGTTTTGGACGCGTGATGGTCGTATTGCCGATAATCAGTGCATCGAGCTTTTTGTCGATAGCGATACGGGTAATCGCATCAATATCCGCTGGCTCCAGATCGGGCGCGAGTTTAAGGAACAGCGGGACCTGTTCCTTGCCTCGTGCGGCAATAACCGCGTCCAGTAGACCGGTCAGCGCCGCCTCGTCCTGCAACGCTCTGAGGCCCGGCGTATTGGGCGAGCTGATATTGATGGTGAGATAATCAGCCAAAGGCGCCATGATTTCGGCCATGATGGCATAATCGGCGATCCGGTCATCGCTGTCCTTATTCGCGCCGATATTGGCACCGATAATCCCCGGACGCCCGCGCCATGCCTTGAGCCGTCGCACCACCACATCGGCGCCATCATTGTTGAAGCCCATACGGTTAATCACCGCCTTGTCCTCAACCAGCCGGAACAGGCGCGGCTGGGGATTGCCCGCCTGGGGCCGCGGCGTCACCGTGCCAATCTCGGCATAGCCAAAGCCGAAATTCAGCATCTTGCTGGCCACTTCGGCATTTTTGTCAAAGCCCGGTGCCAGACCGACCGGCGAAGGAAAATCGATTCCTGCTAGCGAGACAGTCAGGCGCGGGTCCATTGCGCCTTCGCCGAGATCAGGGAGCATGCGAAGTCCGCTTATAGTTAGACGGTGCGCCTTTTCCGCGTCCATCGCAAACACAAAGGGCCGGGCGAGAGAATAGAGCATGGTCATAATGCTGACCCCAATCTGGCGGTGAAAGACTGCGCTTCCCTTGGCAGGGCTGTGCTTCGCTGACAAGCGCCTCCCGGCATTTGTCGACGGGTCACGTCCTTCCACATCGGCACCGCTTGTGTTGCATCAGGCAAGATGCGAAAACCAATCCAATGCATGAATATATCAGAAAGCATAGAATGCCTTATCACCGCCACTTTCTCAATGCGATGCGCACCTTGCCGATACTTGTCCTTGCTGCCTGTGCTGCAACCGATAGCGACAATGTCGCCAGCTCGGTTCCACCAGCACCTAATGAAACGGCAACCGAGCAAGCTGAGAATCAGGACGCTGCGATCATGGCATTTTTTGAGGAAGTGCATAAAGCCGATCTCGAAAACTCCCCCTTCTTCAAATCCTATCTCGGCATAAGAGATGCGGATTATAGCAAATGGGATGACCCCAGCGATGCCAAAGCCATTGCCGATTATGAACGCGGCCAGAAAGCCTTGGCCGATATGCGCGCCACGTTTGAACCGGCAGCGCTCAACGCCTCAAACGCCCTCAGCTATCGCCTTTTCGAATATCAGGCAGAACGTGGACAACGCGCCTTTCCGTTTCGCAACAATGGTTACATCTTCGATCAAATGAACGGGGCGCAATCGCGACTTCCCGCCTTTCTCATCAATATACACCGGGTGAACACCGTCGAAGACGCCTTTGCCTATGTCTCACGGATAAGCGAGATGGGCCCATTGCTCGATGCGCTCACCGCCCAGTCACGAGAGCGTGCTGAAAATGGCGTTATGCCGCCCAAATGGGTTTACCCTTATGTGATCTCGGACATTGAGAACCTCATCGATGGCGCCGATGGTAATGCGATATTGGCCGATTTTGACGCTAAGATCCAAAAGCTCGAGGTTGACGACACCATTAGAGCCGGTCTCTTTGGCGGCGCGAAAGATGCCTGGTGGGACACTGCCGTGCCAGCTTATCAACGCCTGCTTGCAGAAATGAAACGCCAACAAGCTATCGCCCCTACAGATGACGGCGTGTGGCGGTTCAAGGATGGCGCGGATTATTATGCCGAGCGGCTGCAAAACTATACCACCACCAATCTAACCGCAGATGAGATCCACCAGATTGGCCTCGACAATGTCGCGCGCATCCATGGCGAGATGCGCAAAATCATGGATGAGGTAGGCTTTGAAGGAAGTTTGCAGGACTTCTTCAAATACGTCCGCACGTCAGACGAATTCTATTTCGACACACGCGAGGCCTATCTTGCTGAGGCCAATGCCAAGATAAGCGCGATGGAGGCCAAGCTACCGGAATATTTCAACACGCTGCCCAAAGCACCTTTGGTGGTAAAACCGGTCGAAGCATTCCGGGAGAAATCCGCCGGCAAAGCCTTTTACCAAAGCCCGGCACCCGATGGCTCGCGCCCCGGCACCTATTATGTCAATCTCTACAATCTGAAAGATATGTCGAAAAACGAGCTGGAGGCTCTGGCCTATCATGAGGCATTGCCCGGGCACCATCTCCAACGCGCCATCCAGACTGAGCTCGGCGAACTGCCACCCTTTCGCCGCTTTGGTGGCGTCACCGCCTATATCGAGGGCTGGGGCCTATATTCAGAGGAGCTCGGCAAGGATATGGGTTTCTATACCGATCCCTATTCCGATTTTGGGCGACTCGGCATGGAGCTATGGCGCGCTTGCCGATTGGTGGTCGATACCGGCATTCATCACAAACGCTGGAGCCGCGAAGAAGCGATCCAGTATCTTACCGACAACACTCCCAATCCCGATGGTGATATCCGCAAGGCGATTGAGCGCTATATCGTCTATCCGGGTCAGGCTACGGCCTATATGATAGGCAAGCTGAAAATCATGGAGTTGCGTGATCGGGCAAGGACTCGCCTGGGTCCGCGCTTCACCTATGGCGATTTTCATGATGTGATCTTGCGCGCAGGACCGGTTCCGCTCACCATTTTGGAAGAGCGAGTCGATAACTGGCTTCGCAAGGAGCTTATGATAGCGGGTGACTAGGGGCCGCTCAGGCCCCCCCGTTTGCTATTCTTACCTATCAAGCCCTTGAGGGTAAATAATATTTCTTCGATTTCGCCAGGGTGTCGAATCTATCCAATCTTCTGAATCTGTAACCGCATATATGGGTGTTGCGACCCGAAGGGCTCCTGAAACTTGTACAGGAGTTCTTTCACTCAGCGGCCTGACTTTTCCTAATGGATTCAGTCAGGTCGCTTTTTTTTGTTACGCTTCTGGTCTATAGTGCGCTTTAGGGTAGCACTTAAAAACAAAGACTGGTCGCATGCCATCACTGGAATATCATGCTCCCGCACCGGAATTGCGTGAATATGTGTCGATATTTTACCATTTCGAGTGCACCGAAGCGGAGTTTACAGATATTGAACGGGCAGCTGTTGCGCAGCTGCGTTTCCTGCTTGCAGGTGAAGCAGATATGGAATTTGCCGATGGGCATAAAGTCCATGCCCGTGGTCCGGTGCTGGTTGGCCCCACGACAGGCTATTATCGCTTCAGTATAAAGGGGCATTTCCGCATGTTCGGCATGGGGCTGCTGCCTGCTGGCTGGGGTGCAGCAACATCACGATCAGCGGCAGATATCGTGGACCGCGCTGTCCCGGCAGACGAGTTCTGGCCGCAAGCGGGCGACTATCTGGAACAGCTGAAAAATGCCAAAACCGTGCCAGGAATGGTGGCGGGAGCCGGTGAGGTGCTGAAAGGGCTGGTCGATGCATCATCGCCAGATATCCTCGCCTTTACCAATATGGTTGACAGCTGGCTCGCTGCCGACCCATCGCCCAGCGTGCCGGAATTGCGCACTATGACCAGCTTGTCGGACCGGCAACTGACCCGCAAGGTGAAGCAATTTTATGGCGTGCCGCCAAAATATCTGTCGCGCAAATATCGTGCATTGCGCGCAGCGCGGGCCATGGTGGATGCCAATGATGATGATGCCGATTATCTGCGCGATGCCTTTTACGACCAGTCGCACATGATCCGCGAACTGAAGGTCTTTGCTGGAATGACCCCAAATGAAATTCGCTATCGCGAGGGCATTATTGCCAAGATGATCGATCAGCGCAGCCAGTTTGACGGTGAGATCAGCGCCCTGACTTCGCGCACATAATAGCCCGGCTGCCCGCTCAGGGCGATAGAATCCCCTTGCAAAATCCCATAAAACAAGCCATTTAGTAAATACTACTGATTTGGTCTTATTTAGATTCGGGCCGCAACTTACCGAGGATTTTGTGCGTCTTTCCAGCCTAGCCGATTATGCCGTTGTTCTGATGAGCGCTGCTGCGCGCCAGTGCGGTGCCAGTGCGGTGGTTAGCGGTGGCAGCGGTCGCCAGAGTGCGCGCAAGCTAGCCGAGGAAACCGGCATCCCACTGCCCACGGCGCAGAAGCTGGTGAGCCATTTGGCTGCGGCTGATCTGCTCGATTCGACTCGCGGTGCGGGAGGCGGCATCCGCCTGGCCCGCCCGCCAGCGACCATCACCCTGACCCAGATTGTCGAGGCTGTCGATGGCCCGATCGCCGTCACCTCCTGCCTTGAGGCAGGTCACACCGCATGCATGCTCGAATCAACCTGTTCGGTCAAACCGCACTGGGCGGTAGTCAATAGCGCGATCCGCAATGCGCTTGATGCCGTCACACTCGCCGATCTGGCCAGCGCGCCTGGTTGTTCCGGCGCACATATACCCGATTTTGAAGCCACCTCCCCCAAAGCCAAGATGGAACCGCATCTATGACCGACAGCAATGAAACCCTTGCACGTGAAAATGCCAGCCGTGAGCGCGATCCCGATGCTTGGGATGCAGCGGAAAAGGCAAGCACTTATGAATGGGGCTTCTCTTCAGATGTTGAGCAGGAACTGGCACCCAAGGGTCTGAATGAGGACACGGTACGTTATATTTCGGCGAAGAAGGAAGAGCCGGAATGGATGCTCGAATGGCGCTTGAAAGCGTTTCGCATCTGGCAGGATATGGTGAGCCCGGATTGGGCCAAGCTCAACGTGCCGCCGATCGATTACCAAGACGCGTACTATTATGCCGAGCCGAAGAAAAAGCCCGAGCTCGATAGTCTGGATGATCTCGATCCCGCCATCCGCGACACCTATGAAAAACTGGGAATCCCGCTGGAAGAGCAGAAGGTGCTCGCCAATGTGAAGGGGTCGCGCAAGATTGCCGTGGACGCTGTGTTCGACTCAGTCTCAGTCGCCACCACCTTCCGCGAGGAACTGGAAAAGGCCGGCGTCATCTTCATGTCGATCTCCGAGGCGATCCGCGAACATCCGGAAAAGGTCAAGAAATGGCTCGGCAAAGTCGTGCCGGTGAAGGACAATTATTTCGCCGCCCTCAACTGCGCCGTGTTCTCCGACGGTACCTTTGTCTACATCCCCGAAGGCGTACGCTGCCCGATGGAGCTCAGCACCTATTTCCGCATCAATGCCGAAAATACCGGCCAGTTTGAGCGCACTCTCATCGTCGCCGACAAAGGCGCCTATGTCAGCTATCTCGAAGGCTGCACAGCACCGCAGCGCGATGAGAATCAGCTTCACGCCGCCGTGGTCGAGCTGGTCGCGCTCGACGATGCCGAGATCAAATATTCCACCGTGCAGAACTGGTATCCCGGCGATGAAGACGGCAAGGGCGGCATCTACAATTTCGTCACCAAGCGCGGTCTGTGTCAGGGCAAGCGCTCGAAGATCAGCTGGACTCAGGTTGAGACCGGCAGCGCCATCACCTGGAAATATCCCAGTTGCGTGCTCAACGGCGAGGACAGTGTCGGCGAATTCTATTCGGTGGCGCTCACCAACAATTTCCAGCAGGCCGATACCGGCACCAAGATGATCCACAATGCGCCGGGCACCCGCTCGACCATCATCTCCAAGGGCATCAGCGCCGGCAAATCGGACAACACCTATCGCGGCCTGGTCCGCGTCGCGCCGGGGGCGGAAAATGTCCGCAACTTCACCCAGTGCGACTCGCTGCTGCTCGGCGACACCTGCGGCGCCCATACCGTGCCCTATATCGAGGTGAAAAACCCGAGCGCGACGATCGAGCATGAGGCGACGACCAGCAAGATCAGCGATGATCAGATGTTTTACGCCATGCAGCGCGGCCTCGACGAGGAAAACGCCGTCGGCCTGATCGTCAACGGCTTTGCCAAGGAAGTGCTGAAAGAACTGCCAATGGAATTTGCGGTTGAGGCGCAAAAGCTGCTGGCGATCTCGCTTGAGGGGTCGGTTGGGTAATCCATGCCTGCCAGCCTCACTCCAACAGATGCGGCAAAGCGTCAAAACACCCCTCCCCTTCAGGGGAGGGGCCGGGGGTGGGGGCTATCCGCCGGGCGCATGGCTGAGCTGAAGGGCCACGCGCGCGATATGCGGAACAACCCCACCGAGCCGGAAAAGCGGCTTTGGCGACATCTCTTGGGTGGCCAGCTGGAAGGTCATAAGTTCCGCCGTCAGGCCGTGATCGGCCAGTTTATTGCTGACTTTCTCTGTCCTGCCGAGAAACTGATTGTCGAGATTGATGGCCATACGCATGAGGCAAGCGATGATGCGAAGCGTGACGCTGTGCTTGCGCAACGAGGCTATCGCACTCTGCGCTTCACCAATACCGATGTGATGCAGAATATGGATGGCGTGCTGCGCGCTATCCTTGAAGCATTGCACGAAGCCGAGCGCCCCCACCCCAACCCCTCCCCTGAAGGGGAGGGGGTAGAGAAAGATGAACATGCTCAAAATTGACAATCTCCACGCCGCCATTGGCGATAAGACTATCCTCAAGGGCCTTTCGCTCGAACTCAATCCCGGCGAGGTCCATGCGATTATGGGGCCCAATGGTGCGGGTAAATCGACCCTTTCCTATGTGCTGGGCGGGCGCGATGGCTATGAAGTGACCGAGGGTAGTGCCAGCTTTGATGGCGAGGATATCCTCGATATGGATCCGCATGAGCGCGCCGCGGCGGGGCTGTTCCTGGGTTTCCAATATCCGGTAGAAATCCCCGGCGTGTCCAATCTGCAGTTTCTGCGCGAGAGCCTCAACGCCCAACGCCGTGCGCGTGGTGAGGAAGAGCTGTCTGGCGGTGCCTTTATCAAGCTCGCCAAGGAAAAGGCGGCGCTGCTCAAAATGGATATGGACATGCTCAAGCGCGCGGTGAATGTCGGCTTTTCCGGCGGCGAAAAGAAGCGCAACGAGATGGTGCAGATGGGCATTCTCGACCCCAAGCTCGCCATTCTCGACGAGACCGATAGCGGCCTTGATATCGACGCACTGCGTATTGTCGGCGAGGGCATCAATTCCATCATGCGCCAACCCGACAAGGCGGTGCTGCTGATCACCCATTATCAGCGCCTACTCGACATTGTGCAGCCTGATCATGTCCATGTGCTCGCCAATGGCCGCATTGTGAAATCGGGTGGCCCCGAACTGGCGCTTGAGCTGGAAGAACAGGGCTATGAGGCAATTGCCGCATGATCCTGCTCACGCTCCTTTTGGCTTTTCAGGCAACGCCACAATCATCACCGGAAGCGGTTGATGCAGAGATCGTCGTTATCGGCCAGCGGCTGAACAGCCTGTCCATCATGGTGGGGCGTGATCCGAAAGGTGATCTGACCTGCTCGCTTGACAAGTCGAGTGGCAGTCTGCGCCTCGACAAGCGCCTGTGTAAAACGGCTGCCAAATGCGTACGCGACAATGAAGACAATCCGTCTGATGCGATCATCAAGGCGTGCATTGATGACAAGAAACCCAAATTACTGGCGAAACTGCGCCGCGAAATGAAAGCCGAACGCCGATGAGCAACGTCCTCCCCCTACCCACCCGCCGCGATGAAAGCTGGCGCGATGGTGACCTGAAGGCGCTAGAAGCCGTTTGGGGCGAGTTGCCGCAGGGGCCGGAGCAGATCATCGTGCCTGCTGGCGAGAAGCAGACCAGGCAGATTATCCAGCCTGTGCCGATTGGTGGCGTCGCTGTAACCCATCTTGATATCCGGCTTGAAGAAAATGCAAAAATAGCGATCCACCTGCTCGCCGCAGACAATGATTATGGTCGCATCCATATCGAGGCGACGCTGGGCAAAGGCGCGCATTTTGAGCTGGGCGGCGCGATTATCGGCACTGGCGATCAGACGCTGGAGATTGTCACCGAAGTCACTCATGCCGAACCCGAAGCCACCAGCAATCAGGTGGTCCGCTCGGTGCTGGGCGGCAAGGCCACCGGTTCCTTCCTCGGCAAGGTCAATGTCGCACGCGATGCGCAGCGCACCGATGCCGAACAGTCGGTCAAAGCGATGCTGCTCGACCGCACCGCCACCGCCAATGCCAAGCCAGAGCTCGAAATCTTCGCGGATGATGTGCAATGCGCCCATGGCGCCACTGTCGGTGAACTCGACAAGCAGGCGCTGTTTTATATGGCATCGCGCGGCATTGAGCCCGTCACGGCACAGCGGCTGATGCTACAGGCGTTTATTGTTGATGCTTATGTTTCAGTCGAAGACGACGCCGCGCGTGAAGCGATTGAAGGGCGTGCGCTTGAGGCACTGGAGGCGATTCTTTGAGCGCAGTATTGGCCATTTTGCTGTTACAGCAACCACAAATGCCCCCTGAACTAGGGTCAGCAAAGGCGTGCCTGCTGCAAGAGGCCGAGCAGGTTCCCGCCGAAGTCCTGGCTGAAGACAAAGATTCCTGGCGGCTAGTGGAAGCGGCTGTGGACGCCTGTGAAGCCCAAATTGCAGTGGAGGCGGACAAACAATTGCCTATACTCGCGCAACATCATCCGTCGATATCGATTGCTGAAATTTCTGAAGCTCTGAAGGAAAAAGCGCAATATCTTGTCGCCTATGCTTTGATTGCGCGCGCTAATGGCCGCCAATCCTATGGTCATAGCGCAGAGGTGAAACAATGAACGCGCCCACTACCATAACCACCAGCTCTGTCGCTGACTTCCCCGGTCTGACCGATGCGGACGGCCAGCGCTGGCATTATCTCGATACCGCTGCTTCGGCGCAGAAGCCACAAGCGGTGATCGATGCCATGAGCCGCGCCATGGGCGAAGACTATGCCACCGTCCATCGCGGCGTATATGCGCGCTCGGCCAATATGACCATGGCGTTTGAAGCCGCGCGTGAGCGGGTGGCGACATTTATCGGCGCCGCATCCCCCAATGAATGCGTATTTGTCCGCGGCGCAACCGAGGGCATCAATCTGGTGGCTCAGAGCTGGGGCAGCGTGAATATCCAAGCGGGTGACCGCATCATGCTAAGTCAGTTGGAGCATCACAGCAATATCGTGCCGTGGCAGCTACTTGCCGAGAAACAGGGCGCGTATATTGATGTCTGCCCGCTGACTGACGATGGCCGGATTGATCTCGACTGGCTCGAAGCCAATCTCACCGAACAGCACAAGATCGTCGCACTGGCGCATGTTTCCAATGTGCTGGGTTCGATCCTCGGTGTAAAACGCGCCGCAAAAGCCGCTCATGCTGTGGGTGCGAAGCTGTTGCTTGATGGCTGTCAAGCCGCACCGCGCATGCGGCTCAACATGGCAGAACTGGGCTGTGATTTTTACGTCTTTTCCGGCCACAAGCTTTATGGCCCCACCGGTGTCGGCGTTCTATGGGCACCGGAAGAAACACTCAACGCTATGCCGCCTTATCAGGGTGGTGGCGCGATGATCGACCGCGTAACCTTTGACAAAACCACTTACGCCCCCGCGCCGGGACGGTTTGAGGCCGGCACGCCGATGATCGCCGAGGTGATCGCACTGCACGCCGCGATTGACTATGTCGATGCACGTAACCCGGAGAAACTGTTCCAGCATGAGGCCGAACTGGTGCGCCAGGCGCGTGAGCAACTCAGCCAGATCAATTCTATCCGGTTATTTGGGCCGGAGAAATCGGCGGGTATTCTCTCCTTCACCATGGAAGGGGTGCATCCGCATGATATCGGCACTATATTGGATGAGGAACAGGTGGCGATCCGCGCCGGGCATCATTGTGCCCAGCCGCTGATGGATCATCTCGGCGTGCCCGCCACCGCGCGGGCCAGTTTCGGGCTTTATTCAGACGCGGACGATGTCGCAGCACTGATGCGCGGCCTTAAACGCGTCGCAACGATATTCGGCTAAGGATGACAATAGGCGGGACAGGATTATGACCGACACACGCAATATCACGGTTGAGGAAGTGGACAGCGTTGAAGCGCCGAAAAAGGTACGCGTCAACGATACCGTTGATGCTGCGCTGGCGGCCGAGAAAGAAGCCGAAGCGGGTGCCAATAATGAAGAGCGTCAAAAGGATTATCTGGAAGGCTTTCTGGCGCAGACACCGAGCGCCAACGCTGCAGGTCAGCCTGGTGGTGAAATCTATGACGGGATTATCGAAACCCTGCGTGAAATTTATGACCCGGAAATTCCGGTCAATATCTATGATCTCGGCCTGATTTATGGCGTCGAGGTCACAGATGATGGCCATGCGATTGTCTCCATGACGCTGACCACGCCCAATTGCCCGGTAGCGGAAACCATGCCCGGCGAGGTGGAGATGCAGGTCGGCGCGGTGCCTGGCGTCGGTCATGCCGAGGTCAATCTGGTCTGGGATCCGCCTTGGGATCCCGGCAAGATGAGCGATGATGCAAAATTAGAGCTGGGTATGCTATAGATTATTAAAAGTTCGATTTGTTTCGGAGGTGAATAAATGGCTGGTGACAATTTCAAGCCCGAGACTGTTAATGCTGCATCATTTTATCTTTTGGTGAGTTTAATGGGCCAGCTTAGAAAGAATGGCGTTTTGAGTGGCGAAGACTTGGCCAAGATCAGAAATACAGCCATGGATCATGCTAATAATGAGCCTGATAGTGTTGCAGCCTTGATTGAAGAGTTATTACCAAGCGCAGAGTAAGGCCTACAAGGAAGTAAAATGTCGGTAACCAAAACCAGAGAACGCCCCGCCGCGATCATTCTGACTCCGGACGCAGAGGCACGCATTGCCAAGCTGATGGCACAAGCGCCCGCAGACGCGATCGGCGTCAAGCTCTCTACCCCGCGCCGTGGCTGTTCGGGGCTGGCCTATTCGGTCGATTATGTCACCGAAGAAGCCAAGTTTGACGAGAAGATTGAGACTCCGGGCGGCGTCTTCTATGTCGACAGCGCTTCGGTGATGTATCTCATCGGCTCGACCATGGATTGGCAGGAAGATGACTTTACCGCCGGATTCGTGTTCAACAATCCCAATGCCACCGGCGAATGTGGCTGCGGCGAGAGCTTCACCGTCTGATACTGAATGGGTGATGCCACGCACCCTCACCCTCTCCATCCATCTGGCCGCATCATTAGAGACGGTGAAGGAGCATGTCCGCACGTCACAGCTGCTCGACTATATTGCCCACCCGCTAATCCGCTTCACACCCAAAAGTGGCAAGCCTTTCCCTGAAAGCTGGGGCGAGGGTGAATATCGGGCATGGATGTGGCTGTTCGGTTTGTTGCCAGTCGGCTGGCAGGCCATCCATATCAGCTTCCCCAAACCGCAAAACGACACGCACTTTATCCGCGACAATGGTTATGGGCCATTGATAAAGCGCTGGGACCATAGAATCGAAATCCGCGCCGATGGTGACGACACGCATTACACGGATCGGGTCATCATTGAGGCCGGATTACTCACGCCAGTGATCGCCACGTTCGCGCAGGTATTTTTCAAGCACCGCCAGAAACGCTGGCGCAAGCTGGTCGCCAATGGCTTTGATTATGACCGCTAAGACAGTCTAGCGCCGCAATGCATTGGCGCAGCTGGCACGGTCTGCCGCCCCGCCCTGCCGATCACGCGCATCGACATAGGTGCTTTTGCGTTCGCCGCCGTTTTCCGGTGGGTAGAGATAGACATCGAGGACGCAGTTCTTGCCCGAGAACTGCAATTTGCGCGCTGCGCCTTCGACAACATCAAGCCGCGGTGCCCCGAACAGCGCCACCAGCTCATCATCGCTGCGATTCAACACGGCTTTCAGACCACGCGTATCAAGTGGCGGTGGTGCGACATTGGTTGGCGCGCCTGTACTGCTGACGGATGCGGCAGGCGCAGCGGCACAACCGGCAAGGCCGAATGCCATTGCAACCATAAGGGCGATGCGTGATCTTGATGCTGTGCCCATAATCCTGATCGCCCTCCATTGCCTTATAGCGACAGAGCGATCAGGCGACCTGGGCCTTTACATGCTCTTTCACCGTCTGGCTCTGCGCCATATGCGCCGCCATGGCGGTACCGATAATCATGCCGAGAAAATTGACAAGCGGAATTGTCAAAATGCCGACAGTCGCAAGACCGAGCAAGAAACGGGTAAAGCTGGGAAAGAGATGATCATCCGCCTTGTGCAGGCCATAGGCCTCGCCATGACGTGCACGCATCATATCGTCAAAATCACGCCCCAGAAGCATGGCATTGACGACGATCAGCAGCACCGCCAGACCGACGCCGGTAAAAGCGAGTACGATATAGGCGGGCAGGAATAACAGATTATACCCTAAAGTGCGTCCCAGACTTTTCAGGCCCAGCCCTAAACCTTCGGCAAAGCCGATATTCCGCGCCCGCACCAGCGCATGTGGGTAATGTTTGCGCTCAACAGCCACCACCACATCATCACCGAAAATCGGGATCAAAGCGGCGGCAATGGTGCGAAACCAGAGCCAGCTTGCCAACAGCCCGATAACTATTGCCAGAAATACATCGGCTGCCTGTTGATAGGCCAGCGCTCCGGCCCATTCACCCAAGGGCCCTTGCAACCATCCGACCAGCATATCGGTCAGCCAGTCAATCACCCACCAGAACGCAAAGCCCAATCCGACAAAGAAGATCAGCGTCACCAGCGCCGATTTGGCGAGGATTTTCAATATCGCCCGATCGGTAAGCTGGCGCACTGAGGCGAAGAAAGCATCAATAAGCATGTGCGTTATAGTGCCGCAATACAGTGGTGCAGGTCAAGGGTGCAGCTTCACTATATGGCAGGATTTTGGACAGACCGGTGATGAGCTTCTGCAATTGTCGCTTGAACCCGTCCAATGGCTCCGATAGGGGCGCTGCAACGCTTTTTGGCCAAAGGAACATGCCTGTAATGACCGATACCCGTTATGATGTGCTCGCCATCGGAAACGCCATTGTCGATGTGATGGCAGCGGCCGAAGATGATTTCCTCGCCCGCCACGCGATGAACAAGGGCGGCATGACCCTGATCGATGCCGATCAGGCGCGGAACATCTATGCCGATATGGGCAAAGCGCAGGAAATCAGCGGCGGCTCAGCGGCAAATACGCTCGCCGGTCTCGCGGAACTCGGCGCGCGCTGCGCCTTTGTCGGCCAGGTCGCCAATGACCAGCTCGGCGAGATTTTCGCGCATGATATTCGCGCTGCCGGCGTCGATTTCACCACCGCCGCGCGCGAGGGCGAGCCACCAACGGCGCGCTGTCTCATTCTCGTCACGCCCGATGGCCAGCGCACGATGAACACCTTTTTGGGCGCATCGCAGTTCCTTCCTGCCAATGCGCTGGATGAAGAGCTGATCGCCAGTGCGGGCATCCTCTATCTTGAAGGCTATCTCTGGGACCCGGAAGAACCGCGCAATGCGATGCTAAAGGCGATTGATATTGCTCGCGCCGCTGGACGCAAAGTCGCCTTCACCATGTCCGATGCTTTTGTGATCGATCGTTATCGTGATGACTTCCAGACGCTGCTCGATGCAGGCAAGATCGATATTCTCTTCGCCAATGAAGTCGAGATCAAATCACTCACTCAAATTGACGATTTTGACGAAGCCGTGGCCAAGGTCGCACCTCAGGTGCCGACATTAGCGGTTACCCGCGGCCCCGATGGTGCGGTTGCGATGCATCAGGGCGAATATGCCTCGGTCCGCGCGCAGCCGATTGAGAAGGTAGTGGACACCACGGGCGCAGGTGATCTGTTCGCCGCCGGCTTCCTCAAAGGCATGGTCGATGGGCGCCCGGTGAGCCAGTGCCTGACCATGGGTGCGATTGCCGCCGCCGAGATCATCAGCCATTTCGGTGCACGCTCAGAGGCGCGTCTGTCTGAGCTGGTCGCCGAACAACTGCCCGCGCATTGAGCAATTTTCCTCCCCGTTTACGGAGAGGTGGCTCGCCGTAGCTTTTGCGAAGGCGAGACGGAGGGGGATCACGGCTCGCGCTGTGCTATATGGATAGCCCCCTCCACCGTCTTCGACGGTCCCCTCCCCATATATGGGGAGGAAATTCATGCAGCATTTCTTCTAAACAACACACGGTCAGCCTCGCCAAAGCCTTTATACCAGATCATCCAGCCATACAGGCCAAGGATTGCCGGGACGCCAAAAGCGAGTTCGGCCCATTCGGGCAGGAACTGTGTCGCCGCCCAGCCAATGACCGCGGCCAGCGCGGTCGCCCATACCAGCGCCCAGCGCCAACCATTCACTGGGGCACCCAGGATACCAGACAGCAATATCGCTTTGACCACCGAGGCAAACGCCAGCGCCAGCGCCAAGGCCAGAGCGACACCCGCTGCCTGATAGAGTGGCGGCCAGCCCCAGCTGCGCATCAGCAGAATGATGCCGAGGCTCAACAAAGCCTGAAGTCCCAGCATTGCGAGCGAAATAAACAAATTGCGATGGCGCGCGACATAGACCAGTACCGACTCGCTGACCACAGCGGTGGCGGCCACCACCTCGGCAGCCAATAGTAGCACCATAGCGCCATTGCCGCCGACAAATTCCGGCCCGACCAGGCCCATCACCGCCTCGCCGGGTATCCCCAATGCCAGCGCGACGCCCGCCTGTGCCGCGATAATCCAGAAACCGACCTGGCTCACCTGCGCCGCTATTTCCTTAAGCTTTCCCGCTTCCAGATTACGGGTGATGACCGGACCCAATATCGGGTCAAAGCTGGTTTTGAGCTTTTGTGGCAGACTGGCCACCTGTTGCGCGACATAATAAATCCCGACCACAGCGGGTGAGACGAACAGACCAAGGATCGCGAGATCAAGGCGACGGCTGCCCCATTCGACCGCGTCTGCGGCGGCCAGCGGAACATTTTGCCGCGCCAATAATATGAGCTGCACCGGCTTGGGCCGCCAGCCAATAGGCAGGCCATAGCTGCGGATCAGCGGGATTATCGAGGCGAGCAGCGCCGCTAGCATCGAGACGACATAGGCGAGAATCAGCCCATCGCGGGTAGAATAGAAATAGAAGCCCAGAGCGGCGATGCTGATTGTCCAGGGTTCAATAATCGCTCGCGCGCGGACGGTCGAGGCGATATCAAAGCGATAGGCCAAAGCCGCCAGAGCGACATCCGAACCGACGATGAAAAAGATCACCAGCGGCAGGAAACGGTCAAGATCGTTGATTTGACTATTGGGAAACATCGCCTGCGGAAAAGCAATCAGCAAAGCCGCAGCCAGTGCCGAGGCCAAAGTGCTGACCAACAGGCCATCAAACACGACATGTACATGCGGCCTCTCGGTGCGACTAAGCTGTTCAGCCAGCCCACGGCGCAGGCCGAGCGTTGCCAGTTGCGCCGCCAGTTCGACGATCAAGATCGCATAGGCAAAGCGGCCGAGCACTTCGGGACCATACATTCGCCCGGCGATAAACAGAAAGGGCAGTCGCGCGGCCAATCGCAGCAGAAAGCCGAAGAAATTGGTCCGTCCACCCTTGGCGAGACGCGAGATATCCTCATCGCCTTCCTCGGGCTTGGATGGAGATGCCGCCTCGCTCATTCGCTGCCTAACGGTCTTGCTAGCAAATCGGTGACAACGCTCGCCGCTTCCGCCTCACCGCTGAGCAGGGCGCAGACGGAATCGACGATCGGCATTTCCACGCCATGTTCGCGCGCGACCTGTTGCAGCACTGGCGCGGTGTGTGCGCCTTCAGCCACGGTTGTCCGCCCGGTCATCAGCGATTCTGCGGTTTGCCCTTGCCCCAATGCGCGACCAAAAGAGAAGTTGCGCGAGCTTTCCGACGAGCAGGTGAGCACCAGATCGCCAAGCCCGGAAAGGCCGCTCAAAGTCTCCGCTTCCGCACCACAGGCAACGCCGAAACGCACCATTTCCGCAAATCCGCGGCTGATCAGAGCAGCCCGCGCATTCTGACCGAGACCCAATCCATCGACCACGCCACAGGCTATGGCGAGCACATTTTTGACAGCGCCGCCAATCTCCGCACCGATCGGATCAGACGAGCGATAGGGACGGAAATGCGGCCTTGCGATCATCGGCGACAGCTTTTCCCATAGCGCATCCTCGCAACAGGCCAGTGTCGCAGCGGCGGGCTGACCCGATGCGACTTCATGCGCAAAATTGGGGCCAGCCAGAACCGCTTTGGGTGCATCGGGGAACAGTTTGGCGGCAATATCGAACATAAAAGAACCAGAGCTGACCTCAATTCCCTTGCTACACAATATCAGCGCGCCGGGATTGTCCAGCTGTGCAAGAACGCTGTGCATATGTTGTGCTGGCGTGACGACCAGCAGCGCTTCCATCCCGTTCATGCTGCTTAGATTATCGGTAGCAATAATAGAGGGCGACAGCGGACGATCAGGCAGGAATATCGGGTTTTCATGGGCGCTATTGATCGCGCTTACCACCTCTTGCTCGCGCGCCCATATCCGCACCGGGCGGCCATCCGATGCCAGCATCTGTGCCAGCGCAGTGCCCCAGGCGCCTGCGCCCAATACGCCGATTTCTGCAACACCGCTCACGCCTTCACCCCGGCACCGCGTACCGCAGGAGCAGCGTCATCCAATGGCCAGCGCGGGCGGGCTTTAAAATCGAGCGGATCACCCATGTCGCCAACGAGAAAACGCTCCATCCCGGCCCAGCCAATCATCGCCGCATTGTCGGTGCACAGCCATGTCGGTGGCGCGGAAAAATCGAGATCATGCTCCGCCGCCAAGGCTTCCAATGCAGCGCGTACACTTTGATTGGCGGCAACACCACCTGCGACCACGAGCCGGGTGATTGGGGTATCAAAGCGCGTTTCTTTCAGCGCCTTGCCGAGACGATCAATTACGCAATCAATCGCCGCTTGCTGAAAGGATGCAGCAATATCCGCAGCGGCATAGTCACCGCTTTCTACTGCGCGCAGCACCGCGCTTTTGAGACCAGCAAAGGAGAAATGCGGCTCATCCGAACCGAGCAGAGGTCGCGGCAGCGGCACCGCTTCGGAATTACCCTTGTGCGCCAGCTTCTCCACCGCCGGGCCGCCAGGATAGCCCAGCCCCAACACCTTGGCGGTCTTGTCAAACGCCTCGCCCAGCGCATCATCAATCGTCGTCGCCAGCCGCGCATATTCGCCCGGGCCATCAACACGTAGAATCTGGCAGTGGCCACCGGAAACCAGCAACAGCATATAGGGGAACTCAAGCGACGCATCGTCGAGCCGCGGCGACAGGGCATGGCCCTCCAGATGATTGATCGCCAGAAACGGCTTGCCCGCTGCCATGGCCAGCGCCTTGCCCATCACCATGCCGACCATGACACCACCAATCAACCCCGGACCGGATGTCGCAGCGATCGCATCGCAATCCTCCAGCGCAAGCCCGGCCTCATCAAATACGGCGGAAATCAGAGGCGGCAGGCTCTCAATATGCGCACGCGCGGCAATTTCCGGCACCACGCCGCCATAGGGCTGATGCGCTGCTTCCTGCGACGCGAGCCGATGCGCCAAAATGCGGCGGTCATCGCCAATCAACGCGACCGCGCTTTCGTCGCAGCTGGATTCAATGCCAAGGATCAAGGCCATGGCGCTTTCCCTTAACGATGTTCCGCGCTAGGACCAAATATGAAATGACAAACAGCGCCACGACTTCTTCTGAATCCATCCATCAAATTCTTGAAAACCGGCCTTTAAAGCTGGGCACACGCAGTTCGCCTCTAGCTATGGCACAGGCGCATGAAGTAGCGGATCGACTGCGTACAGCGCATGATTTGCCCGAAGGTGCGATAGAGATTTGCGCCGCTGAGGCAAGCGGCGACAAGATCACAGATCGAGCACTGCGCGAAGTCGGTGGCAAGGCGTTATGGACGCGTGAGCTGGACTTTCATCTGGAGGATAGCACGGTCGATTTCTCGGTCCACTCGATGAAGGATGTCGAGACTATCCGCCCCGAGCAATTCACCATTTCCGCGATCCTGCCCCGCGCCGATGCCCGCGATGTCCTGATCGGCGCGGATTCGATTGCGGATATTCCAGACGGCGCGAAATTCGGCACAAGTTCACCACGACGCGCGGCGCAGATGCGCAGTCTACGTCCTGATATTGAGGTTGTGCTGTTTCGCGGCAATGTCGCGACAAGACTGGCCAAGCTGGAAAAAGGCGTGGCCGATGTTACGCTGCTGGCCAAGGCCGGACTCGATCGTCTTGAACAAGGTGATCTGGGCGCGCCACTGGACAAGGCGGTCTGGACTCCCGCTGCTGCACAGGGTGCGATTGGCGTCGAGACCCGCACCGACAATCCTGCATTGCGCGCATTTCTGGAGGCAATTGACGATGCCGCCACCCATGATGCAGTGATGCTGGAGCGGCATTTTCTCGCTGCGCTTGGCGGCTCGTGCCACAGCTCGGTCGCGGCGCATGTCAGCACGCAGGGCGGGCAAAAGACGATGCGCGCCATTCTCTATTCCGAAGATGGCCGCGATCATGTCGCCGAGACACTGGTTTTCGATGGTGCTGATCACCAAGCCGATATCGATGCAGTAAGCCAGTTGGCAGGCGCCATGCTCGCCAAGGCGCCAGATAGCATTACCCGGCTGTTCGACCCACCAGCCCTGTGAGACCATTATTGATCACCCGGCCCGAACCGGGGCTAACAGCGAGCTGCAAAGCCGCACGCGAGCTCGGTTTGAATCCGGTGGCTGCACCGCTGTTCACGGTTGAACCTGTCGATTGGGACATAGGGCAGGATTTTGATTCGGTGCTGATCGGCAGCGCCAATGTGCTGCGCCATGGCGGCGAAAATCTCGCGCTTCTAAAAGAAGCCCCAGTATATGCGGTTGGCAAGACAACGGCTGAAGCCGCGCGCGCTGCAGGGCTGAACGTGGCTTTCACCGGATCAGATGGCCTGGAAAGCTGTGTCGATGCGCTTGTCAGCGATGGGTATAGTAAGCCACTGCGCCTCACTGGGCGCACGCATACCGCGTTGAAGCCAAGACCGGGCCTCAGCGTACAGACGATTATTTGCTACGAAGCCCAGAATCAGCTGCTTTGCGATGAGGCGGAGAGAGCGCTGAAAAGTCCCTGTGTCATCATGGCCTATTCCGCTGCTGCGGTGGAGACATTTGAGGATGAAATGGCACGGCTTGGGCTGACTGCCTCTCCCCATATCCTACTCACCATCAGTCAGCGTGCGGCAGATTCTGCTACGGCCAAGTGGCATAGCGTGCATATCGCAGAGCGGCCCGATGATGCGGCAATGCTGGCGCAGGCACAAATATTGTGCCAGAGGGACTGAACTGTATTAAGTGGGCATCACGGCCCGTTCAGATGAGATCAGATACTCAATGGCTATGAACAAGGATTATGAACCCATTTCTGCGCGCTCAGGCAAGGGGCTCGGCATAAGGCCGCTGATCTTTTTCGCACTGATCGCCTTTATTGGTGGTGGTATCGCCACCGGATGGGCGATGTCGCGCTTCAATCTGCTGGGTGGGGAGAGCGAAGCCGCAACCACCGGCACCAGTGAGACCGAGGCACAGGTGAGCGAGCCTGTGCGCCAGCTTGATCAAAGGATTCAGGCCGATGGTACTGTGGCCAGCGCAACCCCTTCATCGGCACCTTCCGCTGCAACGAACAACGCCATTGCGAGCGATGCGTCACTTGTGGGTACCGGCCTGTCGCGGCGTGTTGCCGAGCTGGAGGACCGCCTGTCACGTATTAATGTGCAGGCACAGGCAGCATCGGGCAATGCGGCACGCGCCGAAGGGCTGCTGATCGCCTTTGCCGCTCGCCGCGCGCTCGATACCGGGTCGCCGCTTGGCTATATTGAGGAACAACTCAAACTGCGCTTTGGCGCGGCGCAGCCCAATGCCGTCGCCACAATTATCGAAGCCTCGCGCAAGCCGGTCACCATGGATGCGCTGCGCACCGGGCTGGCAGAGATTTCGCCTTCCTCTACCGGAGCACATCCGGAGGAGAATTGGTGGGAATCCTTCCGGCGCGAGACCAGCGAACTGTTTGTGCTGCGCAAACAGGGATCGCCATCACCTGCACCCGAACAGAGACTGGAGCGGGCAGCAACCTATCTGGAATCAGAACGGGTTGCTGAAGCCTTGGCCGAGGTCCAGAAACTGCCTAATCAGGAACCAGTGGAGGATTGGGTAGATTTGGCCAAACGCTATACCACGGCGCGGCAGGCGCTCGATTTTATTGAGACTGCTGCAATATTGGAGCCACGTGAATTGCGCACCGGTGAAGGCGAGCGGGTGGAACAGCCTTCGCCTCTCTCTGCCGAATCAGAAGCTCGTTAGCTTCGCGCCAACATCGCCGCCATGCCGAACAAGCCCGGCTCCTCGGCCACCAGAAGCCGTACTGGCAAGCTTTCCATATGCTGTTGATAGCGCCCTTTGGCCGTGAACCGTTTGGCAAAGCCTGAACGCGGCAGATAGTCTGCAAGCCGCGCACCCAGACCACCGGCAATCACCACCGCTGACGCGCCTTGGGCAATGGCAATATCCCCTGCCACTGCCCCCAGTGACAAACAAAACCGCTTCAATGCTTGCACCGCAAGCTCATCCTCTCCGGACAGAGCCTGTTGCCATAGCACCGGATCATCTTCGGGCTGAGACGTTTTGCCCTGCTGTGCCGCCAGCGTTTCATAAATCGGTCTGAGCCCAGGGCCGGACACTATGCGCTCAATCGACACTCGGTCATGAATTTTGCGCAGGTGCGCTAATAGCGCATCCTCAAAATCATCCAGCGGCGCGAAATCCAGATGGCCGCCTTCGGTCGGGATGACATGATAATCGCCATTGGCCAGCCGCAGCACACTGGCAATGCCCAGGCCGGTTCCGGGACCGATAATGCTTATCACGCCGCTTTCGGGCCATGTCGCAGGGCCACAGAGATGCGCCAGATCATCACTCCCACTCTGCGCCACCGTATGGCCAACCGCGTCGAAATCATTGCAGACAACACAGCGATCCAGATCAAGTGTGTCGGCGATGGTTCTTCGGTCGATCACCCAAGGGTTGTTTGTAAAACGCAACACATCGCCCTTTACCGACCCCGCCATGGCAATCGCTCCCTGACGCGGCACAGGCAGAGCAAGTGTGTCGATATAGCTGCGCCAAGCGGCTTCAATCGTCGCATGATCCGCAACACGCTTTGTCGCAATCTGTTCCAGCCGGACAGGCCTGCCATCTGCGATAATCGCAATGGCAAAGCGGGCATGGGTGCCGCCAATATCTGCGACAATAGCCTTTGTCATGATAGTATCTGCTGCATGGAATATTAGCGATGCACCGATATCGACCGGCTTGCAATACAAGCGGTTTAGATAGCGCTGCTCAACACCTTCGGCGCGAGATCGCGATAGCTGTCAAACTGCGCCGCTATCGAGCGGGCATAGGGCAGGCCGTCCGGCGCCAGGCGCAATACATCATCATGGTACGCGATCAGCCCGCGCTCAACAAAGGGCGCGAGCTGATCACGATGATGTCTGCCGTGGTTTAGCGCGGAGAGATCGGCGCTGCCATGGCAGAGTATATCAGCGATTATCGCGGCGCGACGCTGGTCATCCAGCGAGCGCCTGATGCCACGCGAACTGGAAAGCCCCCCAGCTTCCAGTCGTCTACGATAATCGCCAATATTCTTTTCGTTCTGCACGATAAGATCGGGGAACTCGCTGATCGCGGAAGCTCCCAATCCAAGCAGAACATCACTTTGGTCGTCGGTAAAACCCTGAAAATTGCGTCGCAATAGGCCGCTCTTGGCGACTTTGGCCAGCCGATCATGCGGCAGCGCGAAATGGTCAAAGCCAACCGGATAATAGCCAGCCTCGGTCAAGCGCTGATAGCCCAGTTTCGCCATGACAAAACGCTCTGTAGCGCCGGGCAGGTTAGCATCGTCAATCTGACGCTGGCGCGGAATCAGTGTCGGCACATGCGCATAGCCGAACAGCGCGACCCGATCAGGCTTCAACGCAATTGCCTGTGTCAGGCAGCGATCCAGCTCTTCGCGACTCTGGCCTGGCAAACCATACATCAGATCAAAATTGAGAGACGAGATGCCGGCACGACGCAAGGCCTCGACAGTGACGATAATATCTTCTTTGGGCTGAATGCGACCAATCGCTTTCTGCAATTCAGGGGAAAAAGTCTGCACGCCAAGACTGGCATGGCTGATATGCGCGCTTCTGATGACCCGCACCCAATCTTCGCTAAAACTGCGCGGGTCCAACTCAATTGAAAATATCGGATTTTCGAGCCGGAATGTCAGCATCAGCATATCGAGCAGCCGGGTAAAGCGCAGCGGCCCCAAAGCATTGGGACTCCCCCCACCAAAGGCTATGCGCTTCACCCGGCCGCGGCCCCCAAGCCGCTGTGCTATTAGGTCAATCTCTTCACCCAAGGCATTGAGATAGCTGTCAAGTCTGGCGACATGATTAGACTTGGCGGTGTTGCAGCCGCAATACCAGCAGATCTGTTCGCAAAACGGGATATGGACATAAAGAGATATAGGCTGACCCGCAATTATGCCATCCAGCGCGGCCTCATGCTCGGCAACACCGATGGTGTCGACGAAATCCGCCGCTGTCGGATAGCTGGTATAACGGGGCACCGGCTGCTTGAGCAGTTCGGGATAATAGGTCCACATGGCGTCATGTTCTGAACCCTTTGCACCCCCAAGTCTTTGAGCCAGATCAAAAAATCGCTTGTTCCAGATCAATGCAGCAACGCAACGCCCCACCTAAAGTGCAGCGCATTGAAGAAGAGTAAGGACAAGCCGATGAGAACAAAGATGAAAAAGATGACGAAAATACTCGCAACCGCCGCCAGCTTGGGCGCTATGATGAGCGCTACGCCGGCATTTGCCGAACAGGGTGACTGGCTGCTTCGGGTTCGCGCCATCAATGTTGCGCCGAGCGAGACCAGCAGCAGCATTTTGCCTGCTTTCCCCGGAGAGCGTGTCAGCGTTGATAATTCCATCATGCCCGAGGTCGACATTACCTATATGGCGACCGATCATATCGGTTTTGAGCTGATCGCTGCGACTACCCAACACACTGCATCGGGCCGCACCGGCACCACTGGTGCTATTGGCGAACTGGCCGATACATGGGTGCTGCCACCGACGCTTACGGCGCAATATCATTTTGTGCCCGATGGCAAGATACGCCCTTATGTCGGTGCCGGTATCAACTACACGCTCTTCTATGAAGAGGATGCCAGCAATGGACTGGTAGACGCGGTTGGCCCTACCAATGTCGATCTCGATGACAGCTTCGGTTTTGCCCTGCAAGCTGGCGTAGATATCGAGCTGAATGAGCGATTTTTCCTCAACTTCGATATCAAATATCTCGATATCGACACCACCGCGACACTGAATACCACCGCCGCTGGGACACAACGGGTGAATATCTCCCTCGACCCGGTTGTTGTCGGTATTGGTCTTGGCATCAAACTATAGGGTCGCACCTGCATAGTGCATGATGCCGAAAGGGCGGGGGGTTATCCTCCGCTCTTTCTATTTGTCTGTCAGAAATGCTGTGAACGTGGTACTACCAGGCAAAGTCTTTGCCTATTGTCTCAGCCTCTCGCCTATATTCAAATTCGCCCTCGCCAGACCAGCCATTGCCATCAGGAAAGCGGACTTCCACGCCGTCTAGCGCTTCCAGGTCAAACAGCCGCATATTCACACCGACCATATCCGTTGGTCCGTGCTTCTCGGTAAACTCCTCCGACATGGTAAAATGCGTTGTTGCACAGCATATCGGGCAAGAGTGGATTTCAGCGCTTGCAAGCTCTTTGTCGCTGCGCGTTACGGATACTGTTTCTCCTTCTTGGTGAAATTGCGCAGAAGAGAAATAGCCCCACGCTCCACCTGATTTACGACACAGGCTGCAATTACAATCATGGATAAAGTCGGGTGCAGTCTCGATGGTGACGCTCACAGCGCCACAGATACAGGTTCCGGTCATGGCTGGCCTCCTCTTGATCTGAAGAGTATCATATTTTTGGCTTGTGCGTCGGCTTGACCTGATCCTTGCGCGAGCACATAGCGTGGCACGCGGTCTGACAATGGTCCATCGGGTCCTGCTCATCATCGCCCAGCGGCACGGCGATGGTCTGTTCGACGCCATCGGACGAGCACAGGCTGATCAGCATCACGCTGCCCTCCGGCACCAGTATCTGCATCAGCACCGGGGTCATCGCCATGGTGGCGAGCGAGGACAAAGCCGGGGCAATGGCAAGACCATGGGTGCGGAACCACTGCATTATCCGCCCTCCCCATCATCATCGCCTGAAGTCGGCGCTTCATCGTCGATGAGAACGCGATGCGCGGCGCCGTCCAGATCCTCAAACTGGCCATTGCGCATGGCCCAGAAGAAGAAACCCAGGCCGCACAACCCCATGAACAGGGCGATAGGAATCAGGATCGCTAGACCGCTCATGCCGGTGCCGCCTGCATATTGGATATCGTTGCCATGGAAGTTTCGTTGCTATCTTCGGTATGATCGGACGGCAGCGCCCGGCTCAAGCGCAGTGCATTGCCGACTACGATCAGCGAGGACAGCGACATCGCCACCGCCGCCACTAAAGGCGTGACCATGCCCGATATCGCCAGCGGCACCGCCAGCACATTATAGCCAATGGCGAGCGCGAAATTCTGTTGCACGATGGCCATGGTCCGCCGCGCCATATGCACCGCCAGCGCCGGGCCCATCAGCGAATCCCCGGTGAACACCGCATCCGCCGCCTGCTGGCCAACATCGCTGGCCGAGCCGGGCGCCATCGAGACATGCGCCGCCGCCAGCGCCGGGCCATCATTCAGGCCATCGCCGACCATCAGGATATTGCGTCCAGTCGAGCTCAGCCGGTCGATGGTTTCCAGCTTGTCCTGCGGGCTGGCACCGGCCTGCGCCGTCAGTCCCAGCCGCCGTGCGACCGGGGCGACGGCATCAAGCGTATCGCCGGAGAGGATTGAGGCGGTCATACCCTTGTCGGCGAGCGCCGCCAGAGCGGTGTCGGCATCGGGGCGCAGCGGATCGGTGAAGCTGATCAGCTTGGCCTCAGCGCCGATGCTGAACGTGACTGCCAATCCCTCGCTCTGCACATCGCCTTTGCCGAGCCGAACCTCCTGCCCTTGCCACAGCGCGCGCATCCCTTTGCCCGCCACTTCACTCGGCTCGTCGATCTCCGCCGGAGTCAGTTTTTCGGCCAACAAAGCTTCACGCAATCCCTTGCTCAGCGGATGGCGGCTCGCCTGGGCCAACGCCAGCGCCACACTTTTCTCGTCAGCGGACAGATGATCGATAGCACCAGGGCGTGGTCGGCCCAGTGTCAGCGTGCCGGTCTTGTCGAAAATCACATGATTGGCCGTCGCCAGCCGCTCCAGGGCGCTGCCATCCTTGACCAGCACCCCGCGCTTCATCAACGCTCCCGCTGCCACCACTTGCGCCGCCGGAACCGCAAGGCCAAGCGCACAGGGGCAGGTGATAATCAGCACCGCCACCGCGATCAGCAGCGACTGATGCACCCCCGCGCCCGCAATCATCCAGCCGGTGAACGACAACAGCGCCAGAGAGTGCACTACAGGCGCATAATAGCGCGCAGCTTTGTCGGCGATGCGGACATGAAAGGAGCGATGCTGCCCTGCTTCATCCATCAACCGGGCAATATCGGCAATGCTGGTGTCATTGCCACTGGCGGTGACGCGCACCCGCACTGGCGCGGTCAGGTTCACTGTGCCGGCATAGACCGCATCGCCCTTGCCCTTGTGCTGCGGATCGCTCTCACCGGTGAGCATCGCCATATCAAAGCCGCTCGCGCCCTGATCGATCACGCCATCGGCAGCCAGCCTTTCACCCGCCGCCAATTGCATCGTCATACCGGGCCGGATGTCGCGCGCCTTGGTCCATAAGGTCGTGCCATCCGGCTGCACCACCATCGCACCCGGCGCGCTTTTGCCGAGTAGCGCGGCAATGCCGCTGCGCGCCTTGTCGCGCATCATGCCATCGAGCGCGCGTCCGGCGAGCAGGAAGAAGAGCAGCATCACCACACCATCAAAATAGGCATGCGGTCCGTCGGTCGCGGTTTCATAAAGGCTGAGGCCGGTGGCCAGCAAAATGCCGATGCTGATCGGCACATCCATATTGGTGCGCGCATGCTTGAGCGCCATCAGCGCCGAAGCAAAAAACGGACGGCCCGAATAAGCGATCACCGGAATGGCGATCAGCGCCGAGAGCCAGTGAAACAACGTCCGCGTCTCGCCATCGGCCCCCGACCAGATGCTGACCGAGAGCAGCATGATATTCATCATGCCAAAACCGGCCACCGCCAGCGCGCGCAGCAGCGCTTTGCTTGATCCCTTTTCCTCAGCCAGCGGATTATCCGCCAATATTTGCGCCTCAAAGCCGATATCCTCAATCGCGCGCAGCAGATCGGCTTCGCTCAGCGCCGGATCATGCGAAATCGCGACCTGTTTCGAGGAGAAATTGACCCGCGCCGCCGCGACACCGGGAACTGCATTCAGCCCGCGCTCAATCTTTGAGATGCAGCCAGCACAGCGAATAGCGGGCACGGCAAAGCGGCTATCCTCACAGGCAGGGGCATCATCGACCGCAACAGGCGCGTAGGCGGCGTTCACAATATCTCGCTCCGCATGCGATAGCTCTGGCCCGCGCGGTCAATCTCGATCTGCAACTTCCAGCGACCTTCCGGCACCGGCTCGACACTGCGATAGACGCCTGGCGCACTCTCGGTCAGCTGGAAGGTGAAAGCATCAGCACGACCCACCGGGTGCATCGCCTCGGCGGTGATGTTGGCGCCGGTCAGCGGCAACTTGTCATCACCCTGAGCAATGCGCATCACCACATAGCCATCCTCACGCAGCGGCTCTGATATGGTCCAGCCATACATTTCCTGCGCCCGCGCCGCTTCCAACCATTCATTATATTTCTGGCTAGCGACATAGCTGTTATCCACCACCGTGCCGCCAAAGCTGGAAATGGCATAGCGCGCCATCACCAGATTGACCGCGATGATCACCCCGAAAAACGCAATAAACATCGCCAGCGCATGATAGCCGGTGAATTTCTTGGGCGGCTTGCGGCCATTATTCATGGTCATGCTCACTGTCCTGGCCTTTCAAAGGTAAAGCTTTCACTGTCGCTGGCCTTGCTGTCGTCAATAGCAGCATCGGCACCGCGCGCGGTGATAGTCAGTTCCTCATCCGCTGTGCCACCGCGCGGCGCGACAACAAACAGTTGCAGCTTGCCGACGCTATCGGCTGGCACAGAGGCAGTGATGCTGGTCTGACCATCGCGGCGCGGCACAGTATCGCTCCACACACTCGCGCCTTTCAGACCGCTGACCGAGATAATCACATCACGTGGGCGGTTCTCCATATTGCGTAGCTTGACGGTGAAGCTGTTGCGCACATCGCCATTGGAAAGCTGGACATAGGGCGGGCTGCGATCCTGTTGCGCCGCAAGGTCCAGCCGCGAACGGTTGCCGAGAACGAACAGCATCGCCATGCCGATACTGGCCCAGAGCGTGAAATAAGCCAGCGTGCGCGGACGCAGCAGCATCTTCCAATTGGCGCGTGCTGGCTCACCCTTTTTCTCGCGCTCAGTATCTTCCTCGGTAATATAATCTATGAGGCCACGTGGCCGTCCGACCTGTTCCATCACCTTATCACAGGCATCAATGCACAGGGCGCAGGTGATACAACCAATTTGCGGCCCTTCGCGAATATCAATGCCGGTAGGACAGACCGCGACGCACTGATTACAATCGACACAATCGCCAAATTCTTCGGGGTTCTTCTTGGCCTTTTTGATGCTGCCACGCTTCTCACCGCGCCAGTCCTTATAGGTGACCATCAGCGATCTTTCGTCCATCATCGCCGTCTGGATACGCGGCCAGGGGCACATATAGATACACACCTGTTCGCGCATGAAGCCGCCAAAGATGAAGGTTATCGCAGTCAATATGCCGACAGTGGCATAGGCAACATAAGCCGCTTCGCCCTGCCAGAAATCCACCGTCAATGTTGGTGCATCAGCAAAATACATGATCCATGCGCCGCCGGTCCAGAAAGCGATAAGCAGCCAGATACCCCATTTGGTCAGCCGCTTGCGGATCTTGGTGAAGGTCCAGGGCGCATCTTTCAGCCGGAATTGGGCGTTGCGGTCGCCATCGACCCAGCGTTCAACATGCTGGTAGAGATCGGTCCACACCGTCTGCGGACAGGCATAACCGCACCAGGCCCGGCCGACGGCTGAGGTGACCAGAAACAGGCCAATGCCTGCCATCACCAGCATGCCGGCAACATAATAGAATTCATGCGGCCAGATTTCGATGCCGAACATATAGAAACGGCGATTGGCGAGATCGACCAGCACCGCCTGATCCGGCGCATAGGGGCCGCGATCCCAGCGGATCCATGGCGTGATATAATAGATCGCCAGCGTCACCGCCATGATCTGCCATTTCAGACGCCGGAAAAAGCCGTTCACCGCCTTGGGAAAAACGTCCTTGCGAGCGGCATAAAGATCAATATGCCGCTCCGGCTCGGCGGTGATATCCGGGTTAGCCATCGCTGCTTTCGCTAGCTTTCGAGGCGGTCTCAGCCTCGGCTACGCCTTCAGCATTTTCGATTTCTTCCGCCGCCTGATCGGTCACCGGCGCTGCCTCACCACCGCCAAGTGAGTGGACATAAACCGCCAGCATGCGGATGGTGGCCGGGTCTAGCCGCTGGCCCCAGCGTGGCATCACGCCATTGCGGCTATAGGTGATGGTCTGGGTCAGCGATTCCCGATCTGTACCGTAGAGCGCAATCGCATCGGTCAGATTGGGGGCACCGAGCGAACGGTCGCCCTTGCCCTCTGCACCATGGCAGACCGCACAATTATTGGCGAACAGCTCTGCACCACGCTGCGAAGCGGCGCTCGCCTTTTCCTCGCCCGAAAGCGTGCGGACATAGGAGACAACATCGCCAATCTGCGCATTGTCGAGCAGGCCATCGGCGCCAAAGGCCGGCATTTGCGAGAAGCGGGTTTCATCATGGTCCGGATTACGGATGCCATGCACCAGAGTATATTCAATCGCCTCCAGATCGCCGCCCCAGAGCCAGTCATCATCATTGAGATTGGGATAGCCGCCAAGACCCGCTGCATCGGCGCCATGGCATTGCACGCAATGCACCTTATAGGCCGAGGCGCCGCCCTGTATCGCGGTGGTGCGCAATTCTGCATTGCCGGGGATACTGTTGATATCGGCAGAGATCAGCGCCTTATGTATCGGCGCCAGTTCCGCCTCGCGCGCGGCCAGTTGCTTCTCGACATCACCGCGGCTCGACCAGCCGAGTACGCCTTGTGTGGCACTGTTCACCAGCGGCCAGGCGGGATAGAGAATGACATAGACCAGTGCCCAGAATATGGTGGCATAAAAGGTCCACAGCCACCAGCGTGGCAGCGGTGTGTTCAGCTCCTCAATGCCATCCCATTCATGGCCGACAGTATCGGTGCCGGTGGCTTCATCGGTGCGAATTTTCTCAGCCATTGTCTTTATCCTTGCCGCGCAATTCGTCGTCTTCGGCGAAAATCATATTGGCCGCGTCGCGACTGTGCTGCGCACCGCCGGGCCGGAACAGCCATAGGGCAAAGCCGATCCACAACAGGGTCATGAACAACAGGCCCCAGCTATCAGCGAACTGGCGCAAGGCTTCATAGCTCATCGTGCTTCCTCCAGAGCCTCAGCCGATTCAAAATCGACCAGCGTACCGAGCATCTGCAGATAGGCGATCAGCGCATCCATCTCGGTCAGCTTGTTGGGGTTGCCGTCAAAATCACGCACCTGCGCCTTGGGATAGCGCGCCAGCAGATCGCCGGTGCTGGCATTGGGATCAGCCTGTGCCAGCAGATCATCATTTGCCGCTTCGATAGCCGCCTCATCATAAGGCACGCCGACCAGCGACAGCGCCTTCAGATCGCCACGCATATCGCCCGCTTTCAGCTCGCGATCAGCGAGGAAAGCATAAGGGGGCATGATTGAGGTTGGCACCACATCACGCGGATTGATCAGATGCGCGCGATGCCATTCATCCGAATAGCGATTGCCGACACGCGCCAGATCAGGCCCGGTGCGCTTTGAGCCCCATTGAAAAGGATGATCATACATGCTCTCGGCAGCGAGGCTGTAATGGCCATAGCGCTCCACCTCGTCGCGGAACGGGCGGATCATCTGACTGTGACAGGTATAGCAGCCTTCACGGATATAGATGTTGCGCCCGGCCAGTTCGAGCGGCGAATAGGGCCGGACACCTTCCACTTCCTCGATCGTATTATCGATCCAGAACAGCGGTGCGATCTCGACAATGCCGCCGATAATCACCGCCAGAAAGGCAAAGACGCCCAACAGGGTAACATTGCGCTCCAGTTTTTTATGGTTTTGGGTAAGCGTTCCCATGGTGCGAGCCCCCTTATTCCGCCGGTACCGCCTGAGGCGCGACCGGACGGTCAGCCTCAGTATCATGCGGTGTTTCGGTCATGGATTTTTCTTCGCGCACATGGCCAAGAATGGTGCGCCAGACATTGTAGACCATCACTCCGGCACCGGCGAGATACATCAGCCCGCCCGCAGCGCGGATGAGATACATGGGCAGCATCGCATCAATCACTTCGCTGAAGGAATAGACGAGATAGCCATCCGGGCCATATTCGCGCCACAACAGGCCTTGCGCGATACCGGCGACCCACATCGCAGCGGCGTACAGCACGATGCCGATAGTCGCGAGCCAGAAGTGCCAGTTGACCATGCGCAGCGAGTAGAGCCGTGGCTGACCCCAGAGACGCGGCACCAGATAATAGATCGCGGCAAAGGTGATCATGCCGTTCCAGCCCAACGCGCCGGAGTGGACATGGCCGATGGTCCAATCGGTATAGTGCGATAAGGAGTTCACCGCCTTGATTGACAGCATCGGGCCTTCAAAGGTGCTCATGCCGTAAAACGCCAGCGCCAGCACCATCATGCGGATGATCGGGTCGGTGCGGATCTTGTCCCATGCGCCGTTCAGCGTCATCAGACCGTTGATCATACCGCCCCAGCTCGGCATCCACAGCATGATCGAGAACACCATGCCCAAGGTCTGCGCCCAGTCGGGCAGTGCGGTATAGTGCAGATGGTGCGGACCGGCCCAGATATAGAGGAAGATCAGCGACCAGAAGTGGATGATCGACAGGCGATAGCTGTATACTGGTCGCTCGGCCTGTTTCGGCACGAAATAGTACATCATCGCCAGGAAACCGGCAGTGAGGAAGAAGCCGACCGCATTATGGCCATACCACCATTGCGTCAGTGCATCCTGTACACCGGCAAAAGCGCTATAGCTTTTAGAACCCAGGAAAGACACCGGGATAGTCAGCGCATTGACCACATGTAGCATCGCCACCGTCAGGATGAAGCTTAGGAAAAACCAGTTGGCGACATAGATATGCGGCTCGGAGCGCTTGACGATAGTGCCGATAAACACGACGCCATAGCTGATCCAGACGACCGCCAGCCACAGATCAACATACCATTCGGGTTCGGCATATTCTTTCGACTGGGTAACACCGAGCAGATAGCCGGTGGCGGCGAGCACGATAAACAGCTGATAGCCCCAGAACACGAACTTCGCGAGGCCGGGAAAGGCGAGCCGTGCGCGGCAAGTGCGTTGGACAATATAGAAGCTGGTGGCGAGCAGCGCATTGCCGCCAAAGGCGAAAATCACTGCCGATGTATGCAACGGCCGCAGCCGCCCGAATGTGGTATATTCCAGATTGAGGTTCAGCACCGGAAAGGCGAGTTGCAGCGCGATATACAGGCCGACAATAAAGCCCGCCATGCCCCAGAAGATCGTCGCGATAACACCCCAGCGGATAACATCGTCATCATAGATCCCTTGATCTGCCGGAGCACGCAATATGCCGCGGCTGATGGCAGAATAATCGGCATTAGTCATGGTGAACCACATCACCAGCAGGCAGGTCAGAGCGACGATGACCATGTGCACCGCAAAACCACTATCCACTGCAAATACCGCTGCCGCCAAAGCAAGGAGTGCCAGCAGAAACCAACCGCCCGATTTTAATACCAGAGTTTCCATAATAGTCTTCCCGATTGGCCGGTAATGCGACCGTGCCCCTTTTGCATAGTTGCAGCTTCCGACGACGGTTCAGTCGCCCTCGCGCGCGTTGTTGCACCGAAACATGGTGCTGCTTCATTGATCTGAGTCAAACTAGCAGCTGTAAAGACCAGAAATGCAGGATTACTGGCGATTCTGACTATCGGGAAAACCTTGGCTCATAGCATCAACCTATTGGCGATCAGATATGCAGGAATAAGGAAATATGGCTACGCTAAACACAACCTGATATCGCACTATGCGCTTGGATTAAAAGACTTCGATTTCAGCTTGTTGGGCTAGACGATCACGATCGACAATCTGGATGTGACGACGGTCTGGAAGGACGATAATACCTTCCTTTTTCAACCGGCTGAGCTGGCGGCTTACCGTCTCAATCGTCATGCCGAGAATATCGGCAATCTGCTGCCGCCCAAAGGGCAGTTCAAAAAGGCCCGGGACTGTTTTGGTTTCCGGACTTGTCGATGAAAGTCGATCCGCCATTTCAAGCAGGAATGTGGCCGTCTTTTCCGGTGCCGTCTTGCGACCGAGCAGAAGCATCCAGTGCCGGGCACGATCCAGCTCGGTCAGTGTCCGATCAAGAAGCTTGTGTTCAAGATCGGGGTGCTCTCGGGCGAAACTATCAAAATCGCGCCGTGAGAAAGCACAAAGATGCGCATCCGTCAGCGCCGTAAGCGAATGCAGGCTGCGACCGCCAAAGGGGCGGCCAATAAAATCCGACGGATAAACAATGCCGACAATCTGTTCGCGACCATCGCCCATGGACGTGGAGAGCTTCATCACACCTTCAAGGACATTGGCAACAAGAAGTGATTCATCACCTTCCCATACCAAAGTCTGACCAGCAGAGAGCCGATGCATGCGCCCCTTACTGTTGAGAACCGCCAGTTCATCACTAGAAAGCGCACTGCAAATCGCAGTATTGCGGACAGCACAGTCTTCGCAATTTGCGTGATGATAATTCATGATTTTACGGTTACCATGTTCACCATCAGAAACAAGCGGGAATAGCGCCATCTGTCAAGAAATATTGACAGATGACAAAAATATTGTTTCTTTGCATTATCTTAGTGGGGCGTCGGTAGGGCGCCGAGGGCTACAAAATGCCCATTCTGGTTACCTCGGCTGGTCATCGCCGCCTGCCACGACCTAGGGAAGGCGGCCATATCTCACTGTGGCGGGAAGCCCGCCAAGATGTTCCGGACGCCATTGGTCACTGATTCTGTCGAGCCGTCCAATTCATCGGAAGACAGTCTTTTGGTGCCGACACCATGCCAGACCGGCGCGCGGCGTTTGACGTCATAAATGTCGATCGACAATGTGCCTTCGGTATAGTTGCTGACAATCGTTTCGGTAGCCATAGCGGGATAATAGGCCGGGAAATAGCCGCGGCCCCAGCGCCAATTGGCACGCGCGCCATAAAAAGGATCAGCCACTGGCACTTCGCTGACACGCGTCTTGTCGCGCGCACCAACAGCATAGGAAACAGCAAAATCCGCGCTAGCCGGATCACTGACAAAACGATAACCACGCCCTTCCAGCTCGCGCTTGATGCTATCGGTAATCTGCTGCTGCAGCAGAGCGGAAACCGGATATGCCCCAAAATGCGAATAGGGATTGCTATTGACCCAGCCAAAAGTCCTGTAGCCGGAAAAATCCTGCGACGGGTCGCTATCGGTGGTAATTCGGCCAGTGGTGGCGCAGCTTGTCAAACAGAGTGACAAGGCAGCTATTGCGATGGTCAAAATGGTTTTCATGCAGCTTTTCCCATTAGAAAGATAAAAACAACTCTATCAGAAATGTGTTGGCAATATCGACAAAAAATGCGCCTACCAACGGCACAATGATAAAGGCTGTCGGTGCCGGTCCATTGGCTTTGGCCACAGCGGACATATTGGCAATGGCGGTAGGTGTGGCGCCGAGACAGAAACCGGCGAAGCCCGCTGATAGCACAGTGGCAAAATAGTCGCGGCCCATGACCGGGAATACAATGAATACAATGAACAGCACAGCGACAATAACCTGCGCCGCCAAAAGCATGAATAAAGGCCCGGCCAGATCAGCCACCGCCCATAGCTGCATGCCCATCAGCGACATGGCAATGAATAGGCCAAGCGAGAAATCAGAGATAAGCGCGAGAGCGTTGGAGCCAGACGGCCAGTTTGTTTTCCGGAATATAAGCGGGATGGTGTTGGTCATAAGGATCGCGACCATCATGCACGAGACGAATAAGGGCAGTTTGAGGCCTGCCGCCTGCACTGCTTCATTAATACCATAGCCGATAATCATCGCGATATGGATCAACAGGACAGAACTCATCAGATTGAGATGGGTGATCTGGGCTTCATCCTTTTTTTCATATTCTATGCCGATCATCAGATTTCTGTCCTCACCGCGCGAAAACTGTTTTCGCGACATCAGAAATCCGGCAATAGGGCCGCCAATTAGACTGGCAATGACCAGACCTATGGTCGCAGCGGCAACGCCTATCTCCAAAGCATTGGTAACGCCTTGCCTGTCAGCGATTGTCGGAGCCCATGCAATAGCGGTGCCATGCCCACCAACTAGCGAAGCTGTGCCGACCAGGACGCCAACACCGCTTGGCTGTCCAATCGCGGCGGCACTGGCGACACCGACAACATCCTGCAAAACCATATAACTCAGCGTCAGCATAAGCAGCAGCAATAACGGCTTGCCGCCTGCGAGCAGCTGGGCAAAGCGGGCATTGATGCCAATGGTGGTGAAGAAATAGATCAGAAAGATATCGCGCACATAAAGATCATAGGTGATCTCAATACCGGCGGCGGAATAGAGGATCAGCGAAGTCAGTGAGGCGAAAATCCCGCCGGTCACAGCTTCGGGGATATTGTATTTCTGTAAGAACTGGCTGCGCCCGGTGATGCGTATACCGATGAAAAGCACAATAATGCCGATTGTCAGCGAGACAAAACTGTCAAAATTTACGCTGCCGTCAGAAAGGAACTCCATGGCGCGCCGCTATCTATTCGACAGCCATTTGGGCTGTGGAGGCAGTTTGCCAGTCCCCGCCCAGCGTCAGGTTGATATCCAGATATTGATTGAGCTGGGCGCGGCGGATGGCAATCAGATTGCTTTGCGCGGCAAAGACACGCTGTTGCACTGACAAGACATCAATCAGATCGATCTCGCCTTCCTTATATTGCAGTACCGACAGGCGATAGGCATTGTCGGTTTCCTCATTGGCGCGTTCCAGTGCAGCGCGCTGTTTACGCAGTGCTACACCAAGATCGAGCGCGCGTTCAACTTCGCTAAAGGCGTTGATTGCGGTATCGGCATAAAGCGCCACTGCGGCTTGCGTATCGGCATCAGCGAGATCAACTGCCGCATCACGCGCACCGCCATCGAAAATAGGGGCCAGCAGATTGCCCGCCAGCGTCCAGAGCATATTGGCCGGATCAAGCACATCTTCGAGATCATTGGACGCACCATTCAGTGCTGTGGTTAGCGAGAAACGTGGCAGCTTCGCCGCCTGGGCGACTTTGCGACTGTTGATCGCAGCGGCAATCTGGCGTTCGGCGGCGATAATATCAGGGCGGCGTTCGAGAAGTTCAGACGGAACACCTGCCCCTGGCGGCACAGGCAGCACCGGAAACCGACCCGATGTCTGCAATGTGGCAGAAGGATATCGCCCGAGCAGTGCCTCCAGCGATCGCACTGCAATCAATCGGCTGTTCTTCAACTCCTCAAGCGATTCTACAGCAGTAGCCAGATCGGATTCCGTCAGCGACACGTCAAAGGCCGATGCTACGCCATAGCGATAGCGCGCATTCACCACGCGCGAGATTTCTGTGAGAGCATCAACAATGCCCTGCGCTACCGCAATCTGCTGGTCCGCCTCGATCACCAGAAAATAGGATTGGGCCACTGCAGAGGCGATGGAATATTGTGAGAATATATAGTCTGCCTCAGCGCTGCGGGCGCTTTCGACAGCAGATTGCTGTCCAGCCCGGATACGGCCCCATATATCAACTTCCCAACTCGCCTGTACCGCCACGGTATAGCGCTCAAATCCCGGGATATCACCGATATTGATAGGCAGCCCGCCAGGACCTTGATTTTCCAGCCGCTCGACATTCTGCACCGTGCCGCTACCGTCGATGCTGGGCAGCAGAGGTGACCCCGCCTGCCTTGCCAGCGCCCAACTACGTTGCACATTAGCCGCTGCCGCACGCAAATTCCGGTTATTGGCCTGCGCTTCTACAACCAGTGCCGTTAGAACCGGATCGTTATAGGCTTCGATCCAGCCGACTTTAACATCACCAACACGCTCGCGCGCCGATGTCCATGCCGGTGGCAGCTCGGGCAGGCTGGCAGAAGCTTTTTCGATAGTTTCACGATCAGTAGCAGGTTTAATGGTAGCGCAACCGGACAATGCCAGCGCTGAGGTCGTGAGCAGCGCCAAGGGAGTAATCCGCTTCATGTGGCCGCTCCCTTCTTGTCTGCGCTTTCGTCGGGGCTGATGCCAAAGATCATGGCATAGAAGATCGGGATCATCACCAGCGTCAACAGCGTTGCGAAGGTTAGGCCGAAGATCAGCGCCACCGCCATGGACTTGAAAAAGGCATCAAGCAGCAACGGGATAACGCCCAGCACCGTGGTCAGCGAGCCCATCATCACCGGGCGTACACGGCTGGTAGCGGAATCGATAATCGCATCATAGCGCGGCTTGCCCTCGCGGATTTCCAGATCCATCTGGTCAACCAGAACAATCGCGTTTTTAATCAACAGGCCAGACAGTGACAACAGTCCCAAAATCGCCATAAATTCAAAAGCGGTGTTGGTAACCAGCAGGCCCAGAACCACGCCAACCAGACAAAGCGGCACCACCAGCCAGATCACCAAAGGCTGACGCAAGGCGTTGAACAGGAAGACCACTACCAGCACCATCGCCGAGAAGCCCAGCGGTAATGTGCTGGCCAGATTTTCATTGGCCTCGGTGCTGTCGCCATATTCACCATTCCATTTGAAATGATAACCTTCGGGTAGCTCTATCCCCTCAATAGCGGGCGCAATCCGCTCGCGTAAAACACCCGCCAGCTCGCCCGGCACCGGATCGCATTGTGCATTGATGGCCCATATGCGATCAACCCGGCGTACTTTGGCATTGTCCCAGACGGTTTCAAACCGGTCTACCACTTCCAGTATAGGCACCGATGCCCCTGTTGCGGAGCTGACAATCTGGATGCCACGCAGCGCTTCAACATTGATGCGTTCACGTTCGGGCGCGCGTGCAACAATCTGAATCAGCAGATCATCCTCACGATAGACACCGACGGCGCGACCGGAGAAATTGGCACGCAGCGCATTGGCCAAATCCTCACGCGATATGCCGAGGCGGCGGCCATTATCCTCATTATAGACGGGCCGGACAACACTCACCTGCTGGCTCCAGTCATCCTTGACGGAAACCGCGCTACCATCAGCCACCATGATCGCCTTGGCCTTATCCGCCAATTCCCGCAGCACGGCAGGATCGGGCCCGGAAAACTCCGCCTCAATCTTGGAGCCGCCGCCAGGGCCAAGCTGGAATTGCCAGACCTTGGCCTGGGCACTGGGATAGTTGGCGTCAATATGCTGCTGTATTTCATTGAGCATATCAGCAATCAGATCATATTCCTCGACCTTAACAAGAAACTGACCATAGGCACTGTTTGGCGATTCCGGATCATAGACCAGCATATAGCGCAAGGTGCCTTTGCCGATCAGCGCCTGTACTGTCTCGACGCCTTCCAGTCCCTCCAGATAGGCCTCCAGCTTGGTCATGGCCGCATCGGTAACGGCAATGTCGGTGCCTTCTGGCAGGTTGAAATCGACCACGACCTGCGGTGTCGTTGAAGGCGGAAAGAAGCCCGGCTTGATATAGCTGAACCCCAATATCGCTGCGACAAACAGTCCGACCACAGCGATCACGGCAATCTTTGAGCGTGCCAGCATCGCCCGCAAAAACGCCTTGTAACGCGCGAAAAATGGATGCTCGGGTTTTTCCTCAATCTCGCCTTCTTGCGGTTCCGGGAACAGCATATCAGCAAAAAGCGGCACCGCAGTAATCGCAAACAGCCAGCTATAGAGCAGCGAGATCATCACCACCCAGAACAGATCACCGGTATATTCCGCGGTTGAACCCGGAGCAAACCCGATCGGGGCAAAAGCAATAATCCCCACCAGTGTACCGCCGAGCAGCGGCCATTTGGTCTTGCGGACAATTTCCTTGGCGATATCGAGCTTTTTCTGCCCCTGTTGAGTGCCAACCAATATCCCTTCGGTGACCACAATCGCATTATCGACCAACATACCAAGCGCGATGATCAGCGCGCCTAGGGATATACGGTGCATCGGGATATTGATGACATACATTGTGCCCAATGTTGCGGCGATGGTCAGGATCAACACCGCGCCGATAATGATCGCCGAACGTAGCCCCATGAAGAAGAACAAGGTGATCAGCACAATTGCCAGCGCCGCGATCACATTGACGACAAAGTCCGAGACCGCGACCTCGACAACCTTGCCCTGATGATAGAATTCATGCACCTCCACGCCGATCGGGCGTAGTGCCTTGGTCTCTTCCAGCTTGGCATCGATCGCCTTGCCCATTTTAGCGACATTGGCACCGGAAATATTGGAAACACCGATGCCGATAGCAGGCTTGCCATTATGCCGGATGATAAATTTTGGCGGGTCGACATAGCCACGCGTCACCGTCGCGACATCGCGCAAGGTGACAATGCGCCCGGACGCAGCGGTGGACACCACCAGATTGCTGATCGCCTCGACCGAATTGATGTTGCCGGTGGGCTGTATCTCCAGACGATAATCGCCCAGCTTTATATCGCCGGCTGACACGACTGAATTCTGTTCAGCAAGATCGGCATAAATCTGCTGTACTGACAGGCCGAGCGCGTTGGCGCGTTCGCGGGCAATCTCGACATAGATCACTTCCTGCTGGACGCCGACCGGCTCTACCTTGGCGACATCATCCACGGAAAGCAGATCGGTGCGCAGGTCGCGCACATAATCATAGAGTTCGGCATAGCTATACCCCTCGCCGGTCACGAGATAATAGAGGCCATAGACATCGCCATAATCATCGACGACGATAGATTGCTGCGCTCCGGGCGGCAGCCGCGATTGCGCATCATTGACTTTATTGCGTAGCTTGGTCCAGATCAGCTGAAGGTCGGATTTTTCCGGCGAGAAGCTATAGAGAATATCGACACTGATCTCCGAGCGGCCAGCAGAAGAGATGGAGCGTATTTCTTCCACTTCTTGCAGTTGCTGCACCGCGCTTTCCAGCGCTTCGGTAACCTCATTAGCGACTTCTTCGGGCGTTGCACCGGGATATTCAGTAATAATCTGCGCCGTGCGGATGGTGAATTCCGGATCCTCGAAACGCGCGATATTCTGATAACTGTACCAGCCCGAAATCATCGCGATGGCAATCACGATAAAACAGATCAAGCGGTTCTTGATCGAGAATTCGGCCAAATCCATGCGCTTAACGCCTAATCATTATAGGCACGGATTTTCATGCCCTCATGCAGATAGGCCGCGCCTGCCGCGACGATGGTTTCGCCGGCTTTGAGGCCTGAGGTTATGCGCACTTCTTCGCCGACGCTGGCATCGGTCTTCACCGCGCGCTTCTTGACTATCATCGTCTTGGTATCAACCACCCAGACATAGCGCTGCTTGCCATCGGACAGGACAGAGCCTTGCGGTATCTTGATATTCGGTCCCTTAATCTCACCCTCAACCAGCGCACGGCTGCTGTAAACCGTCGCCGTCATGCCGGGCAGAACGATGATATCTTGCGGCGGGGTAAAGGCGAAGTTGACCTTGAACGTCTGCGACTGGGTATCGGCCTGTGTCGTCGCGGCTAGAAAACGACCCGGCATTTGTACATCGGGTGCACTGCTCAGCACAACATAGGAATCGCTTGAAGTGGTATCAGCACTGCCAATCTCATCAGCACGGGCAAGACGCGGCACCAGACTGGCGGGTACGCTGACAGATGCTTCAGCCGCGCCGGTTGACTGCAAGGTCACAATCGCCTGACTGGGTGATACATTCTCAAAGTCAGTGATATGCTTTTCCGCCACCAGCCCGGAAAAGGGTGCGCGCAAAACCGTGTCGGCCAGGTCTTTGCGGGCATTGTCCAGTTGCGCCATCGCAGTGTCGCGCTGCGATTTGCGTTGCTCAACCACCAGTCCGGCAATGGCATCCTGTTCAAGCAGCCGCTCTGCGCTTTGATATTCCGCCTCGGCCGCATCATATTGCGCCTTGGCCGATGTCACCGCATTGCGGAACCGCCGCTGGTCCAGTCGACCCAGCACATCACCGCGCCGCACCGCCTGACCATTACGGATCGGCAAATCCTGCAACAGTCCACCAACCTGAAAAGCCAGAGTCGACGACTGACTCGCCTCGATAATCGCCGGAAAGCTGGTATCAAACGTTTCGCCTGCCGATTTCACGACATGCAGCTTCGCCGGACGAACCAGTTCGGTTTCTGTTTCTTCTGCCCCGGAACATGCTGCAAGCGTCATGGCTACAGCTACGGCAAAGAGCTTTATCAACCCTTTTTGAAAAAATGCTGTTCGCATCTATTGTCTATTATTTCCCACTGCGTGCAAGGCACGTTAAGTGGCTACATGCAACGGACAGCCCTCAAAGACAACAGATTTTGCAACCGTTTATGTGACAATTAGCAAATGGCGGACACGGAGGGATTCGAACCCTCGAAGCCCGTTACCAGGCTTGCCTCCTTAGCAGGGAGGTGGTTTCAGCCGCTCACCCACGTGTCCTTGCCATGCGATGCACAGTGCGGCTGAGCATCAAGGCGGCGGCTATAGCCAGCAAGCGCGGCGCGATCAATGGGCAAGATTCTACAAAAGCTGCTTTCTCGTTACGATTCGCGCCGTAATCCGCAGCCACGCCTATAACCGCGCATCACAGAACCGATAAAATCGCGGCATCAGGGCACACAGGCGTGGCTGCGGTGAACACGTTGCTGGTTGGCAATACCGTACGGCGCGATAGCAAATATTGTTGATACATTTCGCGACTTATTGTGACTTGCTTTCAAACCACAGCCGACTTTAGCTCCTCACTCAAACCTGAAGCACATGAAGCACGCAAATGCACAAGAAAAGCAGGTCTCTTATGTCTATTCCATCAGTCTCTCTGTGTGTACCTCGGCTCGTCGCGACCGCCATAGCTGTGATAACGCTGTCTGCCTGTGGCGGGGATAGCGAGACTGCTTCATCCCCGCCAGCAGCACCGACACCGCCACCTGCCAATATCGCCCCGGTAGCAGAGGCAGGGCCGGGCCAAGCCGTTATCGAGGCCGACCCAGTGACGCTTTCCGGCAGCCAAAGCCGCGACGATGATGGCAGCATCACTGACTTTGCCTGGATACAGACTTCGGGGCCCGCACTGGTGCTGGAAGACGCCAACAGCGCTCAGCTGTCCTTCACCGCGCCGCTGGTGCTGACACGGCAACAGGCCGAGCTGACCCTGACCGTTACCGATGATGACGGTGCGACAAGCAGCGACAGCGTCATCATCACCATAGATCCGGCACCACGCCGCACCCGGCTGGAGGTGGTGACGCCGTTTGATGGCATAGACCGTGCTTTTACCGTCTATACTCCGGCCAGTTACAGCCCCGGCGCGCCCGCTGTTATGTTGCTCCATGGCGGATCAGGCAGCATGCGCGACGTGCTGAGGGATAATCGCGCGACCCGGCTGTGGCTCGATCTCGCAGACCAGGACGGCTTTTTGCTGATCGTGCCCAATGGCTACAACCCCGGCAATGATGACGGGCTGGGTGATGACCAGCAATGGAATGACATTCGCCGCGACCAACCCAACCGTTCGTCGGAGGATGATGTCGGCTTTTTGAGTGCCGTGCGACAGCAGGTGCTCAGCGGACGTGACTTCGATGCCGACCGACTGTTTGTCACCGGTTCCTCCAATGGCGGCATCATGTCGATGACGCTGCTGATCGAGCGCTCGCTCGACTATTTCGGCGCAGCGGCATTTATCGCCAGCCTGCCAGAAGAAGCCGTGCCTTTCCCAACCTCGCCAACACCAATTATGATGTTAAACGGCACCGAAGACCCGCTCATCCGGTTTGAGGGTGGCGTTGTCGGCGTGAATGGACCGCCAACACGCTCGGTGCTCGACACCGTCGCCTATTGGGCCACAGCCAATCTAGCCGGAGCCAGTCCCGACGAAGTCAATCTTTTCCCTGATGCGGACCCCGATGATGGCTGCCGCATAACCGAGAATATTTATCGCTCCACCAGCAATGGCGGTGCAGTGCTGGTCTATTACCAGGCCGATGGCGGTGGCCACAGCATCCCTCAGCCTGATGCCCCGCCACGCAGCCCGCAATTTGTCGCAGCGCTCGGACCGCAATGCCGCGACGTCCAGGGTGTCGAACTTGTCTATGCTTTTTTCCGCTCGCTGCTCTGACTGCCATCAGCGGTCCGAAATCACTGCAAAACCATGATTCTGACGCAACAGAGCGTATTTTCGACTCGGGTCATCGCCCATTCATTGTCCCTCATGTAGTTAATCGAGATGGTTATTCGCTGAAGATACTGTGAGGGATGGTGTGATGCGTATGTCACAAAAATGGTCTGGTCTGGCGAAGCGCGCCTCTTTGGTGCTCGCTTCTATCGCGGTGGCTGTGGCGACACCAGCAGTCGCGCAGGTGGAAACCATTGATCCGAATGAGGCGATTGATGCCGATCTGATGGATCCGCCGCCGGTGAATGAAGCGCCGCAACCGGATATGGTGGACGAAGAATTCGCCGAACCCGTGACTGAGACTTCGGATAATACTATTGATGCGCTACCCGCTGACCCGGATAATCCGGACGGTCCTGCCGCTATTGGTGAAGAACAGGAAGTCGCCGATGCGGAGAGCGACGGTACCTATCAGAAAGACGATCTGATCGGCGCGGCGGAAGGCGTGTTCGGCAAGGGTGCAAAAGGCCTGGCCGGGGTGATTGAGGATATCCTTAAGGATCAGGGCGAGCCCAATGGCTATATTGTCGGTCGCGAGGCGGGCGGAGCGCTGGTCGTCGGCCTGCGCTATGGTTCTGGCAAGCTCTATCACAAGGTCGAGGGCGAGCGCGATGTCTATTGGACTGGGCCATCGATCGGTTTTGATGCGGGGGCCAATGCCGCGAAGAGCTTTACGCTGGTCTATAATCTCTATGACACCGAAGACCTGTTCAAACGCTATGGCACCGGCGAAGGCGCGGCCTATTTTGTCGGCGGCTTTAACGTCAGCTATCTACGCCGCGGCGATGTCGTGCTGATCCCGGTGCATTTGGGCGCTGGGGTACGCTTGGGTGCCAATGTCGGCTATCGTAAATTCAGCAAGAAACAGCGCTGGCTGCCTTTTTGACGGGCTGCGCTTGGCCGCTTTTTTCATAAAAGCCACAAAGGAAAAAAGGTCATGGCGGCATCCTATGCTCGCCACTTGAAGCGTCATCGCGTTCGGAAGACACTTCCATGCTTTTTCGCTTCGCGGCTTTTATGAAACCCATCTCCCTCGCCGAGACATAAGGCTTTGTTGGGTAGGCTGGAATCTGACTCGCACAAAGACACAAAGCCACAAAGAGATTGGGTAGCCAAAAGCCCTTCTTCGTGCCTTTGTGGCTTTGTGCGAAATTCTGAAACAGGAAATCCGGTGACCGGCCACCCATTCGCCCGCCACTTGTACGGCCTAACAATCGGAAGACTCTTATACTCTTATACTCTTTTTCCCTTTTTGGCTTTTATGAAACCAAAACCGGTTGGCGAATGACGCAACGCCTGCTTATAGGGTGAAACGATAGCAACCCGGCCAAAGGAAAGCCCGTCCATGCTCGAAAAGCTCGCCCCGCAAAAGCCCGATGCCCTGCTTGCGCTGATCAAGCTCTATGCCGCGGATGACCGCACCGACAAGATTGATCTTGGCGTTGGTGTTTACCGCGATAATGGCGGCAACACGCCAGTCTTCAAGGCAATCAAAGCGGCAGAGCAGCGGCTGTTCGAGAGCCAGGATAGCAAAAGCTATCTCGGCCCCGAGGGCGATATGGGCATGGTCAATGGCCTGTTGCCGCATATCCTTGGGCCTGACCTGATCGCGCAATACACCATTGACGGACTGCAGACCCCGGGCGGCACCGGTGCGGTGCGGCTGGCAGCGGATACGCTTTATGCTGCGGGCGCGCGGCGCATCTGGCTCGGCACGCCCAGCTGGCCCAACCATGCGCCGATCTTTACCGCCTCGCATTTTGAGGTACTGACCTATCGCCATATGGATGTCGCGACGCAGAGTCTCGATATGGAAGCGCTTCTCTCCTCGCTGTATAAGGCGCAGGATGGCGATGTGGTGCTGTTGCATGGCTGTTGCCACAACCCCAGCGGCGTCGATTACACCGCCGAGCAATGGGCGCATATTGTCGAGATCATGGCGGAAAAGCGCCTCTTCCCGCTGGTCGATTTTGCCTATCATGGGCTCGGTCAGGGCTTTGAGGAAGACAGTGCCGGCCTCAAAACCGTGCTCGCCCGCCTGCCCCAGGCGATGATCGCCTATAGCTGCGACAAGAATTTCGGCATGTACCGCGATCGCGTCGGTGCGCTCTATGCTGTGGCGCAGGATGACGAAGTGATGGCCACCACCAAGTCGAATATGGCGGCGCTGGCGCGGGCCAACTGGTCCATGCCGCCCGATCATGGCGGCGCGGCGGTGCGGATCATTGTCGAGGATGCCGAGCTGACCCAAATGTGGCGCGATGAAGTCGCCGAAATGCGCGCCCGCATGCGCTGGGTCCGCGATACGCTGGCTGCGGCAGGGCATGTCGGGCATAATAGCGGCCAAGGCGGCGTCGATTTCACTCCGCTGGCGACGCAGAACGGCATGTTCTCGATGCTGCCGCTCTCACCCGAGCAAATCCAGGCGCTGCGCGATGACCATGCGATCTATATGGCCGGCTCCGGCCGCATCAATATCGCCGGACTGACCGAAGGGAATATCGGCAAGTTTATCGAGGCTGTTGCGGCTGTGAGTGGGTGAGTGCTCAGAACGGACTGAGCTCTGCCGGATAATTGTCGTAAGTTGTTCCGTGTAGTTCTCGACCAGCCGCCTTCTTGTTCTTGCCACCCCATTGTTTGAAGAAAAAGGCAACGTCGTCTCGTTTGCAGATATCGAAAATCTCATCGACCCATAACAAGTCCATTGGGCGAGAATTAGGGCCGGATTCACCGCCTACTATCGCCCAGTGGATGTTGGATAGGTCAATGTCGCCAACTGGCCCGATAAGTGGTTCAAATGAAACAAACAGCGTCATTCCTTTGATACGCGTGAGATCATCGATCCGCTCAATCACCGCCCGCTCTTCCACCGATGTACCAATCCAGACATGCTTAAGTTTTTCAAGCGCTCCCGCTTCAAAAAGCTCTGCCATTCTTTCAGGCCGCTTTGTGAGGATTTGGAAATGATGTTGTGGGCAATCAGCCATGACCTGCCATACAGATTCAATGAAATGCAATGGCACTTCCGGATGGAACAGGTCTGACATTGAATTAACGAATATCCGCTTAGGTCGCTTCCACTCTAGCGGAGTAACTAAAGAGGCTTCGTCTATATTTACCCGGCCAGTCCAAACTGCACGACCGCCACTTTTTCTTGTTGTCCCTTGATATTTCTTATGCCCCATTGCCTGCAAGCGTGCTGCCATTCGCATAGCATAGCAATTGGTGCAGCCAGCTGACGCTAAAGTACATCCTGCAACCGGATTCCAGGTAACATCAGTCCACTCAATTTCAGAGATACTAGCCATTATTTTAGAACTGCTTTTGCCAATTTTGCTGCCAATTTGGCTTTCTCGGATGGATTATCCCATGCGAACATTAGCGAGAACTCGTGAAGTCCGTTTCTTCCCAATGCGAGTGTTTTATCCACTACACGCCCATCAAAGGCAAGTGACAACCTACCTTTAGCGGTTTGCTCAAACCAAGCTATGTCAACAGCGCGCTTCTGCTCTTTCTCCGACTGACCGAACAAATCAATTTGTCCTTCTTGCTCCACAGCAACAACATTGCGCCATTCAGAGGTGCCTAAAGCTGCATCGACCTTAGGTCCACCATCCTCCAGCACATGGCCGTCTCCACGGATTTGGCGATACATCGCAAAAACCGGAACCAGATACCAAAGATCAATTGCCTTAGTGGCTGCGAGCTTCTGTATGGTTTCATACGTTATCTGCAGACCAAAAGGGTCAATAAACACAACGGCGCGGGTGGATTTCCAGTTCGTGGTTTCACAAATCCTTGCCAGCATCTCGTTTGCATCGAAACTGGTGATTTTAACCCTATCTTCTATGTGGCTGAATTTACTAGTAACTTCTTGCCGCAAGGCTGTGACGTTCGATTTTTTAACATCGTTGAAAAGATATCTATCAAAGTGAGGGGCGATCCCTAGTGCTCTAATAGCTGAACCAACGATTATTTTATCAGTATCTACAAGGGGTGTTTTAGTCTGCCATAGGGGAACCTGAGAGTCCTCTTCCTTTTCTTTATCGGTTGATGATTTTGGAATTGAGGAGCCAGAACCTGCACAGGCATCGATATATAGCAGCTCAAAATTCTGTTTCTTCAGAGCCGTAGTAAATGCACTGAGGTACTTCTCAACAGTATCAAGCTTCTTCTTTGTATGCTCATCACCGAATCGTTGAGTAACCACAACAACCTCCCAAGGAACATTTAGGGAACACTAAGGTTAGTCTATATATTTATCAAGAAATTTATAGAGCAACGCCCTCACAAAAACCCCTCAAGCGTCTCCCTGAACAGAGCAAACTGGTCATGGTGCAGCCAGTGGCCGGCCTTTTGGAATTCGCGCACCGCGACATTATCGCCGAAATAGGTAATCCGCCCGTCCTTTTCCGGGTTGCTGGCCCAGCTGTCGGCGCCGTAGAGCATCAATGTCGGGCAGGTGATGGCGCGCCACATCTCTTCGGTCGCCGCATTGGGCAGGTCGTGCGGCCACCAGTTGCGCATCAGCGGGTCGAATTTCCAGCTATAGCTGCCATCCTCATTGCGGATCACCGCATGGACGGTGAGGTGACGCACCTGTTCTTCCGAGAGATGCGGGTTTTCCTGTTGCATCCGCTCCAGCGCGGCGGCGAAATCCTTGTAGCGTCGCGGCGCGACATCGGCATATTTCTGCTTGGTCTCCAGCCAGCCACGGAGGCGATTGTTAAAGCCTTTCTCGGCCATTTCCTGCTGCACCTTGGGCGATGGCCCCAGCCCCTCAATCGCCACCAGTTTTTTGACTGTATCGGGGTACAGCCCGGTATAGCGCGTGGCGATATTGCCGCCGAGCGAATGGGCGACAATGGTCACCGGTGCGAGGTCGAGCTGGTCGATCAGCTGTTTGAGATCATAGATATAGGCGAGCATCGGATAATTGCCGTCGCTGGCCCATTGGCTATCGCCATGCCCGCGCAGATCAGGCGCGATGATATGAAAACGGTCGCGAAAGACTTGCGCGGTCCAGTCCCAATTGCGGCAATGATCGCGCCCGCCATGGAGCAGGATCAACGGCGGCGCATCGGGGTTGCCCCAATCGACATAATGCAGCCGGTGGCGTTGCGAATAATAGCTGTTCGAGGCCGGACCGATCAGGGTCATAGGGTTGGGTTCTCCTGTGGTTAGTGCCTGTTGCCAGATTGACGGTTACAAAATTCCGTTCGCCCTGAGCTTGTCGAAGGGCCGTACTTGCCTTCTGAAGAAAAGAACAGTGCTTCGACAAGCTCAGCACGAACGGTGAAAGGATATTTAGGTCTCGTCCATCTGGCCGAGATCATAAAGCCGGATCGCCGCCTTGGCTGCCTCGCCGCCCTTGTCCTTTTGCGCCGGATCAGCGCGGACGCGGGCCTGTGTCTCATTTTCCACGGTGAGGATACCATTGCCGATGGGCAGCCCATCCAAAGTTAGCGCCATAATCCCGCGTGAGCTTTCGCCGGCGACAATCTCGAAATGATAGGTCTCGCCACGGATCACCACACCGATGGCGACAAAGCCATCAAAGCGGCCAGAGTCGGAGAGGATCGAGATCGCCCCCGGTACCTCCAGCGCGCCGGGCACGGTGGTCACCTCATGCGTGTGCCCCGCCGCCTCCAGCGCCGCCTTGGCCCCGGCGACCAGCATATCGTTAAACTCATCATAAAACCGCGCTTCGACTATTCCAAAATGCGCCATGGTGTCTTTTTCCTTTACCGTTCATTTCATCTCCTCCCCGTGCCGCAGGCATGGGGAGGGGGACCGTCCGCCGTAGCTTTAGCGAAGGCGGATGGTGGAGGGGTCTGGTGCAGCGCAATTGCGTTGCGCCCCCTCCGTCATCCACCTACGCCCTTCGGGCTATGGCGGATGCCACCTCCCCATTGCTTACGCAACGGGGAGGAGACGATTTTTCCGATTCATTACTGCCCCACCGGCACTGCGCGTGAGCCGATAATGCGCAGGCCATAGGCGTCGAGCCCTACCAGATCATGGCTGCTATTGGTCAGCAACTCCATATCCTGCACGCCGAGATCGGCGAGAATCTGCGCGCCGACGCCATAATCGCGCAGCTGATCGGGCATGCCGCCAGTCGAAGGTGCGGGCGCCGGGGTCTCCGGCTTCTTGCCGAGCAAGCGCTTGACCTGTGAAGACAGGAAGCTGCGTCCCGGTTGCGGGATCATCACGATCAGGCCCGCGCCTTCCTCGCCGATAATCTTCATCGCACCCGCCAGCATGCCCGAGCTCGGCCCTTCCAGCCCGAAAATATCATCAAACACCGCCAGCGCATGCATCCGCACCAATGTCGGCTTGTCGGGATCGATATGCCCCTTTTGCAGCACCAGCTGCTCGGTCTCGGTGGCGTGGTTATAATAGGTGATCGCGTTCCATTCGCCGCCCCAGCGGCTGGTAAAGCGCGCTTCGACCCGCTTTTCGGCGAGATGATCATTGCGCAGCCTGTACGCGATCAGATCGCGGATGGTGCCGATTTTCAACTTGTGGCGATGGGCAAAGGCGATGAGGTCATCGAGCCGCGCCATCTCGCCATCATCCTTCATAATCTCGCAGATCACACCCGCGGGGTTGAGCCCCGCCAGCCGCGATACATCAACCGCGGCCTCGGTATGGCCAGCACGCACCAGCACGCCGCCATTGCGCGCCTGCAACGGGAAGACATGGCCCGGCGTCACGATATCGGTGCTGTTCTTGCTCGGGTCGATCGCTACCGCAATGGTCCTCGCCCGGTCGCCTGCACTGATTCCGGTGGTGACGCCCTCTCGCGCCTCTATCGAAATGGTGAAGGCGGTCTCATATTGGCCGCGATTATTCTGGCTCATCATGCCGAGACCCAGTTCCTGCACCCGGTTGCGAGTCATCGCCAGACAGATCAGGCCGCGGCCATATTTGGCCATGAAGTTGATCGCATCGGGCGTCGCCATCTGCGCCGGGATGATAAGATCGCCCTCATTTTCGCGATCCTCATCATCGACCAATATATACATCCGGCCATTGCGCGCCTCGTCGATAATCTCCTCGGCACTGGCCATCACCGCGCCGCCATCCTGCGCCAGATAATGCTCCAGCTTGGTAAGTGTCTCGGCGGTCGGGTTCCAGTCATCATGCCCCAGCCGCCGCAGCGAATTGGCGTGAAGCCCAGCGGCGCGGGCCAGCCCGGCACGGGTCAGTTCGCCGCTCTCAACGATATCGGTCAGTTGCTCGATCAGTTGCGTGCTCATGGGGCGACTCCATCACAATGTGCGATGGAGGCTATGTATCACATTGTGGTGTGATTTCAAGCCAAACGAATCACATTTCTGCCATCAGGCGGCCGCCATATGGTCTTTCATACGCCGTAAATAGCGCGCCAGCACGTCGATTTCGAGATTGACGCTGTCGCCTGCTTTGAGGTCGCCCAAAGTGGTCACTTCAGCGGTATGCGGGATGATATTGAGCGCGAATCTGGTGCCATCTGCGCCATCTTCCACAGCATTGACCGTCAACGAGACGCCATTGACGGTGATCGAACCCTTGGCGGCAATGAAGGGGGCCAGAGTGGCGGGGACAGCAACCTGAACATTCCAGCTATCGCCGACCTTATCGACCGAAGCGATGTCACCAACACCATCGACATGGCCGGTGACGATATGGCCGCCCATTTCATCGCCGAGCTTGAGTGAACGCTCCAGATTGAGCCGCGCGCCATCGGTAAACTGTCCGTCGGCGGTACAACTGATGGTTTCGCCGGACACATCAACCGCAAACCAGTCTTCACCCTTGTCGACAACGGTAAGGCACACGCCCGAACAGGCGATGGATGCGCCAATGGCGACGTCGTGCATGTCGTAGCCGCAGCCAATTTCCAGCCGCAAATCACCACGCTGCTCGCTGCTGCGGATGGTGCCGATATCGGTGACTATGCCGGTGAACATATGTGCTCGCTCCTGTGTTTGCGCGGCTAGGCGGCTCTTACCCGCAGATAGCGTTCCATCTGGTCATTGCCAAGATGGCGCGTCTCAATGCAGCGCCATTGGCCATGGGCATCGGACAGGTTGGTAAGGCCGATATCGCTCAATGCAGCGCGACCCTGACCGATTATTATCGGCGCGCGATAGAGCAGCAATTCATCCACGAGATCAGCACGCAGAAACGCTGCCGCCGCGCCTGCACCGCCCTCGACCATTAGGCTTTGCACCTCAAGATCATGCACTTCTTCGGGTGACGAGATACCAGTCCATCCTTCGGGCGTGGCGGAACGGCTCAGCACAATCCGCTCGGGACTGCGCTCTTCCAGACCGGGCAAGCGCACATCAAGGCGCGGCGCATCCTGGCGCAGTGTCTCGCCACCGACCAGTATCGCTTCAAAACGCGCCCGCTCACTATGGGCATGGGCACGCGATTGCTCGCCGGTGATCCATTGGCTGGTGCCATCGGCCATAGCGATCTGGCCATCGAGCGAGGTCGCCAATTTGAGCATGATATGCGGGCGGCCAAGCCTCTGCTGGCTGAGATAACCGGCGAGCTGATAGGCGGCCGCCTCTTTCGCCACACCCTCTATAACCGCGATTTCAGCAGCGCGCATCCGCTCCGTGCCATTGCCTGCGGTGCGCGGATCAGGGTCGGTCAGCGCGATCACTACCCGTTCGGGCTGCGCGGCACTCAGCAGATCAGAGCAGGCCGGACCACGATTGGACTTATGCGCACAGGGTTCCAGAGTGACATAGACGGTCGCACCCTTGGCCGCTTCCCCTGCCTGTTCCAGCGCCATGGCCTCGGCATGCGGGCGCCCACCTTTGGCGGTAACGCCGCGCCCGATAACCACGCCATTTTTGACGACAATACAGCCGACACAGGGATTGGGCGCGGCGAGCGCAGGGCTGCGCGCCGCCAGTGCGATCGTCGCCTGCATCCAGCGCAGATCTTCAGCGTGCGTACTCACTCGTCGTCCACATCAACGCCGGTGGCTTCGCCCAGCTCGCGATAGAATTGCTTTGACCGTTCGAACCGTTCGCGATTGGCCTGAAGCCGGGCATCGCGCTCAATCCGGTTGCGCTCATAACGCGCTTCCTTCTGCGCCTCGGTCTCATCCAGCGGTGGCAGATCGACATAATCAATCTCGAATTTGCGCGGCTCAATGCGAAAACCCGAGGACTCAATCATAAACCCGCCTGCAACACAGATGGTCAGCGCGCCGGCCAGAGCCAGAAAGCGGATGCGCCATGGGCTGTCCCATTTGAGCATCTCCACCAGATCATTAATCGCGCCACTGGGTGAGACGCGTTTGAAATAACGGATGCGCTCGGGCTGATCGCTATAGACAGAGCGCAGCTTGGCTTCGGCCAGGGCGTGAGGCGTGCGGCGGCGCGGTGGTCGGGAAGGTGGCGGCGTGGTCATCGCCTTTGGATATAGTCATGGGGCTGGCAACAGACCAGCCCCATGATCGGCATTGGCTAATTCAGGTGCTCTGGCCTGCTAGTCATTGATGGTGAAATTCACAGTGAGCGCTATCCATTGCTCATTCGCTTCGCCATCGCGCGTACCCGGAATAAAGCGCCAGCGGCGCAGCGCCTGACGCTCTGTCGCGCGCCAAAAGGCGGCGTCAGTCGCAGCAAGCTGTTTCACCGCCTTCACCCGGCCATCTACACCAACCAGCACATTGATCCGCACCCGGCCTTCTTCGCCACTGCGCAATTTCTGCGTTGGATAGGCTGGCTGGAAGAAGCGAGCATAGCGCGGGTCGCGTTTCGGAGTGATAATGACTGGCGGGGGAACGCGCGCACCACTTTCTGTGCCACCTCCATTCTCCGGTCCAATAGTGGTGATCGGCCCTGCATCGCCAAAACTCGGTGGCGTTATATCGAAATCGGTGAGCGGCGGTACCGTCGGTGCTGCATTATTGGGTACCGGCAATGGCGGCACCGGTGTCGTGATGTTCGTGGTTGGCTTTTCCGGCTTCTCGACAGGGTCAACCGGCTCAGGCGGTGGGGTAACGGGGATATTCCTTGTGGGGATGCCGCCATCGATGAAAGGATCTTCAGTCACAACCGCAATCGGCACCAGAACCAGCGCCGCAATGATGCTGCCCTGCAAGGCTGCGACCATGATCGCGCTCTTGATGCGATCACCGTTGCTCGCCCCGAAACCAGGTTGATCGGCATAACTCATATTACTCTCCCAAGCGTGTTTTGTGGGTGCACGGTTTTCCGTATCACCGCATATTATGCTGGGAGAATATCCAAAAAGTCAAGATTCCGTAGCGGAAACTTACCTTTCTACTGGCAAACTGGTGGATTATTGCGCCGCACGCTCCAGTCTGCGCAAAGCAACATCGCGGCCCAATATCGGCACCATCTCAGCCATATCTGGGCCGTGATTCTGACCGGTCAGTGCTTGGCGCAGCGGCATAAACAGTGCCTTGCCCTTGCGGCCGGTTGTTTCTTTGAGCGCACCGGTAAGCGCACCCCAGACCGCAGCGGACCAGTCCAGCCCGGACAGCGTCTCATGCGCAGTTTTGAGATAAGCGCGGGTTTCTTCATCAAAATCGGGCAGCTCAACCGGCCCTTCTACGATCGCCCACCAATCGGCCACCTCACCCAGATGCGCGACATTGGGGCGGATGGTATGCCAGGCGGCATCATCCATTGCTTTGGGCAGACGGTGCGCCACCGCTTCATAGTCCAGGCCGTGGACTATCTGTGTGTTGAGCCGCGCCAGATCTTCGGGATCAAATTTGGCGGGCGCCCGGCCAAAGCGGCCGAAATCCATTGTCTCGACCAAATGGCTTATATCTGGCTCAGCAATGACCGGATCGCTTGTGCCCAGCCGCGCAAGCAGCGCCAGCGCAGCTTGCGGCTCGATATGCTGCTCGCGAAAATCGCTGACACCCATCGAGCCGAGCCGCTTGGAAAGCTTGCCCTCCTTGCCCATCAGCAGCGCGCTATGGGCAAAGGTGGGAATATCAGCGCCAAGCGCCTCAAACATCTGGATCTGTGCCGCGGTATTGGCGACATGGTCCTCGCCGCGCACCACATGGGTGATGCTATGGTCGGCATCATCAATTGTGGAGGGCAGCATATAAAGCCAGCTACCATCGGCGCGGCGGATCACCGGATCAGACAAGGCGGGAGGATCAAATTTCTGCGGCCCGCGTACCAGATCATCCCAGATAATTGGGGCATCATGATCGAGTTTGAAGCGCCAATGCGGCGTGCGTCCCTCCGTCTCATAAGCCGCGATCTGCTCCGCCGTCAGCTCCAGCGCGCCGCGATCATAAACCGGCGCCAGCCCACGCGAGCGCAGCACCTTGCGCTTCAGGTCCAGCTCCTGTGCTGTTTCATAACAGGCATAAACCCGGCCATCGGCTTTGAGTTTTGCAAACGCCGCCTCATAAGCCTCGAACCGCTCCGATTGGCGGAAGCTGCTGTCCCAATCGAGCCCCAGCCACTGCATATCGCGCTGAATGCCCGTGACATATTCCTCTTTGGAGCGTTCCTTATCGGTATCATCGATGCGCAGCACAAAATGCCCGCCGGTCTTGCGCGCCCACATCCAGTTATGCAGCGCAGTGCGAATATTGCCGATATGCAAATGGCCGGTCGGCGACGGCGCGAAACGGGTTTTGGTGGTCATGTCTCAAACAGTTCTGAAAGCATTGGTAATAGGGTAACGCCGGTCGCGGCCAAAATTGCGGCTGCCGAGTTTTACGCCCGGCGGCGACTGGCGGCGTTTATACTCGGCGATGTAGAGCAGGCGCTCGATGCGGATCACGGTGTCGCGATCAAAGCCCTGTTCCACCAGATCATCAACCGACTGTTCCTTCTCGATTAGGCCATTCAGCAGCGGGTCGAGTATTTCATAGGGCGGCAGGCTGTCCGAATCCTTCTGATCAGGGCGCAGTTCTGCGCTGGGTGGTTTTGTCACCACATTGTCGGGCATCACCGGGCCATCGGGGCCGAGGCCAAGTGAGGGCTTATTGTGATTACGCCAGCGCGACAGGGCGAACACCGTAAGCTTATAGGCGTCTTTCAGCACCGAATAGCCACCCGCCATATCGCCATAGATGGTGGCATAGCCGACGCTCATCTCGCTCTTATTGCCGGTGGTCAGCAGCATATGGCCGAATTTGTTGGAGAGCGCCATCAGCGTCACGCCGCGGATGCGCGACTGGATATTCTCCTCGGTGATATCGACCGTCTCATCGGCGAAACTGTCCTCCAGCATCGCGTCAAAGCCCTCGACCGCCGGGTTGATCGCGATGGTGTCGAGCCGGGTGCCGAGCATCTTGGCACAGGCTTCGGCATCGTCGAGGCTTTCCTGGCTGGTATAGCGGCTCGGCATCATTACGCACCACACCCGGTCCGCACCGAGAGCATCAACCGCCACTGCTGCCGAGAGCGCGCTGTCTATCCCGCCCGACAGGCCGAGCACAACGCCGGGAAAGCCGTTACGATTCACATAGTCGCGCAAGCCAACAATCATTGCGTTATAGATATCCGCTGGATGCTGATCCCATGACGCCAGCGTCTCCGGCCCGGAACAATTGGCGCAGGTCCAGCCGCTGTCGGTGCGCTCCCAGATGGTGGTGCGAATATGCTCTTCCCAATCCGGCAGGCGGTGCACCGTCTCGCCATCCGCATTGAGCACAAAGGAGCAGCCATCAAACACCAGTTCATCCTGCCCGCCGACACGGTTGAGGAAAATCAGCGGCAGGTCGGTTTCCTTGACGCGGCTGCGGAACACCTCGACCTCGCGATGCTCTTCCTTGGCGATTTCATAGGGGCTGCCATTGACCGAGATCAGCAATTCCGCGCCCTGATCGGCGAGATGGCGTGGCACTTTGGGCAGCCAGCCATCCTCGCAGATCGGCAGGCCGAGCTTGACCCCGCGAAACTCGACCGGGCGCGGCAAAGGCCCCTGTTTGAACAGCCGTAGCTCATCAAAAGTGCCGTAATTGGGAAGTTCATGCTTGAGCCGTACATCGACTATTTTACCACCATCAAGGATCGCGACACCATTGTGCAATTTATCGCCATCCATAAACACGCTGCCGACCAGCATCGCCGGGCCACCATCCGCGGTGGCCGCCGCCAGCCGGTCCAGCTCTTCCGCCGCGCGGTGGATCAACGCCGGTTTGAGCACCAGATCCTCGGGCGGATAGCCGATCAGCTGCAGTTCGGGATAGATGATCAGGTCGGGCTGAGCATCAGCGGGTGCATCGCGCATCGCTTCGGCGCGCACCGCCAGCATGGCATCGGCATTTTCGCCCAGCGCGCCCATTTTCTGGTTGAGCTGGGCCATGGTGATAATCAGGCGATCAGTCATGCCCGCCTGATAGAAAGCTGCGCCGCTGGCGGCAATGCTTTTCAGCCAAAGGCGAGCAAGCCCAATATCCGCCCGGGCAGAAAGGCGAATAATCCGGCCAGCACCAGGCCGATAAACACGCCCTGCATCGACCCTTGATGACCGCGCACATCGCCATTGCGGATGCGCCAGATCGAGAGCGGCACCGAAATGATCACCACGATCGAGAAGATATGGATAAAGCTATAGCCACTGCCGCCAAAACCAGCACCCGGGCGACCAATAAACAGGCTGATAATCGCGGTGCTGAACATCAGCGCCGTCCAGATGCGCCCCAGCATTTTATGCAGTGCATCGCCCTTTTGCCGCACCAGCAGATAGATACCTAAAGGCAGGGCAGGAATGACCGTGGCCAG
>JBCDIZ010000004.1:0-310581 GCA_038748365.1 Pseudomonadota bacterium
ATTCCTTCACCTTTGCGGCTGAGAGGCCTTGATACCGGAAGGCGCTATCAAATCAGGCTGATCTGGCCTGATGGCTGGCGCACACCAATCCGACATGCAGAGGCATTGGTACAGCAGTTACTGGCTGGGGACATCATTATGACAGGTGCTGATCTGATGCACATCGGCCTACAGCTTCCGGTCAGCCATCCACAAACCGCATTGCTGCTATATCTGAAAGCCCTGGACTGAGTTTGCAGTCACGAAAACCAAAGAGAGGATATTCCATGGACATAAAAGATAAAGTCATCGTCGTGACTGGCGCTGCCAGCGGCATAGGTAAGGCCATGGCGGAAGGGTTCGCTGCGGCTGGCGCACGTCATATTGTCTGCGCTGATATCGATGCCGAAGGTGCGGCCTTGGTGGCTGGCGGTTCAGAGCAAATGTCGGCGCGTGGCTGCGATGTCAGCAAGGAAGCCGATATCGTTGCGCTTATTGATGAGACCGAAGCTGCGCATGGCCCGATCGATCTGTTCTGCTCCAATGCAGGTATTTTTGTCATTGGCGGCGCCGAAGCCAGCGATGATGACTGGCAGCGCATCTGGGACATCAATGTCATGGCGCATGTCTGGGCGGCGCGGCATCTGGTACCGCGGATGGTGGAGCGCGGTGGCGGCTATCTGCTCAATACCGCATCGGCGGCGGGTCTGTTGTCGCAAATCGGCTCTGCGCCCTATTCAGTGACTAAGCATGCCGCTGTATCCTTCGCCGAATGGTTGGCCATCACCCATGGCGATAACGGGCTGAAAGTTTCGATATTGTGCCCGCAAGCGGTGCGCTCGGCGATGACGGCGGGGCATGAGGATGGCGTTGCCAGTGTTGATGGGCTGTTGGAAGCCGATGTCGTGGCTCAGGCCTGCATAGAGGCGATAACCGAAGAGAAGCTCTATGTCCTGCCCCACGCTAAAGTAGCGGATTATAGCCTGATGCGGGCGGAAAACCCGGATCGCTGGGTCGCAGGAATGCGCAAATTGCAGAGAAATTTCATTTAGAAGTCAATTGTATGACAAAATAATTACAATTAAATTTCACTTTAGCGTCATTTGCGCTACACTGTTCTTCTCAGAAACAGGAGAAGAATTATGGCAAAACACGCAAAAAGGCTGATTCTCGGGTCCGCTTTGACGGCTCTGGCCGGTATCGCGGCCTTGCCAACCGCCGCATCCGCACAAAGCGCAGCGGCATTGGATGAAATTGAAGCAGAGCGCGTCCCGGGCAATGATGCCTTGAATCAGGGCAAGCTCTCTGAAGCGATTGTCGCGCTGGAGGCAGCACGCCGCAGCGAAGGCAATGATCCAGCCATATTGATCAATCTGGGTCAGGCCTATGCCCGTGCCGGAGATTATGACAAGGCGCGCAAAATGCTGATCAAGGCGCGTGACAATCGGCGCGATTACGACATGATGCTGAGCAGTGGCGAAGTTATCAGTTCACGCGATGCGGCAGTTGCCGCTTTGCTGTGGCTGGACACACAGACCCAGACTGCACAGCTTGACATGCAGCGCTAGAATAAGCGCAAACCCGTATCAGGCCATTATAAGGGGTCGCTGGAAACAGTGACCCCTTTTTATATGCCGGAAATAGCGATGATGCGTCCGAACGCCTTCTGTCAGCTATTGTGACCTTAAAGACACGATTCGCTCTTTTTTGGACCTTTCGGCCATATGCTGATATTTTATATTATCGCTAAATGCCGTGTTGATAGCGGCAATCTTTCTCGAATGGTGGTTCATCGCTGACACATAAGCCGCGGTTTTCTCGGTTTGGTGCAAGCTGAACTAAAAAATTGAAACATCAGCGTAATATTTGAAACATCTCCGTCATAATTCCGTCTTTCCCAAGTCATCAAAATCGCAAACCAGCGTCATGACCCGCTCCTAGATGCGCTTTCTGCAAGGCGGGGGCAGGGGATCCGACTCATAACCGCGTCGTCTGCAAAAGCCTTTTAGTGATTTAGCAAATATGCGGAGTTTCCAGACATGATGAACGCACGTTTCCGTTCAGTCCTGCTTGCCACGGCAGCGGCTGTTACCGTTACAGCCTGTGGCGCTGATGATGTAGCTTCCCCAGGTGAGGGCGTTATCGTCCTTCCTGCACCGGCACCGCCGGCGCCAACGCCTACTCCTCCAACTCCAACTCCTCCGGGTGGCGGTGGCGGCACTGTGCCGAGTACATGCCCCGACAATACAGCCAATATTGGTACGATTACCTTGGCCAATGGTACAGAAGCACGTAATTGCCAGCTTTCTGGTCGTCTGACTGGCAACACTCTGCTGCCTAACGCTGGCAATACGATTTATTCATTGTCCGGTCGTGTCGATGTGGGTGAAGATGCTGGTGCCGATGGCACAACAGCCAACCCCAACCCGGCCGTTCTGACCATCGAGCCAGGGGTTGTTATCTTTGGTTCGTCCGGTGCTGACTTCCTGATCGTTAATCGCGGTTCGCAAATTTTTGCTAACGGTACCGCTACCGCACCGATCATTTTCACCTCCGTGCAGAATGTTAACGGTACGGCCGGTGTTGACTCAATTGGCCAATGGGGCGGTCTGGTTATTCTTGGCCAGGCGCCAATTTCTGAATGTTCAGAAGGCAATCCGAGCAATCCTGACGGCGACCGTACAGACTGTCAGGCGCCTATTGAAGGCACTACCGGCGCTTTTTACGGTGGTAACGATCCGGTCGATAACTCCGGTAGCCTGACCTTCGTTCAGGTCCGTTATCCCGGTTTCGCTATTACCGCCGGTAACGAGCTCAACGGTATTTCGCTTGGCGGTGTCGGCTCAGGCACGCGCTTTGAGAATGTTCAGGTGCATAACAGCTCTGACGATGGCATCGAATGGTTCGGTGGTACGGTCAACGGCCGTAATCTGGCGCTGAGCGGTAATGACGATGACTCAATCGATACCGATGTTGGCTATCGTGCATTCCTGCAATATGTTCTCGTTGCCCAGCGCGCTGGTGGCGGTGACCAGGGTTGGGAATCAGACTCTGAGACCGGTCAAGACATTCTGCCACGTCAGTTCACGCAGATTTCCAACTTCACCTTTGTCGGCAATGGCGGCTCGGGCGATAAAGGCGTTCAGGTCCGCGGCGGTGCTGATGGCTCGTTGTTCAACGGCACAATCGCTGGTTTCGATATCTGCATCGACATTGACGAAGCCGAAACCGTTCGTGCGGCAGATGACACCATCCAGGAAGCTGGCCCGATCCGTTACGAATCGGTCTTCCTGAGCTGTACAACAGCCTTTGACGATGACAGCGATGTCAATGCCGCTGCGACCCGCGCTTCTTTCGATGCGGGCACCAACAATGAGGATGATGGCACGTCTACTCTGACCAATATCTTCATCAACGGCGCCAATGAAACGGCTGTGCCGGTATTCGATGCGACGGCTATCGATAGCTTCTTCGAGGCCGTTGATTTCATCGGTGCGGTTCGTGATGCGAATGATACGCGCTTCCAGGGTTGGACCTGTGGTCTCTACTCCACTGACCAGTCCTGTACTGACCTGACCATCACAATCTCAAGCTAAGGTCAGATTCAGGCACATAACATGTCGGGGCGGCGGCCTGAGCGTCGCTGCCCCGCTATGTTTTAAGGAATTGTTTTAAGGGGACTCCGGGCTATGAAGAAGCCGCTTACCTTCACCGCCATGTTGCTGATGAGTTCGGCACTTGTCACACCATCTGCCTTTGCACAAACTGCACAGGATGCCGCCGAGGATGCGGCTGAAGCTGCAGCCGATGCGGCGCAATCTGCTGATCCTCAGGAAGAGGAACAGGAAGAAGTAGAGGTTCTCGGACCCGGCGCTGGCGGTGATCAGCCGATTACGGTTATCGGTCGTTTCATTCCTAACCCGGTTCGTAATGAAGCCGAGGTTGTTTCGGTTCTCAGTGCAGAGGAAATTGCCCGTACGGCCGATGGTGACATTGCCGGTTCGCTGGCGCGTGTGACCGGCCTCAGCACCGTTGGCGGCCGCTTCGTATTTGTTCGTGGTCTTGGTGATCGTTATTCTTCGGCTTTGCTCAATGGTATGCCCCTGCCATCACCAGAGCCATTGCGTCGTACCGTCCCGCTTGACCTTTTCCCGAGCAGCGTGATTGGTTCGGCCAAAGTTACAAAAAGCTATTCAGCCAGCTATCCTGGCGAGTTCGGCGGCGGTGTTATCAACCTGACGACCCGTTCGATCCCCGACGAGCCATTCTTCAAGATCAGCGCAGGCCTTGGCTATAATACGGAAGCGACCGGAGAAGTGGGTTATACTTTCTTCGGTAGTGACACCGATTTCCTTGGCTTTGACAATGGCGCACGTGACTTGCCGCCGGGACTGCAAAACGCTTTTGATAACAATATTCCAGTATTTTCCGGGCCAAACGGCCTGACCGATGCTGAAATCCAGAATATTACTACTGGTCTCAACGACGCCGACCTGATTCTCACCCAGCGTAACAACAATATCCCACCCAATGGGGATATCAGCTTCTCTGCTGGCACCAACTTTTATGTTGGCGATGCCTATGTCGGCGTGATCGCACAGGGTGGCTGGCGCAATGGCTGGCGCACACGCGGTGGCCGTCAGGAATTGGCGGGTATTCCCAACGCTGAAGGCGAGCTGGGTCTGCTTAACGGCTTTGACTATTTGACGACGCAAAATCGCGTTGTCGTAAACGGCTTGCTTGGCTTGGCTGCCGAAGTTGGCGAGCATAAATTCCGCTGGACCAACTTCTATGTTCGCGACACCGCCAAAGAGGCGCGTATCAGAGAGGGTTTCCGGACCAGTATCGATACCGAAGGCCGTCTCCAGGAAGCGCGTAATACGACATTTGAGCGCCAGTTGTTCGACACCCAGTTTATTGCTGAATTCGATTTTGGCGATTTAGATGTGAATGTGCGGGCCAGCTATGCCAATGCACAGCGTAACTCGCCGTTTGAGTTCAATACCGGATATGCTTTTGACCCCAATATTCTAGGTTCCGGTCAGGGCGGTTTTGTGAACAGCCTGGGCCAGATCGCGAACGGCGAATTTGCGACCCTGGCATTCTCCGAGCTGGATGATGACAGCATAAGCGCAGGCATCGACTTGGCTTATGAGATTCCGTTCGAAATCCCGTTCACATTCAAAGCTGGTTATTCTTATACCAACAATACGCGTGAATCACTGCGTCGCGATTTTGAATTTGCGCCAGCGGGTGCGGCTCTGCCTAGCCCGGTGACACAGCAGCGGCCTGATTTCCTGCTGTCTGATTTCAATGTCTCGGCATTTGATATCCAGATCCAGGAATTCTTTGGTGCAGCCGGTGCGCAATTCTATGAAGGTGAACTGACGGTTCACGGCCTTTATGCCGAGATTGATGCTGAGCTAACCGACGGCCTGCGTGTTCAGGCAGGTGTGCGCTTTGAAGATGGCAGTCAGGAAGTTCTGCCCGAGGATATCTTCAACCTTGGCGGTATTCCTATCATCCCAACCAATATCAATGAGACGGACTTCCTCCCGGCACTGACAGTGACCTGGAACTTCGCCGAGGATATGCAGCTACGTTTCGCCAGCTCGGTCACGCTTGCGCGGCCACAATTCCGCGAATTGGCTAACCAGCAATATCTCGACTTTGAGACCGACCGAGTGTTCTTCGGTAATGAATTTCTGCAGAACAGTCAGCTTCTCAACTTCGAGGCACGTTATGAATGGTATACCGGTCGCGATGAACGCCTGACCGCTGCCATCTTCTACAAAGATATTACTGACCCAATCGAACTGATCGCCTTTGCTCAGGGTGACTCTGCGCGTTTCACCACCTTTGCCAATGCGCCGAGCGCAGAGCTTTATGGTATTGAGCTGGAAGCCGTGCAGTATTTCGATCTTTATGATCTGGGTGGAGCGTTCTGGGAAGATCGGCGGTTATTGGTTGCGGCTAACTATACCTATACCGACTCATCGCTCAATATTGGTGATGATGATCTTATTCTGACGCCATTCAACCCGGGGGTCCCGTCACCTGCTGCTGGCGTATTCGATGATGGCGACCGCTTGGTTGGCCAATCAGAGCATCTGGTCAATTTGCAGATTGGCCTGGAGAATAATGGCGATCGTCTGTCGCAACAGACTTTTATCCTGACCTATAACAGCGACCGTGTTACCAACCGTGGTACGCAAGGTCAGCCAGACCTGTTTGAGCGTCCGGGCGTGTTGCTCGATTTTGTCTGGCGTGAAGGTTTCAACCTGTTCGACAAAGAACTCGAACTGCGCTTTGAAGCGCGTAACATTCTCGGTGAAGACTATATCGAGCTACAGGAAAACGACGTATCGCGTGTCATCAACAACAGCTATGATTACGGTACGACTTTCTCGATCACCGCTGAAGTTACGTTCTGACCGCGAATAAGGATTATCATCAAGGGGCGGGCCTGCGGGCTCGCCTCTTTGCTATTCGGGAGGCATGTAGTATTTATTCTCCTCCCACAAAGTCTTGTTGCTGTTGCCAAAATGGTACGTAACAAAAGCGAAATATAAGAGTCACCTTGCTGTAAGCCGTGCCGCATAGCCCGCTAAGGCAGGTGGGAGGCCGATTCGTGAATGGGCGTGACAGCACGGTTTTGCGACACATCGCGAATTGGCGACAGCATAGCCTGTTCTGGCCTATCGCTATCATTCTCGGCGTTCTTTTGCTTATCCAGCTTGTCCGGCTGATATTATTGCTCATCACACCGGTAACACCGCTTGGAGAATGGCAACCCAATCAGGCAGAGCCCATGCCGATGGCTGCGCGAACGGCTGTTCTGACCCGCTTCAATCCTTTTGATCGCAGCAGTGTCGCGTCGAGCGATGGTCCTGCCGAAGCTGTCACTGCGCTTGATCTTGAGCTTTACGGGATTCGCATCAACAATGCCTCAGGTGGCGGTTCGGCAATTATTGCCGGATCGGATGGGGTACAGGAAAGCTATTCCGTGGGTGACGAGATCATGTCCGGTGTCACACTTGCGGCGGTAGAATTTGACCATGTAATTCTCGACCGCAATGGTAGGCGAGAGTCGCTTTTCATCGATCAGTCGGGCGATGTTCAACCGGTTTTGCCGCCGACTGGCAATAGCGCGTCTGCGGATACAGCAAGTCCTCGACCTTCTGCTGAAAGTGGCAGTGCTACGCCTCCAGCCACGGTCGCACTGGACAACACCATCGCCTTCACACCGCGCGCCGAGAGCGGCAAAATTACGGGTATTGCTGTTGCTGCCCAAGGTGACGGTAGCGCCTTTGAAAAATTCGGTTTTCGCCAGGGCGATGTCATTGTGGAATATGATGGCCGCCCGGTGCGCAGCGCCGATGATGTCACCGCGATGATTGCCAAAAGCCGTCCCGGCGGTCGCTTCTCGGTGATGGTGGAGCGCGGCGGACAAGTCCTTCCCATAGCCATAATAGTACCGGAACAGTGATCTCAAGAATTGCCCTATTGGCCGCCAGCGCGGCTCTGTGTTTCAGCACCCCTGCGCCGGTCTTTGCGCAGCATGTGCTCAATGTTCGCGATGCCGATGTGCGCGCTTTTATCGCTGATGCTGCCGAGGTAACGGGTCGGACGTTCGTCGTTGACTCGCGTGTTCAGGGCACGGTCTCTGTGGTTACTGACAGACCGCTCTCACGCTCGGAATATTTTGAGATATTCCTCTCTACCCTGCGCGCCAATGGACTGGTCGCTGTGCCAACCAGCGGCGGCGCCTATCGCATTCAGCCTGCCGACAGCGCTGCCAGTCAACCGGGCCGTGTCGGCAGCGAGAATGCCGCGCGCAACCAGTTTGTTACCGAGGTGTTTCGCCTCAAATCGATTGATGCGACCTCGGCGGTTGAGACGCTGAAACCATTGGTCAGCCGGGAAGGGTCGGTTACCGCGAATATCGCGGCCAACAGTCTGGTGGTTGCCGATTATGCCGACAATGTCCGCCGTATCCGTGCGCTGATCGGTCGGATTGACAGGGACAATGCGACGACGCAGTTGATCAGTCTGGAAAATGCCGGTGCGCGCGAAATTGCCTTGGCGTTGCAACAACTGGTACCGGCCAGACAGGGCCAGGCTCCTGCCGTCTCGGTCGTGCCTGTCGACAGCAGCAACTCCATCGCGATGCGCGGTGATCCGGCGACGCTGGGTCGGTTGACCGCGATTGCCAATGAACTGGATGCCAAGGCCGCCAATGGTTCGGAAATCCGGGTGATCTGGCTCGATTATGCCGATGCCGAAACACTGGTTCCGGTGCTGGAGCGGCTTGTCGGGCAACAGCCGAGCGCGCCGATTGGCGATGATGGTCAGGGCGCGGCGGCGCCTGTCGCTACCGCTGTGGGTCAAGCAGGAGACAATCGCGCCATTACCGGAACGCCAGGCCGCGGCCCGTCGATTATCACCCGCTATCCGGGTACCAATGCGATCATCATTTCCGCGCCGGTCGATGTGCAGCGTAATCTCGCCGAACTCGTGCGCCAGCTTGATATCCGCCAGGAACAGGTGCTGGTTGAGGCGATCATTGTCGAGGTCTCGGAAAATGTCGCGCGTGAACTTGGGGTACAGTTTCTCGTCGGTGGTGAGGATTTACCGTTTCTCGCCACGCCTTTTTCCAATGTTTCGCCCAATATCGTCGATATCGCCGGCGGTCTGTTGGCGGATGAATTTGACGAGAACACCACTGTTATCAATGGCGATGTCATCACCACAAGCACCAATAGCCAAGCAAGCGATATTTTGCGTGCCAATGCGGTCAATTCGGTGCTGGGTGCGCGCGGTGGCTTTTCTGGTTTTGCCGCCGATCTGGGTGGCGACTCGATCCTCGGTCTGTTGATAAATGCGGTGCAGGAAGACACCGATTCCAACATCCTTTCCACACCACATATTGCGCTCGACAATAATGTTGAGGGCAGCGTGCTCTTCGGTCAGGAAATTCCGATCAGCACCGGCGAAGCGCTGTCGAATAATTTCGATAATGCCTTCCGCACCATTCAACGTGAAAATGTCGGTATCGAACTTATTGTTACGCCGCAGATTACCGCCGGTAATGAGGTACGGTTGCAGATCAAACAAGAGGTCAGCTCGATCTCCGGCCCGGTCAGTGATGATTTTCAGGAACTGATTATCAATAAACGCGAGATTTCCACGACGCTGACCGTGGGCGACCGTGAGATTGTCGCGCTCGGCGGTCTGCTCGATGATAATGAGCGCAAGACATTGCAGCGCATTCCGATCCTCAGCGATATTCCGCTGATTGGGGAGCTGTTCAAATCGCGCGCCCGCTCGCGGGTGAAGACCAATTTGCTGGTGTTTATCCGCCCGACCATTTTGCGCACCACTGATGATGCCCGGCGGATCGCGGCCCGCCGCTATGGCTATGTCCGCGATCAGCAGATCCGGCGCAATCCCGAGGTTGAGCCATCGATCGATGCATTGATCCGCGATTATCTCGGCACCACGCCGCCGCGCGTTGGCGTCAAGCCGGATGACCTGATCATCCAGCCCAGAAGCATGGCGCCGCCGACGCCTGTAGACACCATGAAGCTGCCGGAGAGCGAGCCGGGTCGTAACGAGAATTTGCCGCCAGCTGGTGGCACAAATGATGAAGAGGTGAGCCGAAACAGTCAGACAGGCGCGACAAGCAGCGCCGAAAGCGAGAAGGCCGATGCAGATACGTAAAGGTGAAGACGCTGAGAACAATGCCAATGCGGCGCTGGTGCTGGACGCGCCTGAGCCTCTGGAGGACGCGGCTTCGGGTAAACCGGTAGTCGATATTCCCTATGCTTTCGCCAAAAAGCACGGGATTGTGATTGTCGGCGAACAGGATGGCCGCATCCAGATTGCACTGCGGGAAAATGCCGATCCGCTGGTGCTGATCGAGGTCCGTCGCTATCTCGCCCGGCCTTTCGATGTCGAATTTGCACCCAAGGCCGAGTTCGACCGGTATCTATCGGATCGCTATGCCATGGATGGCGATGCCGCCGCCATGGCGCAGTCAATCGGTGCATCGGGGGAAAGCCTTGATGATCTGGCGGATACATTGCCGACTGCTGAAGACCTGCTAGACAGCTCTGACGATGCACCCGCAATCCGCCTGATCAATGGCATTATCGCCGATGCCGCGCGGCAAGGCGTCTCGGATATCCATGTCGAGCCTTATGAAACCGGCCTTGTCATCCGTATGCGGGTCGATGGCGTATTGACCGAGAAGCTGCGCATGCCGCCACATGTCGCGCCGGTGATTGTCAGCCGTATCAAGGTGATGGCGCGGCTCGATATTGCCGAGCGGCGTATTCCGCAGGATGGCCGTATCGGCCTCACCATTGGCGGCAAGCTGATTGATGTCCGCGTCTCGACACTGCCCAGCCGTGTCGGCGAGCGGGTGGTTATGCGTCTGCTCGACAAGGAAAATGCCAATATCAGCCTCGACCTGCTCGGCATGAGCCCGCGTGTGCATGAGATAATGACCGAGGCTCTGACCGAGCCAAACGGGATTATCCTTGTGACGGGTCCGACCGGTTCGGGCAAAACCACCACGCTTTATGCCTGTCTGAAACAGCTTAATGACGGCTCACGCAATATGCTGACCGTGGAAGACCCGGTCGAATATGCGGTTGATGGCGTCGGCCAGACACAGGTCAATTCCAAGGTCGGTCTGACCTTCGCCGCTGGCCTGCGCGCGATATTGCGACAGGACCCCGATGTGGTGATGATCGGCGAAATACGTGACCGCGAGACTGCGGATATTGCGGTACAGGCCTCGCTCACCGGGCATTTGGTCATGTCCACCGTCCACACCAATGATGCAATTGGCGCGATCACCCGGTTGCGCGATATGAAGATTGAGCCGTTTCTGCTCGCCTCGACCCTGCGCGCAGTGGTTGCGCAGCGGCTGGTGCGGCGCCTCTGCCCGCATTGTCGTGAGCCGGTGCAGTCCGATGGCAGCACCGCATCGCTGCTGGGCTTCGATCAGGGTACGGTGGTGTTCCGTCCCAAAGGCTGTCCGGAGTGCAACCATACCGGCTATCAGGGCCGCATCGGTGTATTCGAGGCGGTCAAGATTGATGACACCATCCGCAAGCTGATCAATAGCGGTGGCGATGAGACGCTGATCGCGCGCCATGCCTTCCTCAATACGCCGAACCTCGGATCGGCGGCGCGGGCGCTGGTGCGCAGTGGCGAGACCACCGCTGAAGAAGCCATCCGCATTTCGCGCCGGGAAGGCGAAGATGGCTAAGTTCGCTTACGCCGCTGTCGATCCTGATGGCCGCGACAAGAAAGGCGTATTGAAAGCCAGCGACATCGCCGAAGCGCGCGAGGCATTGAAGGCGCGCGGGCTGTTGGTGACGCAGCTTGATGAGCAGGCATCGGCGAAACCCAAGGAAAGCGCCGGCGGGCTCAGCCTGTCGCGCAAGCCGAAGCTGAAATCCAAACAGCTGATGCTGTTTACGAGGCAGCTTTCCTCGCTGATGCAGGTCAGCCCGCTGGAAGAAAGCCTCGCCACCATCAGCCGCCAGAGCGAGCGGGCCGAGGTGCGCACTGTGCTCGGCCATGTGCATGATGGCGTGGTCGAAGGCCAGACTCTGGCCGATGCGATGCGGCGCGAGCCCAAGAGTTTCCCGCCGGTATATCGTGCAATGATCTCTGCGGGCGAAAGCTCGGGCAGCTTGCCGGGCATCACCGAGCGCCTTGCCGACCTGTTGGAAAAACAGGCTGCTATTCGGGGTAAGGTTATCTCCGCGCTTGCCTATCCCATCGCGCTGGCGGTGGTGGCGATTGCGGTGGTTATCGGCCTGATGGTTGCGGTGGTGCCGAAGATCGTTGAGCAGTTCCAAAATTCCGGCAATAATGAACGGCTGCCGACCATTACCCGGATCGTGATCGGTATTTCCGATTTTCTGGTAAGTTGGTGGTGGCTATTGCTGGCATTGGCAGTGTTTGCCGGGCTTGCGCTGTATCAGGCGCTCAAAAATGAAGAGTTCCGCTATCGCTTTGACGGCATTTTGCTACGCCTGCCATTTATCGGCCGCCTGATCCGCGATGTCCATGCGGCGCGGCTGGCGCGGACCCTGGCGACCATGGTGGCAAGCCGCCTGCCGTTGCTCGATGGCCTGCAGCTTACCAGCCGCACCATCCGCAATACTGTGTTGCGCCGCTCGCTCGACGAGATTGTCGAGCGCATCCGTGGCGGCGGCAGTCTGTCGGGCGCGCTGCGCCATGCCGGATATTTCCCGCCGCTGCTGGTCTATCTCACTGCCAGCGGCGAGGCATCTGGCCAGCTTGACCTGATGCTGGAGCGCGCGGCGGACTATCTGGAACGCGAATTTGAAAACTTTACCAGCACCGTCCTGTCCTTGCTCGAACCGGCGATTATCGTGATAATGGGCGGACTGGTGGCGATTATCATTTTGTCGATTCTGCTGCCGATATTGCAGCTGCAGGATCTGGCGGGAATTTAATTAAGGGCTTTTAAGATCATGATACAAACAGTCGAAGACAATGCATCGGTCCAAACTTCCGTTCGTGTCGAGCGTAGTCGAGACACTGTTCTCCGCTCGCACCGGCCTCTCGACTTCGCTCGAGGCGAACGGGACGCAGGGAATATACAAAGCAAAAAGCGCAATGGCTTTTCACTCGTCGAGCTGATGGTGGTGATCTTCATCCTCGGCCTGTTGGCGACTATTGTGGCGATCAATGTTCTGCCGGCACAGGACACCGCATCGGTAACCTCTGCGCGGGCGAATATCAAACAGCTCGAACAGGCGATTGAGCTCTATCGGCTCGACACCAATCGCTATCCCGGCACCAATGAAGGCCTTGCCGCGCTGAAAACGCCGCCTGCCTCGCTGGGCGCGAATACGCGTTTTCCTCCGGGTGGCTATTTCCGTGGCGATCTGCCCAATGACCCTTGGGGCAACCCCTATCAATATGTCACCCCCGGCCCCAATGGCCTGCCCTATGCGGTCTATTCGCTCGGTGCCGATGGCGCGCCCGGCGGGACCGAGTTGAACGCGGATATCTATGCCAACGAGTAAATCCGCCCCTGTCATCCGGTCACAGGAGCGCGGCTTTACCCTGATCGAACTGCTGGTGGTGGTTGCCATTATCGGCCTTGGGGTAATAGCTGTGATCTTCGCGCTGCCGGGCAAAGACCGCACGCTCTATGCCGATGCTGACCGCTTTGCGGCCCGGGTTGCGGCGGCGCGTGATCTGGCCGTTGTCGGTGGTCAGCCGGTGGCGCTTTGGGTCAGCCCGTCGGGCTATGGCTTTGAGCAGCGGGTTGAGGGGCAATGGCAGCCAATGAGCGCGCGCGGCATTGACCGGGCCGACTGGCGCGATGGCACGATGGCCGTGCTGGGCGACGATGGAATGCAGCGGCTCGCCTTTGATAATAATGGCCTGCCCAATGAGGGGATTGTGGTCGAGCTGCGCAATGGCGAAACGGCGGCAGCGATCAGCGTCAATGATCTGGGGGAGGTCAGCGTTGACCGATGACGTGACTACCCTGATCCTGCTGCCCTTGCCGCTGTCCGAAGAGGACAGCGCACGCCGCTTTGCATGGTGGAAATGCGTCACGGGCAAATGCGTGCAGCAGGGCGAGGGCGATGATGTGCGCGATGCTGCGGGCCTGTCGCCCGATCATGATGCCCCGACCGTCATATTGCTTGTGCCCGCCGATATCTGCGTAGTTCGCAGCCATCAGATGGCTGATATGACCGCGCCACAGGCTCTGGTCGCGGCGCGAATTGCGGCGCTGGATAATAGCATTACCGAAAATGCTGATCTTCATGTTGGGGCAGCCCTGATTGAGCATGTCGCAGCCGATAATGCAGACGAAAGTGCATTGGATCAGCCCGCGCATCATGTCGAAACCGCAGTTGTTGCTCGCGCAGACTTGCAGCCATTGCTGGAGGATTGTCAGGCCATGGATTGCGATCCCAACCATATCGTTCCTGCTGCTTTGGTCATGCCGCTACAGGGTGAAGCAGCTTCGCGTTTCGGCCTTGGTCCTTATGCCTTTTTGCGTACTCCCGATCTGGCCACAGAGGATGATCCGGCGCTGCGCGATATGCTGATCGGCGAAACCGATTGTATTGACATCCCTGATGACAAAGTCGTTGCCGCGCTTGGCAGCCTTTCGGTGCAATCGCTGCCCGATCTGCGGCAGGGGGATTTCGCCAAAAGGCAAGAAAGCGCGGTGATGGAGCCGCGTCAGAAGCAGCTGCTTTTCGGCCTGGTTGCAGCACTGATCGTTATCACTCTGCTGATCCCGGCTCTGCGCATGTGGCGTTATCAGTCGGCTACCGAGACAATGACGAGCGAAACCGTAGCCAAGGCCAAGCCGTTATTGCCGGCAGCGACCGACCTCAACAGCGCCGAGCAGCAGGTGGATGCCGCCTTGCTGGCGCGCGGTGCGGGCGCACGGATATTTACCGCGCCGACGGCGGCGTTGTTCTCGCTGATGCAGAAGGTGGACAATATTACGATACGCGATCTTGGCTATCGCGCCGATGGCACGCTGACCGCCGTGGTCGCCGCGCCTGACAATGCAACAATGAACCAGCTTCTTCTGCCTCTGCAGGAGCAGGGCTATATCATCACCGCGACCCAGCGTGCAGAGGCGGGCGGGGCCTCGGTCATTGATCTGACGGTGCGCGGATAATGGCGGGGTTGCGTGACTGGTGGGCCGGGCTGTCGCAGCGCGAGCAGATTCTGATCGGGATATTGGCGTTTCTGCTTGCGGCGGTGGCGCTGTTTTATGGCGTGGTGCGCCCGTTATGGGTCGGCAGCTGGGATGCGGAAACGCAATATCGCCAGACTGCGCTGCGTGCCGCAGGCGTGCAAGCGCGGCTCGATATGCTGGCCAAGGCACCGCCCGCCAAAGCGCCGGCGACATCCGGGCCGCTCTCCACACTAATTGGTGCCGATGCAGCAGAACGCGGCTTTGCGCTGGAAAGCAATGTCGCCGCCGGCAATGATATGACCACCATCGCGCTCACCGGAGCCAACCCAACCGCCTTTATGCAATGGCTGTTGGCACTGGAGGAGCAGGGCGTGGTGGTGCAACAGCTTTCGATGCAACCAGTGGCGCAGGGCAACGTCGCCGTGCGCGCCGATCTGATGCGGGTGCAACCGCAATAATATGGCTACGATAGCAAGCGAATTAGGCTTATCAGTTACCGTTCGTGTCGAGCGTAGTCGAGACACTGTTCTTCACTTGCAATGGCCTCTCGACTTCGCTCGAGGCGAACGGAGAATATGGATCATTCAAAATCTAAAAGGGTTCAGCGCATGATCCGCTCTGTTCTCCTTTTCGCGGTGTTGGCCGGGCTTGTGTTGCTGGTCGTCTTTTTGCCGATGCGGCTGGCGCTTGACTGGAGCGGTCTGGGTGAGCGTGGCCTGGCCGCGCGACGGGTAGAGGGCAGTATCTGGTCTGGCACGCTTTATGATGCGCGTTTTGGCGCAGTGCCGCTAGGGACATTAGAGGCTGGGTTGCAACCCGCGTCACTATTGGGCACGCCGATGGTAGCGGTGCGCCGCGCCGAAACCAGCGCCACCGGACAGGATTTCTCCGGCAGTCTTGGCGGTGGTAACGGCAAGCTGGTGGTCGAAGGTGCCAATGGCGATGTGCCACTCGACCAGATTGCAGGCGACCTGCCGATCGCGGCCGCCCGTCTCAACAATGTTGCGCTCCAGTTGGATGATGGTCGCTGCCAATCCGCCTCGGGCGAGGTCCAGCTCATCCTGAGCAGTTGGCTTGGCCGTTTCGCGGCACAAAATGGCCTGCGCGGCAGGTTGCAATGCGATGGTGATGCGGTTGCTCTGACCACGGCTGGCCAGTCGGGTCTGGAAAGGCTGAGCGTTCGTGTCGACCCCGATGGCCGCTACCGCGCGGAACTGGCGATACAGGGGCTGAGCAGGGAACTGGGCCTTGGCTTGCGTGTAATGGGCTTCAAACCATCAGGAAACCGGCTGGTGCTGAGCACCGAGGGCGTCTTACGCTAGTTATCCTCCCCGCTTGCGGGGAGGGGGACCACCGAAGGCGGTGGAGGGGGCGAGCTGCTGGACACAGCGCAAGTGGAAATCCCCCTCCGACCCGCCTTCGCTAAAGCTACGGCGCGCCACCTCCCCGTAAACGGGGAGGATTTATCTCTATGCTTGCGCTTCGCCTCGTGCCGATTACTGTCTCGCAAAAACCATACAAGGAGCGGAAATGAGCGCAGACAGTACCCCCATCATTATCGGCGTCGGCCAGACCATGCATCGTTGGGATGGCAGCGATGTCAGCGCCGCCCCATCGCCACAGGGGCTGATGGCCGAGGCGGCGCAACGGGCGCTGGCTGATACTGGTGTAGTGGATGCGGTGGGCGAGGCTGTCGATGTATTGGCGGCGGTGCGGATATTTCCTGACTCCATGCCGGGTGACAATCACCCCTTCGGCAAATGCGCCTCTTTGCCGCATGCCGTCGCTGTCCGATGCGGTGTTACGCTCAAGCACGCCATCTACAGCGAAGCGGGCGGTAATGTGCCGCAGGCGCTGGTCAATGAATTTGCCGACAAGCTGTTTCGGGGTGAGGCAATGGCAGTCATCCTCACCGGAGCCGAAGCCATTGCTGCGACCAAGACAGCATTGCGCAATGGCATCACATTGGACTGGTCCGATGACCATGATGGCGAGACTGAAGATCGCGGCTGGGGTGCCATGCTTCTCGACGGTTTTGAGATCGCCAATGGACTCGGCTTCCCGCCGATCACCTATCCGCATTTTGAACATGCGTTGCGGCATCGCCATGGTCGCAGTCGGGCGGAGCATATGCAGGCCATGTCAGAGCTGTGGGCCGGTTTTGCCAAAGTCGCCGAAACCCATCCGCAAAGCCAGTTCGGGCGCGCGTTTGATGCGGAATTTCTGGCGACGCAATCGGCGGAGAATTATCCCATCGCCGATCCCTATCTCAAATGGCATGTGGCGCAGGATGCGGTCAATCAGAGCGCGGCAGTGGTGATGACCACTGTCGGCGAAGCAAAGCGCCTCGGCATTGATCCGGCGAAATGGGTTTATCTGCACGGGGCTGCCGAGGCGACCGATTATCTGGTGACCGAGCGGCCCGATCTGTCGCGTTCGGAAGCGATGGCGGCAGCGCTGGATGTCGCGCTGGGTCGTGCCGGATTGGAAGCCGATGCTGTCGCCCATTATGATCTTTATAGCTGTTTCCCCTGTGCGGTGAGCATCGCCGCCGAGGCTCTGGGTCTAGATGCGCAACAGCGGCAACTGACCTTAACCGGCGGCCTGCCTTTCTTTGGTGGGGCGGGGAATAACTATTCGATGCACGCCATTGTCACCATGGTGGAGAAGCTGCGCGATGATCGCGACAGCTATGGTCTGGTGCTGGCCAATGGTGGTTTTCTGAGCAAAGAAGCGGTGGGCGTCTACTCAACAAAACCAGTCGAGCAATGGACGGTTTATGAAGACAATCCTGCTCAGGTGCGGGTTGATGCCCAGCCCAAAACGGCGCGGATCAGCGAAAGCGGAACCGCCGCCATTGAAAGCTATACGATCAGCTACAAAAAGGGGCAGCCTGCACGTGCTGTGGTGATCGCGCGCATGGGTGAGGCACGGGTGCTGGCCTCGACACCGCGCGATGACCGGGCGGAGGGCGTATTTGCGGCGCTGGCGGACCAGCAGCATGAGCCTTTGGGGCGATCTGCGCTCATAGAGAGCGATGGCCAGACCAACTATGTGGTTGGGGTTGGTGATTAGGTCTTTTACCATCCAGCTAAAAAGTTTTCGTCGGCCCCGCCCTTCGACTGCCTGCAAGGCAGGCGCTCAGGATAAACTCGGCTTTGCCGAGGCGGGGCCAAGGCTATTCCTTTATTCTCGCGCAAAGGCGCAAAGGCACAAAGAAGGTATTTTCTTGGTATGATCTCTTCGTGCCTTTGCGCCTTTGTACGAGTTTCTTAGTAAGCTCTGGCCCCGCCTGCGCGGGGCCGATGATATGAATTCTGTTTTGCCCTAGCTGCGGAGTCATGCTCCCGTCGCAATCGCCTCCTAGACCGTCGCGCAGCAGATGAATCGCATCTTGGGAGAGAATGCATATGAACGGGATAATCGATCGGCGCTTTGTTCTAAAGGCGGGCACAATGGGGTTGGGCGCTTTGGCGCTTCCGGGCATGGGTTCCAGCATCGCGCGGGCGTTCGAGAATATGACCGGGTTTACCCATGGCGTTGCCAGTGGCGAGCCGAGGGCATCCTCTGTTCTGCTGTGGACGCGCTATGTCGGCCGCGGTGACGCCAAGCTCGATATCGAATTGTCCACCAGCCCGGACTTCACCAATGCGCGGCAGGCGGGCACCGCCATAGCAAGCGCCGAGCGCGACTTTACCGCCAAGGCGGTGATCAGCGATCTGGAGCCCAATAGCTGGTATTTTTATCGCTTCGTCGCGCCCGATGGCAGCAAGTCCGTCACCGGCCGCACCCGCACATTGCCCGTCGGTGATGTCAACCGTTTCGGGCTGGGCGTTTTCTCCTGCTCCAACCTGCCTTTCGGGCATTTCAATGCCTATGCCCATGCTGCAGCGCGCAATGATCTCGATCTGATGCTGCATCTCGGCGACTATATTTATGAATATGCCGTTGGCACCTATCCTTCAGTGGAGCAAGCTCTGCCCGGGCGCATCCTGCAACCCGATACCGAGATAGTAACGCTGGCTGATTACCGGCTGCGCTATGCCGCCTACCGTGCTGATCCTGACCTGCAGCGCCTGCATCAGGCCTATCCGATGCTGGCCATGTGGGATGATCATGAGATCACCAATGACAGCTGGAAGAACGGTGCGCAGAACCATCAGCCTGAGGAAGGCGATTATCAGGTCCGCCGCCGTATTGCCGAGCGGGTTTATCGCGAATGGATGCCGGTGCGCGATCTGGATGATAGCGGCGATCTTTGGTCGTCCTATGATATTGGCCAGCTCGCGACCATCATTATGACCGAAAGCCGTTTGGCCGGACGCGATCAGCAGGTTGAACTGGCCAGCGCCTTTGAAGGCGAGGGCGATCTTACCACCAGACTGAAAGCCTTCCGCGATAATGTGTGGATGGACCCAAACCGCTCCGTGCTGGGCGAGAAACAGAGCCAGTGGCTAGGCAAAGAATTTGCCAGGTCCAAACGCGGTGACACTGTTTGGCAGGTCTGGGGCCAACAATGCGTTATGGGTTCGCTTAAATCGCCGCCTGAGACGGCTAACTGGATTCCCGACAATGCCCCTGATTATGTCCGCACCCGTGCTCTGGGCGGTGTGATGGCAGCACAGGCGGGGCTGCCTTTCAATATGGATAGCTGGGATGGCTATCCTGTGGCGCGTGCGGCGCATCTTACTGCGGCGATGGAGACGGATGCTGACCTTATTGTGCTGTCAGGTGACAGCCATAATGGCTGGGCCTTTGATCTGGATGTCGAAGGTCGCCCGGCGGGTGTAGAGTTTGCGACGCATAGCGTGTCGTCACCCGGTTTTGAGGCTTATACTCAGGGCGTTGCACCGAAAGACGTTAGCAACGCCTTGGTGCGCACCAATGACCAGTTGAAATGGGCTGATACCAGTCATCGCGGCTATATGACCGTGACGCTGACGCCCGAGAGCGCTGAGGCAGAATGGCTGGGACTCGAGACCATCCGCGAGCGCAATACCAATATGGTAATGCGCCAGACGCACAAAGTCCTGTCTGGCGCGCGCACTATCAGCGCCTGAGGTTGCACTACCCGCTTGGGAGCGGAGCCTCCGGGTCGAGACCCTGTACCATGATGATATCGCCGGTGCTGCCCGCGACCCGATGCTTTGCGATCGCCTGATATTCAGGTGAGGTCATCCATGCCATCGCCTGCTCTTTGGATGGGAACTCCATCAGCACCGTGCGGGTCGCGGCAAATTCGCCTTGCAGCACTGTCGGCTCCTCATCGACGCTGAGCAGCGTGCCGTCAAACTTGGCGAACACCTCCATGAAGCTATCTTGATAAAGATTATAGGCATCGCGATCATGGATGGTCAGCTTGGCGATGATATAGACCGACATTGTCAGATATCCTTGTGCGGCAACATCAGATATTTGGTTCCGGTCGCTTTGGCAAAATAGCGCTGGGCAACATCAGCCTGCAGGGCGTCGACCATCGAAATCTCGTCAGTATAGCTGCTGGCAAAGGTGGTGGTTAGCTCATCGGCTACGCGAGTGCGCAGACGGACAGCGACTTCCATCCCTGCCTTGGCGAGAAAGTTGGGGAGCAGGAAGGCACCAATGCCCCAGGCAAAACCATAGCTGCGGGTCAGCACCGTCTTGCTGACATCCAGCCCGCCATAAATATAGACCTGCTTATGTGTGGTGGAGCCGTAAATGCTGTACTCGCTTGGCGTGCGCGCTGCGGCCATTTCCATCGCGGTCAGAATGTCCGAAGCCAATGTGCCGCCGCCCGTGGCATCAAAGGCGAACGTTGCCCCGGTTTCATGCACTGCATCGGTGAGCTGCGCCATAAAGTCATCATCCGAGGAATTGACGACATATTTCGCGCCCATGCCCTTGAGCAGATCAACCTGTTCCTGCTTGCGGACAATATTGACCAGATCAACACCATCCGCCTGACAGATGCGGTTGAGCATCTGGCCAAGATTGGAGGCTGCCGCGGTGTGAACCAGCGCCTTATGACCTTCCATTTTCATGACTTCGACCATGGAAAGCGCGGTCAGTGGATTGACGAAACTGGACGCACCATCCTTGGCGCTATGTTCGTCTTTCAGCGGCAGCGCCATCATCGCTGGGACACAGCGATACTGGCCATACATGCCGCCGCCCATAATCGCGACGGTCTTACCGATCAGGCTTTGCGAATAGTCATCATCGCCCGCAGCGACGACCGTGCCCGCGCCTTCATTGCCGATGGCGAGCCGCTGGTCGATGCGCGCCTTCATAACGCCCATGCCCATTTCGGGAACCGGCATGGAAAGCACGCTGGACGTGCCTTCACCCTCGGTCTTGGCACCGCTGATATCGGCCCAGCCGAACATCACACCCAAGTCTGACGGATTGATCGGGGTCGCCTCGACGCGCACCACAATCTCGCCGGTCTTGGGCGTTGGCATCGCCTCTTCGGACATGTCCATGGTGAGTGTGCCATTGGCATGCAGGGTGGAGTGCATTTTCATATAGGTTGCAGGGAGTGTCATAAGGGCCTCTCGTTCTTCTGGAATGATTTTGGAGCGCACGCTGGCGATGTTACCTGCTTTTGGCAATCGAAAACTGTTTTGTGAACCGGCGCGAATTTGCACCAAGGGGTTGCCGCGCTCTGGCGTTGACAGGCGATCCGTGGCATTCTGCCAAAAAATAAAGAAGAATGCAGGAGAGAGTGATGCAGATTGAACCGGCTTCCAATGCCGTCGGCGCGATTGTGAGCGATGTGGATGTGCGCACCATGGGCGATGATGACTTCACCAAGCTGCATCAGGCTTTTGCTGACCATGGCGCGCTGTTTATCCGTGACCAGCATCTTGCGCCAGAGGATCATATCGCTTTTGCCGAGCGCTGGGGCGAGATCAATATTAACCGCTTCTTCGCCGCTGTGCCCGATCATCCGCAAATCGCCCAAGTGCTAAAAGAGCCGGATCAGACGGTGAATATTGGCGGCGGCTGGCATACCGATCACAGCTATGACGCAGTGCCCGCTATGGGGTCGATCCTATATGCTTTAGAGACTCCACCAAGTGGTGGCGATACATTATTTGCGGGCATGGCCGCAGCCTATGATGCGCTCGATGATGAGATGAAAGAGCGGTTGGAAGGCCTGGAAGCGTTTCACAGCAATGCGCATATCTTCGGCGAAGAGTCGGACTATGCAAAGGAGATGGGGGACCGTTTTGGCAATGCCAAAAAGGCGGTGCAGGAGGCGGTGCATCCGGTGGTGCTGCCGCATCCGGTGACGGGGCGCAAAGGGCTCTATGTCAATCCCGCCTTCACCATCCGCATACTCGGTATAGATGAGCAGGAAAGCGCTGATCTGCTGATGCAGCTTTATGCCCATATCATGCAGGAAGAGTTCCACTTTCGCTTCCAATGGGAGCCGGGATCGCTGGCAATGTGGGACAATCGCTCGACCTGGCATTATGCGATGAATGACTATCATGGGCATAGGCGGCTGATGCACCGGATTACCGTGGAAGGCGTGCCTTTGCATTGAACTTTACTCCCTCTCCCAGGCGGGGAGAGGGCTGGGGTGAGGGGGAGTGAGGCGCAAGCCGAGCGTCCAAGCCATCTACATCGCACACCCCCATCCAACCTTCCCCCTTAAGGGGGAAGGCTTTTGAACTATTGGTGATCACTTGATTATCGGCTGACTGCACGCGACATTGTGTGGGTGCCTGATCTTGATCCTCCCTTACCCCAAGCCATAACCCAATGGTTTGCAGAGCGTGGCTGGACCCCGCGGCGGCATCAGCTGGAGATGGTCGATGTGGCGCGGCAGGGGCGTCACGCATTGTTGGTAGCGTCCACCGGTGCGGGCAAAACACTGGCGGGGTTTCTGCCCTCACTGGCGGAGCTGATCGAAACGCCTGACCATGACGGCCTGCACACCCTTTATGTCTCACCGCTCAAGGCGCTGGCGCATGATATTCAGCGTAACCTCACTACGCCGGTTGAGGAAATGGGGCTAGATATCCGGGTTGAGGCGCGCAGTGGAGATACGCCTTCGGACCGCAAGAGGCGCCAGCGCGAAAAGCCGCCACAGATACTGCTGACGACGCCGGAATCGCTGAGCCTGTTGTTAAGCTATCCGGAAAGCACGATGCTGTTTGCCAGCCTCAAACGGGTAATTGTTGATGAGGTGCACGCCTTTGCCACCGGCAAGCGCGGCGATCTGCTGGCGCTATCACTGGCGCGTTTGCGCACCCTTGCGCCTGAGGCACAACGTGTGGCCCTGTCCGCCACGGTGGCCGACCCCGATGGCTATCGCGCCTGGCTCGCGCCGCATGGTGATCTCGACAGCGTGGCGCTGGTTGAAGGCGAGGCAGGTGCCGATCCCGACCTCGATATCATGCTGCCTGAAGGCCGGGTGCCTTGGTCGGGCCATAGCGGCCATTATGCTATTCCGCAGGTGCTGGAAGAGATTACCCGCAACCGCACCACCATAGTCTTCTGCAATACCCGCTTTCTCGCCGAATTTATCTTTCAGCGGCTCTGGGAACTGAATGAGGATGCGCTGCCCATCGGGCTGCACCATGGTTCGCTCTCAGTTGAAGCGCGGCGCAAAGTGGAAGGCGCGATGGCATGTGGCGAATTGCGCGCGCTGGTGGCGACCGCCAGCCTCGATCTCGGTGTCGATTGGGGCGATGTTGATTGCGTCATCCAGATGGGCGCGCCCAAAGGCTCATCGCGCCTGTTGCAACGGATCGGACGCGCCAACCACCGCCTCGATGAGCCGAGCAAGGCGGTCCTCGTCCCTGGCAATCGCTTTGAATATCTCGAAGCCCAAGCCGCCTATGATGCGGTCGATGCAGGCCAGCGTGATGGCGAAGGTTTCCGCCCCGGTGGACTCGATGTAATGGCGCAGCATGTGATGGCGGTGGCGTGCGCCGGGCCGTTCCATGAGGATGCTTTGCGTGATGAGGTGCGCTTGGCGCTGCCCTATTCCGCCTATGATGACGACGCCTTTGCCCGGGTTTTAAGCTTTGTGGAAAATGGCGGTTACGCTCTGCGCGCCTATGATAAGTTCAAGCGGTTGCGGCGTGATAAGGATGGCATCTGGCATTTGGCACATCAGCGTTTCGCCGCGCAGCACCGGCTTAATGCAGGCACCATTGTCGATGTGCCGATGCTCGAGGTGCGGTTCAAAAATGGCCGCAAACTAGGCAAAGTCGAGGAGATGTTCGCCGCCCAGCTATCGCCGGGCGATACCTTTTTCTTTGCCGGTATGAGTCTTGAGGTTGAGCAGATCAAAGACCTCGATCTAATCGTCCGCGCCAGCAAGAGCGCGGCGCAAATCCCTAGTTATATGGGCGCGCGGATGCCGCTAACCACGCATCTCGCTGATCGGGTGCGTAACCTGCTCACCGACCGCACCGGCTGGGTGCGATTCCCCGATGATGTGCGCGAATGGCTGGAGATGCAGGACTGGCGCTCAACCCTGCCCGAGCCGGGACAGCTGCTGGTCGAGACTTTTCCGCACCGCCAGCGCCATTATATGGTGTGCTATCCGTTTGAGGGCTGGAACGCGCATCAATCGCTAGGTATGCTGATTACCCGACGGATGGAGGACAAAGGCCTGCAACCGCTCGGCTTTGTCGCCAATGATTATGCGCTGGCGGTGTACGGACTCCAACCGATCCGCGATCCGGGTGCACTGTTTTCCGCCGATATCCTTACCGATGAATTCATCCAATGGGTCGAGAGCAGCTATCTGCTCAAACGCGCTTTCCGCGAGGTAGCGGTGATCTCCGGGTTGGTCGAGCGCCAGCATCCTGGCAAGCGCAAGACCGGCAAGCAAGTGACCTTCTCAACTGATCTCATCTTCGATGTGCTGGCGAAATATGAACCCGACCATGTACTGATGCAGGCCGCCTGGGCCGATGCCCGGGCGAAAATGACCGATGTCGGGCGGCTCGGCAATCTGCTGGATAGAGCACAGGAAACCATCCTGCATATCGATCTCGACCGGATCACGCCTATGGCTGTACCAGTGCTGACGATGATTGGGCGTGAATCCGTAGCCCAGGGCGCAGCGGATGATGCCTTGCTGTTGGAGGCGGAATCGTTGGCAGCAACTGCGATGCGAGGAGACCTTCCAGAATAGGTCCTTCTTCATGAGAAGAGAGGATTATTGATTAAGGCAAAATCCCGATCCCGCTTTCCAGACCCAGCGTGGCGAAGTCTGCAGAAGCCGCAGCCAGATCTGCACGGGCTGCGGCGAGGTTGAATTCGGCTTGCAGGCGTCGGATACTGGCATTGGCGGCGGCTTCTTCGCGCAGATTGACGAGGAAAAAGTCACTTGCGCCGGCGCGGAACAAACGGCGTTCGCCTGCTGCCATGATATTGGCTGCGCGTTCTTCATCGCGCGCGATCTGCAACAGATTTTCCGCTGCGCGCAGATCGATGATGATATCGTTGATGGTGTTTTCTACCCGTTCCGCAACCTGCTGACGGGCGCGGCGGGTAGCTTCCATTTCTGCCTGTGTCGCGGCGATGCGACCGCGCGCCTCGCGTCGTTGCAGGGGCACAGAGAAGCGCACACCGACAATGGTTTCAAAGCCATCGCGCGAGGGTCCACCCGCTCCGATGGAACCGAAATCATTCGACGCTTCAGCAAAGACATCAAAGCGTGGACGCAACAGGTTTTCATCGAGTTGCAGTCTTAGGCGTGCCTGTTCCAGCCGGGTTTCGACAATCTTGATATCGGGCCGCCGCGCCAGCACATCCTCGATGGTTTCATCGCCGTTGCTATAAATCTGTGGCAGGTCATCGGGTATCAAATTGGGGTCTGGTTGCAATGGTCGCCCGTCATCATCGCGCCAGAAGAGTGACAGGCGGTTGGATGCCTGCTGCAAATTGCGCTCTGCCTGCACCAACAGAGTCTGGCGGCGAAGGATATTTTGCTGGTTCTCGGTCAGAATGATATCTGCCTGTGCGCCGAGCTGGACTTGCCGCACCAAACCCGATTGCCGGTCATTGGCAAGTTTGAGTAGCTGTCGATAGATGCGCAGCTGCTGCGCTGCGGCGACCCAGTTGTTATAGGATTCAATTGCCCGCTGTTGCACACCGATAGCGACGATATTGGTCTCTATCTCTGCCACCCGGGCATTGAGACGGGCGTTACGTTCGCCAAAACGGCGATCATCAATCAGATTATCACGCAGCAGGGCATAGACACCGCGCGCTTTCAGTTCGCCTGCCTGATTGGTGAAGAAGAAATCATTATAGACCGGGAAACGCCCCTGCGAATTGCGATAGCCGACCTCAATGCTGCCACCATTATTGGTCAGAGGCTGTACGGCCGTGGCATTGAGATATTGGCCGCCATAAAAGCCGGAGAGATAGGAATAGGTCTCGGCATTGAATATCAGGTCAAAAGCGCCTTGCGCTGCAGTTATTCGGGCATTGGCGGCTTGGGCATCAGCCAGTGCTTCGAGGATCTGCGGCGTATGGCGCGCCGAGCTTTCCAGCAGGGCATCCAGCGTGAGATATTCGCCTATGCGTGGCGCCTCGCTCACCGGTGGTGGTGTCAGATTGGGGATATTCCCATCTGAAGTGGTGCTATCCGGCTGTTGCGTCGGTTGTACTATCGGCCGCGGTAATGGTTCGACATTCTGGGCTTGCGCCGGAGTGCTGGCAGCGAAGGATACAGCCAGCAGCACGGCAGGAGCAAGGACAGAAATAGCAGCGCGGGAGTGCTTCACCCTAAGGGGCAGCATTGGCTCCACCTCCGGGTGAATTATCGGTAACCGGCTGGAGCGGGAAGTCGTTAAGCTGGCGCCAGAGTTCAAAGGCAACCGAGACTTCTTGCATCAGCACCCAGCCGCGCACAGTGGCGCCGAGACGGACAAAAGGTTCTTTGGGCCATGCGGGCTTGTCGGGATGTTCGACCACTAGAACGCGGAACAGACCATTGGGAGAACTGGCAAGGTCGATGGATTGGACTTGCCCGTCAAAAATGCCCTGCGCCACCGAAGGCCAGCCGGAAAACTGGATAGCGGGCCAGCCCTCAAATTCCAGCCGCACAGGGAAACCGGGCTTAATCAGAGAGACGTCGCGGCCATCAATATACAGCTCGACAACACGCTCTGCTTCAATCGGGGCGAAGGTGGCGAGGACATCGCCTTGGCTGACCAAAGTGGCCTTGTCGCCACCGCTTATGCGTTGGATAACACCATCACGTGGGGCGCGGACAAGCTGCACCGACTGGCGGCTAAGGTTAATATCGATACGGTTAAGTTCGGCCATGGCTTCGGCCAGTGTGGCCTCTTTCTCGGCAACCTGAATCCGCGCTAGCTCATATTCGCGTCGCGCGCCCAAACCTTCATCAAAAAGGGCCCGGTCACGGGTAACATCGAGCCGGGCTGTTTCCAGCGCACTTTCCGCTGCGGCAATGCGTGCGGTGATTTGCGCGCGTTCGGCTTGCAATCTTTGCAGCAGCTGTGGATCATTATCTGCCAGCTGGACAATGGAGTCGCCTTCCTTGACTGGCTGGCCATCCTGGACAAACCATTCCTCAATCCGTCCAGGCACCAGCGCGGTGACATTCTGCACCCGGTCCTGTGGGTTAAGCGCGATGACCTGACCGCTGCCCTGTGCAGTCTGCACCCAGGGGACAAAAGTAACGAAAAGCGCGACAAAGATCAGGCTGGCGAGGATCATCCATTTAAATACCCTTTGTGACACAGGCATCTTCTGCGCAACGAGGGTATCGAAATGGTCGACATGATCTTTGTAGGAAGGTTTCGTCGTCATTGCTCTGCTCCCGCAGATAGCTTGCTGTTCGATTTGGTTGCGGCATAGAGCTGCATCAGCGCACCAGCATTGCGTACAATTTTCTGCTCATCGCGGCCAACCCAGAGATATTGCGTGTCTGTGCCATTGATATTGCGTGCGGTAAAATGAATGGTGGTTGTACCATGTGTTGCCAGTTCAGCACCGACACGCAGTAAGATATCCGGCTCAAGCATATCGAAAAGAGGCGTCAGTAGGAGGATGCGTGGATTACGCATAATGGCGCCTGCTAATTTCAGCGCCATCGCTTCGGCCAGAGACAGCGGCCAGCCAGAAGTGGAAAGCGGCGTGTCCATTCCCAGCGGCAGGCTGGCAACACGGTTGCTCAAACCCACAGTGTCGAGCATCTCCAATGTGTCGGCGGAGGAAAATTGCGGATTAGAAAGCTGCAAATATTCGCGGATTGTTGAATCGACCATGCTCGGCCTATCGAGCACGATAACGTCAGAACGCAGTTTGAAACTGTTGATGTTGAGGATATCCTGACCGCCAACGGTAATGACCCCGCGCTTCGGTTTTTCATGGCGTTTGAGCGCATGGGTAAAGAAACGCTGGGTTTCATGATCCTCCGCCATAGCACGCAGATTTGAACCAGCGGGGATGGAAATGTTGAATTCTGTGGTACCGCCGCGATTTGATGAGAACACTGTCTCGCGAAATTCCAGCGTGCCATCGGCTGCCTCGTCCCTGGCCGTAGCTTTTGGATCTTCCTGATCGATGTGGAAGATCAGGCCGATTTCTTCTGAGGCGGCGACAAGATCATAGGTGTTATCGAGATAGGGGCCAATTTGCCCAAGCCCGAAAAATGCGGCTGAAAGGATAAGCTCGGCAGCAACTAGCTGACCAATGGAAAGTTGTTCCTCAATCACCAGCCAGCCACCCAGCGCAAGAAGACCTGCACTGGAGAGAGCATAGAGCAACAAAAAGCTTACGGTCTGGGCATAGCTATAGAAGAAGTGGCGTTTGCGCTGCTTCATATAGTTGGCGGTGACTTCTTCCGAGCGATCCATCGCATAGCCGACATGCCGCTGTGATTTATAGAAACCGTTGGAGATGCCGACATTTTCCAGCCAGCGTGCGGCTTCATATTTGGCGTGACTGAGCGCAATCCCGCTGCGAATGGCGCCACGCGTCCATATCAGCAGAATGAGAAAGGCGAAGAAAATCACCAGCCCGTTAAACGCCAGGAAAAACGGGTGATAAAAGGAGGTGACGGCAAAGCCGACCGCCGATTGCAGGATGATGGTAAAGCCGCCAATTAACAGCGACGGCACCGATTTCTGGACGGTAACTACATCAAAATAGCGGTTGAACAGGTCTTCGCGTTTGGCATCCTGAAAAAACGGGTTTGAGGCATGGATCGCACGTGTGGTGATCTCCGCCACTAGGCGGGCATAGAAGCGGCGGGTGAACATCTCCATCACATGAACGCGCAAAGCGCTAAGCAGAACTGCTATCAGCAATAGCACCAGCAGGGCCATGGAGAGCGCCACCAAGGGGGTCACCAATGCCGTGTTGGCGACCGAGTTGATCAGCATTTGCACGGAAATTGGAGTTGCCAGTGACAAGATACTGATGCCGATGCCGTAGATCAGTGCGATTGTGACATAGGGGCGTTCCGGCGATATCAATGTGAACATCCAGCGCAAGGCGTCACGCGCGCCCATTTCATGCTGTTTGTCCGTGGCCATAGATGGTTACTCCCCGATAACTAATGCACTATCATGACTGTGCAATTGTGCACCAGCTAATAAATTTGTGCACTAGCTAATGGATATGCAATAGATAGCAATGCGATATTACACGATAATGCAATAGTTTTTATCTATGATAATTACTGGCTGTTTTGCGCCTGGGCCAGACGTTCCAGAGCTTTCTCACGAATATATTCCCCCATCCAGCGATAGGTATCTTCATAAGCCGCTCCGCGCCGCCACGCCATGCCGATGCTGCGGCTGGCTTTCCAGTCTTTGACCTCAAGCCGCTTGACCATATCAACACCACCGACTTCGGAACTCAGGTAAAATTCCGGCAATAATGAGATGCCGAGGCCCGACCCGACCATTTGGCGCAGGCTGTCGAGGCTGGTGCCCTCATAATCGCGAAGAATATCTGCACCCAGCTCATCTGCGATAGTCTTGGTCTGGATGTGATAATGATGCTTAGGGTCAAGGCTCAAAAAGCCTGTGCCACTAAAGTCACTTTTCTGAAGATCATCTTTCTGTGCCAACCGATGGTCAGGTGGAGCGACAATATAGAGCGGCTCATGGAAAAGCGGCTCGATTTCCAACGCGCTATTCTCAATTGGCAATGGCCCGAGCAAAATATCGATACTGCCACTGGCCAGTTCCTGTACCTGCTCGATAGGAATGCCTTCGCGGATATATAGCCGCAAATTGGGCGCGAGCTGGTGTAGTTGCCGCACGATATCAGGCATAAAATAGGGGCCGATGGTCGGGCTGACGCCAAATCGCAATGTACCGGCGCGGCCATCATTGGCCTTAGTCGCGGTATCGCGCAAGTCGCGTACATCGACCAGTATCTTGCGCGCCTTGGTCGCTATTTCGCGTCCAATGGGGGTTAGTTCAGCACCGCGGCTTTCGCGTTCGACCAGCTTGACGCCGAGTCGTTGTTCCAAAGTACGTATCTGCTGGCTCAATGTTGGCTGAGACACATGCACCCGATCTGCGGCACGGCCAAAATGACCCAGATCTGCAATGGCGATGAGATATTCGAGCTGACGAAGCGTTGGCATGGCTTTACTATAGTTTCACTCTATCGGATTGCCAGCATTAGTTTTTACACTGTGTATTTAGATGTGGCATTTTGCTTTGTTCTTGAACTGATAGCTGTGGTTATAGCCGCATATCAGGAAATTTTATCCAATAAATACATATATTTAGATGATACCTGACCTCATCCGATGTTCTCATAGGTTCAATCTATCATATGACTGTGTTTCAAGTGATTGGATTTGGTAGCAGTGCGGGGCTATTCAATAATCAACGCAAGGCAATAAGCCTGACGCGACAGATATAATAAAATTCAAAGTTCTCTAATAGAACTTGATAAAAGCGGTGAGGAGTATTGCAAAATGGCAAGTTATCTCGCAGTTTTACGGGCAAGGCTGAACCGGATTAATAATCTGATCGCCAGCTACAAAGACGCAGGTCGCCCCGGAAAATCGCAGGATCTCTACCATGCCCGCGAGCGCCTTATTGACCGTATCAATATTCTCGAATCCGGCCTGTCCCACCGGGCCGAACCCGCCAGCTAAGGCTGGCACCCAAGTGACCGACGCGGTCCTGTATTGAGCACTCCCCCTAGGCTCACCTCTCATGACTACAGACCGCGTCGGCCACTAATTCTCTGAATATTTATTCTCCCGTCTCTGGCAGTGCATGCAGCATTGCCTATATCTAGAGCATGTCGGCCTCAAACAGCCCCTCAGTCACCGTCTGGTATGATGGTGCTTGCCCGTTATGCATGCGTGAAATTGCGCTGATGCGGCGACTTGATAGCCGTGAGCGGATCGATTTTGTTGATGTTTCGGAAGAAGATGCTGCTGTATCCTGTCCAATATCGCGTCAGGCTCTGCTGGAGCGCTTTCATGCGCGCGACCGCGATGGGAAGCTCCAGTCCGGTGCTGCCGCCTTTGCGGTGATGTGGCGCGTTATCCCGCTATTGAAACCACTGGGATATCTCGCGCGGCTGCCATTTGCGCTGACGGTTCTTGAATGGTCCTATTGCCAGTTTCTCAAAGTGCGCCCGCGTCTTCAGCGCGTATTTGCCGAGCAATAGCTACCGCCTGTTCCGCCAATTGTGTGATCGCGGTGTAGTTTCCAGCCGCAATCTCTGCTTTGGGTGTCAGCCAGCTGCCGCCACAGGCAATGACCGAAGGCAGCTGCAAAAACTCTGCAAGATTATCGGCGCTGACGCCGCCGGTCGGCATGAAACGCATCTCGCGAAATACACTGGACAGCGCTTTGAGCATTGGGATGCCACCTGCAAGCATTGCCGGAAAGAATTTCACCGTTCGTAACCCCAATGCATAAGCGCGCTGCACCTCGCCAGGGGTCATGGCGCCGGGGTAGATCGGAACATCCTTATTGAGACAGTAGCGCACAACATCATCCACCAGACCCGGTGAAACGGTAAAACGGGCTCCGCGCGTTATGGCTTCTTCTGCCTGATCGACAGTCAGAACCGTGCCCGCACCGACAATCACATCGCTGCACTTTTCGGCAATGGCTGCCATGCAGTCCATTGCTTTATCACTGCGCAGAACCACCTCTATCACCTTGAGTCCGCCTGCGGTCAGCGCATTGGCTGTGGCGATAGCACTTGCCGGATCGTCCGCATCGACAAGCGGCACAATGGGGGCAGCGTGGAAATGGCTTTCCAGCATAGAATGGGCATCACTAATCATGCCCTGTTTCATCCCGCATTGTTTGCGCGATGGCAAGGCTGCTTAGAAGCTATATTGCGCCGACACTTGTATCTTCTGCAAATTGCCCGACAGTCCATTTTCCAGTTCGCGATCGGCATAGAGATATTCGATACCGAGATTGAGCGGCGGCACGGGTGAGTAGACCAGGTTGATAAAGCCGTTCGTACTCTGGTCGGTGACGCCATTCGTGGTCAGACTAACCGGATTGTCTGCCTTGAAATAGCTGCCAGCTATAGTGGTACGCAATTTGGGCGACCAGAAGTGACGATAAGCGACAAAGCCGGAATAGGTGGCAATCGGGTCCAGCGAACCATCAGCGCGCACAGCGGCATCATTAACCAGATTAAGGCCGACATAGCGGCCAATCCCGTCGCCCGCACTGGCCATAAAGCGAAGATCATCACGCTCGCCGACATTGATCTTGCCCGACAGGCTGATGCCATAGCCAAAGGCACTGTCGGATTCGAGATTGAAGACATTTTCATCAACGCTGAGCGCGCGGCCAATGCCAGCCAGTGTGATGCGGCCCCAATCGCGGGTATAATTATAGCGCAACACCAGATCGGGCAGGCTATCATTGTTGCCGATTACCCGCGCGCCTGTTGGCGTGGTTACGGTGGTTTCCGGTTGCTCTACCGCCACTTGTAGGCCGCCATTGGTGTATCGGATTAAAGGCTGGCGGTCGAAGACAGTGCCCGGCGTTACGCCAATAAAGTCGAGTGTTTCGGGCAAGGCGCCAACATCCTGAAAGGTCGACCAGGTCTGGCCGAACAGCCAGTTATCATAAGTGAGATAGGCCTGACGTACACGCGGGACAAAGCTGTTCGAGATGCGTTCATTGCCGCCTGCAGTGACCATGAAGTCGAGTTCGATGACTGAAGAAAGGGTATGATCATCGCCGACATCGGTGGCAGTTTTGAAGAAGAAACGCGTCTGGCGGATATTGAAATCGGTATCGAAACCCGAGGCGTCGCCGCCCACCGGGATCAGACCGGGGATGAGAAAATCACGCGCAATGCTGCTCGAATCGACGACACCACCGCTGGTGCGCTCACTGATCGCGTCCATCTTGACATAACCGCCATAAGTGATGCTGGTATTGCCGACCTTAAAACCATCGCCCAGGACATCGCGATTGGCGATCAGCTTGTCGTTAACCTCAACGATTTGGAGTTCAACCTTTTCGGCCTTACGCCCAACTTCTTCAGCCTTGCGTTCAACCTGCTCGGTGCGTTCGGCGAGTTCACGCGTCTCTTCGACCGCCTGTTTCACTTCCGCAACCATGGCGCGGTCCTGCTCGCCTTGCTGTTCTTTCTGGTCCATGCGGGTGATCAGCGTTTCAACCAGCGATTCAAGCCGGTCCAGTCGCTCTTCAATGCTTGTTTCTTGTGCGATTGCCGTTGCCGGTGTCAGGCAACTGGCCGCGAGCAACAGCCCGAATAGTGTGTTTCTTTTGTTATGTTTTGCCATCTTGTCCTCCCCATGATGGTTCAGTCCAAAGTGCCAAAACCCGCGCGCCGGATACATTAGCCAATGGTCTATACGACCAATGTCGCAAATCGTGATCGCGGCTTCTCTGCTATCTGGAATCCAACGCAATGCGTGGAAATCAATGGATGGTGGAGACGGGCGATGAATGATATTCAGGATCAAAACAACTTCAAGGAGCGGACCATGTCAGCAACACAAGACGCGGAAATCCTTCCGCCACCACCTCAGGCCAACACCCATTGTACCGCTGCTGATTATGACCGGCTTTATGCGCAGAGCGTGTCTGATCCTGACGCATTTTGGGGGACACAGGCCGAGCGTATTGACTGGATGAAAGCGCCAACGGTGATCAGTAACTGGGCCTATGATCCGGTAGATATCAAATGGTTTGAAGATGGCGTGCTCAATATCTGCCACAATGCTCTCGACCGCCATGTTGCGGCGGGCAAAGGTGACGTCACCGCGCTGATTTTTGAGCCCGATGATCCCAATAACGACGCGCGCAAACTGACCTATGCCGAATTGCTCACCGAGGTCAGCAAAATGGCAAATTGCCTAAAGGCTATGGGCGTCAAAAAAGGCGACCGCGTTACCATCTATATGCCGATGATCCCCGAAGGTGCGATGGCGATGCTCGCCTGTGCTCGTATTGGCGCGATCCATTCGGTTGTGTTTGGCGGCTTCTCGCCAGAGGCGTTGGCCGGGCGGATTGAGGATTGTGGCAGCCGGTTTGTCATAACCGCCGATGCTGGCCTGCGTGGTGGCAAGACTGTGCCGCTGAAAGCCAATGTAGATGCCGCCATCGCTGAGCCCGATCACGATACGCCGCTGGATGGTGTTCTGGTGGTCAACCATGTCGGTGCCGATATCGCGATGGTGGAGGGACGCGACCATTGGTATCATGAGCTGGCTGCAACGGTTTCCGATGACTGCGCGTGCGAGCCCATGGCTGCGGAAGACCCGCTGTTCATCCTCTATACCTCTGGCTCAACCGGCAAGCCCAAGGGCGTGTTGCATACCACCGGCGGCTATGCCGTGTGGACCGCCACAACATTCCATTATGTCTTTGATTATCAGCCGGGTGAGGTCTTCTGGTGCAGCGCCGATATCGGCTGGGTCACCGGCCACAGCTATATCGTCTATGGCCCGCTGCTCAATGGCGCCACCGAGGTGATGTTTGAGGGCGTACCCAACTATCCCGATTTCAGCCGCTTCTGGCAGGTGATCGAGAAATATCAGGTCAATATCTTCTACACTGCTCCCACCGCGATCCGCGCGCTGATGCGTGAGGGTGATGCACCGGTGAAGGCGCATGATCGCTCTTCGCTGCGGCTATTGGGCACGGTTGGTGAGCCGATCAATCCCGAAGCCTGGCGCTGGTATCATCAGGTCGTGGGGGAGGGACGCTGCCCCATCATCGATACCTGGTGGCAGACCGAGACCGGCGGCACGATGATCACCACCTTGCCCGCTGCGCACGCGATGAAGCCGGGTAGTGCGGGCAAGCCATTCTTCGGTATCCAGCCGCAACTGGTGGGTAATGAAGGCGGTGTCCTAGACGGCGCGACCGATGGCAATCTGTGCATTATCGCCAGCTGGCCGGGTCAGGCGCGCAGCGTTTATGGCGATCATGAGCGTTTCGAGCAGACCTATTTCAGCACCTATAAAGGCAAATATTTCACCGGCGATGGCTGTAAGCGCGACGAGGACGGCTATTACTGGATTACCGGCCGGGTCGATGATGTCATCAATGTCTCGGGCCATCGCATGGGCACTGCCGAGGTGGAAAGCGCCTTGGTGTCACACGCCAAGGTCGCCGAAGCGGCGGTGGTTGGCTATCCGCATGATATTAAGGGGCAGGGGATATATTGCTATGTCACGCTCAATGCAGGTGAGGAGCCGTCAGACGATCTGGTTGCGGAATTGCGCAAGCATGTGCGCACCGAAATCGGCCCGATTGCGACGCCCGACCATCTGCACCTGACCCCCGGTTTGCCCAAAACACGTTCGGGCAAGATCATGCGCCGGATCTTGCGCAAGATTGCCGAGAATGACTATGGTTCGTTAGGTGATACGTCGACACTGGCTGACCCCAGTATTGTCGATAGCCTGATTGAGGGAAGGTTGAACCGCTAAAGCCCATGCCGCGCATCGTCATAACCGATGATCATCCGCTGTTCCGCAGTGCCTTGTCACAGGCGGTGTCGAAAGTCTGGCCGGATGCGGATATTGTCGAGGCAGAGACAATAGCGCAGGCCCGCAGCGCGCTGGAGGATGCGGCGAGTGACCTGCTGTTGCTCGATGTCCATCTGCCCGACAGTAATGGTCTAACCGCCTTGCTTGATTTCCGACAGGATTTCCCGGCGATGCCGATCGCGATTGTCTCAGCGAGCGAGGAAGCAGGCGTTAGCAACGCAGCGCAGAGCCTTGGTGCCTGTGCCTTTATCCCTAAATCCGCGCCGCTGGAAGATATGCGCCGGGCTTTGGCGGCTGTGGAGCAGGGCGATTTCTGGTTCCCGATTGCCACCGAAACCAGCGATGCGGATAATGATGATTTCGCCAAGCTTGCCAGCCTTACCCCGGCGCAGCGGCGTATATTGATGCTGATGAACGAAGGCCTGCTCAACAAGCAGATCGCGTTTCAGATGGATATTTCCGAAGCAACGGTGAAGGCGCATATCACCGCGATTTTCCGCAAGCTGGGCGTGATTAACCGGACCCAGGCGGTGCTGATTGCACAGAAATTGGATGTGCCACTACCGGTGACGAATATGCCCTAATTCGCCTGCATCGCACTGCGTTGCAACATGCTGCCCAACAGGGCGCGCAGGGCCATGGGGGAGGCGGGTTTCAGTTGTCGCTCAAAGCCCATTTCCGCGCATAGCTGTTTTGTGGTTTCTGTGTCGTCTGCGGTGAGCATGATGACCGGTGGGTTTGCATCCCAATGCGCGACCAGATGGGTATAGATCTGATCACCCGTAACGCCATCATCGAGCTGATAATCGAGGATCAGCAGATCGGGGCACGTTGGGATCTGGCCATTAATGTGCGTTGCGGTTTCCACCTGACAGCCCCATCGGCTAAGCAGCCCGGACAAGGCTTCGAGCGCATGCTCATCATTGTCGATGCACAATATCGCAGCTTGGGGAACAGCGCTTCGCGGTGTTGCAGGGCTTGTCTCGTCAGCGGCGGACTCTGCATGTGCTTCAACCGGCATGGTGATGGAGAAACAGCTCCCTTTGCCGGGCGCGGACATCAGTTGTATCTCGCTGCCCAGCAGATCGGCCAGTCTCTGCGCCAACGCCAACCCCAGGCCAACGCCCTTCTTGCCGTCATTGTCTGGAAGCTGGCGAAACTCCTGAAAAATCAGCTCCTGATGCTCTTCAGCGATGCCGGGACCGGTATCATGAACCTGAATATCAATATGCTCACCGCGCCGCCGTGCGCCGACAATGATGCGGCCCGATTGGGTGTAGCGGATCGCATTGGAGACAAGATTCTGCAGGATGCTGACAAACATGCCCTTGTCAGTATGCAGCGCGAGCGAGCAGGATTTGACCTTGAGCGCCAAACCCTTTTGCGCCGCGCGCTCGGCAAATTGTGTCTCCAGATCCGACAATAGTTGATTGACCGGGAAGCGACTGGGTGATGGTTTGAGGCCACCGCCATCGAGCTTGGAAATATCGAGCAGGGTCCGCAGCAGATTGTCCGCCATCGATATGCTGTGATCAATCTGCTGCACCAGCCTTTTGGCAGATGCATTGTCTGCATGGATTTCCTCTTCTAGTGCGGATGTGAAAAGCCGAGCGGCGTTCATCGGCTGCACCAGATCATGGCTGGCGGCGGCGAGGAAGCGGGTTTTGGATTGGGTCGCCTGCTCCAGCGCTGCATTGGTCTCGGTTAGCTGTTGTGTTCGCTCTGCAACTTTGGCCTCCAGCGCCTGTTCGGCACGGCGATCGGCAGTGATATCGGTATAGCTGGTGACATAGCCACCATCAGGCGCAGGGTTGCCCTGAATCCGCAATATGCGGCCATCGCCTTGCTCGCGCTCCTGAAAATGGCGGGTGCCCTGGCGCATAAAGTCGAGGCGCTTTTCAATCTGGCGCGTTATCTCCGCTTCATTCATGCCAATCTGTTCAAGGTTGAAGCGGATCAGCACCGCAATGGGTTGGCCAATCACAGCAATATCGTTTGGCAAGTCGAACATTTCCACATAGCGCTCATTCCATGCCACCAGCCGCATATCGCGGTCCACCAGCGCGACGCCTTGATCAATATTCTCAATCGCAATCTGCAACAGGTCGCCGCTGAACTTAAGTTTTTGCGATGTCTCGCCAAGCAGGGCGAGCACCTCTTCGGGCGGTATGGGCTCGCCATCGCGCACCGATTGCATAAAGGTGGCGGCCGAGGCTGAACCCAACACGCCGGCAATCTGTCGTTCGGCAGCGCGGATTAGCGGCCCATCGGCAGGATCACGATCGGCATAGAACAGGCCATTAGCGTCGCGCATCGCCGAGAGCACATCATGGGTGCGTTGCGGGCCGATAAACTGGCGCAGCAACAGTCGGATATCGGCCACACGAAGCTGTGATTGGGTGGTGAGCGCTTCGGGTATCTCCAGCCCGGTGGCAAAGGCAGCGGCCTGAGCGCGGTCTACCACGGTATCGCGCGCCAACAAGGACACAGTGATATAAAGCGCGATGTTCAAACCCGTGGCGAGGACTACCCCTGACACCAGCGGATCAGGGTGGATGACGAAGGCAGGAATACCGCCATTGAGCGAGGGCAGAAGCAGCAGTACCAGCCATCCGCCAAAGCCTGCTGCCAGCCCCGCCAACATCCCCTGCCGCTTACCGCCACGCCAGACTAGCCCGCCGACCAGTCCGGGCACAAATTGTGTCACCAGTGCGAAGGAAAGTGTGCCCAGGCTGGCGAGCAATGCGCCTTCCTGCACCACCAGATAATAGCCATAGGCTAGAGTCAACAAGCCGACCATGATAATGCGCCGCAACGGCTGCACCAGCGTGGCAATGCGGCTGGCGCGGCGGTTGCTGTCGGCGACCGAGCGTAGCATGACTGGTAGCACCAGATCATTGGCGATCATTCCAGACAGCGCTACGGTGGAGACGATAATCATCCCTGTTGCTGCGGAGATACCGCCAAGGAAAACGAACAAAGCCATCGCATCGGCGCCTACGGCCAGCGGCAACGTCATCATGATCATATCCGGTGCGGCCATGGCATTAGGGAGCAAGGTCAGCCCCGCCATGGTCACGGGAATGACCGCCAGACTGATCAGCAGCAGATAGGCCGGGAAAACCCAGCGCATCGGCTGTTGCGAGGCCTTATTGGGAGCTTCAACAATCGTCATATGGAACTGACGCGGCAGGCACAAAGCAGCCGATGCAGCGATGATGGTGAGCACGGCAAAACGCGCATCGATCTGATTCAGGGTGAAGATGCTATCAAAAGCGGTTGTCGTAGATGCGGTGGTGCTATCTTCACCTGCTGTCAGCAACAACCATAAAGCAAAAGCCGCCATAGCCACCAGAGCAAGCAGTTTGACGACTGATTCAATCGCTATGGCAGTCACTAGGCCGCGATTCTGATCGCTAATATGCGCACGGCGGGTGCCGAATAATATGGCGAACAGCGCCATGGTAATGGTGACCGCAAAGACCAGACTGTCGGTGCTGAGCAGCTGCGGCCCCAGTGCGGTCATTGCGTCACCAACCGATTTCAACTGCAGCGCCATATAAGGCAGCGCGCCAATGGCGGCGATCAGCGTTACCGTTGCTGCAACAACCGGGCTCTTACCATAGCGCGCAGCGAGAAAGTCGGCGATGGAGGTGCTGTGCTGCGCCTTGGCGACGCGCAGCGTCTGCCGCAACAGGCCATAGCCCAAGGTGAACAACAGGATCGGGCCGAGATAGATCGGCAGAAACTGCCAACCGGAAACGGCGGCGGAACCGACCGCGCCAAAAAAGGTCCAGCTGGTGCAATAGACGCCAATGGCAAGCGCATGCATATAGGCGATGCCGCGTGTCGTTTCTGTGGCGTTGCGATCTTCGCGATGCGCCACCCAGAAGAGCAGGGCGACATAGATCGCCGTTAGCAGCAGCGCGATCACCAGGATCATGCCATCTATCCTTCCCAGCTCCTATCCCTTACCGGCCCGCGCTTCTTGGGATTGGCGCTGGTGCCAGCAATGGCTGTGAGCCTAGTCTTTCTGCGGCATAAAGAAAAGGGGCACCCGAAGATGCCCCTTTCCTCCTGCGACCCCGGTAAGACCGGGAAGCTGATATCTACTTAATGTGCATGGGCGTCTCCTGCACCGCGTGGCACTCTGATCGAGTCCACCAACTGGCGGATTTCGATCGGCGGCGATGTCGTGATCTTCGAGACGATTATCGCTACGCCGAAGTTGATCAGCATACCGATGACGCCGATGCCTTCAGGCGAGATGCCGAACAACCAGTTTGCGGCGACATTCGCATCAGGCGACACCACGAACTTGAAGTAGACGATATAGCCAAAGGTGAAGACCAGACCGCTGATCATACCGGCAATCGCGCCTTCCTTGTTCATGAACTTCCAGAAGATGCCCATGAAGATCGCCGGGAACAGCGAGGCTGCTGCCAGACCAAAGGCAAAGGCCACGACCTGCGCCACCCATCCTGGTGGATAGATGCCGAGATAACCGGCGACCAATATCGCCGCCGTCGCCGCGACACGCGCGGCCAGCAGCTCGCCCTTCTCGCTGATTTGCGGCGCAAAGGTCGATTTGAGCAGGTCATGGCTGATCGATGACGAGATCACCAGCAACAGGCCCGCAGCCGTTGACAGCGCCGCCGCCAGACCGCCAGCGGCGACCAGCGCCACCACCCAGCCGGGCAGATCGGCAATCTCCGGATTGGCCAGCACCATGATATCGCGGTCAACATAGACCTCATTGGTGCTCTCGGCATTGCTGGCATTGGACACCAACCGTTCGCCATTGGCACCGGTCTCGCCGGTAAATTCGGGCTTGCCTTCAAACGCATTGCCGGAGCTATAAGTCATCACCCCGTCGCCATTTTTGTCCTGCCAGGCGATCAGGCTATTGGCCTCCCAATTGCGGAACCATTCGGCGCTTTCGCTATATTCAACATTGTTGACCGTATCGACAAAGTTCAGCCGGGCAAAGGCACCCACAGCCGGCGCCGTGGTGTAGAGCAGGGCGATGAACACTAGTGCCCAGCCTGCAGATTTGCGTGCATCCGATGCCTTGGGCACGGTGAAGAAGCGCACGATCACATGCGGTAGACCTGCGGTGCCGACCATCAGCGCCATGGTGATGCAGAATATGTCGATGGTCGATTTCGACCCCTCAGTATAGGCCCCGAATCCCAAGTCCTGTAAGACCAAGTCGAGCTTTTGCAGCACATACATCCCCGAGCCATCATTGACTTGGCTGCCCAGACCGATTTGCGGGATCGGGTTACCGGTGATCAGGAAGCTGATGAAAAAGGCCGGAACCATATAGGCGAAGATCAGCACACAGAATTGCGCCACTTGGGTATAGGTGATGCCCTTCATGCCGCCGAGAACCGCATAGATGAATACGATACCCATGCCGATGATAACGCCCATAGTGATGTCAACATCGAGGAAGCGCGAGAACACAATCCCGACACCGCGCATCTGGCCAGCAATATAGGTGAAGCTGATCATGATCAGGCAGATCACCGCGACTACACGTGCCACCTTGGAATAGTAACGCGTGCCGATAAAATCGGGCACGGTAAACTGCCCGAATTTGCGCAAATAGGGCGCAAGTAACAACGCCAGCATGACATAACCGCCGGTCCAGCCCATCAGATAGACCGAGCCGTCATAGCCAAGAAAGGCGATCAAGCCAGCCATGGAAATGAAGCTTGCTGCGCTCATCCAGTCAGCTGCGGTGGCCATGCCATTGACCACCGGATTGACGCCGCCACCGGCAACATAAAACTCTTTGGTTGATCCGGCGCGGCTCCACACGGCGATGCCGATATAGATCGCGAAAGAGACGCCGACAAAGATGTAGATTAGCGTTTGGGTGTCCATCTCAGCCTCCCTCAATCGTCCAGATCATATTTGCGTTCGATCTGCTTCATCCGGACGGTGTAGAAGAAGATCAGGGCGATAAAGACATAGATCGCCCCCTGTTGCGCAAACCAGAAACCGAGCGGATATCCGCCCAGCGCGAACTGATCGAGAAACGGCCGGAACAATATTCCTGCGCCGAAAGAGACGAGGAACCATATCACCATCAGAGTGACCAGCAGGCGGATATTCTCCTTCCAATAGGCCTGTTCCGCCTCTGTGGTTTCACTTTCATTGTCAGACATAGAACCTCCCCTTCTCGTGTCTTGATCAGGGCGGTTTCCCCTGACTCTGCCCAAGGCTAAAGCAGGAGGCGGATTTTGATAGCGCGACTTTGGTATTAGAGCGAGTGGCAGAAATCGTCAGGTTCTTTTGGTGCCTGGTTTTTAGCATGGTCTGCTATCTCGTCGGCCCCGCGTAGGCGGGGCCAGGGCTTCCTTTTTTGGCTCACGCAAAGACGCGAAGGCGCAAAGAGGGTTCCGATTTGCACCGTCTCTTCGTGTCTTTGCGTCTTAGCGTGAGAAAAATAGCCTTAGCCCCGCGTGCGCGGGGCTGACGAGATGGGTTGGTCTAGCTTGCCAGCTATACTTAGCCCCTCCCCTTCAGGGGAGGGGGTCGGGGTAGGGGCGTTCCTCAGGTGCAGCGCAAGTGGTGATTCCCCACCCCGCTGCGAATAACCCCTTCGCTAACGCTCAGGACTAAGTCTCGCTGCCCCTCCCCTGAAGGAGGAGGGGGAGAAACAATTACAGCGGACACAACACATCACCCAGTGTAAGCGAAGGCGCATCCTTGCGCGCCAATTGTGCCAGGAACAGCTCAGCACAGGCAATGGCATCGGTCAGCCCATCATGCGCGTGATACCAGGGCAGGCCATATTGCGCCCGCAGCTTGCCGAGACGAAGCCCGTCGGCGGCGCGGACCTTCGGGAACCAGTGTTCTTCCAGATGCCTGGTACAGATAAAGCGCCCCAGAAACGGTACGCCAAATTGCCGCTGGCAGGTAGTGTTGAGAAATTTTGCCTCTATCTGCGCGAAATGCGCCAGCACCACCGCGCCGCTCAGCGCTTCCAGCAATTCGGCAAGCACCTCGACTTCCGGCGCGCCTTCAGCAGCGGCACTGTCGGTAATCTGGTGGATGGTCACTGCCTTTGCTTCGAGGCCCTTGGTGACATGGATACGCCGTTTGCGCGCGCCCGAGAGGGAGATACCACCGCTGCTCAGCGTCACCCAGCCGGCCTCTAGCAGCGCCGCATCCTCGGCCAGCCCATCGCTCTCGAAATCCAGCGCGACAATCGGCACATCGTCCAAGGGCGTATCCGGCGTGAGCTGGGGCATGGCATAATAGCCTTGCATCGCTGTGCCCTGTGCCTCAGCCGCCGCCTTTTTCCATTGCCGCTGCCATATGGGCTCGGCCAGCCAGCCGGGCAGCCCCAAAGACCCGGCGAGGCTCAACTAATACCCCCGGCATGGCGACGGCTGATATTCTCAAGATGGGTTTTGATAAGGCGGAAAGCGTCTTTCAGATGCTCGCGCTCAAAGCTGGAGAGCGTTTCAGGATTGAGATTGTTGGTCGGCGCCTTGCCCGCCTTGATTTGCCGCGCCTGGTGACGAAAGCGGGTTTCACGGACAAACTCAAAACAATCAGCAAGATCGGCGCTGCCTTCAGTGCTAATCTGGTCAGTATCGCGCGCCGCACCCAGCCGGTTGATAGTCGAGACTGGACTCAACCCCGCTGCCAGCGCATGCACCCGGCCGATATCGACCAAAGGTGCAATCGCCTGATGCTTCAGATCGAGCGCATTGCCTTCCTGTTCATCATGTTCGAGCAGGAAATTGCGGAAAAACCCTAAAGGAATACGCGTAGTCGCGGCAGCGCGGGCGATGAAAGAGACGAATATCCGATTCGCCTTGCTCCAGTCCAGCACCTGGTCGCGCAATGTGTCAACCAGCTTTGCGTCGCCGGAAACACAGCGCATATCGAAGAATATCGTGGTGTTGAGCACATTGTCTGGGTCGGGTGTTTCAATCCATTGCCGATAGCGCGCCAGCCAGTTTTTCAATGGTTGGCGCCATTTGTCATTGGTCGCCATGATATCGCCGGGGCAATAGACATAGCCCGCACTGTTCAGTCCGTCGCACAACCGTTGCGCCAATGCTGCGAAATATTCGCCATGCTGCGCTTCGTCATAGCTGTCGTCGAGGATGAACCCATTGTCCTGATCCGATCCGCCCGCCTGTTCCGAGCGCGCCAGCGAGCCGAACACCACCAGTGCATAGGGAATGGGCGGCGGGCCAAGCGCTGCCTCGGCCAGCTCAATGAGCCGCTTATGCGCCGCCTCACCAATCGCCGAGACAAAGCGCGCAATATGGTCGGCATCGACACCACTATCGACCAGATGGACAATCACCTGTGTCAGTTTCTTCGCAGCCTGCGCCACGGCAGCGGGATCAGCGGCGGCGTTAATCTCGGACACCACGTGCAGCGCGTTCATACCCAGCCGTGTGAGCAGATCATTTGCGCTCAAAACCCCGATAATGCTGCCCGCATCATCAGTCACAGGCAGATGATGAATATCATATCGTGACATGATCAGCTTGGCCGACAATGCTTGCTCCGCGCCGCTAATCGTCATCGGATCGAGCGTCATGATTTCGCTCACCGGAAGATCATAAGCAAGCTGCTTGGCCACCACCCGGCGGCGCAGATCTTTGTCAGTGATAATCCCCACCAGCTTGCCATCATCGCAGATCGGCAAGGTCGAGACATTCTGCTCCAGCATGATCGCGGCGCAATCGGCAATGCTCATCGCCGGGCTCCCGGTTGCGACCTCCGTGCGTCGCAACAGGCTGCGCACGGGCACACCCAGCATCGGCTGGCTTGTCTTGCCCTCATTGTCGGATCGCAACGCCTCTACCGCTTTGCGCAACCGTTGGGTTTCATCGCTATGGAAGAAATCCTGTACGACTTGATGGCGGCTATGCAGCGCCAGAAAATCGCCCGCATCAAGCTGATAAACCAGCGTGTCCTCCAATGCGACCACCTGATTACGCGTCCGGTCCCCGCGCAGCAGTGAAGGATAGCCAAAACACTGCCCTTCGCCGAGGCGATGGTTCAACTCGGTTCCGCCAATCCGCAACTCAACGGCACCCGAGCGAATGATGCTGAAATGCTGATTGGGCGCATCAGCTTCAACAATGGTGCTGCCACTGCGAAAATAGCGGATATGAATCTTGGTTGAGAGCTGCGACAGAATCGCTCCGTCAAGCCCGCCAAAAGGCGAAAACTGCGCCAGAAAAGACCGGACTTCCTCAACTTCCATATCATATCCACCGCCGCTGGAAGCGCCATTTTAGCAGCACAAGGCGACGGAGGTAATACGACTTTCCGCTAAAAGGATATTCGGTGTAACAGGATTCGGGGGAGATTTGGTGGTGCCGCTTACGTGACTCGAACACGTGACCCCATCATTACGAATGATGTGCTCTACCAACTGAGCTAAAGCGGCTAACCGGTTGCGGCCTAGTGTGTCTGGGTGCTGGGCGAGGCCGTTACCAGCACCAGCCTTTATGCGCAAGTCCCTGCCGTCCGGGAGCTGCATTTCCTGTCCATTCGAGCAGCCTTCATCAATCTGTCCCGCTATTAACTCAGGATTTACTATATTGCGGCAAAAGGACGGTGACCAAGCATGTGCAGTGGGGCAGATATGGATAATCACCGCGATTTTGACCGATCAGGCGAAAGCGGCGCAGACTATAGCGATCAGGTAGCCGCTCATGATGATGCTATCGGCAGTGCCAGTGACGATGATGCCGTGATGGAGCGGGTGCATGAATTTGGCACCGATGAGCGGCGCATGCATGTCCGGGCTTATAATCACTGGGTGATGTTGCTTGGCGATAAATCCTATCCCTCGATTGATGATCTCGATCTCGAGGGACTCGATGATTTTGCCGAGAATAGCGTATTGCTGGATTTTACCTCTGGCATTGAAAACCCCGCCATTTCCCATATCGGCTCTGCTGTAGCAGAGGAGTCCGGGGTTGGTGAGGATATCAGCTATGTCACCGAAATACCGGGCCGCTCCCTGCTGTCTCGGATTACCGATCATTATATGGAAATTATCGCCAATCAGGCCCCGATTGGCTTTGAAGCGGAATTTGTCAATCAGCGTGATGCGACGGTTCTTTATCGTGGCATATTGCTGCCTTTCTCCTCTGATGATGATAGTATTGATTTTGTTCTCGGCGTAATCAACTGGAAAACGCTGGCGGATCAGGCGAGCACCGATGAGCTTATGCTTGAGGTGGAACAGGCGCTGGATGCACAGGCAGGCGTTGGCTTTGATACACCACTTTGGCCCGACAGTGTCGGCGAGCAGGATGCCGATCATCATTCTATCGATTTGCCCAATGTCGCCTTTGGGCGGCCAGTTGAGGGCGCGGATGCATTACTAAAGAAGCGAGGTTCGCCAACACCATCGGTGGAGTCGATACCTATTCGCCGTGATGCTCTGGCTTTTTCTGTGTCGGCATCTGCTGAATTGCTGCAGGACGAGGAACTGGATTTTGGTCTGACCGTGCCTCAGGATGAGGTGGTTGAACCCGAAGCTACTGAAAGCGAAGCTGCGGCGCCTGAAGCCGACGCCGCGCTTCAGGATTGGCTCGACCATGCGCGTGACCTGGCGCTCAAGGCGCAGCAATCAGAAGACCGCAGTCGCGCCGCGCTGTATCGTGCAATTGGCCGTGCCTATGATGTGTCCTTGGTGGCCAAGCGCGAGCCGGAGGCACTGGCTGAGATTCTCGATGATGCTGGTATCGTGCAGCAGGAACGTGCGCCAATGACACCGATTGTGAAGCTGGTGTTTGGCACGGATTATGACAAGACACGGCTTACTGAATATGCTGCCGCATTAAGCTATGCGCATCGCCAAGAGCTTTCACTCGGCGCGTTGCCTGAGTTTCTGGAAAGCTATGATGGCGGCCTTAAGGGCGTAGTGGGCGCAGAACGTCGTTTGCGTCGTCCTGATCTGGTTGGGGCTGATCCTGCACAGCGTCTCACAAATGCCTACACTTTGCTGCGTGAGGCTCCAGAACTGCCGTTGGAAAATGTCGATTCAGGAGATAGTGAATTTGCTGTTCTGGTGGCGCGTCGCGATGCGTCGGGCAAGATGATTATTGTCGCTGCATTGGCTGACGATAAGGTCACCGATCATGTGGTGCGCAAGGTTGCTGGTTGAGTTTGAAAACAACATATCATTTGCGACCAATGCTGCACCAGAAAACTGCGGTAAAATACTGATCTTGTGATATTTTGTTTCATGACTGTCATACGTGCTTGAGGTCAGTTGAGAAAAGGCGCATAGGGCGCTTTAGGTTAAGACCCTTGGACCACTTCAGACCGCCGAAGGCTTTCTCCCCATGTCCCATGCCATCTCTGACGATGCTTCCCTTTCCACCACTGCCGACACCCAGCCAAATGATGCCTTGCTAGGCGCTTTGCAGGACGCTTTTTCGCAAGGCGCTTTGCCAGGAGAGAATGACGGTTTCAACGATGACGCTTCTCGCGAAGCAGCACAATTTGCGCTGACAACGATGATGCATCGTGAGCGCGCCAAGCCGGCCATTGCTATTGATACGGCTGCGGGTGCCGATGGCCGTCGCACGATGCGGATGGCTGTTATTAATCGCGACATGCCGTTTCTGGTCGACTCGATTGCCAATGAGGTTAGTGCTGCAGGGCTGGATGTGTATCGGATTATCCACCCGGTACTGTCTGTCCGCCGCGATGATGATGGTAAGCTGACCGAGATCATGCCGCGCGATGCATCGGGGGAACGGCAGGAATCGATCGTCTATATTGAGATGGAGCGCGCCGATGCCAAGGTGCGGCGCCAGCTGCACGACGCGGTGGAGCAGATGCTCGCTGACGTTCGCGCAACGGTGCAGGACTGGCCGCTCTTGCAGCATGCCATGTCTGCCGATGCCGAGAATATTGCTGACCCTGAAGGCGCGGCGCTGCTCCGCTGGTTCATTGATCGCAATATGACTCAGCTGGCGCATCATATCTGGGATCTCGACGGTAGCATTCGTGATGCCAAAGGCTTTGTTCGGGTATCATCCGAGCCTGTACTTGCCGAGGCCAATTATCGCAAAGCGGTGCAATGGTTTGAAAATGGTGGCTCGGTGCCACTGATCGTCAAGTCCAACAGACTTTCGACGGTGCATCGCCGGGTGCCCATGGACCTTGTTATCCTTCCACTACGCGTGGATGGCAAGATTACCGGCCTTTCGGTGCATTGTGGTATCTGGACCAGTGCCGCTTTGGTCACCGCGCCGGACAAGGTGCCGCTGCTGCGTGCGCATCTGAAGACGATCAACGACAAATACGGCTTTGACTCTTCTGGCCATGCCGGCAAAGCCTTGGCTCATGCGCTGACGTCACTGCCACACGATTTGCTGATTACCTTTCGCACCGAAGATATAGAGCGAGCTGCGCTGACTTTTATGTCGCTGGCTGATCGGCCCCGGCCCAAGCTGATTACGATAGAATCCTCGCTGGAACGGCATTTGTTCGCTTTTGCTTGGCTGCCGCGCGATGAGGTTTCGACCGGCCGTCGCATCGCGATTGAGAAAATGCTCAACGATGCCGCTAATGCCAAGACACTGAGCTGGACCATATCGCTGGAAGACGGTCAGGTGGCGATGCTGCGCTATGTGCTCGATTTGCGGGACAATGGTCGTGTCCCCGACGGCGAGAAGCTCGATGCGCAGTTGAAGGATATGGTGCGTGGTTGGTTGCCTGAGGTAGAGAATGCGCTTGGCGATCTCGGTGATGAAAGCCGTGCTGCGGCGCTGGCGAGTCGCTATGCCGAGGCGTTCCCGGCAAGTTACCGCATCGAATGCGGCGCGAAGGAAGCGGCGACCGATATCTTGCGACTGTATGCGCTTAACGAGCAAAATCGTCGTTCGGCGCGGCTTTATGCGGTCTCTGATGACGCTAGCAATGGCCTGCACCTCAAGCTCTATAATGTGCGCGGTTCCATTGCGCTGTCCGAAGCGGTGCCGGTGCTTGAGCATTTCGGTTTTGATGTGGCCGAAGAGGTGCCGACGCCGCTGGCCGATGGTGAGCTTGGCTATATCCATGATTTCACTCTCGTTGCGCAAGGCATGGTCAAGCCCGAGACGATATTAGAGCGTGCGCAACTGCTCGAAGAGGCTATTGCCAATGTGCTCGATGGCCGCGCTGAGGATGATGGCTTTAACCAGCTGATCACCATCAATGGCTTGACCGCCGACGATGTGATCCTGTTGCGCGCATGGTTCCGCTATCTGCGCCAGACCGGTATGCCTTACGGCCTTGGTACCTTTGTCGATGCGCTGCGCGATGCGCCGCAGGTGACCAGCGCGCTGATGGTGCTGTTCCGTGCCCGGCATGATCCGGCTTTTGATAAGGACCGGGAAAAAGCGGAGGAACTGGCGCAGCGTGCAATCCGGAGCGGGCTTACGCAGGTGTCGGCTATTGATGATGACCGGCTGTTGCGTTTGCTACGTGATCTGATCCTCGCGATCCTGCGCACCAATGCCTTTTCATCGGGTAATAATGCGGTTTTGGCTTTCAAAATTGAAAGCGCCAAAGTTCCGGGGCTGCCCAAGCCGCTGCCCTGGCGCGAGATCTTTGTGTACGCGCCTAGCGTTGAAGGCGTGCATTTGCGCGCCGGTGCCGTGGCACGCGGCGGTTTGCGTTGGTCCGACCGGCGCGATGATTTTCGCACCGAGATTCTGGGCCTGATGAAAGCGCAGCGCGTTAAAAATGCGGTGATTGTGCCAACCGGTGCCAAGGGCGGCTTCTTCGCCAAATCACTCCCCGATCCGGCACGCGACCGCGATGCCTGGGCTGCGGCGGGTAAAGAGGCGTATAAGAAATTTATCCGCTCACTGCTTTCGATCACCGACAATATTGTCGATGGTGAGGTGATCCACCCCGAAGGGGTTTATGTCCGCGATGGCGTGGATCCTTATTTCGTGGTCGCCGCCGACAAAGGCACCGCGACCTTTTCTGACACCGCCAATGGCATTGCCGAGGAAGCCGGTTTCTGGCTTGGTGACGCCTTCGCCAGCGGTGGCAGCCAGGGCTATGACCATAAGGCCATGGGTATCACCGCGCGCGGTGCCTGGGTCTCGGTGCAGCGGCATTTTCTGGAAATGGGCGTGGATGTGCAGAGCCAGCCGGTGAATGTCATTGGTTGCGGCGATATGTCGGGCGATGTCTTCGGCAATGGCATGCTGCTCTCCAAGGCGATCAAGCTGGTCGCCGCTTTTGACCATCGCAATATCTTTATCGATCCGGATCCTGATCCGGCAAAAAGCTGGGATGAGCGCAAGCGGCTGTTTGATCTGCCGCGCTCCAGCTGGGAGGATTATGATCCCAAGCTGATTTCCAAGGGCGGGGCAGTGTTCTCACGCTCGCAAAAGTCGTTGACGCTAACGCCGGAAATACAGACGCTATTGGGTCTGGATCAGGACGAGATTGAGCCCGATGCGCTGATCACCGCCATACTCAAGTCCGATTCTGATTTGCTATGGTTTGGCGGTATCGGCACCTATATCAAGGCAGCGCATGAGAATAATCTCGACGTTGGTGATCCCACCAATGATGTGTTGCGGGTCAATGCCGAAGACCTGCGCTGCAAGGTGATAGGCGAGGGCGCCAATCTCGGCATTACCCAGGCAGGCCGCATCGCCTTTTCGCTCGAAGGCGGTCGGGTCAATACCGACTTTATCGACAACAGCGCTGGTGTTGATTGCTCGGACAATGAGGTCAATATCAAGATCGCGCTGGGGCAGGCAGTCCGCGCCGGGGCGCTGTCCACCGAGGATCGCAATAGCCTGCTGGAAAGCATGACCGATGCGGTTGCCGATCTGGTGCTGGCGGATAACCGTTTTCAGGCGCTTGGCCTGTCCATCGCAGAGAGCGGCGGTGCCGATGCGCTGCCTTCCTATATCCGGCTGATTGAATCTTTTGAGGAAATGGGTCGTCTTGACCGCGAGGTTGAGGGTATTGCCGATAATGACACGCTGAAGCGCCGTATCACCGATGATCAAGGCCTGACCCGGCCCGAACTGGCGGTGCTGCTGTCGACCGCCAAGCTTAGCCTGCAGGATGCGATCGAAGCCAGCCCGATTGCCGATGATCCGTCAATGGAGCCCGAACTGCTCGCTGCCTTCCCCGAGGCGATGCAACAGGATTTCGCTGACCAGATTACCGGCCACCAACTGCGCAAGGAGCTTATTGCCACTAAGGTCGCCAATCGCATCATCAACCGGCTGGGCATCATTCACCCTATGGAGCTGGCCGAAGAAGAAGGCTGTTCGCTAGGCCATATCGCCATCGCCTTTGTAGCGGCGGAACGGCTGTTCGATATGACCAACTTCTGGGAGAAGCTGGACACAGCGGTGATGGATGAACAGGTACGGTTGATGTTGTTTGATCGCGCGGCATTGGCTTTGCGTTCGCAGATGGCGGATATCGTGCGTCAGACCAGTGCAACAACATTGCCGGGTACGATTGTCGACCAGTTCGCTGTGCCAGTGGCTAAACTCTTCGATAAGGTGGACGAACTGCTCAGCGATGAAGCCCGAAGCCAGCACCATGATCTGGAAGAGGCACTGCGCAGTGAAGGTGCGCCCCAAGAGCTGGCCGAAATGATTGCTGGCCTGTTCAAGATGGACGGTGCCGTAGGCCTGTCCCAATTGTCGCTTCAGTCGGGCATTGCACCAGATGTTGTGACCAAGGCTTTTTCCAATCTCGGTTCCGCTCTGTCACTCGACTGGGTACAGATGACCGCAGCGCGTATGAGCCCTACCGACCCATGGGAGCGATTGCTTGTCTCCGGCATGGCCCGCGATTTTCAGCAAATGCGCCGTGATTTTCTCGCCGTGGCCGATGATCCAGTGGCGCATGTGCAAAACTGGACCGAAGCCAATGCCGACCGCATTACCCAGTTTCGCCGCTTGGTAAAACGCGCCCAACTCTCGGTCCCGCCCAGTGTCTCCATGCTGGCACAAATCGCCAATCAGGCGCGGATGTTGTTGAAGCGAGGGTAGTTTGTGCGCTTAGAGGCTAGTTGCTAATTCCCAAATAGCGCAATGTCTGCGCCAGTGAGTTAATAGCGCCATGGGCGAATATAAGCGGCAGAATATTTTTGCGGCCAACCCAGATATAGATCAGGGCGAACGCTAAGCCGGCTGCTCCGGTGACGAGCGCACCATATATGCCCTGATAATAATAGTGCCGATAGCCAAAGAAGATGGACGAGAACAGCGCTGCGATAAGGTCTGCTCTCAGCCCGCCGCTTAGAAAAGTGCTTGATCGGTCGATAATAAAGGCTCTGAACAGCAATTCCTCAAAGAATGAGCCATGCGTCCAGACCAGAGCCATCATCCCGATATAAGCCCAGAAATTGCCTTCCACATGGTCAAAGCGACCACTGGTACCGACATCTTCAAAGAACTGGCTGGCAACAAACTGCATGGACCCTACGGCAACGAGAAAAGCAACTATGGATAGAAGCGTTAAAGCAGCCACTTTCCACCAGCTTTCAGGCCATTTGAAACCCAGCGCCTTCCAGCCTGAACCTCGGCGCCATAGCAGATAGGTCGCGACTATCATCGCACTGGTTGTCGAAGCGGGGCCAGCATAGAGGTAAGTGAACGGCAGAAGCGACTGCTTTACGCCAACCAGCACCGCCATGACGATCAGCAAATCGCCAAGCGCGCCAAAATGCCATCGGCCAGTTTTCTCTTGTGGTGTTTCGATAGGCTGTATTTCTGCAAGCAAGGCGAGGCCCTTTCACAAATCAGGTGTATTGTTTAATTAATACACCTGATTTGTCTTTGCAAGCCGTTGTTTCAAATTACCTAAAAGGACTTCGCCAGTTGCAATATACCGTGGATTGTCAGCCCCACCAGACCGCCAACCAGCGTTCCGTTGATGCGGATAAATTGCAAGTCACGGCCTACGGCACCTTCTACGCGGGCCGTCAGCGTGCTGGCATCCCAGCCGCGGACGGTTTCCGAGATCAGCCGCACTATCTGGTCGCCATAACGGGTAGCGACGCCGACCAGTGTTCGTCGGGAAAAGCGGTTGACCTGAATCTGCAACTCGCCCTCCTGCATCAAGGCCTCGCCTACCTGTTCGAGGCTCTGGCTGAACTGGCCCGAGAGTGAACGGTCGGGGTCGCGCGCGGCCGTGAGCAGGGCATTGCGGCCGCGTTCCCACAAGCCATCAATCCAGCGACCCATGGCAGGGTTGGAGATAACCTCGGCTTTGATATCGGCAACACGCTGATGCATTTTCGGGTCATTGATCAGGTCATCGGCCAACGTCGCCAGCCCTTCCTCTACCTTTTCGCGCAAAGGGTGTTCCGGGTCTTTGGCAACCTCTGTAAGCAGCTTGTACAGGCCATCAACGACAGCATTGGCCAGCCTGTCATCCAGCCCGGTCCAGCGCATGATGGTGCTGGCCTTTTCATGCACCATGTCGCGGATCAGATGCTCATTGGCCTCAAGCGTGCGCGCGCCCCAGAGGATGAAGCTGTCAATCAGCGGGCGGTGGCGGCCATCGGCGATCGAGGCTTTCAAAATCTGACCGAGCAAAGGCGCGATCTGCAATGTTGTCAATTGCTTACGCAGTGCGCTTTTGACGATGCCACCCAGCTTGTCATTATCCAGCGACTCCATCACATCGGCAAACAGGCTCGAAAGCCCCAGCCGCATCGCGCTTTCGCCGCCAATACCATCCGAGCCATCTCTCTCATGCTCGCGGATCAAAAACCGCCCGGCAGCTGCGGCGACATTCATATTGCGCATCCGCCGCGCCATCACCTTGGGGATCAGAAAGTTGCTGCGCAGAAACGCCGCCATGGTGGTGGCGATGCGGTCCTTGTTATTAGGGATGATCGCGGTATGCGGAATGGGCAGGCCGAGCGGGTGGCGGAACAGCGCGGTGACCGCGAACCAGTCCGCGAGCCCACCGACCAGAGCAGCCTCTGAAAAGGCGACGACATAGCCCCAAGCGGGATGCTGCGCTTCCAGTTGTAATGCGCCGATAAAGATCAGCGCCATTAGCAATAGCAAAGACGTCGCGACGATACGCATGCGCCGAGCACGGTCAGGCTGACCTGTCATGATTACGCCATTGCTATGCTGCTGCCCCGTTGTCACTCGGCAGGCTGTACACCCCCGGCCGGTGATTTGTCATCACCCGGATTATAGGTGAGCAATTTCCGCCGCAACCATGGACCCACGCGCTTCTCGACCCCATCGGCGATACTGAAGCCGGCTGGCACAATAAGCAGAGTGAGCAATGTCGACATGATCAGACCGCCAATTACTACTGTACCCATGGGTGCGCGCCATGCGCCGTCGCCGGATAGTGATAGTGCGGTCGGAACCATCCCCGCTGTCATGGCGACGGTAGTCATCACAATTGGCTGGGCTCGCTTGTGACCGGCTTCAATAATGGCCGCCAGTTTATCGGTCCCCCTTGCCATTTCCTCAATCGCAAAGTCGATCAGCAGGATAGAGTTTTTCGAGACAATGCCGAGCAGCATCAGCACCCCGATCATCACTGGCATGGAAAGGGGCTGGCCGACGAGCCAGACCAGGAAGATGCCTCCCAGAGGCGCCAGTGCAAGTGAGCACATATTCACCAACGGTGACATTAGTCGCTTATAGAGCAGCACCAGGACTGCAAATACCAGAAAGACCCCGGAGATAACTGCGATAACGAAATTGTCCGCCAGTTCTTGCTGCCATTCGGCATCGCCTACCGGTGCAGTCGTGATCCCAGTAGGTAAATTACGCATAATGGGAAGATTATTAATCTGCTCCTGTGCCGTACCCGTTACGATTCCCTGAGCCAGATCGGCACCAATCAGGACTCGACGGCTTTGGTTGAACCGCTGGATCATCGTCGGGCCTGAGCCATAGCGAATATCTGCAACGCGGCTGAGTGGTACCGATCCTCCCGCTGCTGTCGGGACCGGTAGATTGGCAATGGTCGATATATCTTCACGCGAAGTCTTTGGCAGCATAACGCGGATAGGAATTTGCCGATCAGAGAGCGAGAATTGCGCAATATTCTGTTCTATTTCGCCAAGTGTTGCGATGCGAATGGTTTGGCTCAAAGCGGCGGTCGTAATTCCCAGCTCAGCAGCAATTCCTGGTCGCGGCTCAATGATAAGTTCGGGGCGGCGCATATCGCCTGCAACCCGCGGAGCAACCAAGGTATTAAGGCCCTTCATCTGCTCGACAAGTTCGGCCGCAGTTTGTTGCAACAGTTCTGGATCTGAACCGGAAAGCAGAACTGTTATGTCACGACCGCTGCCAAAGCCACCGGATTGCGATTGAAAGCGTACTCTCGCATCAGGTATCTGCGACAATTGTGGTGCGAGATCGCGCTCAAATTCAATCGACGTTTTCTCACGATCTTGGTTCAGCGTCACATAGACATTACTGGTTTCGCCCGTGCGAATACGTTCCAATGCGATCGCAACTTCAGGCTGATCATACATTATTTTCGCGACACGATCGACCACGGCTTCGGTTTGTTCCAGCGTTGTACCTGGCACCATATCAATCGCAACGCGGCTATTATTGCTATTGGTGGTTGGTTCAAATTGTTGCGGGACGCTAGCGAACAGAACAATTGTGATCACAAATGCCAGTAAACCGATACCCATCATCCACATGCGATGGTCAAGAAATCTCGCAGCTATGCGGCGCGGCAGTCTTTGCGCCCAGCTTGCGTTCGGATTACCAGCTGCCTTGAAGCGCTGAGCGGCGCTGCTGTCCAGTGTCCAGCGTAAAATGCCCATATAGCGATCCATTAACGGACCTTCGCCATGTTCAGCATGACCTTTTGCTTTAAGAAAATACGCTGCCATTAGCGGTGTAATCATACGTGCCACCGCCAGCGACATCAGCACCGAAACAACCACGGTAATGCCGAAATTTCTGAAAAATTCACCGGAGATTCCAGGCATCAGACCGACGGGCAGGAAAACTGCAACGATGCAGAAAGAGGTGGCGACAACCGCCAGACCGATTTCATCAGCAGCATCAATGGAGGCTTGATAGGCGGATTTACCCATGCGCATATGGCGCACGATATTCTCAATCTCCACAATCGCATCATCGACCAGAACACCGGCGACCAGCCCCAGCGCGAGCAGCGACAGTGAATTGAGGTTGAAGCCCAGTAAATCCATAAACCAGAAAGTCGGGATTGCGGAAAGCGGGATGGCGACTGCCGAAATGATTGTCGCCCGCCAGTCGCGCAGAAAGAAGAACACGACGACCACGGCCAGTATCGCCCCTTCGACCATGGCCGCTATAGAGCTTTCATACTGCCCCTCTGTATATTGTACCGTGTTGAACAGCTTGATGAATTTGATACCGGGGTTTTCGGCTTCAATCTTGGCGATTTCTTCCTGTACTTTTTCAAATGTTGATACATCGGATGCCCCCTTGGCACGCGAGAGCGCGAAATTGACAACTTCCTTGTCGCGTACTTTGCTGATGGAGGTTCGTTCGGCAAAGCCATCACGAACGGTGGCAACATCGGAGAGTTTTATCGACGTACCGTTGAGAAGGTTGATCTGGGTTTGCGACAGTTCATACGCGGTTTGCTTGTTGCCGAGAACACGCACCGACTGCTGTGCGCCGCCGATTTCAGCTCGGCCACCTGCCGCATTGACATTGACCTGACGCAGCACATTGTTCATCTGGCTGGCGGTAACGCCGAGGGACTGCATTTTGGCCGGGTCAACAATAACCTGGATTTCGCGGTCTACACCGCCAAATCTGTTGACCTCTGCAAGGCCTTCGATTTTCAGCAATCGCTTGGCGACGGTATCATCGACAAACCAGCTTAGCTGTTCGATGGTCATATCATCGGCATCAACGGCGAAGATACCGAGAAACCCTTCAACAATCTCGATCTTGCTGACAAAGGGTTCCTGAATCCCATCCGGCAAAGTGCCGCGAATGGAATCGACCGCATTTTTGACCTCTGCAACGGCATCATTGACATCAGTGCCGACAACAAATTCGACGCTGACATTGGTGTACCCTTCGGCCGCGACCGATGTAATCTGCCGCACACCATTGATCGAACGGACAGACGATTCGACTCTTTGGGTTATCTGGTTTTCGATCTCCGTTGGCGCAGCACCAGGCTGCGAGATGCTGATACTTACTGCCGGGAATTCGACATCAGGTGTATCCACCACATCCATCCGCATGAAGCTCAAGATGCCGGCAAGCAAAAGCCCGGTGAAAAACACCAGAGGTATTACCGGGTTGCGGATGGACCATGCGGAGATATTGCGAAAATTCATTGCTTTGCTCTGTCTGCTACCCTGTACGTTTTAGCTCTCATCGCCTTTTTCAGCCTTTGCGACCTGCTCGCCCCCGCGTCTGCGTGGTTTGACCGTTTCTCCGGGGTTGAGGAAGCCAGCTGCATAAAGCACGACTTGCTCATTCCCGGCCAGACCGGAGGTGATGGTAATGCCACCGGCATTAACCCTGCCGGTTTGAATGTCGCGGCGCTCAACTTTGTTATCCTTGCTAACAATATAAACATAAGCACCTTTGTCGTCGCTCTGGATAGCCGATTCAGGGAGCACAGGAGAGTTTGTTGCTCCGCTGACAATGGCTACGCTACCAAAGCCGCCGGGGCGGATCGTTGGATCGTAGGAGAGCGCAATACGGGCAATGCCTTGGCGCGATTGTTCGCTGATAATGGGCGCGACCTGCCACACTTGACCTTCAAAACTCTTGTCCGTTCCCGTCGGGGTGACTTGCGCTATGACGCCATTTGAGAGGCCGGCAAGGTCACTTTCGCTCAGTTGCGCGCGCAATTCCATTTCTCCACCAGCAGCGAGACGGAATAATACACCTGATCCGGAACTGACAACCTGACCCGGTTCGACATTACGCTCCAAAACCAGTCCGCTGGCAGGCGCGACAATATTCAGCCGGGCGTTAGCCGCTTGGCGCTCTCTTAGTCGTGCCTTTGCTACTTCTAATCTTGCAATTGCCTGATCTCGGGTAGCTGTGCGTTGATCAACATCCGCCTGTGATATGAAACCGCGTCCAACAAGCTGTTTGGCACGCTCAAGCTGATTTTCAGCTAACTGCAAATCGGCCTCGGCAACGCCTATTTCTGCTGCCAGTGCTCTGGACTGCTGGCTTTGCACCGACTGATCGATAATCGCCAATGCCTGACCTTGCTTGACCCAGGTGCCGGGCTCCACCAACACGCGCATCACCTGACCGCCTTCACCGGCAACTCCTACGGGCATTTCACGCCGCGCAGCAAAGGTGCCGGTAGCATTGATGACGCGTTCCACGGTGCTGCTGCCAGGAACGACAACGGTTACTGCCTGGCTACTATCTTCATCGTCACCAGCAGCCACGGTGGTTTCACCCGCGCCACTGCCAGCGAAATAATAGACGCCTGCAATCACCACCGCGAGTGCAACAAGGGCAGCTATGATGAGATTACGGCGACGACTCGAGTCTTTTTCTTCATCCAGCTCCACATCCTGAAGCGGCGCCTCAACGGGCGTTTCAATGCGCTCACTGGTAATGTGTTTATCGTATTTCATCCAGCGGTTCTCTCATTGCATCTATGCGCCCCTTGCCCGGGGTAGTTGTTGGTCGGCTCATCACTCCCTGATGAACGTAATGATCAATAATGAAGTCATCGGTGTATTACATAAATAATGCACCAAAGGCAACACCAGTTTGGTTCCGACATTCCTAATATGCTGTTGCCGCAAGTGATGCAATTCGTGCTTGCGACCTTTGTCGAATAGATCGCCTCTTTCGTCCCTGAAACTGGCAATTTTATGGCAAGGCTCTGTTGCGCACGGGAAAATGCCCGCGCCACAATCTGTCGTGGCGCGGGCGCTTAGCACATTATGTTAACGATGATTTTGCCTCAGAAAGGGTTTAGCGCACCTTGCCGCGCTGTACCAGATTCACAATGCCGAGCAGGATCACTGCTCCTACAAAGGAAACGGCAAGTCCGGTGATCGAAAACTGCTGAATAGTACCGCTGATACCGAACCAGCCACCGACCCAGTTGCCAATGCTGGAACCGATAACGCCGACAACGACATTCCAGAAAATGCCCATGCTCGCATCACGGTTCATTACCATGCTGGCCAACCAGCCAGAAATACCACCTACGATAATCGCAATAATCCAACCCATAATCCATGTCCTCCCATGCCGATGAAAAATGCCTGCATCATATGTTGAATTGATCACAGGACTAAGGCGAGGGCGAACTGCCAGAAAGGTGGCACACAGGCAATCGAAATGGATATCTGATTATCGATGTCGGGGGATGATCGCTAATTGATGAATGCAATTAAGGCCCAGAAACTAGCGGCTCTAGTGGTGATTTCTGGGTGTTGAGCTTATGTCTGAGGACTGCGTAAATCTTTGTAACGGAATGTCTTCTGCCGGGCTGATGCGTTATTTGGGAGCATCCATGGCCGAATTCACAGGACTGTATGAGAATCGGCTCCGGTCATATTGTATATGCCGCTATTTTGGGAGATGGCTTGAGTTCAGTATTTCTGCTGACGTTCGTAAAGGTCGCGATAATGCTGGATGCGGGTAACGCGCAGGCCAGGCATGCCGGAGCGGTCAACAGCACGTTGCCAGGAGGCAAATTCTTCCAGCGTCAGGTCATAGCGTTCGCAGACCTCATCAATGGTCAGCAGGCCTCCATTAACCGCTGCGACAACTTCTGCCTTGCGCCGGACAACCCAGCGCCGTGTATTGGCCGGGGGTAGACTGTCCAGCGTCAATGGCTCGCCAAGCGGGCCGATAACGCGGTCTGGTTTTATTTTCTGATTCTCAATCATGCAGTCCTCAGTCTCATTCTCAACATCATGCCCCTGTTTGCGCCCCATGTTATATATTCCAGCATTTGCCAGAGGCTGAATGCACAGGGTAAACAACGTGGTAATAATTTCTGTCAGCCGTCTTTTTCTCTCGCCTTATCGCCGTAATCCGCTCTGCGTTCTTCCGAAGGTATAGTTTCTGTTCCCGCAAAGCTGCCGACAGGATATTCAGATCGGAATACATTCTGCGTCGCATCGTCGGTCAATAATCCTATTCTTCCATCCCATAAGCGGTTCTCGCGCTGAGCGTCTTCGGCTTGCCCAATATCGGAATGATGCGCCCTGGAGCCTGATCGGCCAACATGAGATGTACCCATATCGGATCGACCGACACCGGATAGACCGATGTTGGACATCGCGATCAGCTCGGCATAGCCGATCCTGCGCAGCTGCCGCGTGCCATCAGCATCCGTGTCAAAGCGCTGCCATTCGGACGGCCGCTTATGGGGAAAGTTCATATCCATGTAAAAGCGTATATACCTACAGACCATAAGGTCCGGTAAAAGCGTTGTTGACGGGTGATTAGGCTTGGTTAACGGTACCTTACCAACACAGTCACAACGGCGCATTTTCATGGGCTAAGGTCGGCCAATAGCCAGGCTGTTGCCGCGGAATAAACTCCGACCTGTGGCAAAAACTGGCAAAATGGCCAGAATCACCCTATGTGGCGCGCATGGTTGACACACTATCACCGATAATAAGGCAAAAGGCCGATTTCCAGCTGGGCGATGACCTAACAGGCAAGCGCATTGTCGTAGCCATGTCAGGGGGCGTTGACTCCTCTGTTGTGGCTGCGCTGGCGGCTGCCAGTGGTGCGGAGACGATTGGCATTACCTTGCAGCTTTATGATCATGGGGAAGCGGTTAATCGCACAGGCTCATGCTGTGCCGGGCAGGATATCCGCGATGCACGCGCTGTCGCCGAGCGTCTGGGTATTGCCCATTATGTCTTCGATCATGAAAGCCGCTTCCGCGATTCCGTGATCGATAATTTCGCCGATGAATATCTCGCTGGCCGGACACCAATCCCGTGCATCCAGTGCAATATGGGTGTTAAATTCACTGATTTGCTGAAAATGGCGCGTGATCTGGGCGCTGATTGTCTAGCGACGGGCCATTATGTCCGCCGCGTTGTTGGTGCTGATGGACGTGCCCAACTGCATCGTGCTTTTGATCCAGCACGCGATCAGAGCTATTTCCTTTTTGCAACCACTGATGAGCAGATTGATTATCTGCGTTTCCCACTCGGCGATATGCCCAAGCCGGTGGTACGCGAAATCGCCAAGGATATGGGCCTGGTCGTGGCGCTGAAGCCGGACAGCCAGGATATCTGTTTCGTTCCTGATGGCGATTATGCCCGCATCGTCCGCAAGGTGCGTCCAGAAGCGGAAACAGTTGGCGATATTGTCCATATTGATGGCCGCGTACTGGGCCAGCATAAAGGGCTGATCCATTATACCGTCGGTCAGCGAAAAGGGCTGGAAATTGGCGGCCAACCGGAACCGCTTTATGTGATACGTCTGGATGCCAAATCACAGCAGGTGATTGTTGGGCCCAAAATTGCGCTCGCGGTGCAGGCGGCGACCATCTGCGATGGCAACTGGATCGGCGGAACGCCTGATGAAAGCGCTGGTGAAGAGTTGACCGTCAAAGTTCGCTCGCTTTCCAGACCTGTGCCTGCGCGGCTGGATGGTGATATAATCCGTTTTCTGAAGCCGGAATATGGCGTGGCCCCGGGCCAGGCGGCCGTGATATATGCAGGAGATCGGGTACTAGGTGGTGGCTGGATTGTCTCCACAGAGCCTTGGCAAAACGACCAGACGGACGCCGCCTGAGCGTAAGAATGTAAGTCTCGATTGCGCTAATCTGCTCATTGCAGGTTCATGCTTGGCGCACCATATAGCTTGAGACATTATGTTGCGGTGACCTTGGCTAATCAGCTTTGATGAGCATTTGAGGTTAACGGATTTGGCAATTTTGCAACTTTGGCGCATGATGTAAGTGCGTTTTAAGCCAAAATATGCAATTATACTAATCCGCGCAGGTTATAGAATCAGAAGGACTTACTTGATGGCTGTCTCCCGTCTTTTCTCATCCAACCTTATTGGTGCATCGCTGCTAGTCACCGCTTTGGCGACAATTCCGGCGACAACTGCGGCGATTTCTGCGGTGGATGCGAAGTCCTATGACGGCATGGAAGAGTTTCTGACGGTCCTTCAACGTGTGCGTATGGACTATGTTGATGAAGTGACAGAAGAGGATCTGATGCGGGGCGCCATTGACGGTATGCTTTCCAGTCTCGACCCGCATAGTTCTTTCCTTGACGCCCGCGACTTTGAGAATCTGCGTACCCAGACAGAAGGCTCTTATGGTGGCCTTGGTCTTTCGGTGACCATGCAGGATGGCGCGGTAAAAGTAATCGCACCAACTAAAGACACGCCTGCCTATAAGGCCGGGATAAAGGCGGGCGACTTTATCACCCATCTCAACGGCAAGCTGATTTTTGGCGGCACGCTGGATGAGGCGGTTGATCAGATGCGTGGCAAGCCGGGTACGTCGATCAATCTTACCATTGTCCGTCCCGGTCGCGACAAGCCTTTTGATGTCGATATTACCCGCGCTATTATCGAACTTACCCCGGTTTCCTGGGAGATTGAGGATAATATCGGTGTAATCAGCATCTCCAGCTTCACCGCGGATGTCGGCACAGATGTACGGAATGCGATCAGCGAGATCGAGGAAGAACTGGGCGGCAAGCCGGATGGTTTTGTTCTTGATCTGCGGTCTAATCCGGGCGGCCTGCTCGATGAGGCGGTGGCTGTGAGTGATGTGTTCCTCGACAAGGGTGAAATTGTTTCACAACGCGGTCGACGCAAAGGCGATATTGAGCGCTTCTTTGCCCGTCCTGGTGATTATGCGCGCAATCTGCCGGTCATCGTTCTGGTTGATGCCGGTTCTGCTTCAGCTTCGGAGATTGTTGCCGGCGCGCTGAAGGATCACAATCGTGCGCTCATCATGGGCAACCAGACTTTTGGCAAGGGTTCGGTACAGACCTTACAGCCATTGTCCCGCACCACAGCGCTCAAGCTCACAACAGCGCGCTATTTCACGCCAAGCGGTAAATCTGTGCAGGAGGGCGGCATCCGCCCGGATATTGTCGTGCCACAGCTTTCCGATCCGGACTATAAGACCCGTATCCGCTTCCGCGAATCTGATTTGCGCGGCCATCTCATCAATGAAGTCGATATTGATGATGATGTACTCGAAGATGATACCGTCGATGATCCGCGTTTCTCTTCCACGCCGGAAGAGCTGGAAGAAGAAGGTGTGACCGACTTCCAGCTGCATTATGCACTGGAAACCATCGGTCGTACTACAGAGGCTTCTGCAAGTCTTGCAGCGCGCACTAACGGTGCAACACGTACCAATTAACGGCACTTTTACTGCGATCTGAAGGATACCCATGATGATGAGATGGGCGAGCCTGCTGGCATTCATGCTGCCGCTGGGTCTGATTACAGGCGCATTGATCAGCCAATATGGCTTTGGCCTCTACCCTTGCGAAATGTGCCTGTGGCAGCGTTGGCCGCATTATGCTGCAATCGCCTTGGGAGGGCTGGCTGTAGCGCTCAGCCGCTCAGCACTAGCGCGCCCTTTCACAATCCTTTCGGCTATAGCGATATTGATATCGGGTGCAATTGGCGGTTTCCACGCTGGGGTCGAATATGGCTGGTGGGAAGGAATTACTTCCTGCGCTACCGGCTTTGAGCAGGGCCTGGACTCATCGCAAACGCTCGATGCTATTCTCGATGCACCGATTATCCGCTGTGATGCTGCTCCCTGGACATTGTTCGGTATCTCGCTAGCGGGCTTTAACTTTCTCTTGTCGGTAATTGGCGCTATCACCATCTTGATGATGGTAAAGACCAGCAAAGGTGCAGGATAAATGGTAGATAAGGCCGATATAGAATCCATGATCCGCGTTGATCAGGCCGGAGAATTTGGTGCGACCCGGATTTATGAAGGACAGCTGGCCGTGATGGGCAATCGCCATCCTTCGGCCAGTGCGATTGCTGGCATGGCCGAGCAAGAGAAGGAGCATCGTGCCTTTTTTGACAAGTTGATCGTCGAGCGCGGTGTCCGCCCAACGGCGTTGCAACCTTTTTGGGATGTTGCCGGATTTGGTTTGGGCGCGGCAACCGCTTTGATCGGCCCGGAGGCGGCCATGGCCTGTACTGTTGCGGTAGAGACCGAGATCGACAAACATTATCAGGACCAGCTCGATGAACTGGGCGATTCAGACCCGGAACTTTCCGAGGCGATTGCCAAATTCCGCGAAGAAGAGTTGGAGCATAAGCATGAGGCGCTGGAGCAAGGTGCAGAACAAGCACCAGCCTATCCGCTGATGACCGGAATGATCCGTCTTGGATGTCGCGCGGCAATAGCTCTTGCCAAGCGCGTCTGAATTGCGCCAGATGGCATTATTGCGACGGGCTGAGTATGTTTTCACCATCTATTCAGCCATAATCGCCTAGCTATGGTAAACAGAACGCCAGCAATAATTCTGGCTCGCCTCTAAAAGGCGACGCGATGGAGACAAGAATGCTAAGGGGTCCACTCATATTGGCAGCAGGCACAGCCCTTCTGGCTGCGCCATTACCCGTTTTCGCACAATCGGATGTGCCGGCTGATGCCTCTGAACGGATCGTGCAGAAGCCGGTCTATGGCGATGATGAGTGTGAGCCGTCAGTCAATGAAGACGAGATTGTCGTCTGTGTCCGCTTCGATGAGTCGGAGCGTTATCGTATCCCGCCCAATTTGCGCGGTGACCCCAATGATCCGAAAAACCAGGCATGGGCCTTGCGGGTACAGTCGCTTGAAACGGTAGGTGCCACTGGGACAAACAGTTGCTCTCCGGTGGGCGTGGGCGGCTTTACTGGCTGTACTACCCAGCTCATCAACAATTACTATTCCGCACAGCGTACCAATGCCGATGCACAGGCTGGCCGACTGATCGAACAAGCGCGGCAGGAACGTTTGTCACGGATTGACGAAGAAGCCGCGATTGTCGAGGCCGCAGAGCTGGAACGCCAGTCCGAGCTGGAAGCCTATCGCAAACAGCGCGAGGCCGAGGAAGCTGCTGCACAGGCAGCAGGCAGTGATGTCCAGCTGACGCCCGACACACCTGAGACAGATAACGATCTGGCGGTGCCGCCTTCGTCAGACGACACGCCGCCCAGTTGATCTAGGTTACCCCGCGCTGCTGGGCTGCTGTGCCTCAATCCAGGCGGTGACATGCGCTTCCAGCACATCAAGCGGTACCGCACCCTGTTCCAGCACTGCGTCATGAAAAGCGCGCAGATCGAAATTGGCGCCCAACGTCTCTTCCGCTTTGGTCCGCAACTCACGAATTTTCAGCTCGCCAATCTTATATGCCAGTGCTTGTCCCGGCCAGCTGATATAGCGGTTGACCTCAGCATCGATATTGGCCGCCGTCAGCGCCGTGTTGTCGAGCATGAAGTCCACTGCCCGCTGCTTCGACCATCCTTTTGAGTGGATACCGGTATCGACCACCAGCCGACAGGCGCGCCACATCTCATAGGATAGCCGCCCCATGTTTTTCGCAGGTGTATCATAAAGCCCCATCTCTATGCCGAGACGTTCCGAATAGAGCCCCCAGCCTTCGACAAAGGCGGTAAAAAACGAACCATATTTGCGGAAATCGGGCATATCCAGTTCCTGCTGCAAGGCAATCTGGTGATGATGTCCGGGCACCGCTTCATGCACGCTGAGCGCGGGAATCTCCCAGAAAGGCCGCTGATCGAGCTTTGATGTGTTGACATAATAGGTGCCGGAAATACCGATATCGGGCGATCCGGGATTATAATAGGCGGTGGTTGTACCCTCGGCGGTCTCTGCCGGTATCTCGCGGATACCATAGGGCAGGCGCGGCAGTCGGTAGAACAGGCCGGGCATTTTGCCATCAATCACCTTGGTTACCCGCGCGACTTTTTCCATCAGCTCTTCGGGCGTCTTGGCATAATATTTGGGGTCGGTGCGCAAATGCTCGATAAAGGCCTCGCGGCTATCATAGCCCGCTTCCGCTGCAACCTCTTCCATCTCGGCACGGATGCGCGCCACTTCGCTAAGACCGATATTGTGAATTTCATCGGCCGTGAGATTGGTGGTCGTCATCTCGGCGATGCGGAAGGCGTAATATTCGTCGCCGCCGGGCTGGGACGAGACGCCGGGTTCCACAGCACAGGCCGGAGCATAGCTGGTGACATACCAGTCGGCATGTTCACGAAATTCAGGATAGAGGACATCAGTAATGATTACCTCAGTGCGGGCCGCCAGCGCATCAAATTCGGCTTGATCCATGGTTGCTGGTTTGGGCCGTGTGAAGGGTTGGTAAAATCGCGTGGCTTTTGGGTCATCGGAGATCAGGCCTGTGATCGACACCTCATAGCCCTGCATCGCATCGCAAGGGAGGGTATAGCCGCCTGCAATTGCCTGATTGGCGATGGCGATATTGGTGTCGTTTATGCGCGGATATTGTTCCAGCCGGTCAACATAGCTCTTATATTCCGTCGCATTGCGGAATGGGGAGTTGATCGCCATGCTGGCAAAATCCTGATGCCATCCTGACCGGTTCGTAAAATTGATGACGCGCTGGCCAAATAAATTGCGCTGAATGGTCTCTTTTAACGTGCGTCGCAAAATGCCGTAATTGACCTTCTGCTTCGGGGTTAGAGCGGCTTAATCAATAGCCTCCAGCCGAATCAGAAAATCTTGCGCCTTGTCTACCCGATTGGTCTGCGCTTCCAGGCCTGGTTCAGACACCTTGCCTTCATATCCAGAGACATCGAGGCTGCTGGCAAATACCGGGCTCTGGCTCAGCGCATATTGCCAATAATCATCAATAAGGCTGTTGAGGTCATCTCCGGGAGCAGCGATGGCGGGCGTGGCGGTCCATGTTAGGGCAAGCGCACCTGTCAGACCCGTAAACCATTGACGTTTCAATATTTTGCTCTCCTGCGCTGAATTGTTTGTTGGCTTTGGCTATACGCTTTTCCCGGTAATGTCATTATTCTGGGGTACGAGAAAATTCGCTGAAGCTGAACCGCAGCGATGGCGAACCCCTTATCAGTCAAGGCGTCCCGGAGTTGCAGTGAATCTCTCGCTTCCTTCTTTAAAGGAGGGCAAGTGTTACTGAGCCATCTTCTCCAGCAAATAGCCGCGCATGGCATAGGCGGTATCGCTGTCAATCGCATGTACTTTCAGTGGAAAGACCGCAGAGCCGCCGGCGACACCGATGGTGATGCTGGCCTTGCCAAAGGCGCGCTGCAGGATGTTTTGACTGACATCCACCGACTGGATTTTTCTGAGCGGCAGAACGGTCTGATGCTGGCGCCAAAAGCCGCTATGCACATGCAGATATTTGTCAGTGCTGGCGTAGAGATGGTGCCGCCAGCGCAGCCAGCCAAAGCCAAGGATCAGCAGCGGCAACAGCATGGTCCACACAAGCACCAGCCGCTCCGATGCAAATATGAGAACCGTAATGCCGCTAGCCAGCAACAAGGCCAGCGGTAGAAATGGGACGAGCCAATAGGTCTGCGATACCCGATGCAATGCGCTGTCCTGCAATGTCAGATCGATCCCAGCGCGTGCGGCGATGGCGCTTACCTCCTCGCGCTTTGCCAGCGGAGCCACGACATGGTCGCTGCCCTCATCACCATCGCTGGCGAGGGACTGGAATTTCAGCGCGCGCCAGCCAAAGCGACGACGGATCGGCCCGGTAATTGTCACTGCCGTCTGCACCCGGTGCAGCGGCATGGCGACATCGGTGAGCGTTAGCAGCCCGCGCCGACGGCGAAAGGCCTTGCCATTATCCTCCAGCCGGAAGCCATATTCGCGCAGCACCACCCGTATCAGCCCGGTCAGAAAACCGATCAGCAACAGCGCGGTTAGCCCCGCCAGAGCAGCGACAATCTGGCCGATCATGCTGATCCCGCTAACCTGCGACTGGATCGCGCCAACACGGCTATCGACATTATCGCCGGTGACGGTACCGATAACTGCTTGGGGGTCGACAATATCATCGGGCAAGAGAAAATCGAAATTCTGAAAGATTGCGAACAGAAAGGCAAAAATGGCGAGGGAGAAGCTGAAAAATCCAAGGATAAGCAGCCGCTTGCCATCCATCGCATAGATGAGTTCACCCTCAGCCTCAGCCGGGGTTGATGGTGCTGTATCGGCTGCGTCACCTGTAGATATGAAATCCTGAACGGTTGCTTCAGCCTGACCTGCCTTGCGCTCGCGGATGGTATCACGAATGGCATCGGCGCGTTCGAGTAGCACAGCATCCAGCGCGCCATCCGAACCGCCACCACTACCGGTTTCCAGTTTCACCGTGGCAAGACCCAATATCCGTGCCAGCAGATTCTGTTCGATATTGACGTCCTGAACCCGCTCATAGGGGATCGAACGGCTATTGCGTGACAACACGCCGCTGGTGATGCGGATTTCGTTATCACCTAAGGTAAAGCTGAAGCGCGACCATTTCAGCCAGGCAAAGAACATCGCTATGATCGAGCCTATGATGATAAAACCAGCGGCGACGAGAAGGGCAATATTGCCGTCCTCCCGCAAGGCAAAGAATAAAGGTATGGCGCCGAAAGCAAAGCGTGGCAGAATCGAGATAACCGCTAAAAGCAGGCTCAATGGATGCAGCCGCTCGCCCAAGGAGCTCTCTGCAATTTGCGTCTGCTCTGAGACGACAGGCACCATATCAGCGCCGAGAGCTTCGCTCATATCATTTCCCGGCGGATATGACGGCGCATTTCATCGCGCATGGCATCGGCAGTGCCCGGCTCCAGCCCGGGCAGGGTAACAATGCTATTGTGCGTGCCAGCAGTATGCACCACGAGCGTTGCGACGCCGCACATGCGCTCAATCGGGCCTTGGCCAACATCAATATGCTGGATGCGGTTAAACGGCACGATGGTATCGGTGCGGAACAGAAAACCACGCAACACCCGCAGCCGGTCACTCTCCATCGCATAGCCCCAGCGGCGATATTTCCGTCCCGGCAAAACGACGACGATCAGTGCATAGAGTACCAGTGCGACCAGAGAAATTGGCCCGAAAGTGCCACCCTCGCTGGCGATTGCGGCATCGGCAATAACCAATCCGATAAGAACCGGCAGGAACATGAGCGCGGTGCTGATACGGATGACCTGTTTTTGTGGTGGGTGAAGCGGTGTGAGGCCAAGATTATAAGAGCCCTCCAGTGGCGCACCGAGGCGGCCATATTGGCTATGGTCGCTCTCCACATTTTCATGCGTTATAGGCCCGTCACCGGGCAGTGCTGCAACACCGTCATTCATGCCTTACTCCTGACAAAGATATGGCGCGCGTGTATTATATTTGCAAGGCAGTGCGTGTTGGCTGTTGCTAAAGTGCCGCCGTATAGAGTTTGAGCAATGCGCTCCACGCACGCTCGGCTTCCGCTTTGTCATAGACGGGCGTGATATCGGCCACGGTCCAGCCATGATCTGCGGGATAGACCTCAACCTCTGCCGGTCGTCCGGTTTCCTTCGCCGCCTTAGCCAGTTCGGTTTTTGCCTCGGGCTGTCTGGAATCATCATTGCGGCCTATGGCGAACAGAAAGCTCGCTTGCGTTTGGCCCAGCATGGCGTGCGGGCTTGTTGGTTCGCCTGCGCGCACCAGTCCGCCGCCATGGAAGCTGGCCGCTGCCTTGATCCGATCGGGAACAGCTGCGGCACTCCACACGGTGAATGGTCCGGTCATACAATAGCCCTGATTGCCAATGCCACGGGATGTATCGACAGCAGCTTGTGCATCAAGCCATGCCACCAGCGCTTTGGCATCCGAGCCAACGCTTTCGGCGTTGAATTTCGCGCGCCATGGTCCGACTTTCTCGAACCCGCCATTGGCGCGAAAATCGGCAAAGTCGGCAAATTGCGGCGCGGTGCTGTCGCGATAATAAGGATTAGGGACGAGCACGGCATAGCCTTCTGCCGCGAGCCGCCGTGCCATCATCTTTTTCACTTCGCGCAAAGAGGCAATATCGGGCCAGAGGATGACCGCCGGGTGTTTTCCGCTACCCGGATGGACAAAAAAGGCGTCATTGGTGCCGTCTGCCATGGTGATCGAAACGTTCTGCTCGACCAGTCCGCTTTCCTCTGCTTCGCTCTGGCTCATGCCTGTACAGGCCACCAAGGCTGCTGCACCGCCCAAAAGCGTAAAGCCTCGCCGGGTTAGCCCGGCCCGATCCCATTCGGCAAAATCGTTTTCATCGCACATGATGCCATCTCCTTTTCTGCAAGAATAGACATAGGTGATGAGAGAGCAAGCAATTCAGCCCGCTTTTTTGCCGAGGAAGCTTATTGTGCTTATAGGGCCTTAATGCGGGAGGCTTATTGTCTCTCCGCATAACGATTTAAAGGCTCCGGGTCGTAGTAAATCCGCACCGATACCGGCGCGCGGTCAATAGGCTCGCCATCAATTTCGCGTGGGAAGATGCGGAATTTCTTTGAGGCTCTGAGGCTAGCTGCACCAAAGCCTTTACCTGCTGGTGTTTCTGACTCGACATAGCAGCGGCTGACGCGCCGGTTCAGTTTTACATAGCAAACCAGATCAACCACGCCGCTGGTTTTGGCCTCCAAGGCGGGCTTGGGATAGAAACGCCGCAACTGGTAATAGTTCATCACCCGCACCCAGCGCGCAGGTTCAATCTGGAAACCCGGTCCGAAGCCGTCGCCAATTCCGTCGCCAGTGCCATTGCCGATACCACGGCCCGGATTGCCGCTACCCGAACCTGCTTCTCTGTTGCCAATGCTCGCCTTTCCTATGCTGTCGATCAGTGAGGTATCAGAGGCAATTTTTGACGCATCATCCAGTACCTCTGTTGGTGTGGTTTTGAAGACTGTCTCGGTTTTTCCAGATGCTTTTGGTGCAGCCTGTGCGATCTCTAATGGTTTGCGCCGTTCTTCTGTCCGTTCTGAACTCCCGCCCGCATTATAGTTGGGCGGCGGAAGCGGTCTTTCCTCATCTGGAGGTGTATCAGGCGCCAACGCAAAGACGGTAAGCGCTTCTATCGGCTCGATGACAGTATGCGGCACCACGCCTATGCGCAGCAACATAAGTGCAAGAAAGAGTTGGATTAAAAGCGCAATGAAAAAGGAAAGTACTCGGGAACCTCGATGAGGCTGGTATCGGCTATTCTGTCGATAGAATTCTGCCAATGAGCACCTTATTTCATTGCATATTGAAATTACCTAGCAAGATTAACCTAATGTGCGAGGTCACAGAACTCAAAATGAACGCTGCATCAGCGCTTGATAGGGCAAAACTATCATTGCTGCGAATAGCGTTTCCTATTCTTAGTTGAGTGCATTTTCGGCCTGTAGCATCAGCTCGGCGATAATCTCGGAAACACTCTGTTCTTCGGTGACTAAGCCAACTGACTGACCAGCCATGAGCGAGCCATTATCCACATCGCCATCAATTACGGCGCGTTTCAGGGCTCCGGCCCAAAAATGTTCAATTTCCAACTGCGCGGCCTTCATGTCGACTTCGCCCGCATCAAGCATATTGGCAACTTCACGCTGTTTGGCAGTGAATTCCTCGGTGCCCTTGTTTTTGAGAGCGCGCACCGGGATCACCGGAAGCCGTGGGTCGATTTGGACGCTGGCGACCGCATCGCGGGCATTGCCTTTGAGGAACGCTTTCTTGAAGTTCTCATGCGCGATGCATTCCTGTGCACAGACAAAACGGGTGCCGAGCTGCACGCCTGCTGCGCCCATTTCGAGATAGCTGGCAATCGCTTCGCCGCGGCCAATGCCGCCGGCGACAAAAACCGGGATATCCTTTGCAATTTGCGGCAGCATCTCCTGCGCCAATACGCCGGTTGCGACTGGGCCGATATGCCCGCCGGCCTCCATGCCCTCAATCACCAGTGCATCGACGCTGGAGCGGATGAATTTCTTCGCCAGCGCCATGGCAGGTGCAAAGCAGATCAGCTTGGCTCTGGTTTCCTTGATCGCCTCGATACTGCCTTTGGGAGGCAGGCCACCAGCAAGAACGATATGACCAACCTCATGACGCCCACAGATTTCGATCAGCGTCATCAGGTCGGGATGCATGGTAATCAGATTAACGCCAAACGGCTTGTCAGTGCGCTTTTTGGTCTCGGCAATCTCGGTATCGAGCAATTCCGGCGTCATCGCACCACAGGCAATCACGCCGAATGCGCCCGCATTGGACATGGCGCTGACCAGATGCCGCTCGGAAATCCAGCTCATCGCGCCGCAAAGGATTGCGGTTTCGCAGCCCAGAAAATCGGTGCCGCGTTGCATTAATGAAAGAGTCTTTTCCATAGCGTGATTCCCTAGAGACATGTTCCCCATTCAGGCGAGTCCGATTTAGCGATAAGGTCCTCGACGCTGGTCCGCAATTTTACCTGATCCACTTGCAGATACGCCTCACCCAGGGCCTTGATATCGCCTTGACATAATTTCTCGGGATCGGCGTCCTGGTTCCCCATTCTCCGTTTGAACCGCGCCAAGGTTTCCTCATCCCATTGAGGGTCGGTCAGAAAGAAGGCATCCAGCAGAGACAGTGTCCCCTTGAGCGCCTGCCTGTTCTCCAAATATTGATCGGAAAAGCACTTTTCCCCCACGGTAACGGCAGTTGTCATTAAAGCTGCGACGCACATCGTTCCGACATCGGGGGCGATATAGGATTCTTCATCTTGCGTTGGTGCGGGGTCGCTTTCCTGTGCGCCGCTCCATGTTGCCATTAACAGAGCAGGCACCGCAATAATCGCCACTATCGCCTTCATGCGATCAGTCTTCCGCATCCAGCCCATAAGCCGTATGCAAAACCCGCACCGCCAGCTCGGTATAATCCTCTTCGATCAACACGCTGACCTTGATCTCGCTGGTGGTGATCGCCTGGATATTGACGCCGCGATCAGCGAGCGCGGAGAACATCGTGCTGGCCACACCGGCATGGCTGCGCATGCCGACGCCGACGACCGATATTTTGGCGACATTGGTGTCGGAGATCAGGCGGTTATAGCCGATTTCGTCCTTGGCTTGGTCGAGCAGGTCGAGTGCGCGGGGCAGGTCGGCCTGGGGCACGGTGAAGGTCACATCGGTCTCGCCTTTGTCGCGGCCGACATTCTGAATGATCATATCGACATTGATCGCCGCATCGGCGAGCGGGATAAAGATCGCCGCCACCGCGCCCGGCTTGTCGGGGACGCGGGTAAGGGTAATTTTCGCTTCATTCTTGTCATAGGCGATGCCGCTGATCAGCTGGCGTTCCATTTCGCTTTCCTCCACTTCGTCATCGCTGACGATCAATGTTCCGGGCAGGCTGTCCGCTGGCGGCGCATCATCGCCGGTAAAGGATGACAGCACCTGAATGCGTACATTTTCCTTCATCGCCAGACCGACCGAGCGCGTTTGCAGCACCTTGGCGCCGACACTGGCGAGTTCCAGCATTTCCTCGAATGTCAGTTGCTTCAGCTTGCGCGCCTTGGCTACGATGCGCGGGTCGGTGGTATAGACGCCATCAACATCGGTATAGATATCGCAGCGATCGGCCTTCACCGCCGCGGCCACCGCCACCGCGCTGGTATCCGAGCCACCACGACCCAAAGTCGCCACCCGGCCATCATCGCTCAAGCCCTGAAAGCCGGGGATGATGGCAATCTCGCCGGACTGCATGGAGCTGAGCAGTGCATCGGTCTCAATCTCCTCAACCCGGGCCTTGCTATGCGCCTCAATCGTGCGCACGGGCAACTGCCAGCCCATCCAGCTACGGGCCTTGGCGCCCAACGACTGTAAGGCAATCGCCAACAGGCCCGATGTCACCTGCTCGCCGCTGGCAACGACGACATCATATTCCGCCGGATCATAGAGCGAGCTCGCCTCACGGCAGAAATTAATCAGCCTGTCGGTCTCGCCCGCCATGGCAGACACGACCACCGCGACTTCATGCCCGGCATCGGCTTGGCGCTTGACCAACTGCGCCACCCGGCGGATGCGCTCAATACCCGCCATCGACGTGCCGCCAAATTTCATTACGATACGCGCCATGGGGTGTAATATGGTCCTGTTTTCATTGGATGGCTTCCCATCGTGATGATCGGTTGCCATATGGGATATACTCAAACGCTGATAATCAGAGGTGCCAGACATGGCAAGCACAGGAACCGCCGCAACCGGATCAATTGTCGACAGCGAGGCCGAGCATTTTGGCAAGCTCGCGGCTGACTGGTGGGATCCCAAAGGCTCATCGGCAATGCTGCATCGGCTTAATCCGGTGCGGCTGGGCTATATTCGTGAGGCGATTGATCGCCATTTTGAAGGCAATCCACGCGACCGCCGGCCGCTGGCGGGCAAAAAGGTGCTGGATGTCGGCTGTGGTGCGGGGCTGTTATGCGAACCATTGGCGCGGCTCGGCGGGGATGTGACCGGGCTGGATGCAGCGGCGGAGAATATCGCGGTGGCCGCAGAGCACGCAGTGCAAAGCGGGCTGGAAATCGATTATCGCCATGAGGCAGTGGAAGACCTCAAGCTAGATAGCTTTGATCTGGTCACCGCAATGGAGGTGATCGAGCATGTTGCCGATCCTGCAAGTTTTGCCGCATCGCTGGCGGACAAGCTGGCGCCCGATGGTTTAATGATCGTTTCCACCCCGAACCGCACGCCGCTGTCGCGCCTGCTGATGGTTGAGGGAGCTGAGCTTGCCGGCATGATCCCGCGCGGTACGCATGACTGGGACAAATTTCTCAAGCCCGAAGAACTGGAAGCGCTTTTTGCTGAACAGGGGCTGGTGATGCAGCATGTGACCGGCATTGCCTTTAATCCGGCAAAAGGGCTGCATCTTAGCGACAATATCGCGCTTAACTATATCGCCTGTTTGCACCACGCAAAGTGAGGCACGCTGTGCAATTTCGCGACTATCAACCGGGAGACAAAGCCGCCTGTTTGGCGCTATTCGACAGCAATGTGCCGCGCTATTTCGATCCCAGTGAACGGCAGATGTTTGGCGCTTTTCTGGATGATCCACGCGGCCCGTATCTCGTGCTGGAGTTGGATAGCGAGATTGTGGGCTGCGGCGGTTATGCGCATGAGGAGATAGATAAGGAGGGTGTCCGTGCGGCCAGTTTCACCTGGGGCATGGTCGATAATGCACGGCACAAGATGGGACTGGGCAGGGCATTGGCCGAACACCGACTGGCGATGATCCGGCAGGAACCTGACCTTGATGAGATACGGTTATCGACCACGCCCGATGTTGCGCCATTTTTCGCGCGTTTTGGCTTTGTCGGAGGGCCGGTCGAAAAGGATGGCTATGCACCCGGCATGGACAAGGTCGAGATGCGGATGAGGCTTTAAATATCCTCCCCGGGACGGGGAGGTGGCAGACGCGAAGCGGCTGACGGAGGGGGCTTTCCACTCGCGTTGCGTCAAGTGGCTATCCCCCTCCCCGTAAACGGGGAGGATATTCGGAACCAGACCCCCGCCTGCGCGGGGGCTAACCCTTCGGAACGCTTCGCATTCCGTAGCGGGTTAGAAGTCCACCTGATCATAATGCGCGGGCGGCTTGATCACTTCCATCCGTTCCGAAAGTAGGGGGCGAAAGGAAGGGCGTGATTTGAACACGCTGTACCATCCTTTCGTTTGCTCATGGCCGCGCCAGTCAATGCCGCCGAGATAATCCGCCACCGAGATTTGCGCCGCAGCAGCGAGATCCGCGAGGGTTAAGGTTGCTCCGGCGAGCCAGCTGCGATGGTCAATCAGATAGTCGAGATAGTCGAGATGGGTATTGGCCAGCCGCATCGCCTCGCGCAGAACGCGTCCCTCTGGCGGCTGGCGTGTGACCAGCCGCTTGGTCATGCGCTCATGCAATAAAGGCGCGACAACATCGCCATAAAACTGCTCATCGGCCCAAGCGATGAGTCGCCGTGTTTCGGCGCGATAGGCGGCAGTGCCAGCCAGCATCGGCGCTTTCTCTTCGGTTTCCTCAAGATACTCGCAAATGGCCTGGCTGTCCGCCAATACCAGCTTGCGTTCCGCGTGCACCATGGTTGGCGTCCGCCCGACCGGGTTCATGTCGAGAAAATCATCGCGCATTTCCCATGGGTTTTCACGCACCAGATCATAGCCAATGCCTTTTTCACTCATCAGCAGACGGACTTTGCGCGAAAAGGGACAGAGCGGGAATTGATAGAGTTGCCACATAGAGCATTCATGCAGGAGCTTTCTGAAGAGGTCCATAGCCGTCTAGGGCAGCAAGAGTTTTTTCAGTGGAAAGCAGTTCATTCGTAGCTGTGCAGCGGCAATTTCATAACGCTGAGCACCCCAAAAGGCGGATGAAAATACAGGAATTTTGTCATTCTTGAGGTCTTGTGATAAATCCGCAACATAGATTAAATACTTGTTATATTTTAACAAAATTCAGAAATCTGTATGAAATGCTCTATTCTTTCGACAGGCTGCGCGCGATATTCATCGTGACGTTATTTTTCATTGCCTAACCGAAATGCAGGTGCGGGATTATCCCGATGCCTGATGAAGTAAATAGAGGTAATTATGCGTAAATTAAAATATGCTGCTGTTGCAGCTCTTGGTGCAACCGCTGCCCTGGCATCCCCGGCCATGGCGCAGGATACCGGTGAGCCGGAAATCTTTGTCGGCACCCAGATTGGTTATCATGATCTGGGCGACAATTTCATCGGCGACGATGACGGTTTTATCTACGGTGTTTATGGCGGCGTCGATGTCCCGGTTGGTGATGTGATCTTCCTAGGCCTGGAAGGCAATTTCAACCTCGGTACTAACGCGATTGACAGCGAATATGGTGTTGCCGGTCGTCTTGGTGCCTATGTTGGTGATCGCACAAAGCTGTTCATCCGCGGTGGTTATCAGGAAGTCAATTTTGATCTCGGTAATGTTGTCGGCCTCCCGGTCCTTCCGGGTGTCGACGATACCGATGGTGACTATCTGCTTGGCACTGGCGCTGAATTTAAGCTCAATCAAAATCTGTCGCTGCGTGCAGGTGTAGATACAATCTCCTTTGATACCGTTCGTCTGACGACCGGTCTTCAGCTGAACTTCTGATCCTATCTCCCCTCCCGCTTGCGGGAGGGGTTTTTTATTCCGCGGCGACAGCCTCTGCCGCATCATCGCTCAGTGGATGCTCAAGCCGTTCGATCATTTCTTTCGGGCAGACTTGCCAGAACTTATCGCGATAGACATCCCAATTGGTGAGGATTTCCTCGGCCCATTGGCTGCCGGTCATGCGGACATGCTGTTCAATCAGGTGTTTCAGATCCTCTTCCCAATGTGCGCTGGCAAGGCGTTGCCACAGAATCGATTCGGGATTGGCGTGACGGATAAAATCGTCATCGCGATCAAGCACAAAGGCCATGCCACCGGTCATACCAGCACCGAAATTATGGCCGACATCACCAAGGATCACTGCTACGCCGCCGGTCATATATTCGCACGCATTGGCGCCGACGCCTTCGACCACGACATGCGCGCCGCTATTGCGAACGGCAAAGCGCTCACCGGCTTGCCCGGCGGCGAAGAGATAGCCAGAGGTCGCGCCATAAAGCACAGTGTTGCCGAGAATGACATTGTCATTGCTGACCAGCGGTGAACTGACCGTCGGTCGCACGCTGATAATGCCGCCACATAGTCCCTTGCCGACATAGTCATTGGCATCGCCGAAAATTTCCAGCCGCACACCCTGACACAGAAATGCGCCGAGAGACTGCCCGGCACTGCCGCGTAAGCGGACATGAACATGGCCGTGGGCCAGCGCCTTCATGCCATAGGTCTTAGTGATTTCAGCCGATAGCCTTGTGCCGACAGCACGATGGGTGTTGCGCACATTATAGGTGAGCTGCATCTTCTCGCGCCGCTCGAAAACCGGTGCGGCATCGCGGATAATTTGCGCGTCGAGGCTGTCCGGGACTGGGTTGCGATGCGTCTCCAGCGAGAAGCGACGCTCAGTATCCGGCGCATCAACCTTGGCGAGGATTGGATTCAAATCAAGATCATCGAGATGCTCAGCGCCACGGCTAACCTGACGCAGCAATTCGGTGCGCCCGACAATCTCGTCCAATGTGCGATAGCCAAGCTGTGCCAATATCTCGCGTACTTCCTCGGCGATAAAGGTCATCAGGTTGATCACCTTCTCCGGGGTTCCGGTAAATTTCTGGCGCAGCCTCTCATCCTGCACGCAGACTCCGACAGGGCAGGTGTTGCTGTGGCACTGGCGCACCATTATGCAGCCCATAGCGACTAGGCTGAGCGTGCCGATGCCGAACTCTTCCGCGCCCAATATCGCGGCAATGACAATATCGCGCCCAGTCTTGAGCCCGCCATCGGTGCGCAGCTTGACCCGGTGGCGCAGATTGTTGAGCGCCAACACCTGATTAGCCTCGCTCAGCCCCATTTCCCATGGCGTGCCGGCATTTTTGATGCTGGTTTGCGGGCTGGCCCCGGTGCCGCCATTATGGCCGGAGACAAGGATCACATCGGCATGCGCTTTGGCGACGCCAGCGGCAATGGTGCCGATCCCGGCCGACGACACCAGCTTGACGCACACCCGCGCACGCGGATTGATCTGTTTCAAATCATAGATAAGCTGCGCCAGATCCTCGATCGAGTAGATATCATGGTGTGGCGGCGGGCTGATCAGGGTGACGCCCGGTGTAGAGTGGCGCAGTTTTGCGATAAATTCACTGACCTTGAAGCCGGGAAGCTGGCCGCCTTCGCCGGGCTTGGCTCCTTGAGCGACCTTGATTTCAATCTCCTCACAGGCGCCGAGATATTCCGCCGTCACGCCAAAGCGGCCCGATGCCACCTGTTTGATGGGGCTGTTGGCATTGTCGCCATCGGGATAAGGCTGATAGCGTTCCTTGCTCTCGCCGCCTTCGCCAGAGACCGATTTCGCGCCGATGCGGTTCATCGCAATCGCTAGCGTCTCATGCGCCTCGGGCGATAATGCACCCAGCGACATGCCCGGCGTGATAAAGCGTTTGCGGATTTCGGTGGTGGCTTCCACCTCGTCCAGCGGCACTGGCTCGGAGGCGTAGTTAAATTCCATCAGGTCACGCAGCGAGACTGGTGGCAGCGCCTTCACGCCTTCGGAAAAGCGCAAATAAGACGAATAGCTGTCCCCTGCGACTGCGCTTTGCAGCAGGTGCATCAGCTGTGCCGAATAGCTGTGTGTCTCGCCGCCGGCGCGCTGTTTATAAAAGCCGCCAATGGGCAGTTTGGCGACCAAAGCATCAAAGGCTGCGTCATGCCGGTCTGTGGCGTTGACGTGCAGCGAGGCATAGCCCTCGCCGGAAATCTTGCTCGGCATTCCGGGGAACAGATCATTGACCAGCGCCCGGCTCAGCCCCACCGCCTCAAAATTATAGCCGCCGCGATAGCTGGAGATTACCGAGATGCCCATCTTCGCCATGATCTTCAGCAGACCATCGTCAATCGCCTTGCGATAATTGGCAATACACTGTTCCAGAGTGAGATTTGGGTAAAGATCACGTCCATGTCGGTCGGCAATCGCTGCCTCTGCGAGATAGGCGTTGACCGTGGTGGCCCCGACGCCGATCATCACCGCATGGTCGTGTGTGGTCATCGCTTCGGAAGCGCGAACATTGACCGAGGCAAAGGAGCGCAGACCGCGCCGCACCAGATGGGTATGCACCGCTGCGGTGGCGAGGATCATGCTCATCGCCACATTGTCCTTGTCAATCGCGTCATCGCAGAGGAAAATCTCGGTCTTGCCCTCGCGTACCGCCTGTTCGGCTTCGGTGCGGATGCGAGCGAATGCGGCGCGCATCACTTTGACATCGCCATCGGCGGGGAAGGTGCAGCTGATCTCGGCTGCCTGTTTGCCAAAGGCCTGTTTCAGCCGAAACCAGTCGCGATTGCACAGCACCGGGGAGTCGAGCACCAGCACATCATCATTCTGGCTGTCCTCCTCCAATATGTTCGCCAGATTGGAAAAGCGCGTTTTCAGGCTCATCACATGGCGTTCGCGTAAGGAGTCGATTGGTGGATTAGTCACCTGGCTGAAATTCTGGCGGAAGAACTCGCTGATCGCGCGCGGCTTGGCGCTGACCACGGCCAGCGGCGTGTCATCGCCCATCGAGCCAATCGCCTCTTTACCCGCAGCCGCCATGGGGGAGAGGATCAATTCCATATCCTCCAGCGTTACGCCCGCTGCGACCTGTCGCCGGATCAGTTCAGCCTTGTCCCAGGGCAGTGATTCGTGCTCGCCCTCGGCTTCGGGCAGATCCTCTACGGTGCGGAAGCCTTTGACGAGCTCTTCATAGGGCTGCTCGGCAGCGATCCGGTCCTTGATCGCATGGTCGTCATAAATTTCGCCCTTGACCAGATCGACTGCGATCATCTTGCCGGGGCCGAGCGCGCCTTTTTCGACAATGGTATTTTCCGGCACCACCACCATGCCGGTTTCCGATCCGATGATCAGCAGGCCATCGGCGGTGCGCGAATAGCGCAGCGGGCGCAGCGCATTGCGGTCGACACCAGCCACAGCCCATTTGCCATCGGTCATCGCCAGCGCCGCTGGGCCATCCCATGGTTCCATCACGCTTGCCATATATTGATACATGGCAAGGTGATTGTCGGGGACATCGCCAATGCCGTCACCGAGCGAGGATTGCCAAGCTTCAGGGACCAGCATGATTTTCGCCGTCGGTGCTTCACGGCCGGAACGGCAAATGGCTTCAAAAACAGCATCCAGCGCTGCGGTGTCCGAAGCACCTGCAGGAATGACCGGTTTTATGTCTTCCGATTCCGCACCGAAAGCCAGGCTGGCCATTTTAATCTCATGGCTCTTCATCCAGTTTTTATTGCCGCGAATGGTGTTGATCTCGCCATTATGCGCCAGCGTGCGGAAGGGCTGGGCCAGCCACCATTGCGGGAAGGTGTTGGTGGAGTAACGCTGGTGGAAAATGGCGAGGCGGCTTTCAAACCGCTCATCCATCAGATCAGGATAAAAGACCGACAGGCTTTCCGCCAAAAACAGCCCTTTATAGATAATCGAGCGGCAGGACAGCGAGCAGATATAAAAGTCGTTTATCTGCGCCGCGATCACCTTTTTCTCGATACGGCGGCGCACCAGATAGAGCCGCTTTTCAAACTCGTCATGGCTTTCTTCATTGGGCATCGGCCCGGCAATCATGATCTGCTCGATCTCGGGCCGGGTGATATGTGCTTTTTCGCCGATGACCGAGACATCAATCGGCACCTGCCGCCAGCCATAAATGGTATAACCGGCGTCAATAATCTCGGCCTCAACGATAGTGCGACAGGTTTCCTGGGCATTCAGATCAGTACGCGGCAGGAAAACCATGCCGACCGCCAGCGTATTGGGCAGCACCTTATGACCGCTATCCGCAATCGCATCGTCAAAAAAGCGTACCGGCAGATCGACATGAATCCCCGCGCCATCGCCGGTCATACCATCAGCATCCACCGCGCCGCGATGCCATACCGCTTTCAACGCATCAATCGCCGCCTCCACCACCCGACGCGAGGGCGTACCATCGCACGCCGCCACCAGCCCGACACCGCACGCATCGCGCTCGGTTTCGGTGTGATACATGCCTTCTCTGGCGAGGCGGGCATGTTCGGCAGTGGGGTGGATGATGGCGTTATCTGTCAAAATGTCTCGTGCCTTTTATCTTAGCGCTTTTTAATCTCCGTTCGTGTCGAGCCCTTCGACTGCCTGCTAAGGCAGGCGCTCAGGATAAACTTCGGCTCAAGGCCGAAGTCGAGACACATCTCTGCAATTGCAATGGCCTCTCGACTTCGCTCGAGGCGAACGGGATTGTTCAAAAGCCTTTATTCTTCAGTCTCATAATCGCCTTGCTCGGTCTCTCTCGGCCCCAATTCATCGACATCAACCCCGAGCAATTGTGCGAGCCGTTTCTTTTCCAGTTCGGAGAGATCGCCATAGGTCCGCTGTGGCGGGAGATCACCCATTAGTTCTTCAGGATTCTCCATCTGGCCGAGGAAGCGCTCGAGAAATTTCGGCATTACTTCCATGCTGGCACCGATGACTTCGCGGCTGGAATAAACGGCAAGGCTTTCAGAACCGAATTTCGCACCGGCTTCGGTCGAAAGGAAAGCGGAAACCTCATCCAGTTCTTCTGCGGTGAAGCGGCGGGCATAGGCCTTGGCCAGACCATCACGCATGGCGGGTTCCACTTCATCTGAAAGCTCGATCAAAATATCGAAAATAGAGCTGAACATCGCCTGTTGCCGCTCGGCAAAATGCGGGTCGATAATTTCCATCAGATCTTTCACTGTGGCATCATCAGGAGGCGATACTTCACTTTCGCTGATACCGGCAAAGGCAGTGATCGCCGAGAGCGGCATTACGTCGATCGATCCGAGCATCGGTTCAATCACCGTGCCCAGAGTTTCGGACATGATTTTCTTATAACTGCCGTCAGGCAATAGCTTTGCCGCAACATCTTCGCCCTTGGCCAGTTGGTTGGGTTCAATAGGCGCGCCGTCATCCTCGAACTTGAAGACTTCGAGGAATTTGGTGAACTCGGCATCTGTCGCCTCGCTGGCGTCTGTTTCTGCCTCCTGCGCCAAAGCCTGTGTCGGCGTGTTCAGCGTTGCTGTCATCGCCAGAGCGGTAGCGACAGCTTTTGCGGGGAGGGTGAATTTGCGGATCATGCGGCGTCCTTTTGTAGTTCTGGTGTCTTTGCTCTGGCCGCACGCGCCTTTGCCTTGAGATAGGCGTGCATATGCTCGGCAACGTCGCGGCCATCGCGTATTGCCCATACGACAAGCGAGGCACCGCGGACAATGTCCCCGGCAGCAAAAACACCGTCCAGATTGGACATCATATTCTTATGATCGACGCGCAAAGTACCCCAGCGGGTAACGCCGAGTTCCGGCGCGCCGAACAATTGAGGCAGTTCTTCCGGCTCAAAGCCCAGCGCCTTAATGACCATATCGGCTTCGACTTCATAGGCGCTGTCGGGGATGGGTTCGGGGCTGCGGCGGCCGGAGAAATCGGGCGGGCCGAGACGCATTTTCTGGACTTTGACCCCGGTCACGGCACCCGCTTCGCCGATTAGCTCTTCCGGCGCGCTTAGCCAGACAAATTCCACGCCTTCTTCCTCGGCATTGCGCACCTCATTTTGTGAGCCGGGCATATTCTCCTTGTCGCGGCGATACAGGCATTTCACCGATTTCGCGCCCTGGCGAATGGCGGTGCGGACGCAATCCATGGCGGTATCGCCGCCACCAATCACCACCACATGCTTGCCTTTGGCATCGAGTGTGCCGTCTTCAAAGGCGGGCACATCATCACCAAAACTCATGCGATTGGAGGCGGTGAGATAATCCAATGCCGGATGAACGCCATTGAGCACAGAGCCGGGCAGACGAAGATCGCGCGCCTTATAGACGCCGGTGGCGATCAATATTGCGTCATGCTTTTGGCGCAGTTCCTCAAGCGTCGCATCCTCGCCGACGCTGAAATTTTCATGGATATGGATATCGGCTTCTTTCAGCCGTTCGACGCGGCGCATCACCACCGGTTTTTCCAGCTTGAAGCCAGGAATGCCATAGGTCAACAGCCCGCCAGCGCGGTCATGCCGGTCATAGACATGCACCTCATAGCCGCCCATGCGCATATATTCCGCCGTCGCCAGACCCGCCGGGCCAGCGCCGATAATACCGATCGACTGGCCTTTTTCCGGGCCGACCGAGATCGGTTCCACCCAGCCTTCGGCCCAGGCAGTGTCGGTGATATATTTCTCGACCGAGCCAATAGTGACCGCATCATGGCCGGAAAACTCGATAACGCAATTGCCCTCGCACAGCCGATCCTGCGGGCAGATGCGACCGCAAATTTCGGGCATGGTCGAGGTGGAGTTGGATAGCTCATAGGCTTCGCGCAGCCGTCCTTCCGCGGTCAGGCGCAGCCAGTCGGGAATATGGTTGTGCAGCGGGCAATGGGTTGAGCAATAGGGCACGCCGCATTGTGAACAGCGTGATGACTGTTCCTTGGCCGCATCTTCAGGATAGCGATTGGCGATTTCCTGGAAATCCTCGGTACGCAATTCTGGATCGCGTTTTTCGGGATAGGCCTGTTGGGTGTCGACAAAGCGCAGCATGGGGTCAGTGACGGGCTTGGACATGGCGTCGGAAAGTTCCTTGGTGAAACGGGGGTAAGCCGGATGGCACATAAAAATATTGTGCAAAGGGCCGTTCAGACGTTGCTTAGCGTCTCAGGGCCGGGGAGTCACGCAAAAACTGTAATATAAGACAGTATTACTGACATAAATAGATTTTCTATGACGTATTTCCCACATTATTTGGAGGTGTACGCTATAATAAAAGCCCGAACCGGACCTATAATTTTGCGCGACTTTCCGAATATTGCCCGCTAGTGCGCAGCGCAGAAGGCCAAGTTGCAAGAGGTAGGAAATGTCATTTCTGCAAATGCTGATTATCGCCATTGTTCAGGGCATCAGCGAATTTCTCCCCATCTCTTCGTCCGGCCATCTGATCCTGATCCAATATGCCACCGACTATGCCGATCAGGGCCCGCTGATCGACGTTGCCGCGCATGTCGGTTCGCTACTGGCGATTATCGCCTATTTCTTCCGCGATAGCTGGGGGCTCGTCCGCGGCGGTTTTGCCACTATCGGTATAGGCAAGGCCCCGGCCGAGCGGCGGCTGTTCTGGTGGATTGTTATCGGCACCATACCAGCGGCGGGCTTCGGCCTGTTCCTGAAAATGGGTGATTATCTCGAAGGGTTTCGCTTCGCCGAGCTGATCGCCATCAACCTGATTGTCTATGGCATATTGCTCGGACTGGCCGATCGCTATGGCGCGTCCACCAAGACTTATGAAGATATGACGCTGCGCGATGGCATCATTGTCGGTCTCGCTCAGGCACTGGCGCTTATCCCCGGCACCAGCCGCTCCGGCGTTACCATGACGGTGGCGCGGTTCCTCGGTTTTGGCCGGGTGGAAGCGGCGCGCTTCTCCTTCCTGCTGTCGATCCCCGCCGTCGCAGGGGCAGGGGTACTGATCGTGCCCGATATATTGGAGGCCAGCGGCGGTCTGGTTACCGAGGCGCTGATTGTCGGCGGCCTGACGTTCCTCGCCGCGTTCGCCACCATGGCGTTTCTGATGCAGTTCCTCAAACGCGCCTCAATGCTGGTCTTTGTCATCTATCGTGTCGGGCTGGGCATATTGCTGCTGGTGCTGCTCAATCTGGGCATGATCCAGTCGGCACAGGAACCATTGCCCGAGCCGCTACCTTTGCCTGATGCAACCTTTGAGAACGCGCAGCGCTAAATCGCCTCCGCCAGTGCGCGTCCTGAGAGCCAGGCATTCTCTATCCTGGGTCCGCTGAGCCAGTCACCGCATAGCCCTATCTGCTTTTCGGCATCCCATAGAAAGGGCGTGGCATCAGCATCACTGCGCTTCGGCACCATGGCGTAGCGCCAGCGATGGGCCTGCGCGATTATGGGTTTTGGCAACACGATTCGCCCAGCTTTTTCCAGTGCCTCTGTCATCGCGGCGATAATGGCATCTGCTGCATCTTCCAGGTGCGTTGCGGACCATTCAGGATCAGCCTGCACAACCCAGCTTTCTATATAAGCGCGGCCCGGCTTGGCGTTGTTGCGCGCGGCCCAGCCAATAGGCGGCAGGTTACGGATAGTATCGGGCATATCGCTAAGCGGTGCATCAAAAGCGAGCATCACAGTCCAACATGGTGCGGATTGCACCGCCGATGCAGCGCGGGCAAAGTCTGGTTGATGAACCTCAACAAGATCGCTGACCTGTTCGGCAGGAACCGCGATGATTATGCCATCATAAGGACCATGTTCTCCGCTTTCGGTGCCCAGCACCCATTCATTATCTCTTTGATCCAGTTCGATGATCCGCGTCGCCCAATGCACATCATGGCGCGCTGCTATGGCTTTGATCGGCGCATTCATGGCGGGTGTGCCAACATAAGCGTGATCGCCAGCCGCAGGCCAATGCGCGACAATGCCAGCATTTTGCCATGCCTGCACCTGTTGCTGGAACGCGGCACTGCGCGCTGTGAAATATTGCGCCCCATGATCAAAGCCGGTTTCGCCCAATGGCGTCTCTACGCGGCGTGTCGACATCCGCCCGCCAGGGCCGCGCCCTTTATCGAACAGCGTTATTGTGTGACCCCACGCCACCAAGCTGTCGGCGCAAGCCAAACCGGCCATTCCAGCTCCGATGATGGCGATTCTATCGCTATCCTGCTCCATGCTGCTTGCCTTTCCATGCGACGGGTTTATCGTGGCCCCATCACATGATCACCCAATCAAAATATTCAATCAGAAAAGGAGAATGCCTGATGTACAGCCACATGATGGTCGGCAGCAACGACATTGAACGCTCGAAGAAATTTTATGACGCCACTTTCCAGGCCTTTGGAGGCCGCGAGGGCATGGTCGATCCCAAGGGACGCCTGCTCTATATGCATAATGGCGGCATGTTTCTGGTTACCCCACCGATCGATGGCGAACCTGCGACGTGCGGTAATGGCATGACCATCGGCTTTGCCATGTCACCCGATGAAGCCAATGCTTGGCATGCTGCTGGCGTGGAAGCGGGCGGCACCGCGATTGAAGATCCGCCAGGCATCCGCGAAGGCAATGGCATGAAAATGTATCTCGCCTATCTGCGTGATCCGGATGGCAACAAGCTTTGCGCGCTTAGCCGCGTTGAGGACTGATCCGCATAGGTGTCTGCCGAGCAGAAACTGTATGATGAACTGAAATCGCTGGGGATCACCTTTGAGCAGGTCGATCACCCGGCGGTTTTTACGACGCTCGACAGCAGCCAGATTGAAAAGAATATCGCCGGTGCGGCGACGAAGAACCTGTTTCTCAAAGATGCTGATGGCCATTTCGCACTGGTGACTGTGCCAGCAGAAAAGCGGGTTGATTTAGGCCAGTTACGGCGGATGACAGGGGCCAAGCGTTATAGCTTTGGCAGTGCAGACGAGATGGAAGAGATACTCCGCGTAACCCCCGGATCTGTGACGCCGCTGGCCGCTATGAATGACAGCAATGACAGGGTGCAGGTGGTGATTGACGAGATTCTCACCGCACAGCCGCGCGTTAATGTCCACCCACTGCGCAATACCGCGACAATTAGCCTGTCCGGGCTGGCCTTGGTGCAGCTATTGGTGCGCTGGCGTCATGCGCCGCTGGTGATTCCGGTTCCATCCAAAGCGGCTGGGCCTGAACCGCAATAAGGCTAGACTGTTATCGCAGCCGATTATCCAGACGCGTGATTAAATCACGCTGGCGCGCAACAATATCCTGCACCTTTGACTGCGCATTGATCAGCGGTGTCAGATCATAGATCGCATCGCGGTCATATTGTTTCTCAGTCTCGCCAATATACAGTGCATCAATCGCACTGAGCAGATTGACGGTGCGGTTATGATAGGTGGAAAGCGCGCTGACCTCTGTCTGCGCTACCACCCAGTTCTCGCTATTCTGCCCTGCAGCGCGTCCTGCCACGACCGCGCTTTGCGCTTTTGCTACACCAGATTGAAAGCCATTATCTGCGATCAGTGCGTCTTGTACCAGCGCGTCGACCTCGTTGCGCAAAGCCGCAGGCATGGCAACAACTTCTGGTCCGGTATCTTTTGCCACCGGCTGACCATCAACGGGAAGGTCCTCAATAGTGCGGCGCTTAAGCTCAGGAAAGTCTGCACTGGATGCAGCGCAGCCACTTAAAAACACTATGCCGGGCACAATAGCTATGAACAGTGGAAAAGCCGGTTTGCAGGTCATGGCTCGGGCCACTACATTATGATGGTGACAGCGGCAATCCATTCCGGCGCGAGAAATGGGTAGCCAGTATATGAAAAGTGCATGAAAAGAGTCACATTTCGCGCTGCTGTTGGTTGACACTTAGGTGATTCTCCCTTATCGGGCACTGCTTTCCGGCGCAGATCAGAAATGTCCCTTGCAGGATACGAACCGCGCCGAGCCAACAGTTTTGATGAAGTGAGACAAAGTCATGTTCGCTATTGTGCGCACAGGCGGCAAACAGTATCGCGTTGCGGCCGGAGACAAAATTGCGGTTGAAAAGCTCGCCGGTGAAGCCGGTGACACCATCACGCTGGACGATGTTCTGCTGGTGGGTGATGGCGGCGCCGTCAAGGACGCCAAGGGCGTTGCCGTATCGGCTGAAATCATCGCGCAAGATCGCGGCGAGAAGGTTATTGTCTTCAAAAAGCGCCGTCGCCACAACTATCGCCGCAAACAGGGCCATCGTCAGTATCAGACGGTGCTGAAGATCACCGGCGTAGGTGCTGCTAAGAAGGCTGCGCCGAAGAAAGCAGCTCCGGCAAAGGCTGATGCACCTGCCGAAACCAAAGCGGCTCCGGCGAAAAAGGCTGCGCCTGCAAAGAAAGCAGCACCGGCCAAGAAGCCAGCCGCCAAGGCGAGCACTGCTGCCAAAAAGCCTGCAGCGAGCGCAGCGGCAAAAAATCCTGCTGCTAAAAAGGCCCCGGCCAAGAAACCTGCTGCCAAAGCAGCGCCAAAGAAAACCCCTAATACTAATGATGGCGAAGCCTGAGCCCGCCAGACACAAGGACTAGAGAGACATGGCACATAAAAAAGCAGGTGGTTCATCCCGTAACGGTCGCGACTCCATAGGTCGCCGCCTTGGCGTGAAGAAGTTCGGTGGCGAGCATGTCATCGGCGGCAACATTATTGTGCGTCAGCGCGGTACCAAAGTGTATCCGGGCGACAATGTCGGCATGGGCAAGGATCATACCCTGTTTGCGCTGATTGAAGGCCGCGTGAAATTCCACGCCGGACGCCTTGGCCGCAAATATGTGTCGGTCGAAGCTATGGCAGAAGCCGCTGAATAACGGATGATCGATAACGGGTCATCCTGAATAGGGAGACCCCGAAATCGCAACACAAGCGAACCAGGACAGGGAGCGGGGTCAAAACCCCGCTTTTTTTTGTCCCTGTCATATGGCTGACTCGCTGCTGTCACCTTTTACGGTCACAGCGCGAATGGCCATTAGGAGAGACTCATGTTCGCTCGTACGGAAAGACTCTTATTACGGCCCGGCTGGCCCGAAGACTGGCAAGCGCTGTTTGCCGCGATCAATGATGAAGGCATTGTCTGCAATCTCGCCCGTGCGCCCTGGCCCTATACGCCCGAAGCAGCTCGAGAGTTCGCATCACTGCCGCAGGATCCCCGCTATCCCAGCTTCTTTCTCACGCTGCCCACGGATAATGGCTCGCAGCTTGTTGGCTGCTGCGGTCTGGGTGAACGCGAAGGTGAGGCGGAGATTGGCTATTGGATTGCCCGTGACCATTGGGGGAAGGGCTACGCCACCGAAGCGGCGCGCGCAGTGATAGAGATAGCCCGTACCTTGGGACACAAACAGCTGCATTGCGGTCACTTTGTCGACAACCCGGCTTCGCAACGTGTGATCGAAAAGCTCGGCTTTGTCGCGCTTGGTCCTGCCGCACCACGCTACAGTGCTGGCCGCGGCGAAGAGGCACTGTGCAATGAATATGTGATGGACCTGGAGCCGCTTCGACAGGCTGCCTAAGCCATGCAATTGGTGCGTTTCCTATAAAGGGTGCGTATCATAGCCTTCCCCCTTAATGGGGAAGGTTGGATGGGGGTGTGCGATGCTGATGGCTTAGACGCTCGGCTGCGCCTCGCTCCCCCTCACCCCAACCCTCTCCCCGCTGGGGAGAGGGAGAGCCTTTCGATGCTCCATCCAATTTAGGAAAAGGTCCAGCGTCCTGACCCCAACTCCTCGCCAGATCAGATATCGACGCCTTTGTTGCGCAGGCAATTGACGATTAGCTCATAGCCGAAATCGGCTGATGGTTTGGAATTGGCCGGACCATATTTCTGGCCATCAAATTCCACCGACAGCGTTTTGACATCCGCCAGCTGGCCGAGCATTTGGATGCCTTGGTCATTATCGTCCCAATAGGCCATCGCCCGATAGGTAAAGCCAGCCCTGTAGACGCCGGTATCGGCGGTTGTGCGGTAGCTGTCATTGACGATGACAGTGATCGGTACATTCTTCTTTTCGAGGCCCTTTTCGACGATCTCTGCGGGCAGGTTCTGGACCATGATTGAGACGTTGAAGTTCTCGGCATTGATCAGGAATTCGAGCTTCTTGTTGCCACCCAGTTGGTAGCTGGCACCGCAAACCCGGTCGTCGGATATCGGGTTGACCGTGATATCCAGCTGCGTCGGCTGTGCCATGCTGGTGCTGGTGGGAATGACCGTTAGCGCCAGCGCGCCAGATAACAATGCAATGTTCCTCATAATGCGGACCTCTCCTGCCTAAATGTCAGCAATAGGGGTTGGAGCGGTTGCAGGCAGAGGTGCGGCCGCTCAGATAGTTCATGCGTTGATTGAAATGCAGCCGGTCCATAGAATTCTGGTGTCGCTGCCAGCTTGCGGCTGCGGCGCGTTCGCTGGCGGAACGGCCAGTGCGCGTTTGCGAAGAATAGGAATAGGATGCCGACTCAAGCCATTTAGTGAACCAGCTGCGTTGCTGGCGTTCGGCTTCTGCCTGGGCGACGGCGCGGTTTCGAGCAGCGATCCGGTCGCGTTCAGGCTGTAGCGCCATGGATTGTGCAATCTGCGTCGCCTCTAAATCGCCAAAACGCGCGGCAATCCGCATATAGCCAAGCCCCATTTGGCGATCAAAGGCGACGCCATTGCGACCATACCAATGCGCCATGCCCAGCCATTTAGCCGCCTCAACATGGCCGACTTTTGCGGCATTCTCGATCAGGATGACGGCATTTTGCTGATTGGGAGTGTCGATAATCCCGCGCTTGCCAGTGAGGAACCAATTACCCAGTAACCATTGCGCCTCATCATATTGCTCTTCCTGCAACAGATCGACAGTACGCGCCGCCTTTTGAGGGTTGCTATCAGCGATCTTCACCGCCTGTTCCAATTGTTCGGCAGCGGGCAGAGAAGGATCGATCCAGCGCTGAAGTATCGCAGTGCGTTGGCTTTCAGCCTGATTCTTTTTGGTCCATTGACAAGCCGGAGCATATCCAAGCCGGCACGACTTCAGCATCAGCATGGTCGCAGCCGGATAACGCACCTGACGCATTCGGTTGCTGATATAGGCATCAGCCAGATCATGGCAGGCCGCTGGATGGTCTAGGTCGCAGCCACGCCGCAGATAAAAGCCTGCTTCGCCCGGGGTAACATCGCCCAGCCTGGCATTGGCACTGAAACCATGCCGTCCTATAATATAGCATGATTGTGCCAGCCCGGCAGTGCAGGCGGAATTCAAAAACCCTTCGGCCAGATCGACCGATTTGGCATCGCGGCGGGTGATGATCTGGGCCGCATATTCGGCACACACCGCCAGCCTGTCTCCCTTGCCCTGCTCGCAGCCGCGTTGCAGCAACGGGACGGCTTGTGGTTGTTCAACCCCCAGCATCTGCGCCGCACCCAGACAGGCCCATGGCCGTGCATCGCTGGTGCAATATGTCGAGAAAAGCGTTCGCGCTTCTTGCGAAGGCTGGCCAGCGCGACTGCCACCTTCTTTCAGATAATTGGCAAGAAACCGGCAGCCATCATCCGCATTGGCAGAACAGGCGGTGCGCCATAGCTGCTCGGCGCGTCCTGCATCTTTTGCGACGCCATAACCACGATAATAGAGCACACCTTGCCAAGCACAGGCACTTTGCGACCCCAACTGGCACCCCCGTGTGGCACTCGATACTGCAGCATCAGGCTTTGGCAGCGGCAGCGAGCCACCCAGTGCCAGACCGGCATAGCTAGCACAGGACTCGCTTGCGCCTTTGTCGCATCCTTTAAGGTAATAGCCGGCAGCAACGCGGGTACTCTGTTTCAGGTCACCTAGCCCGGTGGAGAAGGCATCTCCCAGCCGAACGCACTCCTCGGCTTTGCCTTTGGTGCAGTTGCGTTCCCATTTGCGCGCCACGCCATAGACTTTGACCGGCATATTTTGCTGGCCATTATAGACCGCGCTGTTCATCACGCCGTCGCGAGCGAGCGGCACTTTTTCGGCCTGTGCCGCCGTTGCGAGGCCAAGCGTGACGCAGATGGTGATAGCGGTCTTTAAAAAGCGGGAAATTGGCATTGCACCCCTCACTTTATTTGCCGGAGTGCTTGCCTCAATCCACCGTGCAGGTACCCAATGTATCGAAGACGCCAACAATCTTGCCCGTCTCTTGCCCGGCGATAAAGCGCTTGATCATTTCCTCACGATACCCGCCGACACGATCGCCTGCGGCTTCCAGCTTCGCGTTATCGCCTTCATAATATTGTGCGACTACCGCGCCCCAATATTGGTGACCGAGTGACGCCGTTTCCTGGCTGAGACGCTGGGGCAGCTGTTGATAGAAAGGCAGGTCTGGCATAGCGCCATGGAGGTCTTTCAGACCGAACCAATAGCCGGCGCACATCTCCGCTTCACTGGTCGTGCTTGCTCTGATGCCCGATTGCACGGCTGCATCGAATTCGGCAGCCGCTTCCGCAGCATTGGAAACCCCTTCGGCAGCAGCCGGTGCTGCGCCCAGCAGCAAAGCCAAGGTGATGGGAATGGCGGCGGTCTTTACAAGCTTCATGCAATCCTCCTGCGAATGTTTGTTCACGACATATCGCAAGGTGGACTGCAAAAGTTGTAAGAACCCGACAAGCGGTGTTGCCCCAAAGGGCGGCAGATTACTCGGCAGGTTGTACCGCTGCGCTGTTATCTGCTCCGGGCATCACCGCATCCTGATAATCGCTTTCGGCGAGCTTGATCAGATGGCGATCATCATGGTTCCACGGGTGGAAGCCGGGCAGGAAATAGCTGATCCAGGGCAGAATGATCTTGCGCGCCATGCCGGGGCGGCCAAAGGCGTACCAGAATAGCTTGGCGCCAGCCTTCCAGCCGGTAATGCCATCCTGTGCCAGCAAGTCCATCATCCCCTTGGCGCGGTTTACGGTGAAATACCAGGTGGTCAAGAGCATCACCAAGGATTTCACCTTCCAGCGCTGCCATCGGCTCCAGTCGCGAGTAGCGTGCAGCCAGGTATCATAAGCGACGCCCTTATGCTCAATCTCTTCCAACGCATGCCAGCGCCACATATCGCCTGACTCCTTGTCGGCATCGGCCAGATGGCGGGGGTTGGCGATCAGTTGCTGAGCGATGATCGCAGTAAAGTGCTCCAGCGCCATGGTCGAGGCGAGGTTGGCAATGGCCGGGCGCCCCTTCGTCATGGCCAGCGCTTCATCGACCTTTTCTTCCAACCGGCTGACATCATAGCCAGCATCGGTCACCGCGCGGTTGAACGCTACATGTTCGCGCGTATGGTTGATTTCCTGCTTCACAAAGGCACGGATCTCGCGGTTCAGGCGCTCTGGTGTACCATCGCGAAAAGCCTTTACGCTCTCGATGAAATACGCCTCGCCTTTGGGGAAGGTCACCGAAAGCGCATTGTAGAATGCTGTCCCCACTGGGTCATCTTTCATCCACCAGCGCTTCTTGGTGTCTTCGCGGCCAAAGCGGCGATTACGCGGTACAATCTCCAGATCGTCCGGGCTAGCTGAACCTTGCGGACGTCCAGCGTCATTTGTCTTCTTTGGGTTTTCCAATGCGGTGGCATTCTCAAGGTCAGGCTTCACAGGGGCGTTCATTGCATCTATCCTCAGATGACAAAGGGGGCGTTACTTACAGCCCTGACAATAGAGGTACTGACATAAATGTCAATAAGAAGAAAACGTCTCAGCCCGGAAGAGAGCCGCGCCGCAGCCTTGATTGCCGCACGGCAGTTGCTGATAGAGACCGGGCCACAGGCGGTAACGCTGAAGGCAGTGGCCGCACGCATAGGCCGCACCCATGCCAATTTGTTGCACCATTTCGGCTCGGCTGCTGGCCTGCAAAAGGCCTTGGCCGCCTATCTCGCCGAGACAATCTGCGCGACCATTGCCGAGGCGGTGTTGCGGACACGCGCAGGCGAGGGCACAGCAAGGGACATTGTCGATCTGACTTTTGACGCCTTTGATTCCGGCGGTGCCGGAGCTCTTGCATCATGGATGATGGCATCCGGGAACGAAGACGCGCTCGATCCGATTATCAATACTATTCATGAGCTGGTTGATGATCTGGCGCAGGACGAGGCGGATGATACGCATTTACGTGAGGACACATTGGCGCTAGTGATTATGGCGCTGGGCGATGCATTGATGGGGCACCAGCTGGCCGCATCTTTGGGCCTTAGCCGCGATACCGCGCGGATGCTGGCTGAGCGACGGCTGACCGATTCGATGGAGCAATGGCATCCTGAATCGAAAGCAGCAAAAGAAAAGAATGCGGGCTAAACAGCCAGTGTGAAGTCTTCAGCGTGAATATTTCAACGCGCCTGGCGCTTAACACCAAAACGACCATGGGTGCGATAGCGCACCAGCCATTCACGCATCATCGGTTGCATGCCAGTGGCGACAATGCCCAGCATCTTTAAACTGCGGGCATTGTCGGAAACCACATTGTCGCTTTGCAGCATCAACCACTGATCGCGGGTGATCGGTGCCCCGGGAAGCCAGCCTGTCATATTGGCGAGCAGGCCTGCAGCAGTGTCTGACACATTGACAAATACCGGGTTGCGCTCACAGGCTTCGGCAATGCGCTCGTTCAGTTCACGCATGCTCAGAATTTCCGGACCACCCAGCTCGAATGTCTTGTCGGCATATTTACTCGGAGACACCAATACGGTCGCTACGGCGCGAGCGACATCATTGACATAAACCGGCTGGAAACGGGTTTTACCGCCAATAATCGGCACGATGGGCAGCATAGCGATCAACCCGGCGAAGCGGTTGATAAACTGATCTTCCGCGCCAAAGACAATCGACGGCCGCATAATGATGGCACCTGGAAAAGCCTCGCTGACCGCTACTTCGCCTTCGCCCTTGCTGCGGCCATATTGGCTGTCCGAATGGGGATCGGCACCAATGGCGGACATTTGCACAAAGGCCTCACATCCAGCCTCATTGGCGGCGGTTGCGACATTGCGCGCGCCATCGACATGAAAAGCGGTAAAATCGCCATCCAATATGCCGACGAGATTGATCACCATATCCGCGCCGTGCACTGCGCGGCGCACGCTGTCGATATTGCGGATATCGGCATGAGCGAATTGCGTCTGGCCCAGGCGGCCCATGGTCTTGATCTGCTTGGCATTATCCGGGTTACGCTCGGCAATGCGCAGTCGTGCGCCCAGAGAAAGCAGATTCTCGGCCACATATTTGCCGATAAAACCGCCGCCGCCAAAAATGGTAATCAGCTTGTCCCGCATGCTTCTGTCTAACCCTCTTATGCCCATATTTTCTGGCAGCATGCCCGCCTTAAAGCTGCGTTATTCAGCATTGTAGCATTTTGCAATGCCCAGCGCATCCATTGCAGCATCTGCGCGGCGACTACCGAGTTTTATATCTGGCTGTGAAACGGACAAGGCCGAATCTCAACACAATGTAAGCAACCTGCCATGTATAGGCCGTGCTGGCCATCACACAGATAGATAATTGCCTGTAAATTCGATTGTCAGCCTTTATCGCGATGGAGGAGCCTGTTCGCAAAACGGGTGATGCCGGCTTTATGCTCTACAGTTGGCCGCGATTGCGCTTTTCGACATTGACAAACAGGGCTCGGCACGGCTAATCGCGCGCTTCACTTAGCTACCTCCGTGCCCAGATGGCGGAATTGGTAGACGCGCCAGCTTCAGGTGCTGGTGTCCGCAAGGACGTGGAGGTTCGAGTCCTCTTCTGGGCACCACATTCCGATTATATTGGGAATATACTCTCAATTTCCATTTTAGAACCGGTCTCTTAATGGTGCTTCTTTTGCGATTTGCCGAATAGGGCGGGTAACTCGTTGGCGGAGCAGCAGCAGGCGTCGAAACCTGTCTTCTTGGCGAGGTTGGGGGAGATGCAGCCAAAGCGACCGCAGTTGATGATGCGGCTGTCTGATGCGAGTTCGTTTCGTATAGCGGCAATTGAGTCTTGCATCCGTGGGACCCAGTGTTTGCGTGAAAACACACTACTGGTCACCAAAGTCACACCGCCATAATCAGTGCGGGCCACCATATCTGCCAAGGCCTCGTGCGATGTAGGGAACTCAAGTGTTACATCACGTCCGGCATCGATCAGCTTTTCCGCTGCCATTGTGGCGCCGACAATATGCGGCTCACCGGGCAGGGTTGCGATCAGTAAAGGCCGTCTCCCGGTCTCAGGTGACGCAATTGGTTCACTCTGCCGCCATCTGCGAAAAGCCGCCAGTAATTGTGATAGGCCGAGTGTGATATCGAATTCCGAGCAGATATCTTCCTGCCACATACGGTGATAATCGCGCATCAGCGTATGGCAGAGGGAAATCTCGTCAGAGAGATCATGTTTTTTGCTCGCCAGCAATGCAATAAACTGCGTATCATTGCCCATATAAAGATGCTGTGCGGCTAGGCGGATAGCGTTTTCATCATCATCATAAAAGGCGTTGGGTGAAACACTGTCCAGCGCCCTTTCAATATGCCCCCGTTTTTGGAAAAGGTGCATATTCCAGTCGGAGAAGAGCCGATGGTCGGTCAGCCCATAGCAAACCATCTCGATATCCGTATGCCGGTTATCATGGCCGATATCGTCATATAGCCTGTCAAGGGAATCGATAGGCCCTTCAAGCCATTGCAGAAAGCGTCCGTTTTCATAGAAAACGGCACCGGTTACACCCATTCTTTGGTTGCGTTGTTGCGCTTTGCTGACCAGTTGATCAAGTTCTGAGACATCGAAAACAGAGGTTGCATGGCTGCTATAGAGCAGCATCGCCAAGTCGTTATCGCCTGTTCCTGCAGCCGGGTGCTGATTGATCTGAGCTAATGTCACCGCGCCTCTCCTGCCATCGCTCGGGCCGGGCGCTTCGGAAGCTAGAAACGGTATGTTGCGCCCTTCAGCGCTCCGCTTGGAGTTTCCGCCAGCGCGCCGCGCCGGAGGTGTATCGTCACCATAACGGGCTTGATGGCAATGGCAGCAATGGCGCGGACTATGATCTTACATAGTACGATGCGGAGATTTCCCCGCTCCAATAAAGAAAAAGTGCGGCCTCCCTTCCGACTTTTTCTGCTGCGATCGTCAAAGACGGCTCGCTATGATGATTCGCAGCGTATAGATCGGCTGTGCAAGTGTAAACCAAATATGACACTTTATGCGTTCTGTATTTTGGTCATTATAATATTTGTCCAAGATTTCAGAGGATATCTGCCACTCATAATATACCCAGCAATGTAGGGCGCCAGGATAGCTTTCGAAAATTCTGGCTAGGTTAACCCGGCATTTACGCAAATCGGGATACATCTTGTTACCCAAGGCAAGACACGGCTTGGAAATAAATGCTGCCTAATTGTGCAGTAACAATGACGGGGGAATTCTATGTCAGATACCGAAATCGCGATTGACCAGGCGATCATCGGTAACAGTGCAGCCATTCATGAAGTGCGATGCTTTCTGAAATTTGCTGCGGCGACCAATGCATCTGTATTGATCACAGGGCCTTCAGGCTGTGGCAAAGAGATTATTGCCAATACCTTGCATGCAGCATCTCCACGTTCCGAAAATGCTTTTATCGCAGTTAACAGCGGCGCTATCCCCAAGGATCTGGTCGAAGCAGAATTTTTTGGCCATGAAAAGGGCAGCTTTACTGGTGCAGACAATCAGCGTCCGGGCCATTTTGAGCGTGCTAATCAAGGCACATTATTCCTTGACGAGATCGGTGAAATGCCGCCTGCGATGCAGGTTCGTCTATTGCGTATATTGGAGGACGGCAAAGTGCGCCGCGTTGGCGGAGCGGCTGATATACCGGTTGATGTGCGGATGGTGGCAGCGACTCACCAATGCTTGGAAACGCGTATTAGTAAAGGCGAATTTCGCGAAGATTTATTTTACCGTCTTTGTGTCCTTCCATTGCGTATTCCCGCCCTGAAACAACGCCGCGATGATATCCATCCGCTAATCAGTCACTTTCTGCGCAACAAAGACGGCTCGGATTCGCTGACCTGTTTTACCAGAGATGCCATGAATCTTTTGCTTGATCATGATTGGCCCGGCAATGTGCGTGAACTGCGCAACGTGGTTATACGTGCCAAGATTATCTATCCTGACAGTGTAATCGGTGCAGAGCAGATCGCAAAGCTTATGCACCATATGCATAGCGGGATGCCAAGTGAAGCTGGCGAGCCTGTTAAAACCATAGTGCAGCAAAGCGAGCGGGTTATGCTGCCAATGGCCGCGGCCCATGCTGAACTTCCCGCCTCTTTCTCGCTCAAGGATCATTTGTTGCAGGAAGAACGGCGCCTGCTGAGCATGGCTCTGGCGCAATCGGATGGTGTCGTGGCTGCTGCTGCACGGCTGGTGCAGTTAGAGCGTACCACCTTTGTAGAGAAGATGAAGCGTCACAATCTGGCGCGCAAGGAAGCGCTGGCGGCTTAAACCACACATTGCTCCTGAGTTTCCTGAGTGGCGAGTTTATGCTCGCTTGCGCGCGGCCTTGCCAATATCTGACCAGGCGTTGTAAATCTCGGCGATCATTTCGCGCACAGACATCAAAATATCCTTCGCAGCAGGACCCTTGGCGCGGGCTATCCGTTCTGACGCTTCACGGTAGACAACACCCAGAGCAATGGCGGTGTCGCCGCCGCGCTCAAAGTCGAGGCTTTCGTCCAGCGCATTGACGATCGCTGCGGCTCTGCCCTTGGCCTGAATCATCCCGGCATTCTCACCGCGATCAATATGACCAATGGCGGTGTCCAGCTTGAGCAGCAATTCTTCAAACATGATGCTCACCAGTTCGTGCGGATTGGCGTTTTCTACTCGGTTGGCATGCATGTCATTATACATGCTGCTATAGCCCGGTGTGCGACTGCGAAAACTCATGATAGGTCCCTTAGAATAATATATCTTGATTGGCGCTGAACTTAGTTATCCGTATCATTCCAGATAGATATCTGTTGATCGAGATAGCTTTGGGTCGAGCGTAGAATCGCGAGCTGGCGATCCATATTGGCGAATGTACGCTCAAGCTGAGCGCGATAGCGGTCAATGTCGTCATCCAGATCGACCAGCAATTCGCGCAGGTCTTCTGCTACGGCATCATAGCGTTCCTGAGCCAGCGTCAGTGAACCATCCTCTGACTGCAGGGAGTCACGTATGGCATTGAGCGTACCGGCGAGGCCAGGATTGGTATCATTAGGCTCGGCCGGATCAAGCATCCGGCTGACAGCGTCAATATCGGCCTCCAGAACAGCATCAAGCCGTGCATCATCAATGCTGAGTGTGCCGTCATTATTCGTGCGGACGCCAATATCGGCGAGGGTGCGATAAGGGCCTTCAGCGGCGAGCAGAGTCGAACTCATACTGCTCAACTGCCGCACCATATCGCGCACGGCGGAATTGCCCGCCAGCGGGCCGCCATCGGTGCCATCGGTTCCGGGGCGAGTGGCGTTGTTCAGTCCTTCGCGCAGCTGATTATAAGCGTCGACAAATTCAACAACCAGGTCGCGTACGCTGGAGGTCGGGCGGTCGCCGCTAATGGTGATTGCTTCACCTGGCGCAGCGGCGAGCAGATTAAGCTGGACGCCGGTAATGGCGTTGTCGACCTGATTGCTGCTGAGATTAAGCTCTACGCCATCGACAATGATGCGGCTATTTGTGGCGCTGGAAACCAAGGACATGCCGCTTCCCGATGCGGGCGGATAGGCAAAGTCGCTAAGCGTATCGGGTGCGGCGGGCGCAGTCAGGGTAAAGGACTGATCCGCGCCTTCCGATCCGGCCAATACTAGCCGCGCGCCATTGACATCGGTGAGGATCGTCGCAGTGACGCCAGCATCAGCATCGTTGATCGCATCGCGTAGTCCGGCAAGGCTGTCATTATCTTCCGTAATGACAATATCGAAGCTCCCCAGACTGCTGTTCAGCGTCAATGTTCCCTGGCCGACAGCGGCATCAGCATTGGTGAAGGTGCGCGAAACGGTGCGCTGCTCTGAAGCAAGCTGCTGGACTTCGACCGTAACCGGCAAACCCTGAGGGGTCTGACCATTGACGAAATCGGCAGTGGCAACCGAGCCATTGCTGGAAATCAGGTCACCCGCAAAACGACGGCCATCGAGCAGCGTGTCCAGCGCTTCAGCAAAGGTGTTGAGCGAAGAAGAAGCGGACGCAAGCGCAGAGATCCGGGCATTGTTGAGATCCTGCCGATCGCGTATCTGCGCCTCACGCGGTTCACGCGTTACCTGCACCAGATCGTTGACGATCTGCGCCGAATTGACACCCGTTTGCCCGCCAATAAGACCCGAAAGACTTTCCAGCATCAGTTTTGCCCTTTCTTTGGACTATCAACGGCAGCGAGTAAGAAACATTTAGGCATTTTTTTCACGCCCCTTTTTGCCGTCACTGTCATAGTGCATGTCGTCTGGCACAATGATACGCGGACGGTCGGCCTTGCTGGCCATTTGCGCATCAAGCCGGAAGATAAAGGCGAGCAATGTGGCGACCGCGAGATAGAGCCGCTCATCGACCATCGCGCCCGCTTGCGAAGTGAAGTAGATAGCGCGCGTCAGTTCCGGGTAGCGCATAACCGGCACGTCTTTTTCCTCGGCCAGTTCGCGCATTGCCTGGGCAATGCCGCCGCGTCCGCGTGCCAATACCACTGGAGCGGCATCGTTTTCCTGATCATAGCGCAGGGCAACGGCAAAATGCGTCGGGTTGACAAGCAATACCGTGGCCTCCTCAACCCCCTTGCGTATGGAGCCGTTCAGCACCTCCTGCTGGCGCTGGCGCACCGCCTGTTTCAGCTCTGGTGAACCTTCGGTTTCTTTATTCTCGTCCTTGACCTCTTGTTTGGTCATTTTCAGCTTCTTGGTGTGCTGATAGATTTGTGCGGGCACATCGATCATCGCGATAATCGCCAGCGCCCCCGCCATGGCGAGCAAGGTGGTGTTGAACATATCGCCATAGAGCATCAGATTGGCGCTGACGCTGCCATGGCCGAGTTCCGCCATTTCCGGCAGTGAGCGGACAATGATGACGATGCCGACAACACCGAGCAAAGTGACCTTGGCCAGCGATTTGCCAAGTTCGATCAGGCCATTGGTGCCAAACATGCGTTTCAGACCCGACATGGGGTTGAGCTTGGAGGGCTTGGGTTTGACCGCCGACCAGCGGAATCCCGCTGAACCCAGAACCGCAGGTGTGGCGATGGCGGCGACTATTAGTAATGCGAAAAGGCCGCCAAAGGGCAGCAGCAATGGTGTCAGCAAGGTGAGTGTACGGGTGCCGATATCAAAGCTGGCAATATCGGCATTGTCGAAGCGTAGTCCGCTGCGCACGACATCCCCCGAGGCTCCGACCAGCGCATTGCCGAACAGCCAGAAGGCGAGGGTACCCGCGATAATCATCAGCGCAGTGCCCAGTTCCTTGGATTGGAGCACATCGCCTTTCTTGGCGCTGTCTTTGCGTTTTTTCGGGGTTGGCGCTTCGGTCTTTTCACCGCCACCATTGGGGCCTTCTGCCATTAGCCAGCCCCCCCTATCGCCATTTCCGATTGCTCAAGACCCTGGGTCAGTGACTGCATCAGCGTTTCCGCCATGATCGGGGCGGTGATGGCCAGTAGAATGATGCCGGAAAGCACTGCAACCGGCAGGCCGACAGCAAACAGGTTCATCGCCGGGGCTGAACGGGCGAGCATGGCCATGACAAGCTGTACCAAGATCAAAGCCGCGCCGACGGGCAGAGCAATTAGCAGCCCCATGGCAAACAGTGAGCCGCCAAAATCGACAATACCTTCCACCGCAGCAAGGCTGATAAAGGCATTGCCCGGCGGCAATGTCTCATAGCTATGGACGATTATGGCGATCAGCATCAGATGCCCGTCCATTGCCAGCAGCAACAACGTGGCTACAATGGAAAGAAACTGGCCGATAACCGGAGTGGAAACACCGGTCTGTGGGTCATTCATTGAGGCAAAGCCCAGACCCATGGCATTGCTGAGCGTTTCACCGGCAACAAAGGCGGCGGAATAACCAACCTGTAGTGCAAAGCCCATGGCCAGACCGGCGAGCACCTCGGCGACGATAAACAGAACACCGGAAAAGCTGACCAATGTGTCGGTCGGCACGGTTACACCGGCGCCGCTGGTGGCGGCGATGCCGATCATCAGCGACAGGATGATGCGCAGTTGCAGCGGCACTGATCCTGCGCCAAAAACCGGCGCGACCAGCATCGCTGCGCCGGGGCGGATCATTGCCATCAGCCACATCCAGAGCTGTTCTTCGACACCGGTATAACCAGGGGCAATCATCGCAACAGGTCCGGTATCCGGCTATAGGTTTCTGTGGTGAAATCGGCGATCAGATAGATAATTGAGCCGCCAAACAGGGCGAGCATGATAGCAACTATGATCAGCTTCGGCACAAAGCTGAGCGTTGCTTCGTTGATCGAGGTCGCTGCTTGCACCATGCCGAGTACGATACCGACCATCAGCGCCGGGATGAGCAGCGGTGCCGCCGCCAATGCGGTGATCCATAATGTCTGTTGGGCGATGCCGATAAAGAAATCTGACTGTTCCATCTGCTATCCCCCTAAGTCACAAAGGATCCGGCGAGCGACCCCATGGTCAGCGCCCAGCCATCGACCAGCACGAACAGCAATAGCTTGAACGGCATGGATATAATTGTTGGAGACAGCATCATCATACCCAAAGCCATCAGCGTTGAGGCGACCACCAGGTCGATGATGAGAAACGGCAGATAGATCATGAAACCGATCTGGAAAGCGGTTTTTAACTCGCTAGTGACAAAGGCGGGCAGCAGGATCGAGAACGGAATGGCTTCAGGGCTTTCAAAACCATCCTCTTCGGCCAGTTCCATGAACAATTTGATGTCGGTTTCACGGGTCTGTTTGACCATGAATTTGTGGAACACCTCACCGGAAATCTCGATCGCGTCTTCCAACGCCAGCTCGTCCTCGCCATAGGGTTCTACCGCCAGCGTATTGATCTCGGATATGGTCGGCGCCATCACAAACAGCGACAGAAACAGCGACAGGCCGATCAACACCTGATTGGGCGGTGTCTGTTGCAGACCCAGTGCCTGACGCAGGATCGACAAAACGATCAATATCCGCGTGAAACTGGTCATCATCAGCAGCAGTGACGGCAAAATCGTCAACAGACTCATCAGTATGAGGATCTGCAGCGAAAGCGTCAGCGGCTTGCCGTCGCCAGCAACATCGTCCAGCGCTTTGCCCAGCGCTTCGGATGCACCGGCATCGGCCACTGCTTCTGCCGTTTGGGCAAACGCCGGTTCAGCGGCGAGCAGAAATGCGCCGAGCAGCGTTAGAATGAAGGGGATTATCCGCATCGGATTTTAGCTGTCCTGCTTGTTGCGCACGCCGCTGAGCGCGCGTTGCATCATATTCTGAAAAGGTACCTGCACAGCTTGTAATTCGGCCTCAGCCACGTCCTTTTTGCCCGTAACCACGTCCATCTCGGCACTGGCGATATGCTGAATATTGCCGCGGGTTGCCGAGAGCAGGATTTTCTGCCCGGCAAATTCCACCACGGCCAGTTTGCCTGAAGTGCCCATAGGCATGGTCTCAACCAGCTTCAGCTCGCGCTGTTTGACATGGCTGCTGAGACCCGGCTGATATTTGCGATAGGTCCACAAAGCGGCATAAATCATCGCCGCCATAATCGGCAGCATGATCACCAGCTTGAGGATATAATAGGTCATGATGCGCGGCGCTCAATCTTGCCGGTACCGACATTGTGGGTCACCACTTCGGCAACGCGAATAGCAAAACGGCCATCGACGGTAACGATCTCGCCTTTGGCGACCAGCGCGCCATTGACCTTGATATCGAGCAGCTCATTGGCCGGGCGACCCAGTTCGACGACTGCCCCTTCCTCCAGCTCCATGATCTCGGCCAGAGTCTTGGTGACCTGACCAACCTCGACTGAGAGACGCACCGGAATATCCGCCAGAAAGCGGTAATGTCCGGCATTGCCTGGATCGATTTCCTGTGCATTTCCATTGGCCATTGCGGCCTGCACATCTGGCCCGCCCAGTTGTGGGGCTTCGTTCATATCGCTCATAACCTTATCCTTTTTCGATGCTGTCTATGCGGAATGCGGCCATTCCATTTTGCTCGCCCATGCTGCCACGGGCGAAAATCTTGTCCCCCACCAGCAGCGGTAGATTGCGTGCAGGCGGGATGGGAATCATGTCACCAGGCTTGAGCTCTGCCAGTTGCGGCAGAGTCATTTCCGGCCGCGCCAGAACCGAGCGTACCGGCAGATGGACATGGCTGAGCGCATCGGCGAGATCGCGCTGCCAGATGGGATCGGCATCGGGTTCCTCGGTCTGCGCCTGTGCCGGTGCCGTAATTTCCTTGGCGCTCTGGAGCATGTCGAGCGGATAGGCGATTTCGAGGGTGAAACGGATATCGTCGGCATAGACCAGATCAAAAGACTGGATGATCAGCATGGCATTGGCCGGGGCGATCTGGCCTTCATCCGGCTCGCTGCTGATGCCCGCCAGGGTGCAGCGGAATGGTCCATGTGCGGCCCAGCTTTTCGCGAGCTGATCGCCGATCAGATTGGCGATGCGGTGGATCAGCCGCATATCAGTGCGAGAGAACTCGCTGATCTTGCGGCTGGGCGCGGCCACAGCGCCGCCGAAAAACATATCGACCAGCACAGTGATGAAATCCGCATTCAGCCGCAGCGCCGCCGCACCCTTGACCGGGGCGATCTGGAACAGGCAATGGGCCATGGCTTCATCATCGGGCGTATACCAGTCTTCACAGGTCATGCTGCGAACTTCGCCGGTTTCGACGCTGACTTTGCTGGTGCCCAGTGCTTCGATGACGCTGCCAATGCCGCTGTTCAATGGCCGCGCGATGCGCTTGAGCATCGGCTGGACATCGATCTGATCGCGGTCATGCATGGCAAAGCTATGCTTTACCTTAGGCGCTTCTTTGGCTGTTTTTTTGGACTTGGCTGCGGCCATGATCTGCTGCTTCCCAGTCGCTTATTGGACAACGAATTTGGTGAAATAGACTTCATCAACACCACCAAAGCCGGTTTTTTCCTTCAGTGTGTCGTTGATCTCCTCTTTCAGCTGATCTGCCAGCTTTTCCTTACCTTCCAGCGTCTCCAACGTTGAGGAGTCTCCAGCGGCAAGCTGCATCACAATGGCCGAACGCACGGCAATGTCATGCTCCTTGATCGCTTCTATGACGCGATTGTCATAAGGCGTGGAGATGGCAATTTCTGCCTGAGCAAAACCGCCGCCATAGAGATTGGTAGTGAAGTCATTCTCAATCTCATAATAGGTGACCTTGAGTTCCTTGGGGTCGAGCGCAGCAGATTTTGCGCTGCTGCTCTCCACCTCGGTGCCATCTTTCAGCACCAGCTTCGGCAGATCAGGCTTTTCCGGCCCCTTTTCGGTCGCGCTACCACCAAAATAGAAGCCGCCTGCCGCACCGCCACCGCCGATCACGGCGATGCCCAGAACGATCATGATGATCTTCTTCATTTTGCCACCCTTTTTGGGCTGGTCTTCGTTCTGCTCTTCAGCTTCTTTCTTGTCTGACACGAAAGGTCTCCAAATAGTGCGTTATCTTGGTGGCTAAGCGGATCAGGCGTAGCGTATCTGGCCATTCTCGGCCGATATTGTCGGTGTTTGCTGTTCAGCAGAAGCGACATCGTCAACCGTATAACCGGCTGTATTTTTGTTGCTTTCCGCTATTTTTGACGACTGGTTCTGCTCGGCATTTTGCTGTTGTGTGGTACTATCAGAGACACCACCTCCGGCGACCTCAAAGCTGCCCAGCTTCTGGCCAGCCTGGCGCATTTCTTGCTCTATCCTTGCCTGCGCCTGCATAATGATCTGACGTACATCGGCATCTTCGGCAGTCATCCGTACTGTGTCGCCATTGGGGCCTTGCATGATCTCGATATTGATTGTGCCGAGCCGCTCAGGCGTCACTTGCAGAGAGATGCCGCGATCAGTCTTGCTGATCATGGCGACTTCTTGTGCGATGCGGTCTGCGAACTGATTATCGAACGCAATGGGCGTGTTTGCTTGCGGTAAAGATGTCGCCGCAGGCCGTATTTCTGTCGTAGCAGACGCCGCAGAGACTGGCTGGAATGGCAGCGGGTTAGGTGTTTCAACCCTGGTCTCTACAGAAGTGGGCGGAGTGGATGGCGAGTGCTGTATTGGATTTGCGCCATCATCCTGCATCATGTTGCCATTGAAGGCCATGTCTACGGCCTCGGTCAGTGAGGGTTTTTGACTGGCGCTTTGCCCAATATCTGTAGCCGGGCTATTGGCGACGCTCTGCGGAACGGCAGTTGGTTTGGGGGAACTGGTACGTGCCGTTTGCTCTGCACGAGGCAGTCGGTCACTGATAAGTGTCTCCACATCTGTGGTGCCATCAATGGGCGCGCTCTCTTCACCGGCGCTATCGTCACTTAAGTCCGTTTTAGGCTGTAAATTCTTCAGCGTTCCAGCAGTGGCTGACTGATTGATAAAGGCGGGCGCTGTCTTTGGCGCTACCTGCGCCGGAACAGTTTGTTCAAGCTCTGCTGTATTGTCCGCGTTGGCAGATATCTTTGCGCTCGCAAGGTCTGGTTCGGCGGTTTTAGAAACGGGACTATCTTGTACTTGCGCGCCGGTACCATCTTGCTGGGCAAGGTTGCGCTGGGCAATCACTGCACCAAAATCCATACGTGCCGGCAGTGATGTATTCTGGGCAAATTCAACCTTGGTTTCGCCGGGCTCTGCCGTGCCTGTGTCGGCTACCGTTTCTGGCTGAGCGGGCGGGGTAAAGGTGAAGGGGAGGGGAGTGTTTGGAGTACGGACATTTTCCGGATCGGCTTGCACCAGTGTAGAGAGCAGCGCGGTCGCATCCTCGTCCGCATCCGCTTCTGTGGAATCCGATTGGTCAGATAGAAGCTCTTCAGCGTCGCCATCAGCGTTTTCCGCCAAAGGCTGTTTGCCCATGCCCAGTGCTGCATATCCGCCATCAATGTGGAAGCCGACAGCTTCGCTATCAGCGCCACCTATGGCGGGAGCCTTTTCAACGGGCTTTGCGGTCAAGAGTCCTATAAGTTCCATGCTCCATTACGAAGCATGAAGCGTGCCAGTTTTTACGCAATTGATGTAATGGCCGGTTTGTGCGTATTTTCCCGGTTAACAACCGGTTATGGACGACGGTTTTTGGTGGCTTTGGCGCGTGGCATCATTGCCTGTTTGCGGGTTTCTTCATCCTCGCTCTCGCGCTCGGCCTGAGCCATGAGTTTTTGCGCCGCCTCACGGTCAATCCGGGCGGCAGTTCTTTGCCGCTCTGCCTCGGCAAGCTTTTGCCGGGCATCAGAAAGCGCCTTTTCCAGCGCTTCTTCAGCACGCAACAGCCGCTGGCCTAATTCCATTTGGGCATGCAGATTGCGACCCATATCGCATTGTTGGGTCTCATAGGTCTGGGCGCATAGCTGGCGCAGCCGATCACGATTGGCTTTCAGTTCGTTCTCATGATGCTGCGCTTCGGCGGCATTGCCGATGGCCAGTTGCATCTGCATTTCGCGCACTTGCAATATGCGTTTGCGGCTGGCGCGGCGCCTGTTCATTCTTCGACCAGAGATGCAGCAATGGACTGGGGCCCGAAGCTCTGTATCAGCTCGACCATACTGTCATTGAGTGACACCGCTTCATGCGGCCGCTGGCGGATAAAGTTGAGCAGATCCGGCCGGCGTGCCACCGCCTCGTCAATATCGGGATCGCTACCCGCACGATAGGCACCCATCAACAGCAGGTCGCGGTTTTCCTCATAGGCTGACCAGATACGCCGGAAATTGGTCTGCGCCATGCGCTGGTCCTCGCCGATAATGTCATTGGCGACGCGGCTGAGCGAACGGCCAATATCAATCGCCGGAAAAACGCCCTGTTCGGAGAGTGAGCGTGACAGGATGATATGCCCGTCGACAATGGCGCGCGCGGTGTCGACCACCGGGTCTTCCATATCGCCGCCATCGGCCAGAACGGTGTAGAGCGCGGTTATCGAACCGCCGCTGATGCTGTCATTGCCAGCACGTTCAATAAGCTTGGGCACCAGCGCCAGAGAGGAGGGCGGATAACCTTTCATCGTCGGCGGCTCACCCAGCGCCAAGCCGATTTCGCGCTGCGCATGGGCGATGCGGGTCAGGCTGTCGATCACCAGCAGGACGCGCTTGCCCTTGCTGCGGAAATATTCGGCGATGGCGGTCGCGCGATGCGCCGCGCGCAGCCGCAATATCGGGGAATGATCGGCGGGGACTGCAACGGTGACAATCTTGTTGCGCACTGGACCGGACATGCGAGTTTCGACAAAATCGCTGACCTCGCGTCCGCGCTCGCCGATCAGGCCGACAACGATGACATCGGCATCGGCATTGTCGAGGATCTGTCCGATCAGCACCGATTTGCCGACGCCCGAACCGGCGGCAATCGCGATGCGCTGGCCATAGCCTGCGGTGAGCAAGGCATTGATGGCGCGCACGCCGAGATCAATCGGTTCGGAAACCCCGCTGCGGTTCAATACATTGTCGCGCTTGCCCATAAGCGGCCAGCGCTCATTGGTGATAATCGGCCCGCGCCGGTCGAGCGGTTCGCCCATCGGTCCGATAACGCGTGACAGCAGCGCATCGCCAACAGCGGCGAGGCTGGACTGCATATTGGGCTCAACCCTTGTGCCGTTTTTGAGCGCAGCATCGCTTTCGAGCGGGATCATCATCGCACGCGAACCCCGGAAACCGGCGATTTCCGCGGTAATCCTGCGGCCATCGGCGGTGCGCAGGCTGCCGCCAAAGCCGATAGGATAGTTGAAGCCGGTCACTTCCAGCATACCGCCATCATGCGCCACCAGCTTGCCAATCGCACGCGGACCGGTACTGATAGTAGCGATGCGGTCGGTGAATTGGCTGACGGCCTCTGCCTGTGCCGCAATCACCGCGTTAGCTCCAGTTCATCCAGCATGGCCGCCAACTCGTCGAGCACTGGCTGAGTACCCTGCTCAATATAGCCATCCTCATGGGCGATACGCAGTGTACCGCGTATCAGATCGGGATCATCCACCAGTGGCAGCCCAATAGATGCATCACCGATCAGTATGCGGTCCTCAGGGTGAACATGCAATTTTGCTTCATTGAGTTCGCGATGTGCCAGTGTTGCCAGGGCATTGCAGCGCTGCTGTAGCAGATCGGCATCGGGAACAGCGAAGCTGGCAGTGCGCTCGAGCAGGGTCGAGACGGTGCAGATAATCGCTTCGCATAGCTGATCGGAGAGGACTGGCTTAAGGCCTACAATCGACTCATTGAGCTTTTCCGACATGGCCATCAATTCGCTATTGGCTTCGGTCATGACCTTCTGGCCTTCATCAAATCCGCGCTGATAGGCTTCGTTGATTTGCTGTTCGAGCGTGGCTTGTTGCTCGGCGGCGATATCCGCATCCTGCTTGTTATTGGCTTGTGGGGCAGCTTGCTGCGCCGACCCAGCATTAAAATCGTCCGCTGATGCGCCATTCCACAAGGCTTGAAAGGGCTTAGCCTCAATGCGCCATTGCTGAAAATCGCCTTTCTTCGAGGCGTCAGACATAATCGGCGCCTCCGCGATTGATCATGATCTCGCCGCTGTCAGCCAGTTTTTTGGCGGCTGTTGCAATGGAGCGCTGTGCTGCTCGGACCTCATCCCTGGATAGCGGGCCGGTTTCTTCCATTTCATCCATTATCGTCTGCGCCGCGCGGGTGGACATCGAGCTGAGGATCATCTCGCGCAGCTTCTCATCAGCACCTTTGAGCGCTGGAATTAGGAAGCTGTTATCCACCGAGCGCACCACCGAACCAAGGCTCTTGATATCGAGTATCGCAAGGTCGCCAAAGGTGAACATTTCATCCTCAATCGCCTTGGCCAGATTGCGGTCGCGCTTGGTAAGGGCCTTGAGGACGCGCTGGCTGTCCTTCTTCTCCAGGCTGTTCATAATCGCGGCAATGTCCGAGGAATCATTGCTCTTGGTCGCGGCCGGCTTTCCGCCAGAAGGGGACTGATAGCTGGTGAGAAGATCCTCAATAGTATCAACGGCTTCCTGACTGACCTGACCCAGCGTAGCGAGGCGATAGACAATCTCGTCCTGGCCTTCTGCTGGCAGGATCCGCAGCACCTCTGCGGCAATATCTGAACGGACAAAAGAGAGAACCAAAGCTGCTACTTGCGGATGCTCCTCCTCGATCATCGAAGCAATATCGCCTGCTTCCATCCATTTCAGCGGTTTGAGCGTATCCACCGCATTGACCGGTGCAATACGGCTAATCATGGTTTCTGCACGCTGATCGCCAAAGGCGCGTTTCAGCACCCCTTCAATATGACTGTCGGCGCGATAGCCGATAGTGGTGCGGCTGCGGGCGCGTTCGATAAAGCGGTCAAGAACATGGTTGATATCATCGCCGCCAATATCGGCGACAGAGTACATGATATTGCTGATCTGGCGCACCTCATCGGGCTCCAGCTCGGAAATCACCTCAGCCGCAGCATCTTCAGAGAAGAGCAGCATCAATATGGCCGCGGCCTGTGCATCGCTGATGGCAGGGGCTTCTGCGGCTTCTGGGTTATCGGTTTCAGCTGCGGCTTCAGGCATTAACCTGCTCCTGATCATTGCGCAGCAGATCACGTACTACCATAGCGGCATGTTCCGGGTTCTGCTTAACGAAATTCTGGATCAGCAGCGCGCGCTCCTGATAGCTTTGCGCGGCGGTGATCATATCGAGCGTCACGGTGCCGCCTTCATCACTGCTGCCAAGCTGCGGGGTCTGCATGGCGCCAAGGCTTGGCGGTGCGGTTGCTTCTGCTTTTTTGGCTATCGCCTCCGCCGCTTCTTCGGTCTCGCCATCCTTACGCTTGCTTTTGAACAGCCCGGCTTTGCGTAGCAATGGACGACCAATGCCGAAGATCAGGGCCAGAGCAACCAGCAGCGCCGAGACATTGCGTGCCAGCATGGCAACCCATCCAGCCTCATACCAAGGGGTTTCGGTGGTTGCGATGTCCATAAAGTTCCGTGAGCTGACAGCTACTTGGTCGCCGCGCTCCTCGTCGAAACCAATGGCGCCTTTGACCAGCGTTTCAATCTGGGTCAGCTCTTCTGCCGGTAGCGGTTCGCCATCAGGGCCACGCACGGCGACAGCAACCGAAACACGTTCGACCTGACCAACAGCGTTACGCGTGACCGAGACTTGACGACCGAGTTCGAAATTACGGCTAACCTGTTCTTCGCGCTTGTTTATTTCAGCATTTTCAGCATCTTCCGCAGGCGGGTCAATCTGCTCGCTCACTTCTGTTTCTGCCGGAGGTTCGGGATTGACTGCACCTGGAATACCGCGCGGAGTTGGCAGGCCAGGCTCGGCCGACCAGCTGAGCTGTTCACTGCGAACGCGCGATTCATCGGCAGGGAAGCTTTCGCTGGTTGCCTGTCTTTCGGTAAAGTCGACCTCGGCCGAAACCTCGGCGACGAAATTCTCTGCTCCGAGCATTGGTGTAAGAAGCGCGGCTAGCGACCGACGATAGCGTTCCTCGATGCGTTCGCGCACCTCAAGCTGGCGTTCGGTTTCGGTCATTGGTCCTTCGGCACCGTCTTTGGAGAGCAGTCGACCATTTTGATCGACGACCGAGACATTTTCGACATTCAGTCCGGCAACCGAGCTGGCAACCAGATGGGTGACGGCGCGGACTTGGGATTCCCCCAGATTTCCTCCGGGTGCAAGCTGCAGCACAACCGATGCCGCGGGTGCATTGCGGTCACGAATGAAAATACTTGGCGGTTCAACGGCGAGATGAACCCGTGCCGACAGCACCGCATCGATGGCCTCAATGCTGCGCGCCAAGTCGAGTTCGCGCGCTGTACGCAGTTTTTCGCCCTCAACCGCGCGGCTGGCCCCCATGGGCATCGCAGAAACCACGCTGTCGCCATCAGGAGAACTGCGCGGCAGGCCTTGAGCAGCCAAGGTCATCTTGGCGGTGTGATAATCATCTTCCGAGACGGTCAATGCGCCGCTGGCATTGTCAATCTGATACATGATGTTGGAGGATTCGAGCGCCGCTGCGACCGCTGCCTTGTCATTATCGGGCAGGCCACGGAACAGATCGCGCTGTGGCGGTTCGCGCAGCGCCAACCATGCAAAGGCAGCAAGACTGAGAACCCCGATTGCGGCGATCATAGGCATGGCTCGGGCAATGGCAGGTTGGGCTATAAGAGCGCGAATGCGGTCCAGGATATTCCCTGAGCCAAAGGAGGGTTTGCTGATCAGCGGTGTCGCGCGTTGTGCGCCCTGAACCGCAAGAGCAGCGTTGTTCTCACCGGCTCCAGCGCCGGGTGTGATGATCTGATCGGCCATAATATTATACCGGCATGTTCATAATGTCTTGATAGGCGGAAAGCAGCTTGTTGCGCACCTGCATAGTGGCTTCAAAGCCGACCGATGCTTTTTGCTTGGCGAGCATAACTGCAGCAATATCAGTGGTTTCGCCCATTTCATAAGCGGTTGCAGCAGCCGAGGCATCCTGTTGCAGGCTGTTGACGCTTTCCACCGCCTCACGCATCGCGCCGGTGAAATCTGCTTTCTCGCTTTCCTTGGCACCCTTGGTGTCAGCCGTTTCATTGGCAATGCCCTGCAGCGCCTTGTTACTTTGGATGATGGCGTTGCGCGCGCTCATCAGGCTGTTGATGGTGTTCATCGTCTCAACTCCTCATCATGCTGCTTCGCTCAGCTCGCGCATATCGGCGAGGCGATAGCGCAGCGTGCGTTCCGAAATACCGAGCATCTTGGCGGTGGCGCGGCGATTGCCCCCATTCGTTTCCAGCGCCGAGCGGATGGCGTCAAATTCAACCTGACGCGACAGGCTCTGCAGATCGCGGCCATGTACGATACGCTTGCCACCTTGAGGTATCGGTTCGGGTCTCGGGCTCGCTGCGGGTGGCGCAGGTGTTTTGAGCTGAAGGTCTGCTGCGCTGATCCGGTCACCCTCACGCATGATCAGCGCGCGTTGCAGCATATTATTGAGTTCACGCGCATTTCCGGGGAAATCATGCGCAGAAAGCGCTTTTAGCGCATTAACAGTTGGCCAGGCAAAGCTGGCATCGTCCTGCTGCATTTTCAGCAACATCGCCGCAGCAATGGCGTAAATGTCCTGACGCCGTTCGCATAGCTTCTGTAGCGTGATCGGCACGACATTGAGACGCCAATACAGGTCTTCACGGAAGCGCCCTTCCGCCACTTCAGCTTCAAAATCGCGATTGGCGGCGGCTATGATCCGGACATTGACGCTAACTGGCTGAGTATCGCCGACGGGAAGTACTTCACCTTCCTGCAATGCGCGTAGCAATTTGGCCTGTAGTGGCAGGGGCAGTTCGGTAATCTCATCGAGGAACAGGCTGCCACCATCAGCGGCACGGAACAGGCCTTCGGCTTCAGCACTGGCTCCGGTAAAGGCGCCGCGTTTATGGCCGAACAAGATCGCCTCAACCATGGTTTCTGGCATGGCGGCGCAATTGACAGCGACAAAGGGTTTGTCAGCGCGCGGGCTTTGTGCGTGAATGAAGCGCGCCATACCTTCCTTACCGGTGCCCGTCTCACCCTGGACCAGGACGCTGGCGTCGGTCTGGGCAACACGCTCGGCAAAGGTCATCAGCTTGGCACTGCAAGGCTCGCCAACAGCAGGACCGCCACCGCGAACCGCCTCAGCAATCAGCGCATGGGCAAACGCCATGTCTGATTGTCCGAAACGGATATGCATGGGCATGCCTTTGGCGGCCGGCACCAGCTCGGGTTCGCCATCGCGCAATTCTATGATGATGTCGCGATGCGTGGCGTCGGTCATATCCGCAGGCGTCAATATATGCACAGGCCGATCACGTCTGGATGCTGTGCAGTCCTCGCTGTGGATTGGATCAAGCCAGGCACCGCTCAGGCTTTCTACCAGTGTAGGCAAGAGTTTCTGTGCGGCCGCGCTGATTGCGCATTGCTTTTTCATATTCTGTCCCCGTCAGGCGATATGACCGTAATATCGCGCTGTTCCCTCAGCACTGATATGGTCACTTTGTCGTCTGCGGAGTGTTTAAGCAAAAGGTGTGCCAATTTGCTTGTATACATTTGTATAATGTTTTGAGGGGTTTGTTACACAGCCTTAATTCGGTGTTTACGATACTCTGTCATTGCGTCGTCGAAACGACAAAAAATTGACGCTTCGTTTTTCACCATTGTGACGAACTTTTGACGCTCTCGGGTAATGCCGCGAGCGATTGCGTATATAGTTGCGTGTATAATTGTCCGAACATCTTTCATTTAATGCGTTAGCCGAGCCACCGTTACAGCATTCATGGCTGCTGAGCTTCCCTCTGGCTGCCGCTACTGAAAGGAACAAACCATGAGTGTAATCGGGACGAATGTCTCTGCAATGCGGGCAGCCAATGCGTCTTCCCGCGCCGATATGGGTTTGCAGAAGGCAATTGAGCGTCTGTCCACTGGACGGCGTATTAATAATGCTGCGGACGATGCAGCGGGTCTGGCTGTTGCCACCCGGATGACATCTGAAATCCGTGGCCTGAACATGGCCGCACGTAATGCCAATGACGGTATTTCGCTGGCTCAGACCGCAGAAGGCGGTATGAACGAAGTCACTAACATGCTGCAACGTATGCGTGAACTGGCGGTTCAGTCTGCCAACGGCACGCTGTCTGGCGGCGACCGTACCAACCTTCAGGCGGAAGTAACCGCCCTGATCGGTCAGATCGGCGATGTGGCTACACGTACAGATTTTAACGGTGTTGGCCTGTTGGACGGGTCTGCTGCTTCAATCAACATCCAAACCGGCGCTGGAGCCAGTGAGACCGTTGCTGTTAGCCTTGGTGACATGCGTGCTGCAACGCTTGGTGTTGGTGTAGTTGATATCAGCACTGCCGCTGGCGCGACGACCGCGCTCGGTCTGCTTGATACGGCACTGAACACGGTAACTACCGCTCAGGCTAATCTGGGTGCGTCGCAGAACCGTCTGGAAACCACCGTCAGCAACATTACTGACCGCGTGACCAACCTGACGGAATCACGTTCGCGTATTCAGGATGCAGACTTCTCGGCAGAATCTACCAATCTCGCCAAGTATCAGATCCTGAACCAGGCTTCGACCGCTATGCTCGCTCAGGCTAACCAGAGCCAGCAGGGCGTATTGAGCCTGATCCGTTAATCCAACCGGGTGAAGGTGCGGGGGCTGTGGCTGTTTAGGTCACAGGCTCCACACCGGATCCTCATCACATTGTTTCATAGCCGGGTTTCGCGATGAAACTCCTTTTACCGGCTGTGAGGCGGGATGGCCTGTATCTGGTCATCAGGTCAATCCCACACCAGGTGTGGTCGGGCTGGAATGTATTCCCACATATGTTCTGACCCGGCCCGCTTGGAGCCTTTAAAACCTGACCAGAATATATGTCTTGAGGAGCATCAAGTGCACAGCAGATAATGAAACTAGCGTGATCATCAGGGATATTATTGCCCTGAGCGCATGGACACTATTTCCCAGAATTCTGCTATTTTCAGGCCATTTATCATGGCTTTGAAAATAATCTGCATTTTTTGTTTAATCGGCGGAAGCGCCGACCGTTACTCCTTTTGAAGCCGCTTTATACCAGTTAGCGGCCTCATCAACAAAGGAGTAAATACAATGACTGTTATCGCTACAAATGTTTCCGCAATGCGCGCCATCAATGCTTCATCGCGCGCTGATATGGGCCTGCAAAAGGCTATTGAACGTCTGTCTACAGGACAACGCATTAACAACGCCGCTGATGATGCTGCCGGTCTGGCTGTTGCCACCCGGATGACATCGGAAATCCGCGGCCTCACCATGGCCGCACGCAACGCCAATGATGGCATTTCGCTGGCACAGACCGCTGAGGGCGGCATGGGTGAAATCACCAGCATGCTGCAGCGTATGCGTGAACTGGCTGTTCAGTCCGCCAACGGCACGCTGAGTGCAGGCGACCGCGCCAATCTTCAGGAAGAAGTTACGGCCTTGGTGGCTCAGGTCAACGATGTTGCCAACCGGACGACCTTTAATGGTGTACCTCTGCTTACCGCAGCATCCACTGTCACCATCCAGACTGGCAATAGTGCTGGTGAAACCGTGGCGGTTACCCTGTTCGATGCAACGGCCGATGGACTTGGTCTTACCGATACCGCAGCCACACCAGCAGTAACGACAGTGGATATCTCGACCATTGCCGCAGCATCAACTGCTCTTGGCACATTGGGTACTGCACTGGATACAATTACCACGTCTCAGGCATCGCTGGGTGCGTTTCAGAACCGTCTGGAAACTACGGTCAGCAATATCAACGATCGTGTGACCAATCTGACGGAATCGCGCTCGCGCATTGAGGATGCGAATTTTTCAGAGGAATCGACAAACCTCGCAAAATTCCAGATACTGAGCCAGGCCTCTACCGCGATGCTGGCCCAGGCCAATCAGAGCCAGCAAGGCGTATTGAGCCTGATCCAGTAATCCTATCAACCAAAAGAATAGCGAAGGGTCTGTTTCTGGTCTCTCAGACCCGCCGCAAAACCCCGAGAAACCGGGCCGAAATGTTTATCCCACAAACATTTCGGCCCGGTTTTGGTTTCTGGGGAGATCAAACAAAATATATCATAATGTATCGTGGCATTTCAGGGTCGTTCTGTTTTTATTTAATCGCACTTCTCCACTGCCGTTACTCCTTTCGAGGCTGCTTGACATCTGTCAGGCCGCCGCAACTGAAAGGAACGAACCATGAGTGTAATTGGAACCAATGTTTCTGCGATGCGGGCGGCCAATGCGTCCTCGCGTGCAGATATGGGTCTGCAGCAGGCAATTGAGCGTCTGTCCACCGGACAGCGCATCAACAATGCCGCTGACGATGCAGCGGGTCTGGCTGTTGCCACCCGTATGACTTCAGAAATCCGCGGCCTGAATATGGCTTCACGTAATGCCAATGACGGTATTTCGCTGGCTCAGACCGCTGAAGGTGGTCTCAACGAAATCACCAGCATGATGCAGCGTATGCGTGAGCTGGCGGTTCAGTCTGCCAACGGCACGCTGGCTGCAGGAGATCGCGCCAATCTTCAGGCAGAAGTGACCGCACTAATCGGTCAGGTCAACGATGTCGCCGGCCGCACTACCTTTAACGGCGTGGGTCTGCTTAACGCTGCTGGCACTATCGCTATTCAGACCGGTGCTGGTGCTTCAGAAACTGTCAGCATTGCTACAGTTGATGCAACTGCTGATGGCCTTAGCCTTACTGATACTGGTGCCACGACACCGGTTACGACGCTCGATATTTCTGATGTCGCTGCTGCTACTGCTGCTCTTGCCACTCTCGATACGGCACTGAACACGGTAACCACTGCTCAGGCTAATCTGGGTGCGTCGCAGAACCGTCTGGAAACCACCGTCAGCAATATTACTGACCGCGTGACCAACCTGACGGAATCACGCTCGCGTATTCAGGATGCAGATTTCTCGGCGGAATCTACCAATCTCGCCAAGTATCAGATCCTGAACCAGGCTTCGACCGCCATGCTCGCTCAGGCTAACCAGAGCCAGCAGGGTGTATTGAGCCTGATCCGTTAAGTCTCACTCCTTTTCATCACCGGGTTTCCCCTAAAGTCAGTCCTTTAGCCCGGTGATGAATGGAGGGATAATCCGCATTTCTGGTCTTGCGGATATCCCCAAACCAAGCGTGGCCGGGTTGGAATGTTGTCCCCACATGCGTTCCGGCCCGGCCCGCTTTATTTCGCAGATATGCTGAAATGAACGAGCCTCCCCAATTATCCGAAACACACACTGACCCGAACCTCAAGAACAGATGGAGTATCGGTGAAGTACGGTTTTGGGACCGCATTCTGAGTGCGCTGATATTTATGGTGGTGCTTTTGCCTCTAACGCACACGGCACGATCTGAAGAGAGCCGCAAAGTGACGAAAGCCACTAGCAAAGCCCATATCAGGCACGGCATTACCGCAAGTCAGGCAACCGCTGCGGCATTACAGGCAAATGCCAAAGCGCAACGCAGTGAAAGGCAGATATCCAGGCGTGTTTGCCCTGATGGTGAGGACCATACAGATAAGAGCAGCAAGGCTGCTCAAAAAGCTAATGAGGCCTCCAAAGCCGCTGCTTGTATGCTGGTAGTTATCGACAATTATTAGGGTCAGGCCATTTGTGCCGTAAGCCGTTTACGCAATGTATCGAGCGCCGCTTTTTTGATCTGGCATACCCGTGCGGCTGTGATATCCAGAACCTTGCCGATTTCATCGAGATTCAACTCTTCAATAAAATGCAGTTGCAGGATCATCTGCTCGCGCTCTTTGAGCTGTGAAAGGTTGGCCGAGAGCAGTGCCTTGAGCTGATCCTTTTCGATCCGCTCATCGACGCTTTCCTCCTCATCGGCGAACCACATGGAATGTTCGGAATAGACCTCATCCATCGATTCCATCTGCATCTGCTGCGCCTTGTCGGCGCGCTCTCGGTACACCGCCGGTTCCAGACCCATGGCCTCGGCCATTTCGGCTTCTGTTGCTTCGCGCCCCAATTCCTGTGCCAGACGATCAGCAGTCTGTCGCATCGCCTTGCGCATGGTCAGCGCCGAACGGCACAAATTGCTTGAAGCCCGCAGATGATCAATCAGCGCACCGCGCACCCGCGTCCCGGCATAGGTGGTGAAACTATGCCCCTGATCCTCATAGCGATTGGCCGCTTCGACCAGAGCAACCATGCCGATCTGTACCAGATCCTCAATATCCACCGTTCCCGGCGCCATGCCGCGCACGTGCCAGGCAATTTTGCGCACCAGCGGCAGATTCTGTTCCACCAGTTCGCCCGGCGTAATCGCCTTGGGCTTGCGGCTGTAAAGCCCGGATTGTGATGGAGATTCGTACATTTCTCGGCTCCGTTAAAGCTGCTTGAATTCGTGTTTTGCGGTTTCCGGTCCGGAGATGGCCGCGGTTGCGGGTTGCTGATTGCCGCCAATGGTGGCGATGACCTCGACCGGTTTGTCATCGGGCAATTCGCGGAAGGAGAGCACCGGTGTATCGGGGAAGCGCGGCCGCAACAGATTGGCCAAAGGTTTGCGCGCGGCGGGTGAGGTGACCAGCGCATAGTTGCGCTGTTCGAGCATCAGCGGACGGCTGGCATCTTCCAGTGCGGTCAAGATACGCTGCGCCAGACCTGGCTCAATCGGATAGGCGGCATCGGCGCTGACCTTGAGCGACTGGGCCAGCAGTGTTTCCAGCTCGCCATCGAGCGTGACCACCGGCAATGGCATGCTGACCGGCACCAGCGACTGGATGATGATCGAGCCGATCCGTGCGCGGACACGCTCGGTAATGGTGGTGACATCGGTGGTGCCGTCATTGGCGGCCTCAACCATGGCTGAGCAGATGCGGCGGAAGTCGCGCAGCGGCACGCCTTCCTTGAGCAGCTCGCAGCAGACAGCCGAAATGGCGAACAGCGAAAGCGGCTGCGGCGTCAGACCATCGACCAGCTCGGGTGCGGTGTCTTTCAGCGTGTCGAGCAGCTTGCGGGTTTCGTCCATGCCGAACAGCTGCGAGGCGTTGAGCCGCACCATATGGTTGAGATGCGTCGCCATCACGGTCGAGGCATCGACCACGGTATAGCCCTGAACGATGGCGTCGGCGCGCTTGTCGGGAGCGATCCATACGGCATCCATGCCGAAAGTCGGGTCTTTGCAGACGCGCCCTTCCAGCGTGCCATCGCCTTCGCCGCTGTCGAGCGCCAGCATATCCTCGGGCCAGATCTGGTCCTCGGCAATCACCGCGCCACCAATGGTGATGCGATAGCCATTGGGCTCGAGATTCATGTCATCCTTGATCCGCACCAGCGGGATGACAAAGCCGAGTTCCTGCGAAATCTGTTTGCGGATGCCGGTAACGCGCTTGATCAGCGGCGCATCCTTGCGCTCATCGACCAGCGGGGTGAGGGCATAGCCAACCTCAATGCCGAGCATCGCCTGATTGGAGACATCTTCCCAGTGGATGATATTGGAATTGGCGGGCTGCTCAGGCTCTTCCGGCGCGTCCTCTTCCGGCTTGGGCCGCGACAATTGCCAAGCAAAGAACCCTGCAATGGCCGCTGCAGGCAGAATGATCATTGAAGGCATGCCTGGCAGCACGCCCAAGATTCCAAGGATCGCCGCCACCGGGATCCATGCGCGGCTGAGGCTAAACTGCGACATAATCTGGCCGTGCAGGTTCATTGGCGAGGAGACTCGGGTAACAATCGCTGCAGCAGCGATGGAGAGCAGCAGCGCCGGAACCTGCGCTACCAGAGCATCGCCAATGGCGAGCATGGTATAGGCAGAAGCAGCCTCAGTAATGCTGAGGCCATGGGTAACAGTACCCAAAATGATGCCGCCGATAATGTTGATCGCCAGGATCAGGACACCGGCAACCGCATCGCCTTTGACGAATTTGGACGCACCATCCATCGAGCCGTAAAAGTCTGCCTCGGTGGCGACATCGGCGCGGCGTTGTTTCGCCTCTTCGGGCAGGATTAGGCCGGCATTCAGATCGGCGTCAATCGCCATCTGTTTGCCGGGCAGGGCATCGAGGGTGAAGCGCGCCGAAACTTCCGAGACGCGGCCGGCACCCTTGGTAATCACCACCAGATTGATGATCATCAAAATGGCAAAGACGAACAGACCGACAATATAATCGCCGCCGATCAGGAAGCTGCCAAAGGCCTCGATAACCTTACCCGCAGCATCGCCGCCCTCATGGCCACTGACCAGCACCACGCGGGTCGAGGCGACATTGAGGCCAAGGCGCAGCAGCGTTGCGAACAGCAGGACGGTGGGAAAGCTGGAAAAATCGAGTGGCTTGGTCGCGTTCAATGCCACCATCAGCACCGCCAGCGAGATCATGATATTGGTGATAAAACCAATATCCAGCACAAAGGCCGGCACCGGCAGCACGAGAAACACCACCAGCAGCAGCGTGGCGAAAGGCAGCAGCGCTCCGGTGAGACCTGTGGCCATATTCTTCAAAGAGAAGCCGTTTGTGGGCATCAGATATCAGCTCCGATGGACGCGAGCAGCATGTAGGCAAGCCGCGCATTTTCGTTAGAAGTGGGTGTATTGTTTTGCGCACCGGCTGCGGCGCGTTGGCTAGCGAGGCGTAGATAATCGGCGGGCTGGACATAGTTTGGCGTGCTGCCGTCTCCTGCTGGAGAGGCAGGCATGTTCTTGCCGCCTGGCGGCAGTGCATTGCCGCTCTCTAGCTTGGCGGCAAAATGATCGCGTATCTCAGCAAAACTGCGGGCTTCACCGCTGGCGTTATAAAAGACCGGGCGGTTAGCGCGCGCTGCCTTGGGGAAGTAATCTGCCGCTTTGGCGTCGGGATTGGCGGCATGTTGCTGCAGGAATTTATGCGCGCCATTGGGCCCAAGGAAATGAGCGAGATAGAGATCAGCTGGTGCCATTTCGCGGCCCAGACGGCCTTCGAGATAAGTGCGATTATCGGCGGCAAACTCGCCTGCCATCAAAGCGGCGACTTCGGGGTTGGTACGCAGCGCAAAAATCTGCGATTTCAGAGCATTATCGCCAATGCTGAGGCGGCCATTGCTGTGCCGGTTGATGGCGCGTGAGGCCCAGTCGAGCCCGTGTTTTTCGCCATGTTTCTCAATGACATCGAGCCAGCTCTGGTCGATAAACTGATAGAGACCAGTGGCGGAGGATGTGCGGGCGCGGGCTTCGGGGTTCAGACCGCTTTCAATCTTGGCCTGGCCCAGCAGATAGTTGAAATCAACACCGGTGCGTGCAGCCGATTGGGCAATGGCGCGGGTGACGCGGCCTTGGCCCTGACTTTCTCCGATGCTGAATTGTGCCGACATTGACTGGTTCCACTTGTTATTCGGGTATGAATAAGCAAGCGGCGTGCCAGTTTAGAGTATTGATTTTTATGAGGAGTTTTTCAAAACTCTGTCTGAAAGTGTATTCAACATTTCGTCGACCCCGCGCAGGTGAGGCCAATGCTATTTCTTAGACTCACACAAAGCCACAAAGGCACAAAGCCAGTGTCGCTTTTGACATGTCACTTCGTGTCTTTGTGGCTTTGTGTGAAATAGAAACATAGCCCCGCCGGGGCGGGGCTGACATGTTGTGGTGATGTCGTAGGCTTAAGCCTCAGCCGCCCTCATAGCCGGACGGCCATAAGTCTGTGCGGTGCTGTTGCGCTGATCGTTCAGCATTTCCAGCCGACGACGGGTCTGGTCCTGCAAGATATCGATGCGATACATCGCTGCGTCGGCGAGTTGTTTGAGCTTTTCGAAGCTCTCTTTATTTTCATCATTGGCATAGATGGTATTGCTGCCGCGCAATTCCGCAACCAATGGTGCCAGCCTTTCCGACGCCGCCGTGATGGCATCGGCATCCTGTTGATCAAGCGCTGCGATAAGCGCGGTTTGTGCTTGTTCAAAACGCTCAGAAAGACTGGTCATATGGTTCACTTTATTCAGTTTTTGGATTTAGCTTTTTGGCATCAGATCGAGTTCGATCATCTTCTGCGCCAGCTTGTCGGTGTCGATGGCATAGCTGCCATCGGCAATGGCATTGCGGATCTGCGCGATGCGCGCTTCATCAATCGGCGGGCCCTGATCGACAATGTCACGCGAGCCAATCTGGCTAACCGCGCTGGCATCGCGCGATACGGCGCGGGTTGGAGCCGCTGCTGCTACCGGTTTATTGTCTCCGCTGACCTTGGTCGGCGTGACGGGTTGCAAGTTTGATCCTACCGGTTTCATAACAAAGTACCTTGTTTGTTGCTGAACTCTTTCTGTTGTTCAGAATAACGGCTTTCTCGGTTCGATATTAAACAAAAACATTTGAAAAGGGTTAACGGCCCATCAAGCTCGCTTCTCCCATATCGGTTACGCGTACCATGATCGGGCTTTCGTGCCGATCTGCGCGTACCGGGATGACTTCTCCGATACGGCCATTGCGATCAGCAACCATCATACGCGACAAAGAGAAGCCACGTTTCCTGATGGTCAGGCGCACTGGTTCGCCACGGCGAATGGCGATCATATTCTGGGCCGGATCATAGCGTGGCGTAACGGCACGAGCGCTATAAGCGCTGGTGGTACGCACCCGGCTATTTCGGGCGCTAAGATTGATGGGTACGCGAACGCGCCAGCCCAGCGTATCGCAGCGGACAATCGCTGCGTCCATGCCATCATCGCTGACTTTCGGCGTTTCGGGACATTGTGCCAGCTTCAACCGACGATCCACCGGTGCCAAGGCACCGCCAGGCTGACCAATTTCACTGCCCAGACTGGACGCGACCAGCGCATCCAGAACGGCGTGGTCCTGAAACTGGCCTGCATAGGCTGGTGTCGACAATATTGTCGCAATGATGGCCAAAGGTGCGAATATCCGCGCTATCATCGTAAGACCTCATAGAATGTCTGTGACTTTGTTACGGATAAAGCAGCAATTCCTGTGCCAAGTTTTCGGCAGGGCGGCCTTTATTCTGTAGTGCGCGTGATCCGCTGTATATCAATCTGCATCGAACCCTTGGCGCTATCCGCAGGTCGCATTGCAGTGCTTTCCAGTCGTTCTTCGGAAACCCCGTTCTTGTGAAGCGCATGGAAAATGGCTGCGGTGCGCGCTGATGCCAGTTCCCATTTGTTGAGCCGGTTTTGTTGTGCGCCGCCGTCCAGCGGCACCTTTACCCGGACATTGGCACCGCCCATTTCCGGCACGAGTTTCGCAATGATCTCCTGCCCGGATGGCAATAAACGCGCTTCCCCTGCGGCAAAGAGTTGATCTGGGGCATAACGGAAATGCTGTACCGTCTCTTCGCTAGCTGTGCCGTCAGCATCGGTGGCATTTTGCAGCGTGACCTGAGCTACCAGTGCCGTCGCGCCGACCATGATCAGGGCGAGATCGAGAAATCCCGTCATTGTGCGATTGCGCCGACTCATTTTGCTGACTGCTTAACGGTTTTGGCAGCAGGTTTCGTTTCGGTCAGGCCGTTCATCTTGGCACGATCTGAAATGTTCAGCACCACGCCATCGCCGTCCAGATGCTTGCGTGCCAATATGCCGAAGCGCCTGGCGAAATCGTCCTGCCATTGCTTTTCCCGTCTGGCATAAAGCTCTGTGCGGCGCGCAATCGGATTGGCAAGAACATGTGCCAGCAAAAGTCCATAGAGGCTGGTCAGCAGGCATACTGCCATCGCCTCACCAATGGCATCAGCGCTGGTAATGCCCTCAAACATGATGATCAGACCAACCACCGTGCCGATCATCCCGATGGCAGGCGCAACCTCGGCCATATCGCTCCAAAAGCCGATAGCGGACTCGCGCTTTTGGTGCTGGCGTTGACGATAGGGCTGGGTGGCCTCGGAAAACTCTTTCCAACTCGCGCTATTGGCCAGCATTTCGGCGAGAGAGGCAATATAGGGAATATCCGGCGCAATGCGGTCCGCATGAAAGGGACCATTTTGCTCTACCCGTTGCTCCACCCGCACCATGGCAAGGCGTGCACGCTCGGCAATATCATCCGTATTGCGTAACAACAGCACTGGTAAAACGCTCAGGCCATGCCACGCTCCGGCGCTGCCATTCTGTACCCAGGCGATGACGACGCTCACCAGAATAACCAGCAAAAGCGACAGCGGATCAAAGAACATCATTATCTGACCAGCCACCTTCTGCTCCCATCACTATTCCTATGCCCATAAGGGTCCGGCAAATTCTTGCCGTTGCCCGGCAAAGCCTTGCCGAACGCGGTTTTACAGGCTGCAGATGCGCCACAGATAAGAATTCAAACAACTGTTTTTGCTTACTTTCTCACCTTTGGCACACCCATTGCTTATTACTTGGCGACGCAATCCGCCCATAGGCTGTAACGGCCAAAGCAAAGCGGATTTAAGCACAGGGAGCAGACCTATGGCTGCAGACAAGATTTTCGGAGTTCATGGCGCGGCGCTACAGCTGCGTTCGGAACGGTTGGGCGTACTCGCCTCGAACATCGCCAATGCTGCGACGCCCAATTACAAGGCGCGCGATCTCGATTTTGATCGCGCCATGGAAATGGTGCGCGAGGGTGATGACACGCAGGAAGCCATGTCCGAGACCATGGGCTATCGCATCCCGCTTCAGCCTTCGATGGACGGCAATACCGTCGAACTTTCAACCGAACAGACGCTTTTTGCAGAAAATGCGGTTCAATATTCCACGACGCTTTCCTTTCTGGAGGCGCGCGTCAACTCAATCACACGCGCGCTGAGGGGAGAATAACCATGCCGATGAATGTCTTTGATATTAGTGGCCGCGCCATGTCGGCGCAGCTGACGCGGATGAACACCACCGCATCGAACCTCGCCAATGCGCGCACTACCTATTCGAGCGAGGCCGAAGCCTATCGTGCGCTGAAGCCAGTGTTCCGCACGGCTATGGAAGAAAATGGTCTGGCCACAGTCGATGTCGAGCAGGTGGTCCAGTCCGATACCCAACCAACGCGGCGCTACGACCCGAACAATCCGATTGCCGATGCCGATGGCTATGTCTGGGAAGCAGGCGTGGACGAGGCGGCGGAGCTTATCGATATGATGGAAACCGCGCGGCAATATCAGAATAATGTGCAAGTTCTGCAAACAGCCAAGTCGCTAATCCTCGACACAGTGAGGATGGGCAAATGACCTCTATCGGCAACTCGCTTCCACCTGGCCTGACTCAGGCGCAACCTGCCAATGCAACGGGCGGTGATAGTCTGGGGCAGGAGGATTTCCTGACCTTGATGACGGCGCAACTGCGCTTTCAGGATCCTTTTGATCCGGTTGATAATACGCAGATGGTTGCGCAGATGGCGCAATTCTCATCGGTTGCGGGCATTGCCGAGATGAATGTCTCGCTGCAGCAAATCGCCAATTCCTTCGACAATATTCAGCTCTCCGATGCGGCCCAGTTTATTGGTCGTTCGGCGCTGGTAAATACCGATATTGCCGCGATGGATGCGGAAGGCGTCTATGCTGGCGAGGCGATCATGGCCGGACCGAGCGAAGCGGTGAACATTGAGCTGGTCAATCAGGCTGGTGAGGTGGTGCACTCCGCAGCGTTCAACAATGTGCCCGAAGGACCATTGCCGTTCCGCATTGAAAGCCTGGATGAAGATGGCAATCCGCTTGACCAAGGGCCTTTACAGGTGCGTGTCACTGGCGGCTTTGCGGCACAGGTTTCCACCTGGCTGCCGGTTTCGGCGGTCGGTTCGTCCGGCACTGGTAATGGTGCCGCCCTTATTACCCCTATCGGAGAAGTACCAGCCAGCGCCGCACGGCGTATTGGCTAAATCCCTGTTTTTATGAGGAGAGTAAACACATGTCTTTTGTAACGTCCTTAAGCGGCCTGAAAGCGGCCCAAACTGATCTCTCGGTGATTTCCAACAATATCGCCAACAGCAATTCTAATGGCTTTAAGCGCAGTCGTGCGATTTTTGGTGATGTCTTTGCCGCTTCGCCGACCCAGACCACCAGCAAGCTGACCGGGCAGGGGGTCCGCCTCAACACCGTCAGCCAGCAATTCACCCAGGGTACGTTGCAGACGACTGACCGTACGCTCGACCTTGCTATTGCCGGAGACGGCTTCTTCACCGTGCGTAGCGATACCGCTGATGCAGAGACAACCTTTACCCGCAATGGCGCCTTTTCGGTGAACACTGATCGTGAGGTGGTTGATACGCTGGGTAACAAGGCTCAGCTGCTGCCGACAGATGGCGCAGGCAATGTCACCGGCACTGCTTCGGCTGACCTGGTCGACTTTGTTTTACCTGAAGCGGATCCTGCTGACCCGGCGGCGCTGCTGGCCAATATCAGCATCGGCAATGATGGTATCATCACTGCTACCTTTACCAACGGTAATCAGCAGGAACTGGGTGCTCTAGCGCTGGCTGGCTTTGCCGCGACCGAAGGCCTGCGTCCTGTTGGCGATGCCCAGTGGCAATCAACCGGTGATTCTGGTGAACCGACCTTTGATAAGGCTGGTGAGGGTGCGCTGGGTTCGGTGCGTTCCGGCTCGCTGGAAACCGCTAACATCGACATTACCGAAGAGCTGGTCTCACTGATTTCGGCACAGCGCAATTTCCAGGCCAATGCCCAGGCGATTGAGACCGCGAACACCCTGACTCAGACGATCATCAACTTACAGATCTAAGGCGCGTAAGGGCGGTGTGATGCTGCCCTTTTAGCTCACTGACGATCCGCAAATAGGGAGAAACCAGATGGACAAGATGGTGCATACCAGCCTTCGCTCAATGCAGGGCATTATGAATCGCCAGACCGCTATTGCCAATAATATGGCCAATGCGAACACCACTGGTTTTCGCAGCGAGATTGTCAGTGCGCAGGCGCTGTATCTGAATGGTGATACGCTAGACAGCCGCGCCACGGTGCGCGAATATGTGCTGGATGCTGATATGAACCCCGGTTCCATCAACAGCACCGGTCGTCCTCTGGATATAGCCATACAGGGCGACGCCATGTTGGCGGTACAGGCACCCAATGGCGATGAAGCCTATACACGACGCGGTGATTTGCAGCTGACCGAAAGTGGTCTGGTCACCACCGGCGATGGATTTCCGGTCCTCGGTCGTAGTGGCCCGCTGATCTTGCCGGCTGCGGATGAAATCCGCATTACCGACGATGGTGGCGTGTGGATCGTACCGCCCGGCGGTGATCCGGTACAGCCGCAACAAGTGGACCAGCTGAAAATCGCCAGTCCACAGGGTAGCGACATCGTCAAGCATACCGATACGCTGTTCCATGTTCGCGGCGGCGGCATTCTGCCTGATGATCCAAATGGTCGCCTGATCACCGGCGCGCTGGAGGGTTCCAACGTCAATATGACTCAGGCGCTGGTCGATATGATCGAAACCAGCCGCGCCTGGGAAGCACAGGTCAAACTGCTCACCACCGCGCAGGAGCTCGATGAATCGGGTGCCAGCGTGATGCAGATGCCCAACTGATCCGCCGAGATAGCCGATAGGAGAAGAAGATGAGCAATTCCGCACTTCAGGTCGCCCGCACCGGGCTTGACGCACAGAACACCCGGATGCGGGTGATCGCCAACAATCTGGCCAATGTGAACACCACCGGCTTTAAACGCGACCGGGCGCAGTTCCAGACGCTGGCCTATCAGCAGGTGGTGCAGAAAGGCGCGCAATCGGATCAAATCAACCAATATGCGATTGGTCTGTCGCTAGGTACGGGTGTGGAAGTTGCCGGGACGGCGCGGATCGAAACCCAAGGTTCGATCCAGAATACCGGCAATGCGCTCGACATCGCGATTGAAGGCGCTGGCTATTTTCAGGTGCAGATGCCTGACGGCACGCTCGCCTTTACCCGCGCTGGCAATTTCAACATGACCCAGCAGGGCCAAATTGTGACCTCAGAGGGCCTGCCGCTTTTCCCGCAGGTACAGGTACCGCAGGGCGTTACCAACATTACCATCGGCAATGATGGCATTATCTCGGCCACGATTGCAGGTCAGCCGGAGCCGACCCAGCTCGGACGGATCGAGATTGCCAATTTCATCAACAATGCCGGTCTTCAGCCGCTTGGCAACAATCTGCTGCAGCAGACGGCAGCCAGTGGCCCGCCCCTGGTGGGTGCGGGTGGCATCGAAGGACGCGGCCTGTTGCGTCAGGGCGCGCTTGAAGGCTCCAACGTCAATATCGTCGAGGAGCTGGTCGATATGATCGAGACACAGCGTGCCTATGAGGTCAATTCCAAGATGATCTCGGCCACAGACGAAATGCTGCAATTCGCCAACCAGAATATGTGATCTGTTGAATAAGGGATCAAAGACCATGGCTTCCATGCCCCCGATTGTTCGTATTGCGCTGCTCTCTTCGCCGCTGCTTCTGCTCAACGCCTGTATGGGCGTGGGTGAGGTACGGCCCAGCCCGGCTTTTGCCGCCACGCCACCACCGCCCGTGGCGGCTCCGGCCAATGGCGCGATCTTTCAGGCGAGCAATGGTTATGCCTCTCTAATCAGCGGCAATCGCGCCGCGCGGGTAGGTGACTTGCTGACCATCCTTCTGGTCGAGCAGACGCAGGCAGCCAAGTCGAACAGTGCCGCGACTGATCGCTCGGGTGGTTTCGGGCTTAACCCGCCAACGACCGGGCCTTTCAGCCTGTTTGACCCGAGCGATGTTGGCGCCAGCGGCAATCTGAACTTCAATGGTTCGGGCAGCGCGCAGCAGTCCAATTCGCTACAGGGCCAGATCAGCGTTACCGTGGCCGAGGTCTATCCCAATGGCACTATGCTGGTGCGCGGTGAAAAGCTGATGCGGCTTAACCGTGGCGATGAATTTGTGCAGTTTAGCGGTATTGTCCGCGCGGTTGATGTCGGCCCGGAAAATGTTGTGCCTTCCACCCGCGTCGCCGATGCACGCATCAATTATAGCGGTGCCGGAGAGATTGCCGAGGCAAGTCGTCAGGGCTGGCTGCAGCGTTTCTTCAGCATAATCAGTCCGTTCTGATGAAGGTGATTATGATGGCATACCCTGCGAATATCATCCGCCGCATCGCCATATTGCTGGTACTCGCGCTTGGTCTTGTGGCCAGCCCGGTACAAGCGGAACGGGTCAAGGATCTCGGCACCTTTCAGGGCCTGCGTGTCAACCAGTTGACCGGTTATGGCATTGTTGTCGGTTTGGCCGGCACGGGTGACGATAACCTTGAATATGCCACTCTGGGTGTCCGCGGCGTCGCTAATCGCTTCGGTCTCGCACTGCCACCCGGCCTGAACCCGGCGACGCGTAATGCTGCTGCCGTAATGGTAACCGCGGAATTGCCCGCCTTTGCCAAGCCCGGCCAGCGTATTGATGTGACGGTATCGGCTCTGGGGCAGGCACGATCACTGCGTGGCGGCACGTTGGTTCTGGCCCCGTTGATCGGCGCAGATGGCCAGATTTATGCGATGGCGCAGGGTAACCTCGCTGTCGGTGGCCTTGGTGTCGAGGGCCTTGATGGCTCGACAACCACGGTCAATATCCCCTCAGTCGGCCGCATCGCCGGTGGTGCGACGGTCGAACGTGCGGTTATCACCGGCTTTGAAAATTCGCCCTATCTTTCCTTCAATCTCGATCAGGCCGACCTGACAACGGCGATGCGTGTTGCTGACGCAATCAATGCCGAATTTGGCGATGGCATGGCGATGGCCGATGATGGCGTCTCGATCCGCATTGCCGCGCCTGCCAATCCGCAGCAGCGCGTCATGATGATGAGCGCGATTGAGAATATCGCGGTAACCCCTGCCGAAGCACCGGCTCGTGTTATCGTCAACGCCCGGACCGGCACGGTGGTCATCAATGGCGCGGTGCGGATCAGCCCTGCTGCGGTCAGCCATGGCACATTGACGGTGCGTGTCGACGAGGACCCGTTGGTGGTTCAGCCCGAACCGTTTAGCCGTGGAGGACAAACCGCGATTGAGGAAGACAGTACAATCGAGATCGATAATCCGGTTGCTGGCGCGAATATCACGCGCGGAGCTTCGCTGTCCGAGATTGTGGAATCGATCAACGCCCTTGGTGCTGCGCCCAGCGATCTGGTCGCAATACTGGAAGCGTTGAAACAAGCCGGTGCGCTGACAGCGGAGCTGGTGATCATATGACGGATATGGGCTCTTTTCTCGCCGCTTCCGGCAAGCGCGTGACATCCTCTACCGAGGGTGTCGCGCCGCTTGGCGTAAATGCAGCCAACAAAGCCAAAGACGATGATGCCGCACTGCGCCAGGCTGCCGAAGCTTTTGAGGCGGTGTTTCTACGCCAGATGATTGGTTCGATGCGCAGCGCTTCGCTGGGTGAGGATCTGCTTGGCAATAATGCCAGCGAGCAATTCCGCGATATGGCCGATGCCCGCCTTGCTGACAGCATGGCCGAGCAGCAGAGTTTCGGCATTGCAGAACTTTTGCTTAAACAATTTGGTAAGAGTCCGTCACATACTGTATCGGCGGATGGGCTGTCATTCGGCGATGCTGACGCTGGAGACAAGCAATGAGCGCACTTCTCAACATCGGCCGTTCCGGTCTGTCGGTGCACAGCCGCGCTTTGCAGACCGTTTCCAACAACATCGCCAATGCTGAGAACCCCGATTATGTTCGGCGTACCACCCAGGTCGCTGATCAGACCGCGATCGGCACAACCAGCCCGCTTTACACCGTACAATCCGGCCTGAGCGGTGCCCGCGTTACAGGCTATGGACGTTCAAGCGATGAATTTCTCGAAGCCTCGGTCCGGCTGAGCGGTGCTACTCTGGTGCGTGCGGAAACCACCACGGCCTGGATGTCAACGGTCGAAACCGCGCTGGAAAATGGCGGCAGCAATGTCGGCGCGCAGATGACGCAATTCTACGCGCGCGGCGAAGAACTGGCATCTGCTCCTTTTGATAATGCGCTGCGGGTGACTCTCCTCAACGATATTGATGCGACTATCGGCGCATTTCAGGGCACAGCGGCGAATATCGAATTTTCACTCGGCCAGATGCGCGAGTCCGCGAACACAGAAACCGCAGCTTTGAATCAGGGCCTTGAAGCACTGGGCCGGATCAATGTTGATCTGCTGGGCAGCCGTCCGGACAGCCAACAACGCGCGGCTCTGCTGGACCAGCGCGATGGTGCCTTGGCAGCGATTACTGAGCGGCTGGACGTTGATATCAGTTTTGAAACCAATGGCACTGCACGGCTCAGCTTTGGCGGTCAGGATCTGGTGGTTCGCGGCGATGTTGCCACTGTCTCTCTGGCAGAAAACGCTGATCGCAGCCTGACGGTTCAGGTTAACGGCACAGCGACGCAGGTTCCGGGTAATGGCCTATTGGCAGGTTTGAGCGCTGCAATGGTGCAGACCGGTGAAAGTCTTGACAGCCTTGATGCGCTGGCAGTGCAATTTGCTGATAACGTCAATAGCTGGCAAGCTGCAGGCCGTACCGATGCCGGAGCTGCTGGTGCGCCTCTGGTCGGCATAACCGCAGGGGCGGCAAGTCTTAGCCTGTTGAGCAACGATCCGACAGCATTGGCACTGGCATCGCCTGCGGGTGTGGCCAATGGCAATATTCTCGGCCTGTCCGCCCAGCGTGGCCCGGGAGGCACGGAGCAGGGCTGGAACACCATTGTTGCGACCCATGCCAATCTGCTCTCCACCGCCCGCAGTGAACAAACCGCCGCGACTGCGCTGGATCAGACAGCCCGCGCTGCGCGTGATGCCACAGCGCGTGTAGATATTGATCGAGAAACCGCCGATCTGATCCGTCTGCAACAGGCTTATGAAGCCTCTGCGCGGGTCATTCAGGTGGCGCGTGAAACCATGCAGTCCATTCTGTCGATATTCTGATGCAGAGGGTGAACCAGTGGTAGAATCCATCAATCGCAATCGACCGCCAGTCGCTGTCCAGAATCAGCTCAGTCTCTCAGAAGCAATTGCCGAGCAGAATCAGGCGATCGCAACCGGTCGCCGTCTTGATCGCGCCTCTGATAATCCACAAGGCTGGGTCGAGATTTCCAGCCTGTCACGCCAGCAAAGCAATGAACAGGCCTGGACCAACAATATCGGTCGCGCCCAGACCCGCGCCAGTCTGGCCGAGTCTGCGCTCGATACTATGGCTTCCAGCCTGATCCGCGCCAATGAGCTGCTGGTTCAGGCCGCCAATGGCACGCTTAACGACAATGACCGTGAGGGTATCGCGCTTGAAATGGAAGGCGTGCTCGAAACTATCCGCGATCTCGTGGTGCTCGATGATGGCTATGGCGGCGATCTTTTCCCGCAAGACCCGCTCGCTATTCCTATTGGTGAAGGCCGCAATATCACGGCAACACCATCTTTGGATCAATTGACTGCGAATATCGGTCCAGCTGGTGAAACGCTTGAGCAGGTTCTTACCAATACTATCGATGCAGTGCGCACCGGTGCCGCAGTGGATCGTCAGAACCGCCTGCCAGCGGTGGATGCCGCGATTGAGCGGATCAGCACCATGCTGACGCTACAGGGCGTAACCAGTAACACGCTGGAGGCAGCGCGGGTGCAGTTTGAAGACAGCAGTCTGGCACTTGCCGAGCGGCGTTCAGCGATTGAAGATACCAATGTGGCCGAAGCGATTACCCGTTTGCAGTCGCTCAGCACCAGCCTTGAAGCGGCACAGGCTATTTATGCCCGGATCGAGCAACAAAGCCTGCTCGACTTTATTTGATTTTCTGAGCGCAATAGACGCGCTCTACGCGCCGCTTATTACCCTTAATATAAAAGACTTTTCGCCGTTACACCTCAATAGGGACGGCTTCCGACAGGAACTATCCCCCTGGTCATTTAACATTGGGGTACAAATATGTTGGTAGCTGTCGGACTTGTCATATTGATCGTCATGGTCTTTGGCGGCTTTATCATTTCAGGCGGAGATATTGGCCCGGTTCTGGCGGCATTGCCGCTGGAGATGATGATCATTGGCGGTGCGGGTGTTGCCGCGATCATCACCGGCAACTCCATGCATCAGGTCAAGGCGCTGGGCGGTGGCTTTAAGCGTGTCTTTGCCGGCCCCAAATATAAGCGCGAGGACTTTCTCAACTGCATCTTCCTCACCTCCAAGCTCATGAAGATATTGCGCATGGATGGTCCCGTGGCGCTGGAAGCGCATGTCGAAGACCCGCAAAGCTCGGCGATTTTTGCTGAATATCCCAAGTTGCTGGCAGATACTGTACTGGTCGCGCTGATTTGTGACTCGCTGCGGCTGGTGGTTGTATCTTCAGGCGATCTTGATCCGCATTCTGTCGAGGAAGTGATCGATCAACATCTTAAAACACACCACAAGGAAGCCATGGGCCCTGCGGACAATCTGCAATGGCTGGCGGATGCGTTGCCGGCTTTGGGCATTGTTGCGGCCGTTTTGGGCGTGGTCAAAACCATGGGTTCTATCGACAAGCCACCTGCGGTTTTGGGCGGTATGATCGGCTCTGCATTGGTCGGTACATTTCTTGGCGTGTTGCTGGCTTATGGCATTGTCGGCCCGATGGCCAATCGCTGCAAGCACAGCATTGAGAGTGATCTCGCCATCTATGATATCGTCAAGCAGATCATCATTGCCAGCCTGCATGGCCATCCACAGCCGCTGGTGATTGAGGCCGCACGCGCTGGGCTTGAGCATGAGAACCAGCCAAGCTTTGCCGAGGTGTTTGACGGGTTGAGGGCGCGCTAAGCCATGGCTTCGGCGAAATCTGCCAAGAAAGATAATCAGCGACCGATCATCGTCAAGAAGATCATCGCTGATGACCATGGCGGCCATCATGGCGGTGCGTGGAAAGTTGCCTATGCCGACTTTGTGACTGCGATGATGGCGTTCTTCCTGTTGATGTGGTTGCTCGGTGCCACCGATGAGAAGCAGCGCAAGGCCTTGGCTGATTATTTCACTCCGACGCTGGTGGAACTGAAGCAGGGCAGTGCAGGGTCCAATGGTGTTTTTGGCGGAGAGTCTGTGGTCGCCCGCGATGATTATCCGCATGCCATTGGCCAGACCGGTGATCGTTCCCTTACCATTCCAAAGGATGCTACCGGCGTCGAGGACAGGGGTGGGCGCTCCAAGCGTTCGTTGCAGAAAGTAGCCTTTGAAGCATTGCGTGAGGAACTGGAGCAGCGGCTCAACAAGCGACCTGATCTGGTGCAGCTCTCGAACAATGTTCGCTTCACCCATACCCGCGAGGGGTTGCGTATTGATCTTGTCGATGAGGCGGACTTTGCAATGTTTAGCCTGGCAACCGATAATCTGTCGCCTCGGGCGGAATTGCTGCTTGAAGAAGTCGCTGACGTTATCACTACGCTGCCCAATCCGGTGATTGTCCGTGGTCATACCGATAGCCTGCCTTATGCTTCGGGCAAGGTGATGAATAACTGGATGCTTTCCACCGCGCGAGCCGAGGCAACGCGCAAGGCTCTGGTTGATGGCGGTGTTGAGATATCGCGCATGCACAGGATTGAAGGGGTGGCGGACCGCGAACCATTTAATGCGGCGGACCCTGCAGACCCACGCAATCGTAGAATGTCGATCACGCTTGTTTATATGGATGGACAGTCGCGCTCTGACATAGAAATGGCCAAGCGCGGAATAGTGAATGATGATGAGCCAGAAGGCTGATTTTAATCAGCTTTCTCGCACAGGCGCAGAAACTTCTCCGTGCCAAGGGCAACGCGCTCGGCAATTTCCGCTTTGTCCGGTGGCGACCGAACACTCAAACGGAATTCCAGATCGGCAAAGCCTTTCCATAAGCTGAGCAAGTCTTCTGCGCCGTCACGCGGATCATCGAGTGTTAGTTCACCACGTTGAGCAGCCTCACTCAGCACATGCGATAAACGGTCACGGCATTGGCCGGGGCCTACCGCGAAAAACCGGTCTGCAAGCCCCGGATGTTCGGCCAAATCCTGTGCCAATATGCGTTCCATCGATACATGATCGGGGTGGAACAGAAAGGCGAGCAGCGCCTCACCAAAGCCATTGAGGCGGGTTTTGAGATCAGCGCCTTCGGCTTTCTTGCCGATCAGCATTTCGCTCATACTGTCGGTCTGCTCCTTCACCACGGCTTCAAACAGCGTCGGTTTATCGCCGAAGCGGTTATAGATCGTCACTTTCGAGACACCGGCATGCTGGGCGATTTCCTCAATTGCACTGGCTGCAACGCCTTTGGTGAAAAAAATTTTTCGTGCCGCCTGCAATATCGCCTGGTGCTTCTCCGGATCGCGCGGACGCCCGCCGGGATGCGGGGTTTTTGCGGCCGCTTCCGGTGGCTGTTCATCGACTGGTGGAGAGAATTTTTCAGACAATAAAGGAACCTTTTGAGAAATTGAACATTGACGTTCAATAACTATTGGCTAGTTAGTAAACGCAATCGTTCACTATCATGAGTCGGGTGACGATGCAAATGCCACTCTGTCAACGGGTCAAACCGAAATTGGGTCCGGTATTTTTTTGAGGTCAGCAATTTAAGGGTCTTGCATGAACTGGATTGCCATCAGAATGCTGACCGGAGACAGGACCAAATTTCTCGGTCTGCTCTTCGGTGTCGCCTTTTCCACGCTGCTGATCACGCAGCAGGTGACCATTTTTGTCAATCTGCTGATGCGCGGCGCCAGTGCTGTGGAGGATGTGTCCAGCGTTGAAATATGGGTGATGGACCCTTCTGCGCGCAATGCCGACATCACCTTCCCCATGCCTTCCACCGCATTGGAGCGGGTGCGCGGTGTTGATGGTGTGGAATGGGCGGTGCCGCATATTCGTGCGGGTGCCAATGTGCGGTCACGCGATGGCGATCTGGAAGGTGTGACAATGGTGGGCGTAGATGATTCCACCCTGATCGGCCTACCGACCAATATGGTGGTTGGTGACAAAGGCGCTCTAGCGAACCCGGATGCCGTATTTATCGATGATGTCGGCTCGCGCCGTCTGTTTCCCAGCAGTGAGGAAGCGATGAACACCCGACTGGAGCTGAATGATCAGCGCGCGATCATCCGCGGTATTGTCGATGCCACGCCGACCTTCACCTCGCAGGTGACGCTCTATACCCGCTATTCCAATGCATTGAATTTCGTTCCGGGCACCCGCAACCGGATGAGTTTCATATTAGTGCGCACCGAAGAAGGCCGCGATCCGCTGGAGGTGGCACGCCATATTGAAGATGTCACCGGTCTAAAAGCCCGTACCCGCAGTGAATTTGCCGATGACGGGATTAATTTCATTATCGAAAATACCGGTATTCCGGTCAATTTCGGCATCACTGTGGCGTTGGGCTTTGTTGTCGGCGTGGCGATTGTTGGTCTGACGTTCAGCCTGTTTATCCGTGACAATATCAAGCAGTTCGGCGCGCTCAAAGCGATTGGTGTGACCAACAACAAAATCCGCTTGATGGTGGCGTGTCAGGCCGGGCTTATCGGCCTGATCGGCTATGGCATAGGCATCTTTCTTGCCGTGCTGTTTATCTACACAACAGAGGCCATTGATACCTTCAAGGGCTTTTACACGCCGTGGCAGATTCCGCTGCTGACGGCGGTGGTGACAATTGTGATGATCATGCTCACCGGCTTTATCGCGCTGCGCGAGGTGATCAACACCGAGCCATCGGAGGTGTTCCGATGAGCCAGCAAGCCATATCTACCGCCCAGCCGGTGCCGCTTCAGGTGATCGAGAACGCCGCCATTTCGGTGCGTGGGATCGTTAAGGAATTTCCGGTTGGTGATGGCTTTATCCGGGTGCTGCATGAGATTGATGCCGATGTTCGCCCAGGCGAACTGACCTATCTGGTCGGTGAGTCTGGTTCGGGCAAGACAACGATGATCTCAATTATTGCCGGGATTATGTATCCGACCGAAGGCAGTGTACGGGTTTTTGGCACCGATATTTATGACCTGTCCGACAATGAGCTGGTCAATTTCCGGCTCGATAATATCGGCTTTGTCTTCCAGCAATATAATCTCCTGCCAACGCTGACCGCCGCAGAAAATGCTGCCGTGCCGCTGATTGCCGCCGGTGTGCCGCGCGCCGAGGCGGAGGATCGCGGTCGCGAAATGCTGGAAAAGCTCAATATTGGCGATCAGGCGGATAAGCTGCCGCGCCAGCTCTCCGGTGGCCAGCAACAACGGGTCGCGATCAGCCGTGCTCTGGTGCATGCGCCCAAGCTGGTGGTTTGCGACGAACCGACAGCCGCGCTCGATGCCATGTCCGGGCGGCGGGTGATGGACCTGCTGCGCGAAGTGGCGCTGTCCGAAGAGCGCGCCGTGATCATCGTGACCCATGATAACCGCGTCTTCGATCTCGCCGACCGCATATTGCAGATGGAGGATGGCCGCATCACCCATGATGGTAAGGAGATGCCCGATGGCCATTGATCCGCGCCAGCCACCTCAACCCTTTTCTATTCCCACACCCTTTGCGCCTTCAGGGGACCGCCCATGAAAAAACTCAGCTTCTCGCGTCAGATACTGCCGATCATTGCCGTTATAGGCATGATTGCCGCGGCCTATATGGTGTTTGCCACTCAGCCCGATGACTCGACGACCGATCCTGATCTGGTCCCGGCAACGGCCCCTGAAGAACAGGATGGCAGCGTCGCCGGAGCCGGCGTGGTCGAGCCATCGAGCGAGCTTATCGATATTGCGCCGGAAATTGCCGGGGTGGTGTCCGAACTGTTTGTCAGCCCCGGCGATACTGTCAGCAAGGGGCAAGCGCTGTTCACCATTGATGCGCGCGATGCATCAGCGGCACGGCGCGAGGCAGAGGCGCGTGTACAGCGGCTCAGAAGCAGCATCGCGGCCTCGCAGGTGACGCTGAACAATGCGCGTGAGCAATTGGGGCTGTATAAGGATATTTCCGATAGCCGGGCTTTTTCCAAGCGCGAGGTGATCGATCGCGAGTCCACCGTGCGCGATGCAGCAGCACGGTTGCAGCTATCGCGCGCAGAATTGCAGGAAGCTGAAGCGCAATTGTCACGCGCCAAGGTGACTCTGGACCGTCTGATTGTCCGCGCGCCGATTGAGGGCGAGATTCTCGACGTCAATATCCGTCCCGGCGAATTCGCCGCGACCAACCAAATGGGCAATAATGCCGAACCAGCGATCACCATGGGCGACACCACGCCGCTGCATGTCCGTATCGATGTCGATGAGAATGAGATTGAGCGTTTGTCTCTCGGCGAAGCAGCGGTGGTCAGCCCGCGCGGCAATGGCGAGCAGAAGGTGAAAGTCGCCTATGTCCGCTCCGAACCGCTGGTAACGCCCAAGCGCTCGCTGACCAACTCGTCATCCGAGCGCGTCGATGTCCGGGTGTTGCAGCTGATCTATGCTCTGCCCGACAGCGATCATGGCCTGTTTATCGGCCAGCAGGTTGATGCCTTTGTGCCGGGCAAAGAGCCCCAGACCAAGGACGACACGGCTGATAAAGCGGAGGCAGAATGATGCACCGCATCGCCCATAAGCGCCTGATATGGCCGCTGCTGGCAAGCACATCTCTGCTGGCTGGATGCATGACAGGCAACAGCCCGCCTGCACCGGAAACGGTATTGCTGCCAGATAGCTTTGCAGCGCCTGTAGCCACCACAGATCAGGCGGAAGATATCGCCGGATTGTTGCCGATCAATGATCCCGGCTTTGTTGCCCTGCGCGACACAGCACTGCAAAACGCGCCTGATCTGGCTGCTGCTCTGGCGCGGATCAATATTGCCCGTGCCGGATTGCGCGGAGCGGGGGCAGCGCGCCTGCCCAATGTGACGGGTCAGGCCAATGTTACCCAGCAACGGATCAACCCGGCACAATTTGGCGGCGTCGGCGGTGATGATGCGCCTGGAGGCTTTGCCATTGAGCAGGACCAGACGATTTTCAGCACTTCGATCGATGCCAGCTGGGATGCGGATCTGTTCGGACGACTGAAAGCGGCCCAGCGCGCTGCGGCACTGCGCTTGGATGCCAGTAATGCCGATGCCGCCGCGACCCGGCTGGCGCTGACGGCGGATGTTGCGCTCAACGTCATCGATTATCGCGCTGTAGCGGCGCGGCGCTCGGTGATTGATGCGGAAATTGTCGATTTGCAAGGACAGGAGGCGCTAACTGCACAGCGTGCCAATGCCGGGCTGGTAGCGGAATTTGATACCGTGCGCGCGCAATCGCTGCTGCGCCGTGCAGAATCGCGTCTGGCACCATTGGTCGCAGAAGAAGGCGCTATAACAGCACGGCTGGCGACGCTGACCGGACAATCGGTGCAGCAGGTAAAGGCGCAATTGGACGAGGGCGGAACATTGCCTGGCGCTAGTCTTGCCAAACCCGCACTCACCGTGCCTTCGACCTTGCTCCGCGCCCGGCCTGATGTGGTGGCGGCAGAATATCGCCTTGCCGCTGCTGATGCTGACCTCGCTTCAGCCGTGCGTGAACAATATCCAACCTTCTCGATCCAGGCGAGCATTGGCCTGATCGCGCTGGCGCTGGGTGATCTGTTCAGCGATGACGCGATTATCGGCTCGGTGGTCGGCGGCGCGACAGTGCCGTTGCTCGATTTTGGCCGTATTGGTGCCCGTATTGACCAACGCGAGGCCGAAGCGGCGCTCGCTTTTGCAGATTATCGCCGGGTGCTGTTCACGGCCTTGGGTGATGTTGAGGCATCACTGGTGGCGGTGGATGCGGCGAATGCGGAAACCGTCTCGCTGCAAGAACAGGCCGTAACCGATCGTGATGCGGCGAGACTTGCCGATATTCGTTATCGCAATGGTCTGGATGACTTCCTCGCCGTGATTGATGCACAGCGTAATGCCAATGCATCGGCGGAAGCTCTTGTGATCTCTCAGGCCAATGTCCAACGCCAGCGGATCGCACTCTATCGCGCCATCGGTGGCGAGCCGGAGATAGCGACCGAAACTGCTGACGCCACACAGGCTCAGGAGGTGCCATAGGGTTCTGTTTTCCGTATTTTGAAACAAGCGCCTGAAATCCCCCTCTCGGGCGCTTTACCGGGGCTCTTCTCCTCCCCCTCCATTGAGCTCTGGGCAAGCAAAAGGGGCGAACCACATAGTGGATCGCCCCTTTTGTTATTCTATTCCCCTCCCGCCTGCGGGAGGGGCTACGGGAGGGAGTATTTCGCATTTCCTCTTTTATAGGAAGAAGACTCTTACAGGCCCTCCCCCGACCCCTCCCGTAAACGGGAGGGGAGAATTGATCACCAAATCCGAATACGCTCTTCCGGTGGCAGATAAAGCGCATGGTCTGGCCCGACATTGAACGCTTCATACCATTCATCGAAATTGCGCACGATGCCGTTGACGCGGTAATCTGCGGGTGAGTGCGGATCGGTCTTGAGTTGGCGACGCAGAAAGGCTTCGCGCGATTTGTTGCGCCATACCTGTGCCCAGGCCATGAAGAAGCGCTGGTCGCCGGTCAGGCCATCAATCACCGGTGCTTCCTCACCATTGAGCGACAGCTTATAGGCGCGATAGGCCATGGAGAGGCCGCCCAGATCACCGATATTCTCGCCAAGAGTGAGCTGGCCGTTGACGCAGGTTTCGCCATCATCGAGCGGACACAGCTTGTTATATTGCTCGACCAATGCGCTGGTCAGTTGCTTGAAATTGGCAAGGTCTTCCTCGCTCCACCAGTTACGCAAAACGCCATCGCCATCGGACTTGGCACCCTGATCATCAAAACCATGGCCCATTTCATGGCCGATCACGCCACCAATCGCACCATAGTTGACCGCCGGGTCTGCTGAGAGGTTGAAAAAGGGTGGTTGGAGAATGGCTGCCGGGAACACAATCTCATTCCGGTTCGGCGAATAATAGGCATTCACCGTCTGCGGCAGCATAAACCATTCGGTCTTGTCGATGGGCTGCCCCAGCTTGGAAAGCATGTCATTCAGCCCCCATTTGCCAGCGGATATGGTGTTGGCAAACGCCGCGCCCTGAGTGACTTCGAGATCGTCATAGGTCTCGAACTTCTCCGTATAGCCGATTTTCGGAGTGAACTTCGCCAGCTTCTCACGCGCGGCGACTTTAGTCTCGTCGCTCATCCAGCGTATTTCATTGAGATTGACGGCCATGGCCTTGCGCAGATTCTCGACCAGCTCGTCCATCGCGGCCTTGTTTTCCGGTGGGAAATAGCGCGCGGCATAGACCTTGCCGACGCCTTCGCCGAGAGCGCCTTCGACCGCGCTGACAGCCCGTTTCCAGCGTTCACGCTGCACTTTCGCCCCGCCCAGCTTCTTGCCGTAGAAATTGAATCGGGCTTCATCGATGTCGCTGGGCAGTACGGAAGCTGCGTCAGAAAGCAGATGCGCTTGCAGATAGGCTTGCCATGTCGCCAATGGTGCTTCATTGGCCAGCTTCATGAGGCCGGGAACACCTGCACCCAGTTTGGCAAGCTGTTCTTCTGTCAGACCAATGGCTTCAATTTCTTCGGCTGTAGGCGTCAGTTGGCGAATGACAAAACCATCATGATCACCAATGCCCAATTCGGTCATAAAGGTTTCGACCGGAAAGCCATCGGCCATTGCGATGAGGTCAGCGCGGCTCACTTTGTTGTAAGTAAGGTCGCGATTGCGGCCCAATGCACGGTCCCAATGCTGTTCAGCAATTTGGCGTTCCAGACCGTAAACCGATTCCGCTGCTGCTGCGGGATCTTGATATCCGGCTTTCCCCAATAGGAAGGTCAGATATTCCTTATAGGCGGCGCGTAGCTCCACATTACGCTCGCTATCATCCAGATAATAGCTGCGGTCCGGGAGACCGAGGCCCGATTGGTTGACATAGAAAGTATATTCGTCGGTCTTTTTGCTATCGACATCAACCCAGCCGCCCATCGGGGCAGACAGGCCAGTCATGGCAAAGGCTTTGGCCAGGTCTTCGCGGTTCTGGATAGCCAATATGGCATCTATATGCTGCTGTACTGGTGCGAGGCCGGCGGCATTAATGGCATCAACATCCATATAGCTGTTGTAATAGGCAGCAATCTTGCCCTCTAGCGTCGCTGGATCAGGCTGTTCTGCGGCAAGCTCTTCGATGATCTTGCGCACCCGTTGTTCCGACTTTTCCGCCAACAGCGTAAAACCACCATAGCGCGAGCGGTCAGCGGGGATTTCGAAGCTATCAACCCATTTGCCGTTGACATACATGAAGAAATCATCGCCGGGCTGAACACTGTCTTTCACCAGCGTGGTATCAACGCCCCATTCACCCCAATAATCGCGGGCGGTGGTGGTAATGCCATCATCGCTCGCGCCGCCTTCTTCCACGGCCAGCATCATATGGCCGTGATCATGGCCATCATGGTCATGTGCGGCTTGCGCCGCGGTGATGCTGGAAACAGCCAGAGCCATCAAGGATGCGGCGCCAAACAGCTTCTTCATAATTTACTCCCCAAGCGGTTTCATTTGTAACTTTACTACCCGGCATGCTCTTAAACGTTGGCTCAAAAAAAGCAAAACTGCTTCGGCTAAAGATAAAGCTGTTTCGATAGTCAGCATTTCCATATCGAGACCGTAACGTCTGCTAACGGTCACCTGAAACCCATTGCCATACGCCTTCGGGCTGCTAAGGCCCGTGCGCGATGCTTGTCACCATTCTCCTGCTAATTTTAGGGCTGGCGCTGCTTATTGGCGGCGGTGAATTGCTGGTGCGCGGCGCGGTGCGCTTGGCTGATTGCCTCGGGGTAAGTCCGCTTATTGTCAGCATCGTGATTATCGGCTTTGGCACCTCCGCGCCGGAACTCGCTGCCAGCATACAGGCCAGCCGCATTGGTTCGCCCGGTATTGCTTGGGGCAATGTGATCGGCTCAAATCTCGCCAATAGCCTGTTGATCCTGGGGGCAACCGCCACGGTGGGACGATTGGCGGTGACCCGCGCGCCTTTGTGGCGCGATGGTGGTCTGGTGCTAGTGGCGACGCTGATGCTCTGGATATTGGCGGCGGATGGCAATATCGGGCGCGGCTGGGGTATTGCCATGGTGGCTTTGCTGATCAGCTATCTGACTTATGCCGTGATACAGGAAAAGCGTTCGAGCGGCGCTACTGCGGCGGGTGATGCCGGTATCGCCCATGCCGGATCGCGCGGGGTCGGCGAAGGGCCTGCCGAAGCGTTGGACGATGTCACCGATGATGCGCGAGAAATTGCCATAGAACCCGAAACGACAGGGCTTGCAGCAATTTACTATAACTACCCCATGGCCTCCTCGATCGTGATTTTGCTGATTGGGCTGGGCATGATCCTGACCGGCGGTTCGCTGCTGGTGGAACAGGCGGTGGCGATCGCTGGTGCTTTCGGTCTGAGTGAAACGCTGATTGGCATTACTGTAATCGCCATGGGCACGTCTGCGCCGGAATTGGTGACTTCACTGGTTGCCGCCTGGCGCAATCAGGGGGAGATTGCTGTCGGCAATGTTATGGGTTCCAATATCTACAATATTCTCGGCATTGGCGGCACGGTGGCCATTCTCTCGCCCAATGGATTCCCCGATGCACTGGTTACACCCGATCTGCCGATCCTTATGATGTCAGCTATTCTGATGATCCTCTGCGCCGCAACGCATTACAGCATCTTCCGCCGCGAGGGTGTGCTGTTATTGCTGTGCTATTTTGGCTATATCGGCTGGAAGGTTATGACCATCGCTTGGGCGTGACAGCTTTCCATGCTGGCGATATAGCTGGTGTACAGAGTCATAATATTAGCAAAAGACGGGCATTGTTGCCCGTCAGGGGAAGCATATGCGCGCTTGGGTAAGAAACAGCCTGATTTTCATTTTTCTGGTTCTGGTGATCTTGGGGCTGGCGGCCTATTTTCTGCTACGTGGGCAAACTGCGGAATATACAACAGAACAGCTAAGCGGGCCCAATCCGGAGATTTCCGACCCCCGCAGTGAGAGCTTCCCGACCGTCCGGATTGCCGATATTGTCGGCTGGGGTGAGGGCGAAGCGCCCATAGTTGCCAATGGGCTGGCCGTTTCGCGCTATGCAGAAGGACTGGACCATCCCCGGCAGATGTATCGTCTGCCCAATGGTGACTTGTTGGTGGCAGAGACCAATAGCCCACCACGCGAAAATAAGGGTATTGAAGGCTGGGTCTTTCGCAATCTGATTGCACGTGCAGGTGCAGGATCGCCTTCGGCCAATCGTATTAGCTTGCTGCGTGATGCAGATGGTGATGGCGTGGCCGAGCAGAAAAATGTGTTCCTCGAAGGACTGAACTCACCCTTTGGTATGGCGCTGGTGGGCGATACGCTCTACGTGGCCAATACCGATGCAGTGCTGGCTTTCCCTTATAGTGAGGGGGATACCAAGATTACCGCCAAGGGCGAGAAAATCGCCGATCTCAATGCTTCCAAGCCGAATAACCACTGGACCCGCAACCTGATTGCGTCTGCTGATGGTACCAGCCTGTTTGTTGCTGTCGGCTCGAACAGCAATATCGGCGAAAACGGTATGGACACCGAAACCCAACGCGCGGCGATCCTCGAAATTCAGCTGGATGCCGATAATGAGTTGCGCGAATATGCCTCTGGCCTGCGCAATCCGGTGGGGATGGATATTCACCCCGAGACCGGTGGGCTTTGGACTGTGGTCAATGAGCGCGATATGCTCGGCCCTGATCTGGTACCGGATTATCTCGCTGAAGTCGGGCTGGGCACCCAATTTGGTTGGCCGCATTATTATTGGGGTGGCTATCAGGACACACGGGTGGAAGAGCCGTTGCTGCGCGATCTGTCAGGATATATCCGCAAGCCCGACTATGCCTTGGGTGCACATGTTGCGCCGCTGGGCGTTGTATTCTCTCATGAATCGGCTTTTTGTAATGCTTTTGCCGAAGGCGCGTTTATCGCGCGTCATGGTTCTTGGAACCGCAAGCCTGCTTCGGGCTATGATGTCGTCTATGTCGCCTTTGCCGATGATGGTGAACCGACTGATGCGCTTCCGGTCAACGTCTTAACCGGTTTCCTGACCGACAGCGGCGATGCGCGAGGTCGCCCGACCATGGTGGAGATTGACGCTACCGGCGCATTACTGATCACCGATGATGTGGCCGGCATTATCTGGCGTGTTGCACCGGAAGCCGGATCATGTCCCCCTGCTGAAGAAACGACTGATAGCAGCGAAACCACCAGCTAATCATAGCACATCGCCATAATCTGAGGATCGCCCATGAATGTAACCAAGGCTGTGCGCACCCGCCGCTCTATTCGCCATTTTCTCGATAAGCCGGTTGATCTGGAGGTATTACGGGCCGCGATGGAAACCGCGCAATATGCGCCATCAGGTGGCAATCTTCAGCCTTGGCATGCGGTGGTGCTGACAGGCGAGCCGCTGGAGGAACTTAAAGCGGCGGTGGCGCAAAAGCTGCCATCAGGCCCTGAGGGACAGTCGCCGGAATATGAGATTTATCCCAAAGGTTTGCAGGAGCCTTATCGCACCCGACGTTTTGCGTTGGGCGAGGCAATGTATGACAGTCTGGAAATCCCGCGCGAAAACAAGATGGGGCGGATGATGCAGATGACACGCAATTTCCGCGCTTTTGACGCACCGGTTTGTCTGTTTGTCCATACGCCGAAGAATATGGGCCCGCCGCAATGGTCCGATATGGGCATGTGGTTGCAAACATTGATGCTGTTGCTGACCGAAGCAGGACTCGATACATGTCCGCAAGAAGCGTGGTCCGTTTATGGCAAAGAGATACGCGAAACGCTCAACCTGCCGGAAGATCATATCTTCTTCTGTGGCATGGCGATTGGTTATCGTGATCCGGATGCTCCGGTTAACCGTTTCCCTGTGCCGCGTGCGCCCATATCTGAAGCGATAGATTTTCGCGGTTTTGCGTGATTTTGCCTGTCTGGCGATGTAAATTTTCGCCTTAAAAGTCCTTATTGTGACTTACCGCATCGCTCTTTTGCCTGATGTCCGTTACATACTATAACAGTTGTGAAATAAGTTTCATAAGCTGATAAAGATGTCTTGAAGGGACATTCCGGGTCGCACAGTGAGTCGTGCAGCAGATGCGAAAACGCATTTTTGCCGCGCGCCGTGAGGGGTATGCGATGCGGTTTGATTGGCGCCAGCTGTGCGACCTGATGGTTGCACCGGGACTACTTTCAGCTCAGGCTGAAGGATCATCAGTACAGATATCGAAATATAGCGGGTTAGGTAAAGGTCTGCTAGCCTTGTCCTTTGCCGCTTCGACTTTTGCTTTTACTGCTCCCGCATATGCGCAGCAGCAACCGGTCAGCTTGCGCGACAGCTTTCCTATTGGGACAGGCGGCGATACATTGTGTCAGGCGCAGAGCCGTTCGCTTGATCCGGCTAATATCTCGCCTTTTGACCGTAGCTGGGCGATTGTCTGCCGCGACTCTGCCAAACCCATTGGCTATGTTTTTGCGCTGCGTGAGAGTGCAGGCGATGTCCGCTCGCGTCTGGCGGCGCGGCGTGCGAATGATGTGACATGCGACAGCAATGAGGCATGTGTGTGGATCGAGGGCAATTTGCCCTACACCGTTATTAGCCGTGAAACCGGCAAGGTGCATTATGTCACCGAGGGTTTCACCGCTTATGGTGATGCGCTGAATCTGGCGCTGGAATCGGTGATGACTGACACGCTGGTTGAAGGCGATATCCGTGTTGTCACGACATCGCTGGGCGATACCGAAGCCTTTGCCCGAGTGCAGGCGCTGACGCTGGAGCCCGATCAGGCGCTGGCCGAGGGCTATCGCCGCAACAACAAGGGCGACTATGCCGATGCTGCCGCGTTCTTTGAGACGCTGGAGCAGCGGCTTAGTGGTGAGGAAGAGGGGATTGAGCCCGGCGAGTTCCTGATCAACCGTGCCCTGCAGAAATCCAATCTCGGAGATTTTGCCGAGGCCGATGCTCTCTTTGCAGAAGCACGGCAGATACCGACCGATGACCCGGTTCAGGCGCGCCTGCGTCGCAATTTTGAAGCCATCCATCTGATCAACCAGCGCCAATATGGCGCGGCGATCAACCGGTTGAACCAGCCTATTGCCGCGATTGTCGACAGTGCCGAAGTGCTGCGCTCTCAAGGCGAGATTACCCGGCCAATTGCAGCGCGGATCAATCGCGACACCGATTTTGGCGATATATTGGGCTATGTCGATGACCTGAAACTGACGCCTGAGGAGCGGGCGATTATAATCGATGCCCAGGCTCGGCATCTGGTTGCGACGGCGCAGCGGCTTTCTGGTCAGCCCGATATTGCACGCGAAGGCTTGATTACCGCTTTGTCTGAAGCAGTGAGCGTTCGCGAAGGCCGGGTTGTCTCTATCATAAGACTGCGGACACAAATCCTGACTGAATTGGGTGTCATTGCCGAAGGGCAGGGTGATTTTGCTGAGGCAGAGAATTTCTATACCCAAGCGATCAGTCTGCTGGCGACGCAATATCCGGAAACCCGCGCACTAAGTGCCGCCAAGGCGCGCCTGGCGGCCTATTATGTGCGCCGTGGGCAGACCGATCAGGCGCGGACCATATATCGAGAAGTCGTCGAAAACTCGCTCAATCGGCGCAATGCGCTGAGCGGCTTTGCCAACCAGCTTTCGCCCTATTTTGATCTGCTTGTCGGCGATGGCAATCCGAGCGATGCTGATGTGCAGGAGTTTTTTGAGGCAACCCAGATACTGGTGCGTCCCGGTGTTGCTGAAACGCAGGCCATTCTATCACGCGAATTGAGTACCGGAGATGATGAGGCGGCGCGGTTGTTCCGCCAGTCAACCAATATTGGCCGCTCAATTGAGCGTTTGCGCATCGAGTTTTCAGCGCTGGGCGAAGCCGCCGGGCAAAGGGGCGTTGCCGAGCGGCGCGAGCGTCTGGCATCGGAGATTGAACGATTGGAATCCGCGCAGCAGGAAATTCTCGTTAGCCTCTCCGCTTATCCGCAATATACTGCCTTGGCGACGCGGCAACTGGGGCTGGATGAGCTATTCAGCGTGATGCAGCCGGGTGAAGGCTTTACCCGTGTGTCAGTAGCTTCGGACAAGGTGTATATCTTCTTCACTGACGGCCAGACCAGCCGTGCGTGGCGCGCAACTGTATCCGCCGACGAGATGGATCAGCGCGTCGATACGCTGCGCGATACGATCTCGCAATTTGATCCGGTAACGCGGCAATATCTGACGACACCCTATGATGTCGCTACAGCGCGCTCGCTTTATAGTGATTTGTTCGGTCCGGTGGATAGCCAGTTGCGTGGTCTCGATCATCTGATTTTTGAGCCGGATGGCGCATTGCTGCGCCTGCCGATCGATCTGCTGGTTACCGATGACGCCTCAGTCGCGCGCTATACTGAACGCGCCGATGCGATTGATGGCGACCCTTTTGATGTAAGTGATGTCAACTGGCTGGCGCGCGATACCGCGATCAGCACCGCCGTTTCGGCGCGCGCTTTTGTCGATGCCCGCGGCGCACCGGCCTCCAATGCGCGTCAGCAATATCTCGGCATGGGCGAAAATGCAGCCGTCTTTAATGAAGCAGATACTAGCAGGATCCGTTCTATGGGCAGGGACAATGCCGGTAATTGCAACTGGCCATTGGCGGAGTGGAATAAACCGATTTCGGCTGCCGAATTGCTCTCGGTGCGTTCGCTTGTTGGCCAGTCGCAATCAGAAATACTGACTGGCGCTGCATTTAATGACAGTGCGATCAACGCGCGCGATGATCTCGATGATTTCCGCATTCTGCATTTTGCGACGCATGGGCTGGTAACCGCACCACGCGCTGAATGCCCGGCACGCCCGGCATTGCTTACCTCTTTTGGTGAGCAGAACTCCGATGGTCTGCTGACTTTCCGCGAGATTTTTGACTTGCGGCTTGATGCTGATCTGGTGATCCTCTCCGCTTGCGATACCGCGGGCCGGGCAACCGTGGCAGCAACCCGCGAGGCAGGTCTGGTTACCGGCGGCGGCGGTTCGCTGGACGGACTGGTACGCGCCTTTGTCGGTGCAGGCGGCCGTTCGGTAATGGCCAGCCACTGGCCCGCACCCGATGATTTTGATGCGACGTCGCGGCTGATTACCGGGCTGTTCGAAAAGGGTGAAAACCGCACGATCTGGGCAGCGCTGGCCGAAGCGCAAAAGCCGCTGATGAATGATCCGCTGACTTCGCATCCCTATTATTGGGCCGGTTTCGCGGTGATCGGCGATGGCGCGCGGACATTGCGTACCGATGGTGCCAGCGCGCAGCTTTCCCAGAAAGAGTCTGTGGGGGATTAGGTGCCAGCGCAGTCTGAATCTTCTTCAGCCAATCAGGCGAATACGGTTGACCGCAGCATGCGCCAGCTGATTTCACAGCTCGGCCCGATACGGCTTTTGGCGATGATTGTCTTTCTGATGCTGGCATTGCTGGTCGCGCGTTTTGCTTGGGATATTCCACTGCTGCGCGATGCAGAAAGTGCGCTGTACGATATTCGCGCCGCCAATTTCGCGCCACAGGTGCCGCAGGATGAGCGCATTGTGATGGTGGTCTATACCGACCAGACGCTGCGCGACACCGGTCAGCGTTCGCCGGTGGACCGGACGATATTGGCCAATGCGCTGCGCAATATTGATGCCATGGACCCGAAATCTATTGGCATTGATATCCTTTTCGACCAGCCGCAGGATGATGATCCGCTACTGCAGCAGACTTTTCAGTCGATGCAGACGCCGACGCATATTGCTTATGCTTCGGTCGATACCAATGCCGAGGCGATCCGTTTTGAGCAGCAGGAATTTCTCGAAGCCTATCTCGCCGAGGCGGCAACAGGAAACAGTGTGCCCACCAGCATCAGGCTGGAAACCGATAGCGATAATGTTGTCCGCCGCTGGCCGGAACAACCTGCCGAACTACCAACCTTTTTCTCCATCGCGCTTGCAGGAGAAGCGCGTGGTTTTGACAGCTATCGTGGGCCGATCATCTTCCGCGCACCTGAAGCAGCGGATCGCCCGGTCTTTGCCAAATTCCCGATAGACCTGTTTGCCGATCCGGTGACGGCCGAATTTCTCGCAGATCAAATTGCCGGGCGGCATGTGCTTATTGGCGGTGATTTTGTTGACTTTGACCAGTTTGACACCCCTTTCACCCGCACCGGCGATCCCGTCACGGGTGTGACAACGATGATCGGGCTGGAAGTGCATGCGCATATGCTGGCGCAGCTGCTCGACAATGCAAAACCGGCGACAGTACCCGGTTGGTTGCTATGGATTGCCGCCATATTGGTCATTACCGCCGGGGCGATGACAGCGCTGACCAATGCCCGTGCCTGGGTTATTGCTCTGCTGTTGATTTCGCAACTGGCGCTGCTGGTCGCGCTGCCTTTCTGGGTGGAGTCGCTTGATGTTCATACACTCGGCCTGCCATCCTTTGGCTGGGCGATTGGCTGGTTGATGACCTATGCGTCGGTTAGCGCTTCGGCGCGGGTGATTGGCTCGAAACAGCGTGCTTTTGCTCAAGGCGCACTCGGTAAATATCTGCCCAAATCAGTCGCGTCGGAAATACTGAAAAACCCGGACAGGCTGGCGCTACATGGCGAGAAGCGGGAGATCTTCTGTGTCTTTACCGACCTGGAGGGCTTCACCAAACTGAGCCACGCGATTGAGCCGGAAATGGTGGCGCAACTGCTCAATGACTATCTCGACCGGCTGGCTGCGGTGGTGCTGGAATATGGTGGCACACTCGACAAATTTGTCGGTGATGCCGTCGTCGCCTTTTGGGGCGCGCCGATTTCCTATCCCGATGATGGCGAACGCGCCGCCCGCGCCGCCTATGCCATGTATGAGGCAGGCGAGGCATTTCGTAAATCAGCGCCTCCCGGCACCCCGCCCATTGGCCGCACCCGTGTCGGTATGCATTTCGGTCCTGCCATTGTCGGCAATTTCGGTGGCGAGGGACGCATTCAATATACCGCCTTTGGCGACAGCATGAACACCGCCGCGCGGCTGGAAGCGGCGAACAAGGCGCTCGATACCACGGTGCTGGTCAGCCGCGAGGCGGCAGAGCGCTCCGGCCTCGATTGGTACCGGCCAATGGGCACGATAACGCTGCGCGGAAGGTCAACCCCTGTCGAGATTTTTGAACCCATGCCCGAATGGGAACCGCAGGAACGCGCGGTTCTGGCCAATATCGTCACCGCTCATGCCCAGGGAGAGAGTGATGCTGTGTCACGGCTCACAGACATTGTCGCGAAATGGGGCGAAGATAATGCCCTGAGCAATCTGAAACAGCGATTGCAGGCGACCGGAAAAGGAGAAAGCTATGTTCTGGGATAATGCCAGGAGCAAAATGAAAAAGGCGGGTAGAGCAGCCTTTGGCGCTGCGCTGCTGGTCGGCGGCGTAACACTATTGTCGGCACCAGCCATGGCGCAATCGGTGGTTGTCCGCTCCACCGGGCCTTCCGCCAGTCAATATCCGGCGGGCAAGAAGCTGCCTGCCAATGCACGTATCACACTCAAGAGCGGCGATGTCATTACCGTTCTCGACAAGGGTGGAACGCGGGTGCTGCGCGGGCCGCGCACCATATCGCTCAATCAGCGAGTGGCCAGCGCCTCTACGACCAGTAGCATGCGCTCGCTGTTGCGTACACGCAGCAATACCCGCGCCCGCACCGGAGCGGTGCGCAGCACCGGTACTGCAACCGTCGGCGAAGCAGGGATTGCGCCGCGCAGCCCCAATCTGTGGTTTGTTGATGTCACCCGCCCCGGCACCTATTGCATTGCTGACCCTGCCGCCACGGTGCTGTGGCGCAGTGATATTGCGGCGACCATGTCTGCCACATTGGCCAATGCTTCAGGTGCAGGCGCAACACCGATTGAATGGCGGCGTGGTAGCGCCCTGAAGCGGTGGCCGGTGGACATGGTTCCGATGATTGATGGCAGCAGTTACACGCTGGCTATGGCCGGTGACGTCGAGCCTCCTGCGCAAATCACTGTGCGGCTGATGGAGACGGTGCCTGAAGATGCCGATGATACGGCTTCGGAACTGATAGCACGCGGCTGTCAGCAGCAGCTTGATCTGCTCGTTGATACGTTGAGCACAGAAGATACGGCGACAGAAACCGCTGCAGCCGTGGAAACAGCCGAATAATGCTGTTCGCCACCACCTTCCGCACATGGCTGACTTGGCCAATGCTCGCTGCCATGGCACTTGTGGTACCGGCAGCTGCATCAGCGGAAGTGATGGTTATTGATTCCATCGGGCCTTCGGCAGCACAATATCCGCGCGGCACCAAGCTGGCCGATGATGCCATGATAACCCTCCAGCAAGGCGATGGCCTGATCTTGCTCGACGCTGGTGGTACCCGAAGCCTTAAAGGCCCGGTGACTATGCGGCTTGATGCACCGAGCAGCGCGGCGCGCGCGCGGACGCAGCTGGTGGTCAATTCGCTGCGCAACACGGTTAGAGCGCGTGCCGGTGTTGTCCGTACCCCGGCGCCTGCTGCTGATGGCGGGTTCCTGTATGACAATGAAGGCCCCACCACTTTGTGGTTTGTCGATATTGACAAGGGCGGAGGCTTTTGTGTGGTCGACAAGGCGATGCCCTTGTTGTTCCGCAAGCAGGTTGGAAGCGCAAAGCGGCTGCGTATAGACCCGGCCAATGGCGGTGAGGGGCATCTGATGTATCTGCCGCTCGACAGCAATGAAGTGCCATGGCCAAAGGGTATAACCGATACATCCAAGGGCTGGCTGATCTCTGATCTGGATGCCGATGCAGGCCAAACACCAGTTGCGGTTTATGCGCGCTATATTGAGATTGGCGATGATGACCCGGTGACTCTGGTCGATACCCTGATGACGCAAGGCTGTGATGCCCAGTTCGATTATGCGCTGCAAAAACTGAGAAATCGTCAACGTGAGGAAGTCATTCCGCTGCCTGGAAGTGGTGGCGATGCTGACGCACAGCAAGACAGCCAACAAGCGCCAGAGGCGATGTGAAGGGGGATATATGAGGGGCATGATGGCAAGCCTGAAAGCAGCAAGGCATGAACTGGCAAAGCTGGTATGTGCTACTGCTATTGTGTCGCTGACATGGGTGTCGGCTCCGGCGCTTGCACAAGGCGTGCCCGGCGGTGTCACGCGTGAGGAAATTCAGCGTGGTATTACTGATCGCGAACCACCCAGAGATAGCCAGGCGATTAGCGTCGACACCGAATTTGAGCGCGCACCATGTCCTCTGGCCGCTCCCGAATTTGCTGATGCCCGTTTCACGCTCAACGATGTTCGTTTCAATGGCCCTGATGTTATCGATCGGTCCCTACTGACCGAGAGTTTTACTGATTATGTCGGGCAGGAAAACTCGGTCGCCATCATCTGTGAAATCCGTGATCGTGCTGCGACCATATTGCGCAGACAGGGTTATTTGGCGGCGGTGCAGGTGCCGCCCCAGTCGATTTCCGAAGGCGTGGTGACGCTTGATCTGCTGGTGGCGCGGATGACGCGGGTGGAGATCCGCGGCAATGCCGGTACATCGGAAAGACTGCTGACACGCTATATCAATAAGCTGAGCGACCAGCCGGCCTTCAACATCAAGGATGCCGAGCGCTATTTGCTGCTGATGCGCGATATTCCGGGGCTGGATGTCCGCCTCGCGCTGCGTCCGGCTAATGCCGGTCCAGGAGAGGTGATTGGTGAGTTTTCTGTTGTCCGCAATGCGGTCTTTGCTGATGTTGCCGTGCAGAATCTTGGCAGCCGTGAAGTCGGGCGCTTTGGCGGCTTGGCGCGAGTTCGGTTGAATGGTCTGACAGGGCTGGGTGACCAGACGGTAATCAGCGCTTTTTCCACGCTCGATTTTGATGAGCAACTGGTGCTGCAAATGGCACATCGCATGACATTGGGCGGCGAAGGCTTCACCATTGGCGGCGACTTCACCTATAGCTGGAGCGAGCCAAGTGTCGGTGCCAATGGGCTGCTCGACTCTGAAACGCTGGTTGCGAATCTGGATATGAATTATCCGTTTATCCGCAACCAGGCACAAAATCTCTCCGGCACCTTGGGCTTTGAATATATTGATCAGGATGTTGATTTCGGTGTTGGGGAACTGTCTCGTGATACTTTGAGCGTCCTCTATGCCCGGCTGAACTATGGTCAGGTCTCTTCGGCGAGTATAACCGGTCGCGATGGCTATTCGGCGGTTGAACCCAAATGGTCGATGCTGGCTGGTGTGGAAGTGCGGCAGGGACTGGATGTTTTCGGTGCGACAGAAGGTTGTGGCCAAAATCTGGTCAATTGCATATTTGGCGGTGTTATCCCGCCCAGCCGGATTGAAGCGGATGGCACACAATTTGTCTTCCGGGCCGATGCGCAATTTGACTATCGTTTCACGCCTGATTTGCTGTTGACCGTGGCGCCGCGGGTGCAATACGCGCCTGATCCGCTACTCGCCTATGAAGAGTTTTCCGGTGGTAACTTTACCGTCGGGCGCGGCTTTGATCCGGGTGTGATTATCGGCGACAGCGGCGTCGGCGTGCGCAATGAACTGGCTTATGGCTCGCTCATCCCCAATGGCCCCAAGGCATCGGCATTCCAGCCCTATGCGTTTTTTGATGCCGCTTGGGTGTGGAATGAGGATGCCGCGTTTAACGGCATTGATCCGCAGGAGCTCTATTCGATCGGCGCAGGCCTGCGCGCCAATATCCGCAATAGCGTAACACTGGATACGCTGGTTGCGGTGCCGCTTAACAGCGCAGGATTTCAGACAAATACAGGCGATGTACGTTTTCTGTTCACGCTGTCGGTGCAACTCGCGCCGTGGAACTGGCGGTGAGCAAAGTGTGCGGCGGATAAAGAGGTTGAGGAATGAGGGACAGGATAATGGCTAATCATATGGAAAGCTCTGATCGGAGCATTTCGGCTTATGACAAGGCGCAACGTGCGCGGCGGCGACTGCTGACAACGGGTTCTGCGTTTGCTGCTGCGCTGGCCCTGAGCCTGTCTTCCCCTGCCACTGCTCAGACTGTTCCAGGCGGTGCCTATGGCAATCCCGATCTGATGGTGCAGAATTATCCGCTGCCAGCGCGTGTAACACTTCAGCCCCAACCCAGAACGCCGACAATTCCTTCTGTGCCACAACCCGCAGCTCCGTCCGCCCCTACCACGCTGGCCAATCCCTCTTTAGCATCTATCCCGAATGCGGGCTCTAGCCGCCCCACTATGCCTGTAATGCAAGTACAAAACCGACCCCATATCTCGACGGTCAGAATTCCGGGTCGCAGTGGTGGGGTTGATGGTGTCGACACTATCGCCATTCGCGGCGAAGGCATGTTGCCTCCGGTGCGCATACCGGGACGCAATGGCCCCATTAATGGCGTTGATACTATCGCTATCCGCGGTTCAGGAGAGCTGCCGATAATCGATGGCGCAGAAAACATTGCGATCAACGCTACCATTCCCAGTCCAACGATTCAGTCGGGTCTGGTTCAGCCTCAGACAACCATTGTCGCGCCACCTATTGATCCCGTTCGGGCATTTCAGGCAACGGAGTCAGTGGCGAGCGGCAATGCGACTTATAGCTCCAGCGGGCTTCCCGGAATTGATCTGGTTACGATCACAACTGCTGAAACCATCATCAACTGGACACCTCTGGACACAGCACTTTTCACGGACACAACAGATGCCATCAATATCCTGCCTCAGGGCAGAGAGTTGCAATTTGGTGGCCCGGACACAGGCTATACCGTGCTCAACCGGATATTGCCTAATGTCGATGCCAATGGCAATTTCCGCCCGATAAGTTTTGAGGGTACAGTCAGCAGTTTTCTGGGCACCTCCACCGATCCGACACTGGGTACATTCGACGGCCCGACTGGCGGCGATATCTGGTTCTATAGCCCCGGCGGTATCATTGCCGGAGCGACATCGGTTTTCGACGTTGGCAGCCTTCTTCTAACGACTAATGATATCGACACGACTGGCGGCCTTTTCGGCCCGACCAATAATATCCGCTTCCGCGGCGCGGCCGACAGCCTGTCTGCAGTCGTTATTGAGAATGGCGCCCAGATAGAGGCGCTTAATCAGGGCAGCTATGTCGCCATGGTCGCGCCGCGTGTGGTTCAGGGCGGTACGGTCGATGTCAATGGCTCAGTCGCCTATGTCGCAGCTGAGCAGGCTGATCTGACCATCAATAATGGCCTGTTTGACATCTCTGTCACAGTGGGCACGACTGACGACAATGGCATTGTCCATACCGGCACAACCACCGGGCCTGCTGAAACGCCAACCCCGGCAGGCGTAGGCGGGTCTCCGCCACGCGTTCCTGATGCGCAAGCAATCTATATGGTGGCGGTGCCGAAAAACGAGGCGATTACAATGCTCGTTGGTGGCAGTATTGGTTATACACAGGCCACCGGTGCAATTCAGGAAAATGGCGAGATTATCCTGAGTGCAGGGCGTAATGTATCGGTTATCCCGCCTGTCCTGGATGGTGAGGACCCCGAGATAGCAATTGCCGACCAACCGGTTAACGATATTGCAGCGAATATTAGCTTCCGCGATCCAAACTTCTCTAATGATCTTAATGTTGTATCCAGCGGCAGCATTGCTCTGATCGATACTGATCCCGCCTTTTCCGGCTTTTCAAGTGATGCCAATGTCACACTGTCCGCAGGCGAACGTATTGATATCGTTATTGGCGAGGACGAGGCTGTCGATGTTGCGGGAGACCTGACCGTCAGCGCTGGCAGTGGCACACAGGGCGGCATCGTCAATATTGATGTGCAAGGCACTAGCGACGGGGGTATTTTACGGGTTGGTGGGGATTTCAACGCCGATGTTGATGCCGTTGGGCGGGTTGCTATTGCCGACACCGGAATAGCTGGCGAAGACGCCACAGCAGGCGAAATCTCGGTTTCGGTAACAGACACCGCCTCGATCGAAGTCGGCGGTACATTCGGTTTGTCAGCCGATGCTGTCGCCGGTGTTACGGCCGACTCTGCTGGTACGGCGACCGCAGGTTCGGTTACTTTGCTGATTGATGGCGATAATGCTGATATTGAGACCAATATATTATCGCTCTCTGCCAATGCTAATCCAGACGGTTTGCGGCCTAATGTTGCTTTAGACTTGCCTGGAGGTGATGCCATAGGCGGCTCGATCACCCTCGATCTTCTGGGTGGCCAGCTAAGCGTCACTCGATCCGGATTTGCGACCGGTCTTTTTATCAACGCCTCTGCAGACTCAATTGCGTCGAGTGACGGTAGTCCGAAAAGCGCGACTGCCGGGAACATCGCTTTCAATGTAACCGGCGGGACACATAATATTTTTGGTGGCGCAAGTATACGCACGCAGGCAGACGGCAGAGAAGGCACGACCATAAATGCTGGCAGCCTTTCGCTCGATATTCAGAACGTGCCGTTCACGATCGGTCGTTTCCTGTCTTTAGGCAATAGCGGTTCAACAAATGATGCTGTTCCAGCCTCTAACGGCGCGGATACGACTATCAACGTCAGCAATGGCGCTGTATTCACCGTTGGCAACGGCCTGACTCTTGTTGGATCAGGTAGCGATATTGAGATTGTTGCTGATGGTGCCGAGATTATCACAGATGGTTTGCGTTTAGACAGCTCAGTACAGTTTCAAGGACAGGCCGAAGGCGGAGATATAACATTACGCGCCATTGGCGGTGGATCGATTACGACGACTGGGTCCAATTCCATTAATAGCAGCGCCTTTGCCGGAAGCGGGCTTGATGGCGGAGTTGCGCGCGGTGGCGATATTCTGATCGAAGCCAATGACGGTGAAATCACCTTCACTGGCAACCCAAATCTTAATGCTGGCGGACAGGGCGGTGTGCGTCCTGATCTAGCGGGCAATCTGGGCGAAGGCATAGGCGGAGACATAAGATTCATAGTCGATGGTGACACTGGCGCGCTGAACTTTGGCGATCTTTCGGCAAGCAGTGATGGTGCGTTATTCTTTGATGTTGAGGGTGGAGGTGAACCCAATGCAGGCGATGGCGGTTCAGGAACCGGCGGTACTATCACCTTTGATCTTCTTGGCGGGACATTTAGCGCAACCAATCTAGACCTCAGCGCCAGCGGTTTTGGTGGCGACGGTGGCGATGCTTTTGACTTTTTCAGTGGGTCAGCGGGTATCGTCGGAGATGGCGGTGCAGGTACCGGTGGCTCGGTTACGTTCAATCTGGACGGGGCCAATGCTTTCGTACAGGATTTGGATATATCGGTTAACGGTATTGGCGGTAGCGGTGGTGCAGGTGATGCCGAGAGTAATCAGCCGGGAGGAAATGGTGGTACAGGCATTGGGGGAAGCGCAACCTTCAATGCGATTTCGGGCAACCTGATTGTAGACGGTACGCTCTCAGTATCTGCTACAGGTAACACTCTGTTCTTTGGTTCTGTCATAGGTTCCGAAGGTGGTTCTGGTACTGGTACAATCGGCGGCGATGGTGGTGAAGGCATTGGCGGCAATGCTACTTTTAATCTCGATGGTACGGCAACAATCACCGCCACAGATGTTATCGTCAGTACAACAGGCTATGGCGGTGACGGCGGTGATACCGATATTGATTTCGGCACGGGCACCGATGGCGGCCCTGGCGGGACAGGCGGTAATGGTACCGGTGGTAACTCGGTTTTCAACAACACATCCGGTACGTTAAACTTCTCTACACTGACTGTAGAAGCCATTGGTAATGGCGGTGCAGGTGGAAATAATACCGGATTGACCATTGATGATGCCCGCGATGATGGCGGTGATGGCGGCATCGGTACCGGCGGTACCGCGATCATCAATCTCAATCAGGAAGATCTGACCAATCCGGTTTATGTTGTCGATGCCAGCGCGAATGGTGGACAAGGCGGCAGCGGCCTGAACAGCGGCAATGGCGGCGATGCTATTGGCGGAACAGCCACGCTGAATATCAACGATGTCACGGTTGTGCTCGATGACCCCGTAATCCGCGCCAATGCAGTCGGTGGCATTGGCGGCTTGATCGACAGCTTAAGCGGTACTGGCGGTACTGGCGGTAATGCCACAGGCGGCACGGCAACGTTGCAGGTAACGGGTAGTAACGGCAGCATTGATCTGGATTTTATCATTCTGGAATCCGACGCGACCGGCGGTGCGGGTGCTACTGGCGGTGCAGGAGATTTTGGTATCGATGGCGGCGATAGCGGTGATGGTGGAGATGCGATCGGAGGAACGAGCCAACTCATCGCCGATAATGGCGGCAATATAGTGATTTCGGCCTATAATTTTACTGTTTCCAGCACCGGCACAGGCGGAGCTGGCGCTTCGGGCAGCAATGTATCGGATTACAGCAATGCTGGTAATGGCGGAACAGGCGGTGATGCGGTTGGCGGCAATATTGCATTCATTGCCCGGAACAACGGTAACATAGCCAATAATGCCGATATTTTAGACCTCGACACTAGCGGAAGAGGTGGTGCCGGCGGCAATGGCGGGGCTGCTGGATTCGACGGTTCGGCCGGTTCTGGCGGCAGCGGCGGCACAGGAGCCGGCGGTTCGCAGATACTGTTGGCGCAGGGCGGCACGATAATCACCAATGATATCGATCTCATTTCCAACGGCATTGGCGGCGTTGGCGGCAATGGCGGTGACAATTTTTCGAGTCTGGGTTTATCCGGCGATGGTGGCGATGGTGGTAATGCGACCGGCGGCTCGCTTATATTACAGGCAGTCGGTGGCACAATAGATGCGGGCAATATTGCTTTTGCAGCAGAGGGCAGCGGTGGCATCGGAGGAATGGCCGATGCAACCAATCCAGTCCCGGGCATAGCCGGCACTGGCGGTATGGGTGATGCTGGCAGCGTTGGCATTTTGGCCGAAGAAGGAAGCCCGGGTATTATCAATGCCGGGGCAACAACCGTTCAGATTAATGGTAATGGCGGGCTCGGCGGCAGCTTTGTCCTTTCTGATACCTCGACCAGCCCTGCAGGTCTGATAAACCTTGCGTCACTCAATGTTACCGGAACCGGAATAGCCGGCCCGGCAGGCGGTGCAAGCAGCTTTTCTGTCATCGGCAATAGCGGCGCGATGGCAATTACTGGCGATCTGAATGTCGATGTCGCTGGTGACATCAGTTACGATTTTGACGGCACGGGCCAGATGACAGTCGGTGGCAATGCCAATCTCAACTCTGGTCAGAACATATTTGTCAGCCATAGCAATAATGGTGCGCAGACCATTTCCATCGATGTTGTAGGCGATTTCGGTGCCACCGCGCAGCTTGACTTTAATGCTATGCCGGACTCCATCATCAGCGCCGGACCGAACCTCAACGTTCGCGCAGAAGGCAATGGCTTTGCTAACTCACTACTTGCGATTAGCTCTATAGATTTCTCTGCCGGTCAGGATGTGGAGCTTCGTGACGCAGCGGTCACAGGCCCGCCGGTCAGCGTCAATGTTGGTGCAGGGACAATCGTAACATCCGGCATATTGATCCGGGCCGGTGGCAATAATGATCCGACTTTTGAGACATTTGATCCCACGTTCAATGCGACGATTACCGGCAATGTGACATCAACCGGGGCAATCCGCATTCTCTCCGGTGGCACGACCACCTTTGTCAGTGGCAGTGATGTTATATCCGATAATGTGTTATCGGTGCAGACGGGTGACGACATCATCATCGAAACTGGCGCCAGCATTGCCGCGGCCAATAATCCGGTAGAGACACCCAACCCTGCAGCTCCGTTTCTCAGCTTTAACAATCTGCTGCTACAGGCTGGAAATCTCAACGCCACCGGCCAGTTGTCGGGGACGCCGCTTACACCCATCGCTTCTATCGTTAATCGCGGCACGATCAATGCCAATGAATTTGCCGTTATCATGACGGCGCAAGCGATGGATGGATTTGGTGGGGAGATTATTGGTGGTTCGCTCAATGCCGATATCTTTGATGCTCCGCCCAATGGCGTAATCCTCTCTGACGATAGCGGACTGCTTACTGCGCCCTGTCTACAAGGGATTGCCTGTCTTGGTACGGTAACCGCCGACAATATCGTCAGCATTGGTCAGAACGGTGTTCCGATTGAGATTATCATGGAAGGCGGCAATATGACTGCTACCTCGATCCTGATGACGGCACGGCGCGATATCACTCTCGGCGCCGATGGTCAGACCAATGACTATCTCGCCAATAATGATATACTTATCGAGAGCGTTGAGGGTGATGTTCTATTGCTTGGTGCCGCCAATCTCAGCGCATCTTCGCTACAGATATCTGCAGCAAATGGCAGCCTGCTGGGCAGCGGCAATATTCAGAGCATCAACGATGTCGGTATCACTGTTGGTGACAGCCTTATCGCCGAAAGCATTAACGCAGGAGGCGAGTTGACCACCTCGGATGAAATAGGTGGTCCGATCGAAGGTTTCTATAGCGTGTCGGGCAGCATCATCGTTGATGAGCTGACTGTTGGCACCGGCGATGTCAATTATGATGCCGGAGGCGACTTGCTCTTTGGAACAATCACCGTGCCGGGAACAGATATATTCCTCTCGGCATTGGGAACTGCCCGGGTTGATAGCAGCTTTACCGCTGAAAATATCAGCATTGATGCTGGTGATGTCTTGCTGGGGATCGTCTCCGCCAATGACAGTATCGATGTGTTTGCTGCAGGCATTATTGACTTTGATGAGATTGCAGCCGGTAATTTCATGAGTCTGGAGGCCGGAGAGATATTCGGTAATTTTCTGGATGCCAGTGATCTGACAGCTACGGCATTTGGCACATTTGATGTGTTTGAGATTAGTATAGGCATTGCATCAATTGATGCGGATTCCGTGTTTATCGGCAATGCTGGCGGCGGCGACTTTAGCATTTTGGGTAACAGCCTCGTCGATATTGGCGGCATTTTTGGCGATACGATTGATATTTTCGGCGGCAGCGTCAGCATTTTTGATGCGCAGGGCGGCTTTATCTCGATTGATGGCAGTGATGTCTTTGTCGATACGGCCGGCGGCGAGCAGATCGATATCACCAGCGGCTCTTTCGTCACGGCCAATAACCTGTCTTCTTTCGGCGATATCACCATTCAGGCGGGCAATGATGATGTCACCGGCACCGGCGACTGGTTTGCTGATGGCGGCATCTTCATCAGCGATGCCGCGAATATCGCGCTGAATAACCTGACATCCGGCGATGCTCTCAGCCTGACCGCAGAGAATGTCGGTTTAGGCAATGCGACCTCGCTTAATGGTGCGGTGACATTGAATGCCACGGCTGGCGATGTGACGGCCAATGCTATCGAGGCGCTTAATGCTGCTATTGATATTGATGCCACGGGTGCAGTTGCCATCGCGGATGCGACATCAGGAGCCTTGCTCCAGATTGATGCTGGCGGATCGGTAACGACGAGTAATCTTGATTCGGGTCAGAACCTCACCATTAACGCGGTTGATGCGATCAGTACCGGTAATCTGGATGCGGTCAATACGATCACGCTGAATGGCGGCAATATCGCGGTTGGCGCCGCTTCTGCCAACAGCATCACTTTTACCAGCTTGCAGGACATATTGTTCAACAGCCTGACATCACCGAACAGTATCAGCCTCAGCGCCACAAACGGTACAGTTGGACTCAACACCAGCGGTGGCGATATCGACAGCGCGGGTAATATCACGATCGCGGCAGTGAATATCGATGTCGGCAATCTCAATGCGGGCGGCTTTATCGATCTGGATGCGCAGCAGGCGATCAGCTTTGGCGACGGTATCGGGACAACCAATATCTTCGCAACCGCAGGAACGACGATAGACTTTGACGAGATATCAGGGCGCGACATACAGTTCCGGGCTGGCGGTGACGTCACCGGCACCAGCATGATATCGCCCAACGTCACCGGCGGTGTGCCGGACAGGATCATCGTCGATACGGATGGTGATGTCGCGATCGGCACCTTGCAGGCAATCGACCTGATCGATGTTGATGGCACGAATATCACCATCGGCACGATGGACAGCAATTCCGGTTTTGTGGCCGGAACAGGGGCGGTTGATATCACCAGCGTCCTTGGCGGCGCGCAGAATATTCAAGGCACAGCGGTTACTCTGGGCACAGTGAATATCAACGCGACAAACTCTCTGACAGTGACGGCAACAACCGGAGACATCACTTCGGGCAATATTGTTGGTGGTTCTGCGTTCTTTAATGCAGCTGGCGGGATCAGCCTTGCCGATACCACAATAACCGGTGCGTTTACTGCCAATGCAACTGATGGTGCGATCGGTTTTGGTGCAGTGACAGCACGTGATATCCAATTTAGCGCTAGCGACACCATTATCGGTACAAGCCTGATTTCGCCTGTTGTTACTGGCGGCGTTATAGACCGCATCATTGTCAATGCAGGCGGTGATGTTGCTGTAGGCACCTTAAGGGCAGTTGACCTGATCGATGTAGATGGTGCGAACATCACCATCGGCACCATGGATAGCAACTCTGGTCTCGTGACTGGCACCGGAACGGTCGATATCACTAGCATCCTCGGTCGCACACAGAATATCCAGGGAACGGCGGTGACACTGGGTACGGTGGACATCAATCCAGTCAATGCCCTTACGGTAACGGCTACTACCGGAGACATTGTCTCTGGCAATATTACGGGTGGCGCGGCGACCATGAACGCGGCGGGTGCTATCAGCCTTGCTGACGCCATCATAACCGGCCAATTTATTGCCAATGCGACCGGCGGTACAATCAGCTTTGGCTCGGTGACAGCGCGTGATGTTCAGTTCACAGCAGATGGCGCAATTACCGGCACCAGCATTGTGTCGCCGGATAATACCGGCGGTGTTATAGATCGCATCATCGTAAATGCTGGCGGAATTGTTGATATCGGTACGCTGACGGCGATTGATCAGATTGATGTCGATGGCAGCGACATCACTATCGGCACATTGGATACCGATTCCGGCAGTGTGGTCGGCACGGGAAGCGTTGATATCGGCACGATCCTTGGCAGCACCCAAGCTATTCAAGGTACCGTAGTCACTTTGGGCATGGTGGATATCAATGCTGCCGGTGCGTTAACGGTAACAGCAACGGCGGGAGATATTACGTCTGGTGATATCATAGCAGGTGCAGCCACATTCAATGCAGCCGGTGATATTGAACTGGCTGATGCAACTGTCAGCAGCACGTTCCTGGCAACCGCTGACGGGGACATAGACTTTGGTGCGATCACAGCGCGCGATATACAGTTCACGGCGGATGGCGCTATTGCCGGGACAAGCCTGGTGTCGCCAAGCGTCACCGGAAGTGTATTCGACAGGATTATCGTGAACGCTGGAGGCGATGTCGCTGTCGGTACGCTCAGAGCAGCTGATCTGGTCGATGTTGACGGCGTCAATATTGCCATCGGCACCCTTGATAGCAATTCCGGTGACGTGTTTGCCGGCGCTTCCGCCAATATCGGCAATGTGCTGGGTACCAGCCATATCATCAGCGGGGAGTTCGTGACGCTGGATGGCGGATCGATAAGCGGCGATCTGACAGTCAGCGCTACGGCAGGGGATATCACAGGAACCGGTGCGCTGACTGCTGGTGGTACGGTGAATTATGATGCGATAGGCAGCATTGGCTTTGGCAGCATTACTGCGAACAACATCGCCATCAATGCCGGTGATGGTATCACAGGCACAGGCCTTGATGCTGTCAATGCACTGGATCTGACGGGCACGGATATAGTTGTTTCTGAGGTCAGTGCAGGCGGTACCGCGACCCTGACAGCACTTGGCGATATTGATAGCGAGAGCCTTAATGCGGGCTCTGCCGATCTGGAAGCAGCTGGCACCATCACTATTGATGATGTCCTCATTGCGGGCAGCGGTAATTTTGTCGGCACCACCGGTGTTATCTTCGACACTGCAGATATTGGTGACGCGTTGCTGATGCAGGCCGATAGTGGTGGCGTTGAAGTTACTACCGATTTGTCGGTTGCTGGAACTGCAACGCTTGATGGTGAGGCGATCCTCGTCAACGCGCTGGGCGATCTGGTGATCAACAACGCCAGCGCCAGCAATGGCAATATCGACCTGACTGCCGCGGGTGACCTTAGCTTGTTAGACGGAACATCGGCTGGGGACATTACGCTGATCAGCGAAACCGGATCGGTTACTGCCGGGGCGCTTGAAGCAGGCACAGCGGCCAGTTCCGGAACCGCTCCGCTTACCGCCTCTGCGGCTCCGGTTTCTGGATTGCTGACAGCTTTCCAGACGGTTGTAACTGGTTCCCCCGGGCCGGGCGATATCAGCATCTCGGCCGGGTCTGATGTCAATATTGCCAATGATGTTGAGGCTGTGAACCAGCTTACCCTTCAGGCCGGAGGCAGTATCAATATTGATGCTCTGGCCTCGGGGCTGGTGATAGCGCTGACATCCGGCGATATTGCGATTGGCACCAGCGGTCAGCTTGGCCGTTCGGATATCACCGGGCTGATTGAATTCACCAACACCAATGATGAAGCGATGCTGATCGGCGGTACGGGTGGCACCGGCTATGTGCTCGATAATGACGAGTTCAGCCGTGTTTTCTCAGGCGGCGATATCCGTTTCGTTTCACCTGCTGCATCGCGGCCTGACGGCGATATGATTGTGCGCGGCCTTTCTATCAATGTGGCTGCAGGAACGGGTGCGCCGCAAGATGGCAATATTGGTGTTAACGGTGCTGTTTTCTTTGATGCTGGCGATCTGTTGATTGTGGATGGCGTCGTCACTGCCAATAATGCCAGTGCAAGCAATGGCCTGTTCTTCGATGCCGGTGGGCAATTCCGCCTGAATGCTGCGACGGGTACGATCGAGTTGCTCGACCCAAGTACCGGTTTTACAGGCTCTATTGGTATCACCGCCTCGCAAATACTCGCCGTCACTGATGCTGCGCTCGCTGACATAACGGGGCTTGACGCTGCCGGGATTGATGCGCGTCTTGCCAATAGCGACGGCGTTGACAACAACGCTGGCTTCTTCCGCACCGGCGATCTGTCGTTCAATGCGGACTCGCTTGTTGCGATACAGAACAGCGCTGCGGGTACCGATTTTGATGATCGCCGTGGTTTTACCGCTAACAGCCTGAACATCGATATCACACAGCCCAATAGCGCGATTGCCATTAACGGTTTGCTGGTCGATGCAGCTGGCAATGAGATTACCGGCGTTGATGCTATTGCGGTCACAACAATTACGTCTGGTGGTGGCACGCCGACACTGGATGCGGGTTCAACCATTAATGGTTGTGTGATTGCCAATCCGGCAACCTGTACAGCTGTAACGCCGCCACCGCCTCCACCACCTCCGCCACCGCCGCCTCCACCTCCTCCGCCACCACCGCCGCCCCCTCCTCCGCCACCGCCACCACCCCCCCCAACGGGCAGTGACGATGTGCAGCCGCAGATTGTGCAGCGGGATGTGATTGAGGAAGAGGTTGACGAGAATGAACAGGGCAATGGAGATTCCGTTGCAGGCTTTGGTCTGGAACTTGACCTTATCGAATTGCGTAATTCGCAGGAGATTGGCTTTGAGCCCGTCATTGACGAACCAGTGACAGGGTCCGGCAATGATGACCTATGGGTTCCGCCAACGGAGGAATGATCGTAACGCTGAATTGCTAATATTCGGCAGTTGACTCTTGACCTTACGCGCTGCTTGCAACACAGCGTCGCATATGTCGGATGTAACAAAGTCACCTGAACAGGCACAGCTTCAGCTGTTCAACAGCCTGACACGCTCTTTGGAGCCATATAAGCCCATCCATCCCGGTGAGGCGCGGGTATATAGCTGTGGCCCGACGGTCTATAATTATCAACATATTGGCAATATGCGCGCCTATATCTTCGCTGATACACTCGGTCGGACGCTCAGCTTCAAGGGCTATACCCTGCGCCATGTCATTAACATCACTGATGTTGGCCATTTGACCGATGACGCCGATTCCGGCGAGGACAAGATGGAGAAGATGGCGAGCAAGCAAGGCAAGTCCGCCTGGGATATTGCCGCGTATTATCAAGCGGACTTCGAGGCCGATCTGGCGCGCCTCAATGTCCGGAGGCCCGCGCATCATCCCAAAGCCACCGATTATGTCGATGCGATGATCGACTGGGGCAAGGCGATTGAGGACAAGCATTGCTATGAGCTCGATAGCGGTCTCTATTTCGATGTCTCGACCGTGCCCGCCTATGGCAGCCTGGCGCGTACCGAAACAGATGATGGCGAGGGCCGGATCGATACCGTAGAAGGCAAGCGTAACGAGCAGGATTTTGCCATCTGGCGCAAGACGCCGCCGGATGAAACGCGGCAGATGGAGTGGGATTCACCATGGGGCCGCGGTGCACCCGGCTGGCACCTTGAGTGCTCGGTAATGTCCAAGGAACTGCTTGGGCATCCTTTCGACATTCATACCGGCGGCATTGATCACCGCGAAATCCATCACCCCAATGAGATTGCCCAGAACCAGGCCTTTGGCTGCTGCGACAGCAGTGGCGCGCGGATCTGGATGCACAATAATTTTCTGATCGACCGTGCCGGCAAAATGTCCAAATCCGCAGGCGAGTTTTTGCGGCTGCAATTGCTGGTCGATAAGGGCTTTCACCCGTTGGCCTATCGTCTGATGTGCTTACAGGCGCATTATCGCAGCGAGCTGGAATTCAGCTGGAGCAACCTGCACGCGGCTTTGACCCGGTTGAAGCGCATGGTTATCGCCATGGAAAAGCTGAAGGCTAAAGTCGGCGATTTGCCGGTGCCTGATGCACCGCGCCATCCGCGACTGGTGCAGGCACTGGCCGATTTTGATGCGGCGGTTAGCGATGACCTCAACACCGCCAAGGCCCTCACCATCGTTGATACTCTGCTTGGCCAGAAGCGCATCGATGCGCCCGAATGCCTGGCGACGATCACCAGGATGGATGCGGTGCTGGGCCTCAATTTGCTGACACTCTCTCGCGCTGATTTGCGCATTAGCCCTGCTGATGCGCCTATTGATCAAACTGGAATCGAAGCGGCTTTGGCAGAACGCAAAGCGGCACGGGCTGACAAGGACTTTGCCCGCTCTGACGCCATTCGTGATGATCTGCTGGCCAAAGGTGTCGAGGCGATGGACGGGGACGCCTTGGGCTGGGATTGGGTTTTGTCGGTTGACTAATGCTGTCCGTCTAAAAGGCTGATTTTGGGTCAAATCACACTTGCTTCGTCGCAGTGCTATTCTCTACCTTGCTGGCAGTTGATGATTCATCAGAGGCAAGCAAATGCGTGGTAAAATTCTTGGTGTTGATCGTGAGACCGGTAAGGGCCAGATTTCTGGCGATGACGGCGAACGCTATCAGTTTGATCGGCTGGATTGGCGGGCCGAAGCGCCGCCCGCCATTGGTGCATTAGTCGACTTCGAGGCCAGTGGCCGTGATGCCAAAAGTGTTTTCCGGGTCGATGCCGGTGCCAGCCGCCTGCCTGTCACGAATGACAAGAACAAAATAGTGGCAGCGCTACTCGCCTTTTTCCTCGGCGCTTTTGGCGTGCACAAATTCTATCTTGGCTATAATGGCGCGGGGATCGCGATGCTCTCGGCGACGCTGATCGGCTTTGTCCTCAGCATCATCATCATCGGCATCTTCATTATCATGGGCGTCAGCCTTGTCGCCTTTATCGAATTCATCATCTATCTGGTGACATCCGATGGCGATTTTGAAGAGAAATATGTCCGCAATAAGCGCCCCTGGTTCTGATCGGAAAATGTAAACATGGCCAAAGCCGTTATCTCCGCAATGATCCGACCGCTGCTCGAAGGGCATTTGCCGGAAGGCATACAACCGGTTTGGTTCATGAGCGCGGATGAGGCAAAGGCGGAAATCGCTGATGCAGACATTGGCTGGGTCGATATGAACGACCCGCTGGCGATGAAGGATATTGTGCTTGCGGGGGAAAACCTTAAATGGCTCTCCACCATCTATGCCGGGCTCGATCACTTTCCGGTGACAGAACTCGCCGAGCGCGGCACGATTGTGACCAATGGTGTAGGTATCAACACCATTGCTGTGGCGGAATATGCCGTAATGGGGATGTTGTCGCTGGCCAAGGGTTACCCCGATGTCGTGCGTGCTGCCGATAAGCGCGAATGGCTTGGGGCATCACCAGGGGTAGTAGAGCTTCACGAAACCAAGGCGCTGATCGTTGGCTATGGCGCAATTGGCCGTGCCATTGGCGAAAGGCTTACCGGTTTTGGTGTTGAGGTGACCGGCGTTGCTCGCACAGCGCGACCGGATCAGGGCATTTTGGGCGCGGATGATTGGCAGGGTCGCATAGGCGAATTTGACTGGATCGTTCTGGCAACACCATCGACTGCGGAGACAGCATCGCTTCTCGGCAAAGAGGATATCGCCGCGATGAAGCCGGAGGCATTTCTGGTCAATATCGCGCGCGGTGATTGCGTTGACCAGGATGCGCTGATTGAGGCGCTCTCGGCCAAACGACTCGCCGGTGCGTTTCTCGATGTGACTACGCCGGAGCCATTGCCTACGGATCATATTCTCTGGTCGCTGCCGAACGTGCAGCTATCGATGCACCTTTCCGGCAGGGCGCAGCAGAAGATGTTCCCGCGTTCGGCGGCTCTGTTCTTGCGCAACGCTGCGGCATATGTCGAAGGCAAGCCACTGGAAAATCAGGTTGATCTGACACTTGGCTATTAGAACCTATGGCTATGTAGCGTTTGCTACATCAGTTTTTCGATGCTGTAATATTGCTGTATTATGTATCGTATCTAAAGGTGACACAGCCAATAAAATCCCTTATTAGACAAGGGATTGAGGCAGGTGCGTATTGGCGATTCTTGCCCAACAGGGTCGTTGAGTATCATGTTCACCTGTTGGGGGAGAGGGACCAAAGTCATGACCAAAGCATCCGACCTTTTTATCCAGTGCCTTGAGGAAGAGGGCGTCGAATATATCTTCGGCGTACCCGGCGAAGAAAATCTCGACATGCTGGATAGCCTGTCGCGTTCGACCAAGATCAAGCTGATCCTGACCCGGCATGAACAGGGCGCGGGCTTTATGGCCGCCACCTATGGCCGCCATACCGGCAAGACTGGCGTGTGCATGGCAACGCTCGGCCCCGGCGCGACCAATCTCGTCACCGCCGCCGCCTATGCGCAGCTGGGCGGGATGCCGATCCTGATGGTGACCGGGCAGAAGCCGATCAAGCATTCGAAGCAGGGCCGATTCCAAATTCTCGATGTCGTCGACATGATGGGGCCGATCACAAAATTTACGCACCAGCTGGCCGGTGCCGACAATATCCCCAGCCGGGTGCGTGAGGCGATCCGTCTGGCAGAGGAAGAAAAGCCCGGTGCAACGCATATTGAATTTCCCGAAGATGTAGCCGCGGAAGAAACCGATTCCACGCCGATCACACCCAGCTTGACCCGTCGACCTGTTGCCGAGGCCAAGGCCATTCGCGCGGCGGTGAAGAAGCTGGAAAATGCCAAATCACCGATATTGGTACTGGGCGGTGGGGCTAATCGCACGACCACCGGGCGTATGTTGACGCAATTTATCGAGAAAACTGGAATCCCCTTTGTCACCACGCAATTGGGCAAAGGCGTTGTCGATGAAACCCGCGATGAATTTATGGGCTGCGCAGCTCTTTCCGCCGGAGACTTTGTCCACCGTGCGATTGAAGCAGCGGATGTCATCGTCAATATCGGTCATGATGTGATCGAAAAACCGCCTTTCTTTATGGAAGCCGATGGTGCTGACGTGATTCATATCTCGATGAACACAGCAGAAGTCGATCCGGTTTATTTCCCGCAGGTTGAGGTAATTGGCGATATCGGCAATGCCATCTGGCAGATGAAGGAAGATATTGTCGTGTCTTCCGACTGGAATTTTGACACGATGTACAAGGCCCGTGCAGCCGAATTGGAACATGCGGACGGCATCGATGACGACGCGCGTTTTCCAATTTTCCCGCCGCATCTGGTAAAGGTCATCCGCGAAGCGATGCCGGGCGATGGCATTATAGCGCTCGACAATGGCGTCTATAAAATCTGGTTTGCCCGCAATTACAATGCGCACAAGGCCAATACTGTCTTGCTCGATAATGCACTCGCCAGCATGGGCGCAGGGCTGCCCTCTGCGATGATGTCTGCGATGCTTTATCCCGAACGCAAGGTGATGGCGATCTGTGGCGATGGCGGCTTTATGATGAACAGCCAGGAGATGGAAACCGCAGTGCGCCTTGGCCTTAATCTCACGGTGCTGATCCTCAATGATAACAGCTATGGCATGATCCGCTGGAAACAGGCGAATATGGGCTTCAAGGATTGGGGTCTGACCTATGACAATCCCGATTTCGTCAAATATGCCGAAAGCTATGGCGCGCATGGTCATCGCATCGAAAGCGCTGAGCATCTGAAAGAAACCATCGATCATTGCCTGTCGAGCGATGGCGTGCATCTCATCGATTGTCCTGTCGACTATTCCGAGAATGACCGGATTTTAAACCATGAGATCAAGGAATTAAGCGCCAAGGTTTGAGTGATGCACATAGCCCTCTCCCCTTCAGGGGAGAGGGTTGGGAGAGGGGGCTGTCATTCAAGCGCAGCACAAGCGGATAACCCCCTCCCTTAATCCCTCCCCTGAAGGGGAGGGAGATAATGAGGAGCCAACATGACCCAGTTGAAAGAAATCTATCCGCTCTATCTCAACAATGTTGCGGTACAGCCTAATACTGATCTGGTTGTCACTGACAAATATACCGGCGAAGTGGCGTTTCGCACTGCATTGGCAACGCCCGATGTGATCGATGCTGGCATCGCTGGCGCGGTCGGGGCAACTGAGCCGATGGCGCAGATGGCGAGCTATGAGCGGCAGGAAGTGCTCATGCATTGCGTGTCGCGCTTCAAGGAGCGGTTTGACGAGCTTGCCTATGCCTTGTGCATCGAGGCAGGCAAGCCGATCAAGGATAGCGAGGGTGAGGTCACGCGGCTGATAGACACCTTCCGTATCGCCGCCGAGGAATCGGTGCGCATGACCGGCGAGGTCCAGCCGCTCGATATCTCGCCTCGTGCGCGGGGTTATCAGGGGATATGGAAGCGGGTGCCGATTGGCCCTTGCAGCTTTATCTCGCCGTTCAACTTCCCGCTCAATCTGGCGGCGCACAAGATTGCGCCTGCTATTGCGGTGGGTTGCCCGTTTGTGATGAAGCCTGCCTCCAAAACGCCATTGGGTGCCATCATCATGGGCGAGGTGCTGGCTGAGACCAACCTGCCCAAAGGGGCCTTTTCCATCTTACCTGCCAGCCGTGATGGCGCAGACCTGTTTACCCAGGATGAGCGGCTGAAACTGCTCAGCTTTACCGGCTCGCCTGGCGTTGGCTGGGCGCTCAAGGCCAAGGCGGGCAAGAAGCCGGTTATATTGGAACTGGGCGGCAATGCGGCGGTGATTATCGATGAGGATGCCGATCTGGATGATGCGCTTGAACGCGTCATCTTCGGTGCTTTTTATCAGTCTGGGCAGAGCTGTATTGGGGTGCAACGGATCATCATCCATGAGAATGTCTATGACCAGTTTCGCGATATGCTGGTCGTCAAGACTGCGGCGCTGATCGCCGGTGACCCGAAGGACCGCAAGACATTTGTCGGCCCGATGATCAGCGAGGGTGAGGCGTCGCGGCTTGATGGCTGGATTCAGGAGGCTATCAGCGCCGGTGCGACACTACTTGTCGGCGGCAATCGCGAGGGTGCAATGCTGGAAGCAACGCTGCTCGAAAATGTGCCGCGCGACACCAATGCAGTACGCGAAGAAGCCTTTGGTCCGTTGGCGATCCTGTCAAAATTCAGCGAATTTGACGAGGCGCTTGCCGAGGTAAATGACAGCAAATTCGGGCTACAGGCAGGCATCTTCACCCGCGATCTGTTCAAGACGCTGGATGCCTGGGACACGCTCGATGTCGGCGGTGTCGTGGTCAATGATGTGCCGAGCTATCGCGTCGACAATATGCCCTATGGCGGGGTGAAGGATTCCGGGCTGGGCCGCGAGGGCATTAAATTTGCGATGGAGGATTTGACCGAAATCCGCAATCTGGTGATCCGGCGCACATAAAGCCGCGGGAACAGGGGATAATTATTCGCTATTCAACCTTGCATGATGGCCGACAAAGGAGTTTAATGCAGGGAGAGATGGAGGGGTCGCATCGTTTGACTTGAGGGACCGGCACAGATTTGTGCCGAACAGCAATGACGATGCAAGATTGCAGCATAGAAGACCGGCCAGCCGGTCGCAGAAGCGGTGTATTTGGCCGCATCATGCGTGTTCGCAGTTATCTTAGGCTGCGCCCGACATTGCTTCTGCTCGGCCTTGCCTCCTGTTTCACCATAGTATCACTTCTGGCCATTGGTGTGGCCGCACCGGAGCCGGTCCAGGCACAGGCATCATCTGCTGCCATACACGGCACGCATATGGGCGTTGCCAGCTGTGCAGGTTCCACCTGCCATGGCCGCAATGAGGCCGATGGCGAGATTGTGCGCCAGGACGAGTTGATGCGCTGGCAGGAAGAATCGACACCCGGCGGCGCGCATAGCCGCGCCTTTCGGGTGCTGGGCGAACCGCGCAGTCTGGCCATTGGCAAAAAGCTCGGCATTGGCGATCCACGTTCGGCTGAAATGTGCCTTGGCTGTCATGCTACCCCTGCGGCCAGCACAGGCCCGCGTTTTCAGCTTGGCGATGGTGTCGGCTGCGAGGCGTGTCACGGTCCGGCTGAGGGCTGGCTGTCGAGCCATTATGCCACCGGCACCAGTCACGCCAATAATGTCGCGCGCGGCCTGATCCCGCTGGATAACCCCAAGGCGCGCGCCAATGTCTGCCTCGATTGCCATTTCGGCAGTACCAATAAAGGCCAGTTTGTCGATCACCGGATCATGGCCGCCGGGCATCCGCGTATCTCGTTCGAGCTCGATCTGTTTTCCACCCTACAACAGCATCATGATGAAGATGCCGACTATATTCAGCGCAAAGGGCGGACATCTTCGGTGCGCTTCTGGGCGGTGGGGCAGGCCATGGCGCTTGACCGTTCGCTCGATCTGTTCTCGCGTCCGTCCTTTGGTACTGAGGGGCTGTTCCCCGAATTCTATTTCTATGACTGCCATAGCTGTCATCGCCGGATCTATGATGACCCGGATGCTCGCCCAACTTTCCTGAACAATCCGGGTCGCCCGATCCCTACCGGCATGCCGCCCTATAATGATGAAAATATGATCATGCTGGCTGCGGCGGTGCGGGTCGTCGCGCCTGATCTGAACAGCGCTTATCAACAACGCACGCGCGCCTTCCACGCTGCCATGGGGCAGGGAAGGCAACAGGCGGTGACCGAAGCGCGCAAGCTCAAACAGTTTGCGCGCCAGCTTGCGGATCGCTTCTCGCGCAGCAATTTCAGCCGGGCACAGACTTTCGCAATCATGGACAGCATTGCCAGCGAGGCGATATCGCCACGCTTCACCGATTATGAGGGTGCGGTGCAGTCGGTAATGGCGGTCGATACGCTGCTTTCCGGGTTGGTCAATGATGGCGCGGTATCGCCGCGCGCGGCCAATGCGCTGCGCATCCAGATTAATGATGCCTATGCTGCCGTCGCCGAACCCAATGCCTTCCGTCCGACCGCTTTCCGCCGCGAATTGGGCGGTGCGGTGCGTACGATCAGGACGCTGAAATAATGGTGATGCGGCGGTTTGTCGGCCTGACTGTGTCAACGGCGCTGCTGCTGGCCAGTGTCAGCGCCTGTGGCGGTGATGATGGCGGCACAAATCCGCCACCCCCGCCGACACAAGGCCCGGCACCGGGACCAACGCCAACGCCGCCTAGCGGAGGTCTGTTTACACCGCCAGCACGCGAGGCTTTGACCGTAACCGAGGTGCAGCAGATCATCGCTCAAGCGGCGGGTGAGGCCGAGGCGCGCAATCTGCCTTCGGTCATCGCAGTGGTGGATCGGGTTGGCAATGTGCTCGGCGTCTTCCGTATGAATGGTGCCGCCGCAACGGCGCAGACTAGCATCCAGACCGCCAGTGGCCCCAGCAACCCGACCATTGACGCGCAGGGACTCGATGTTCCGGCAGAACTTGCCGCCATCGCCAAGGCGATTACCGGCGCCTATCTCTCCAGCGGCGGCAATGCCTTTTCCAGCCGCACCGCCAGTCAGATTGTGCAGGAGCATTTTCCGCCAGCACCGACGACTGTGGGGTTGGAAAGCGGCCCGCTTTTCGGAGTGCAGTTCAGCCAGTTGCCCTGTTCTGACCTCAATGCCCGCTTTCTGTCAGGCGGCGGGCCGGGGCAGTTTATTGGCCCCAAGCGTTCACCCTTGGGGCTGGCGGCAGATCCCGGCGGATTGCCGCTTTACAAGAATGGCGTTGTGGTTGGCGGCATCGGTATAATGGGCGATGGCGATTATGGCTTGGACTTCAATATCCTCGACCGTGACGATGATGATGAAGAAGCGATAGCGCTGGCCGGACAGCAGAATTTTGTGCCGCCTTCCTCTATCCTTGCGCAGCGTATCACTGTCGATGGCACGTCGCTGCGTTTCAGCGATGCCGAGGCGGATGACCTTGCGCCGTTACAGGGCAATTTCGCCGCCATAAACGGAACGTCCGGCGCATTGGTGGCGGTGCGCGGCTATACAAATGGCGGTATTATCGCGGGCACCGCCTATGGCACCGAGGCATCGGGCGTGCGCGCCGCTACTTCCTCTGAGTTTGCCAATCCGGACGCCTTTGTCCTCACCGATGGCAGCGGCAATAACCGCTTCCCAATCCGTGGTGGCACCGATGGTGCTAGCATCGCCCAGCCGCTGAGCACCGTCGAAGTACGTGCTGTCCTTGAAGAAGCCTTTCTGATCCTCAGCCGAGCCCGCGCACAAATCCGCCGTCCGCTCGACAGCCGGATGCAGGCGACGATCTCACTGGTCGATACCCATGGCGAGATTTTGGGGATTGTCCGCTCGCCCGACGCGCCGATGTTCGGCACCGACGTGTCGCTGCAAAAGGCGCGCACCGCGGCGTTCTTCTCCAATGCCGTCGCGGCGGAGCAGTTGCTGGCGACACCGGGCGAAGTGCCTGAATTCGTCCAGCGGGTGCGTGATTTTCTCGGTGATCCCAATGCCCTCACCGGCACTTTCGCCTTTGCTGACCGTTCGGGCGGTAATCTGTCGCGGCCCTATTTCCCCGATGGTGAAGTCGGTCGCCCTAATGGTCCGCTGTCGCGTCCGATTGAGCAGTTCAACCCCTTTTCTACCGGGCTGCAGGTGCAGCTGGTGGCGGGCAACATATTGGAACATGCCAGCTTTGTTGTCGGTGCTGCGGCCAATGACACCGCCAATCGCTGCACCTCTGTGCCCGATGCCGTGGCGGGACAAAACCGGCTGGAGAACGGTATCCAGATTTTCCCCGGCTCGGTGCCGATCTATCGCGGTAACCAGCTTGTCGGCGGCATTGGCGTCTCCGGCGATGGCATCGATCAGGACGATATGGTCAGCTTTCTTGGCCTGCATAATGCCGGGGTGCGGCTCGGCACCATCGGCAATGCGCCACCCGATATCCGCGCCGACCGGATTGTCGTCGATCTCGGCGATGCGCGGGTGAGACTGCGCTATATCAACTGCCCCTTTGCGCCGTTTCTCGATACGCCACAGCAGAATGTCTGTGAGGGGCTGTGATGACGCTGGCTGCAGGTCTTCTTCCGCTGATTGTCACCGCGCCGATGGTGCAGGCCGAGCCGCCTGTTGCGGAACCGGAAGCACAGACCGAGCAGAGTGAAACAGGCCCCGATGCCGATGATGCTTTGATCGATGGCCGCCGCCGTCCGGGTGTTGAGAAGGAATTGCCCGACCCGATTATTCAGGACAATCCCGGTGCCGTGCGCGCGCCGCCGCCTGAGGCTTTCCCCACCGATGATTTCCCGGTACCGGATCGATGGCGGCTGATTGAATCGCTCGGCGTCGTCAAAGAGCGCTGGTTCGACCCCTATCACCAGAACACCTATAAGGGCGACCGGCCGATCTGTATCCCCACCGATGAGGAGCAGGCAAAGCGTAAGGCGGAGGGCAAGCCGCGCTGTGCCACGCCGAAATTCCTTGGCCTGAAAAGCGAGGGCGAGTGGTTCTTCGTCGCCAATGCGATTTCCGACACGGTGGTCGAGCCGCGCAGCTTCCCGATCCCGGTCGGGGTGCAAACCACCGAACGCCCCGATAGCTTGGATGTTTTTGGTCGCGCAGACTCGCTGGTGTTGGCACAGACGTTCATCACCGGCTTTGCCCTGATTAAAGGCTCGACCGCCTATAAGCCGCCCGATGTCGAATATCGGCTGACACTGGCGACGCAGGTCAACCATGTCGATGTGCCCGAGCGCCGGGTGCTGTTTGTTGAACCTAGCCGCTCAAGCAATCGCACCGACTATTTTATCGGCGTGCAGGAAGCGTTTGTTGACTATCACTTCCGCAACACCTCGGACCGCTATGACTTTGACTCCGGCCGTATCGGCATCCAGCCGATGCAGGCCGATTTTCGCGGCTTTCTGTTTCAGGATAACCAGCTCGGTGTCCGCCTGTTCGGCACGCGCGACAATAACCGGGTGCAGTATAATCTCGGCGCGTTCATGCGGCTGGAAAAGGACACCAATTCCGGCCTTAATGATGTCAGCCAGACGCCGCGCAGTGACTATGTTTTCTTCGCCAATCTCTATCGTCAGGACTTTCCGGTTGTCGGCCTGACCAGCCAGGTCTCGGTTACCTATAATATGAACCGTGAGGCGGGCGATATCGAGATTGATGATAATGGCTTTCCCGTTCGCCCGGCGCTGCTCGGTGATCTGCGCGGGCGCGATTATGATGTGGTCTATCTCGGCTATGCAGTCGATGGCCGTATCGGGCGGTTGAACCTCACCGGACAGCTTTATGGCGCCTTTGGTGAGGACCGCAACAGCATCTTCACCAGCCGCCCCGCCGATATCGCCGCCTGGTTTGCCGCGGCGGAGTTGAGCTATGATGTCGACTTTATGCGCTTCCGCCTGTCGGGCCTGTTCGCCAGCGGTGACAGCGACCCGGAGAACAATACCGAGGCCGGTTTTGACGCGATTTTCGAGAACCCGATTTTTGCCGGGGCCGATACCAGCTATTGGATCCGCCAGACGATCCCCTTTGCCGGCGGTGGCCGTGCGGTCAGTATTAATGGCCGCAACGGCATATTGAATTCGCTGCGTTCCTCCAAGGAGCAGGGGCAATCCAATTTCAACAATCCGGGCACGATATTGCTTGGCGCGGGCGCGGATTTTGACCTGACGCCCGAGATACGCCTGTCGGGCAATGCCAACCATTTATGGTTTGATGACACCGCCACTCTGCAAGCGCTGCGCAATGAGGGCTCGATCCCCAATGCTATAGGCTGGGACCTGTCGATGGCGGCGATATGGCGGCCCAAGGCGACGCAGAATATCGTGTTCCGCCTGTCCGCAGCGGTGTTTGATCCATCTGACGGTTTTGCCGACCTGTTCACCCAGGCGGGCAATGATGATCGTTATTATTCGGTGCTGTTCAATGCGATTCTGGCGTTCTAATCGGGTTGCTCTGACCCCGGCGTTTCTGGCCCGTCTGGTGGCGGTGCTGGCGCTTGGCCTGACACTGGCTGTCGGTGCGCCGGATACCGGATTTGCCGCGAAGAAAGAGAAACCGCAAAAGATCAAGTATCGCTTCACCCCGCCTGCGCCGCGCAATCAGGACTGGGCTGAGGCGGATGCCAAGAGTGTGGGCTGCCAAAGCTGCCACACCGCCAGCGATCACAAGACCATGCATGCCTCACCCGCAGTGGTGCTGGGCTGCACCGATTGCCATGGCGGCGATGCGACTGTGACCGGCGATAATGCATGGGGCTGGAGCGATCCGCGCTATATGGAGGCGCTGAAAAACGCGCATGTCCTACCGAAATATCCCGAGGCGTGGCACTGGCCGTCCAGCGCCAATCCCAAGCGTTCCTATGCGCTGATAGCCAAGGAAGCGCCGGAATTTGTCCGTTTCGTCAATCCATCCGATTATCGCGTCGTGCGTGAGGCCTGCGGTGCCTGTCATATCGAAGTGATTGAGGCGTCCGAGCGCTCGTTAATGTCCACCGGCGCGATGCTTTGGGGCGGTGCGGCCTATAATAACGGCATTGTTCCGTTCAAAAACTATATCTTCGGCGAGTCCTTCACCCGCACCGGCAAGCCGGCGATGATCAAGTCGGCCATGCCCGAAGACGGCCAGCCTTTCGGCACGGTGAGCGCGGAGCAAAAGGCGCGCGGTGCGCTGCCGGTGATGTACCCGCTGCCGACCTGGCATGTCATTCCGCCGGGCGATATCTTCCGCGTGTTTGAGCGTGGCGGGCGCAATATCAACACCCAATTCCCGGAGATCGGCTTGCCCAATATTGGCGGGATCATCCAGCGGCTGGAGGAACCGGGACGGCCCGACTTGAAACAATCCAATCGCGGCCCCGGCACCGGGCTGCGTGTCGCCATTCCAGTGCTCAATATTCACAAGACCCGGCTCAACGATCCGTTTCTCTGGCAGATGGGCACCAATGATCAGCCGGGCGATTATCGCACTTCGGGCTGTGCCGCCTGTCATGTGGTCTATGCCAATGACCGCGAGCCGCGCCACAGCCTGACCTATGCGCAATATGGCCGCGATGGCCAGACCGTGACGGCTGACCCGACCATCGCCAATCTCACCGAAGGACAGAAACGCTTTGGTCGCTATGGCAGTTATGATGCCGCAAAAGCGCATGGCCATGGTGGTGATCATCATAGTGAAAGGCATCACGGTGATGATCCGCATGGTGGCATGGGCGGTCCCGGTGAGAAGGAGCGCGGCCATCCGCTTAAGCACCAGTTTACCCGCGCCATCCCGACGGCGCAGTGCATGAACTGCCATATGCACCAGCCCAATATCTTCCTGAACAGCTATCTCGGCTACACCATGTGGGACTATGAATCCGACGCGCCGAAAATGTGGCCCGGCCCGGAAAACACGACATCGCGGCCCGAGGGCATGTCGGATGAGGATTATCAGCGGATTTACAAGCAGCAGAAATTCCCCACCGCTGCCGAGGTGCGCGCGGTGCTGGACCGCAATCCGGAAGGTGCCTCGCCCAAGGGTCTATGGGCCGATCTCGATTTCCTGCGCAATGTCTATGATCTCAATGACGAGCTGAAAGACACGCAATTTGCCGATTATCACGGCCATGGCTGGAATTTCCGCGCGATATTGAAGCGCGACCGGGCAGGCAATCTGCTCGATGCTGAGGGCAATATCGTCGCCGATGATGACCCCGAGAAATTCCGCAAAGCGGGTGAGGAGAAATTTGTCAAACCCGGCACCAATCCCGGCAAATCGGTGCATATGATGGACATTCATGCCGAGGTGGGCATGCAATGCGCCGATTGCCATTTCGCGCAGGACAGCCATGGCAATGGCCTGATCTATGGCGAGGTCGCTAATGCGGTGGAGATTGGCTGCAAGGATTGCCATGGCACCGCAGACGAATATCCGACGCTCAAAACGTCCAATCTCGCGGCGCGTCCGCAGGGCACCAATTTGGCGTTGCTGCGTAATCCCGATGGCAAGCGCCGCTTTGAATGGTTTGAAGATAGTAATGGCCGCCGCACGCTGATCCAGCGCTCGATTATCGATCCGGAGCTAAGCTGGCGCGTTAGCCTGACCAAGGACAGCGTTAACCGCAATCACCCTGATTTCAATGTGAAAGCCGCACGCGCCAAGCTGCTCGCCAAATCGGCTTCGGAAACCGGCGAATATCGTTTTGGACCCGGAGTGCAGCCGTCAGAACGGGCGCATGATGTGAGCAATATGGCGTGCTTCACCTGTCACTTGAGTTGGACCACCAGTTGCGGCGGCTGTCACCTGCCGATTGAAGCGAATTGGAAATCAAAAAAACACAAATATGAGGATGGCGAGACGCGCAACTATGCCACCTATAATCCACAGGTGGCGCGCGACCAGATGTTCCAGCTGGGTCGGCACCAGACCACCAAGGCGGGCACCGAAGTTGATGAAAATGGCAAGCCTTTGGGCATGATCGCACCGATCCGCTCGACTTCGGCACTGATCCTGTCATCGACCAATATCAACCGCGAGCGCATTTATGTGCAGCAGCCGCCCATCGCGGCTTCGGGCTATTCGTCCCAGGCTTTTGCGCCGCATTTCCCGCATACGGTGCGCAAGACCGAGACCAAAATGTGCTCTGACTGTCATTTGAGCGCCGCCAACGACAATAATGCGATCATGGCGCAGGTGCTGTTGCTCGGCACCAATTTCGTCAACTTTGTCGGCCTGCACGCCTGGGTCGGCATGGATGGCGCGTTTGAGGCGGTGCGGGTGACCGAATGGGACGAGCCGCAAGCGGTCATCGGCTCCTATCTGCAGCGCTATGCCTATCCTGATTATTGGCGGATGCATGTTGAGGATAATGGCCGTGAGCTAAAAAACTGGGTGCGCGGTGATACCTTTGATGATGATCTCTCGGGCGAGACCAAGGCGCTCGAAGAATTTGCCAATGTGATGCAGGATACAAGCGGAGCGGTGCGATGCCTACAATTGCGCGGCGAATATATGCTCGTCGCTGAAGGCAAGGGCGGTTTTCGCGCCTATGATGTCGCCTCGATCGGCAATAAGGGCTTTTCCGAGCGCATTGTCCGCGCGCCCTTCTCCTCGCTGGGGCATGATACCCATGTGAAGACGAAGAATGCTACCTGCATGGCGCTGGCGACCAACCAGCCGATCGCGCCGGACCGCAATCGCAACATGGCCGCCACCAACCTCACCGACGCCGCGGGCAATGAGATCATCGAAGAAGATGGCACGCCGCGGACATTGCTCGAGGAAAATCAGGAGCAGGCCTTCCACCCGATTTATGACTATGCGGTGATTACCGATAGCGTCGAGGGGCTGGTGCTGGTCGATGTGAATACGTTGGCCGATGGCGAGTTCCGCAACAATTTCTTCAAGCGGATGACATTCGCCAATGGTGCCAAAGCGTGGAACGAAGGCGGGGTGCTGAATGGTGCGCGGCATATCACGCTGGCCGGGCATATCGCTTACATCACCACCGATGCGGGGCTTGCGGTGCTCGATCTCGATGATCCCGCCAATCCAAAGCTGACCGCGCAGATTCCGCTGCAGGATGCGCGCGCCACTGCAGCGCAGTTCCGCTATCTCTGGGCGACGGACGCAGAGGGCGTGAAGCTGTTCGACATAACGCAGCTGCGCCAGCCAGTCGCAGTGCCACAGGCGACGGTGCGACTGGCCGATGCGCGCAAACTCTATCTGGCACGCACCTATGCCTATGTCGCCGCGAAGCAGGATGGGCTGGTGATCCTTGATGTAACCAATCCCGAAGCGCCGCAGGAATATATGCGCTATACCGCTAATGGCACGCTCAACGATGCCGAGGATGTGATTGTCGGCTCGACCAATGCAACCCTGTTCGCCTATGTTGCCGATGGCCGCAATGGCCTGAAAGTGTTGCAGCTGACATCACCGGCAAGCCAGCCGAAATTCTACGGCTTCTCTCCCGCACCCAAGCCTGAGCTGATCGCCTTTGCCCGCACCGATAAGCCTGCGCTGGCGTTGTCTAAGGGACTGGACCGTGACCGCGGCGTGGATGAAACCGGCGGCCAGATGGCGGTGTTCGGGCGGCTAGGGGCACGGCCCTTTACGCGCAGCGAGATGGAGCGGCTGTTCCTCAACAGCAAAGGCCTGCCCTATAAGGTGAAGGATGCGCCCAATATAGGCGACTGGTTCGGCCCGCAGGTGGCAAGCAGGCCGATCCGGTTGCCGTAATTTCTTTCTCGTTTCGGGCCCACCCCCGGCCCCTCCCGCAAGCGGGAGGGGGGAAGAATGCACGATATAGTCCCCCTCCCGCTTGCGGGAGGGGTTAGGGGTGGGTCTGAAGCTTTGGTTATCCATCCTCCACCGTCAGCGCTTCAATCTCCAGCAATAGCGTCGGCTCGCCTTCATGCCGCTCAACCCGATGGGCAACATGAATATCGATGACCACATGGCGCTTGAGAGAAAATTCATGCTCCTCCAGTCGATCCGCCAGCAAATGGCCGATACTCACCCCGTCACTGCCGGAAAAAGTAAGCGCCAGCCGATGCCGCATGCCGGTAAAGGTGGCGCTGGCCCAGTCATGACCTTCATGAAACCGTAACTGCGCCGCCCCGTCGGTCATCTCGATCAGCTCGCGGATCAGCGCGGTTGCCGGGTCATGCCCGGTGATTCTGCTCTCCGCCTTGGTCTCAACGTGCACCAGCATTGGATGTTTCTCCCTCATACTTGTTCATGAAATGTTCTATCTGTTCCCGCATCGCTTTGCGTGGTTCGCGGCCGTTGCGCATATCGTCGACGAGACGCGGATCGCGCGCTGCCAGCCGCCCGAATTTGGTCCTAGGCATCTCATGGCGTCTCAGGAATTTTTCTACAGTGCGCAAAACTGTCATTGTGTATCCTTTCTGATGTGATTCGTGTCAGTGGATAGGAAAGTGACGATCAAAATCCTACTTGTCTAGGAAAAATCCTATGCTATACTATGCGCATGACCGATAACCAGAAAGTCCGCGATACGCTGGCGCGGCTGATTGCTGATCGTGGAGTCAGCTATGCCGGTGTCTCCGATATGCTGGGTCGCAATCCGGCTTATATCCAACAATTCATCCGGCGTGGTACGCCATCGCGGCTGGCTGAGCGTGACCGGCAATTGCTGGCGCAGTTTTTTGGGGTTTCTGAAGACCTGTTGCGCAATGCCGATGATGTGCTGCCGACCAACTCGCATTCACTACGTCCAGCTACAGGACCTAAAGGGAAAATCCTGCGACCCATTCCCAAGCTGGCCGTGGGCGCTTCCGCGGGGCCGGGGCGTATGGCCGATAATGAGCATGTCGAATGTGAATTGGCCTTTGATGAGGAATGGCTGCGGCGACAGGGCTTTGCCAATGCCGCGCTCAACATGATCCAGGTTGAAGGGGATTCTATGGAACCTACACTGTGCGATGGCGATGATATCATGGTCGAGATGGCCAATGGTGATTTGGCGCGTCGCGATGGGGTTTATGTGTTGCGCCGCGATGATGCGCTGATGGTCAAGCGGCTTGCGTTTCAACCCGATGGCAGTGTTTCGGTCATCAGTGACAACACCGCCTATCCACCGATGCAGGGATTAGATATGGCCGATATTGCTATTGTCGGCCGCGTGGTCTGGGCCGGGCGCAAGCTTTAGTCTCTACCGTTTTCGGGTCTGGCGAGCGAGTTCTGGCTCAGTGCAGTACGACCATCATCGGTAATCTGGTACAGGCCTATGCCGACACGGGTGATGAGGTTGAGGTCGGTCAGATCGCGCCTGGCCCAGAAGATCGATGCTAGCCAATGCTCGGCTTCGCGTTGTAATTTTACCCGGGTGAGGGCGTCGCATTTTTCAGGGATGGGTACGGCATATTGCTTTATCCGCCGCTCGATCATTTTGTCGGTCCAGCGCTGACCGTCTTGCATAATGTCCAATATGGTCATGGGGATGGCGTCACGACTGATCTTTTCTGCTTTGCCCAATGTGTCTTAAATGCCCTTGCCCCCAGGGTTTGCTACTGAGCGCGATGAATAGATTGGGGTTTGCGATGAATGCCAACAGCCTGCGACAGACCGAGGCAGATATGCGTTTATCCCGCAGAAAGCCTTGCATTTGCGCGGAGTCGCTGCCACATCGACGCGCATGAGCAATGTCACCTCTTCTATGAAACCCGCGTCCCAGCCGCCCCTACGCGCCGCGATTATTCCTGTGACGCCGTTGCAGCAGAACTGCACATTGTTCTGGTGCACCAAGACTAACAAGGCGGCTTTCGTTGATCCTGGCGGCGACTTGCCAAGGCTGAAAGCGGCGCTGGAGCAATCGGGTGCGGAGCTGGAGAAGATCCTGATCACCCATGGCCATATTGACCATTGCGGCGAAGCGGGAAAACTGGCCAAGGAACTCGGCGTGCCGATTGAAGGGCCGCATGAGGAAGATCGCTTCTGGATTTCGCGGCTTGAGGATGATGGCCGCAACTATGGCATTGCCGGTGAGGTGTTTGAGCCGGATCGCTGGCTGCATGATGGCGAGCAAGTGACGGTGGGCGATCTGGTGCTGGACGTTATCCATTGCCCCGGACACACGCCGGGCCATGTGGTATTTCACCATGCGCCGTCCAAGCTGGCGATTGTCGGCGATGTGCTGTTTCAGGGCTCGATTGGCCGCACCGATTTTCCACGCGGGAATCATCAGGATTTGCTCGACGCGATTACCGGCAAGCTCTGGCCGCTGGGCGATGATATCACCTTCGTCCCCGGCCATGGCCAGACCAGCACCTTTGGCCATGAGCGCAAGACCAATGCCTTTGTCGCTGATGATATTCTGGCGGCGCGCTAAATAGGCTTTTTAGAGCCTTTCCAGCTTTAAATGGCTCGCCTTAACCGTTCGCCTCGAGCGAAGTCGAGAGGCCTTTGCCAGCGGAGAACTGTGTCTCGACTGCGCTCGACACGAACGGGGTATTTCCAACTGACTCACATAATACTTTAACGCTTTAGAGAGCTATTCGGTGCGCAGTGCTTCAATCGGCGACAGTCGTGAAGCACGGATAGCTGGATAGCCGCCAAATAGCAGGCCCAGAAAGGCTGAGAAAAGGATGGCGCCTGCTGCCGTACCTATCCCGATAGGTACAGGAAAATCGGCATAGGCGGCAAGCAACAAGCTGCTGCCCCAAGCAAGAAGCAATCCGGTAGCGCCGCCCAATACACACAATACCGCAGCCTCAACCAGAAACTGATTACGAATATCGCTGCGACGTGCGCCCAGCGCCATACGCAGGCCGATTTCGCGGGTGCGTTCGGTGACGCTGACCAGCATGATATTCATAATGCCAATACCGCCAACCAGCAGCGATATAGAGGCAATCGCGACCAGAACAGCCTGCATGATACCGGTGACAAAGCCGAATTCCTCTTGAAATTCTTCGGTAGTGCGCACTGTGAACGGCCGTATCTGAGTGGCGCGGATGTTATAGCGATCATCCATCAGTTCGAGCAGGTCATCTTTTCCTTGTGCCAGCGAATAGCCATCCTCAAAACCGATAAAGGCGATTTGGACGTCATCCGGCCCGGACAGGTCTTCGGAGCTGAAACGCTGACGCATGGTCGAAATAGGTATGAAGGCGATATTGTCATTGTCATCGCCAAGAGCTCCGCCTTTTTCCTCCATCTGCCCGATTACAGTGAACGGAATACCATTGACCCGGACCTTGCTGCCGATGGGGTTGGCATCGATGAACAGCTCATCGGCAACGGTCTTACCGAGCACGATCACCCGCGCCGCCGTGCGCACGTCATTGTCGTCGACAAAGCGGCCGAATGCCGCTTTGGTATCAGTGACAATGCCATAGCCGTCGGTGATACCCAATGCATTGGTGGTGCTGTTATTGCCTGCAACCGCGACAGTAACAGAAGACCGCAATTGCGGGGCAGTAGCGCGTACGCCGGGTATCTCGCGCTCTATCGCATTGATATCGCGTATGGTCAGCCGTCCGCGGGTAAAGGAACGGCGCGGTCCATCACCCTCTGCCTCAGGTACAACTATGGCCATGTTGTAACCGAGGCTGTTGATCGTCTGCATCACAGAAACCTGCGCGCCAGACCCGACTGCTACAGCCAATGTGACCGCGAATACACCGATCATCACGCCCAGCATGGTCAGTATCGAACGCATCACATTGGTGCGCAATGCTGTCAGGGCAATCGCGACATTCACAGCCCATCCGGAGACAATTTTTGCTGCGCTGATGGCCATTAATCTGCAGGCTCCATTTCTTCATGGGGCTTGGTGATCGCCAATGTGCGATTGGTCACCAGAAAGTCTTCGACCACAATGCCATCACGAAACTCGATCCGCCTTTTGGCGTGATCCGCTATTTCGCTCTCATGGGTGACGACAATCACGGTTATACCGGCATCATTCAGTTGCTGGAAGATGGTCATAATGTCTTCCGAGGTTCTGGAATCAAGCGCCCCGGTCGGTTCGTCCGCCAGCAAAAGCAAGGGTTCGGTTACCAGCGCCCGAGCGATCGCAACGCGCTGCTGTTGTCCTCCCGACAATTTGGCCGGGGTATTATGCAGCCGCTCTCCCAGTCCCATGTCGATCAGCTTTGCCGTGGCCCGTTCTCGCCGCGTTTCCGTGTCCAGACCGGCATAGATCAGCGGCACCGCGACATTGTCGATAGAGGATGTGCGCGCCAGCAGATTGAACTGCTGAAACACAAAGCCGATTTTCTGATTACGCAGCTGGGCCAATGCATCACTGGTCATTTCGGCAGTGGGAATGCCGTCGATCAATACATCACCGCTGCTGGGTATATCAAGGCAGCCTATCATGTTCATAAAGGTCGATTTGCCCGACCCACTGGCGCCCATGATGGCGACATATTCGCCCCGGGCAATGGAGAGCGATACGCCATGGACAGCGTGAATGGTTTCACCGCCGAGATGATAGGTTTTGACCAGATTGCGGGTTTCGACCAGCGGTTGTGAAGCGTTGTTGCCAGGCATCAGCGTTCGCCGCCTGTCCGGTCATTTTCGCCGCTGTCACTATCCCCTTGGCTGCCGTCAAGCGAACGCGAACTAATGACGATGTCTTGCTTTTCCTTAAGTCCTTTTGTGACCTCGATATAATCCTCGCCTTCCAGACCTGTCTTGATGGCAAGCGGGGTTGGGCGGAAAGGGTCATCACCGGGCATCCATATCGTCGCGTTATCGCGTCCCTTGGATTGCGTCTGTGCTTCGGCTTCGTTGGCGCCGCGATCTCCCAGCCGTGGGCGAAAGCGTGTGGCGGCGACGGGAATACGCAGCACATCAGCTTTGCGTCCGGTGACGATATCGACATTGGCCGTCATTCCGGTAAGCAGCTTGCCATCGTCATTATTGACATCGAGGATCACCAGATAGCTGACCGCGCTATGCGCTTCGGTCGCGGATTTGCGGATTTGCTGAACCTGGGCCGCAAAGGTTTCATCCGGGTAGGAATCGACCGTGAAGCTTACCTTCTGGCCCTCGCGTACCTGGCCGATATCGGCTTCATCGACCGAGGCCTCGACCTGCATACGGCTGGTATCGGCGGCGATGGTGAATAGATTTGGCGTCTGGAAGTTGGCGGCGACCGTGGTGCCCGGCTCAACCAGCTTGTCAATAACCACGCCGCTGGTTGGAGCAACAATTTGGGTGCGTTGCAGGTCAAGCTCTGCCGATGCCAGCTGTGCTTCGCTCTGGGCAATTTGCGCCCTTGCGCTTTGTGCCTGTGCCTTTGCGGTGCTCAATGTTGCCTTGGCAGTAACCAGAGCATTTTGCGCCTGATCCAGCCCGGCACCGGAAACAAAGCCTTTTGCCTCCAGCACTTTTCGTCGCTCAAATTCGCGTGTCTGTACCTCGACATCCGTCTCTGCCTGACGAATGGAGGCCAGCGCCTGTGCCAGGCTGGCACGCGCCAGATCAACCTGGGCTCTGGCTTGGGTAACCTGCGCTCTTGGTCGGGTGGAATCAATTTCCGCCAATAGCTGCCCTTGCTCTACTGGCGAATTGAAATCGACATAGACAGCGGTGATCTGGCCGGAAATCTCTGATCCGACATTGATGGTGTTGACCGCGCGCAACTTGCCGCTGGCAGATACGGTACGGACAACATCGCCGCGCGATGTTGGTTCGGTGACATATTCATAGCCGGGTGATGATCCGGCAAAGAGCCAATAGCCGATAAAAACGGAAACCAGTAATGCTATACCGGAGATGATCGGGCGCTTGCGTATCCACCCTGTTATTCGCTGCACATCCAAGCCTTTCGATGCTGCCCCTGAGATATAGAGATAGCGACATTGCATCCTAATTACGACATGCGTTCGTAGGATATTGTGGTGGTTTTATCCGGTTGTATCTGTTTTTCAGCTTTATTGTCGCCGCGGGATCAGTTTCAGCATCAGGATTTGAGCATTCTAGCAATAAGGCGAATTTACACTCTGGACTATATTCACTCCGGCTTAAAAATAGTAGATAGAGATATGGATATTGTGCCGTTCCCCTAGCGGCAAATCTATGATGGAGAGAAAGAATGCGTGATAACATTCCGCAAGATGAAACCATATTGCTCACCCGCCGCAAGGTGATGTTCCTTGCCGCGCTGGCCGGTGGTGTCAGTGCCACTGCACCACTTTATGCCCAGTTTAACCTCGGTCGTAAGTTGGAAGCGGCGAAGAAAATTGCCGATGCCGTTTCCTATAATGATGAGGAAATGAAGGTCTTTTTTGACCAGATGTCCGAAGAGATGGACAGCAAGAACCCTGTCGCGAGCATGGACGATCCTTATGGCAAGCGCATTGCTGCTCTGTCACAGGGACTGGAGAGCTATGATGGGCTTGATCTCGATATCAAAGCCTATCTGGTTCAGGATGTGAACGCTTTTGCGATGGCCAATGGCACGATCCGCGTTTTTGCTGGCTTAATGGATCAGTTCACCGACGATGAAGTGCGCTATGTGATTGGCCATGAAATCGGCCATGTGAAGCGCGGCCACACCAAGAAGCGGATGCAGGGTGCGTTGCAGAAAGATGCGGCGTTTGGCGTGGCCAGTGCAGCAGGCGGCAAGGTGGGACAGATTGCCAATTCTGAGCTCGGAGCGCTGTTCGGCAATGTGATTTCCGCGCAACATTCGCAAAAGCATGAGCGTCAGGCTGATGATTATGCGATGCAGTTCATGACCGACAATAGCTATGATCGAGAGGCTTGTGTTACGGCGCTGGAGAAACTGGCGGCGATGAGCGGTGGCAGCAGCGGCCCAGACTGGCTGGCTACGCACCCTAGCCCATCAAAGCGAGCGAAGCGGATGCGTAAGCAGCTATAATAACCTGTTGTTTTGCTGATGGGCTAAGAGGAATCGGGCCACCTTGGTGACTCGTTCTTTGCGATGACGCTCGACGGCGATAGCAATTTTGCTGGTTGTATGGGGTTTTCAACACGCTAAAATTTATGTTGCGGTGCAGCAATAAATGCTAGGATTTCTGCCGATTTTTTAAACTTGCGTAACTACTGCACTACCCGCAATTTAATTTCTCATATCTTGTAAATCTTGACATAGTCGAACAGTATTTGTAACTGAAGCGTCGTAAATGACAAAGCCCCCCGAGAGGCGATGCAAATTACACGCAGGTGGAACGTGAAAAAACCTTTTTTAAGGAGCGTTCCAAATGAAAACTCGCCTACCCCTAATCCTATCTGCCACAGCTTTATGTACTGTCGCTGCTTCACCTGCCTTTGCGCAGGGTGGTGACACAGCTACTACTCTAACATCTTATAAATCAGCCTATCGCAGCGTCGTTGCAGACAGCAAAGTCAATGCCTCTAAAAACAGCAACAAAAATGCTGTGGTAGAGATTGATCCAAGCACAGATATTATTGCAAGCGACACAGCCGAAGCTGTAGACCTAAATGACGCGCTAACATCGGCCAATTCGACCGCGTTTGTGCTTGAGGGCAGCACCGGCACGGATATTTTTGACACGACCGCTGCCAACACAGTTGCCGCTGACAGCAGCGCTGCCACGGTGGCTGCCGCCGCGGCCGTGGCGCAAGGCGGTTCGTCCCGGTCGGAAAGCTTTTCGATATTGCTGAATCAGGATAGCTTTTTCGGCTTCTATCCATCGTTTAACGGTCTGATTCCGATTGGCGACAATATCGATTTCAGCTTTTACGGCATTTTGTGGACCAATTCCGGTTTCAGCAGCACGGCGTTCGGTCCTGCTGGTGTTGCATCGGATAATGATCTTTGGACCGAATTTGGTGCGGGTGTCGCGATCCATACGATGGATGGCAACCTCGTAATCAAACCGCAAATCGGTTTGACCAACGGCGCTTTGCTGTCCAGTGGTGTTCAAGAGAATGGCGTACCCACCGGCACCGGCGGTAATTTTGCTGATGGTATCGTCCCCAGCTTGACGATGAACTATAGCGATGACAGCTTTGAAGCCGAATTTTATGGTGGCTATTATGCCGCTTTGCGCAATCGTAACGATGACTTTGCGCTCGACTTCCTGCACACTTGGATCAATGCAGGGGCCAAGATCAGCGATAATTTCTCCGCCGGTGCGCATTATGAATTGCTGTCCAACACGCGCAATACTGGTGGTTCCACCGCAGTCGTCTATCAATGGCTTGGGCCCTATGTCCAATTCTCGACCAGCAACGGCTTCTTTGCCCGCTTCACCGCTGGTGCAGATATTGAAGGCGGCAATGATGGCGATTTCTACAAGCTGACCGCCGGTTTCAGCTTCTAAAACTATCATGGGAGCATAGGGCTGGGGTTTGCACTGCAAGCCTCCGCCTACAAGCAAGACTCATCTCGCTACCGTGATGCAGAAATAGGGCATTACGCCTTATCCAACTTCCGCAGGAAGGGGAGAAAGGCTGCGCTTTTAGCTTCAGCCTTTCTATACGCTGCCCGCTTATACAGTCCAAAGCCGAAGACACTAAACTTCGCGGATTGTGTAGGCTGGCAGCGTAATTCCTATATGATATAGTCCAAAATATGGGCAAAGTAGGAAAACTGATTGGCGGCATCTTTTTCTTCATTGGCCTGGTATTTTTGGCCATCGGTGCCGGGCTATTCATCAGTGACCAGCAATTTGCCAATGACGCAGCACGGACCACTGGCAGCATTATCGAGATAAATCGCTATAATGATTCCGAGGGCAAAACCATGTATCGCCCGCTCGTTTCTTTTCGTGATGAAACGGGCAAGGAACATCAATTCACTGGTAGCGTGAGCTCCTCCTCGCCGACCTTTTCGATTGGAGAGCAAGTTGAGGTCATTTATGATCGCGACGCGCCGGCTGAGGCTATCATCGATACCTTTTTGCAGCGCTTTTTCCTGCCGCTGGTGTTTGGCGGCATGGGCAGTATTTTCGCCCTGATTGGTGGCTGTTTTCTGTTCATTATATGGCGGCGCAAGCAGACTGTCGCAGAGCTCAAGGAAAATGGAACCCGTATTCAGGCAAAGGTACTCGGTTGTGCGCGGGACACATCGATAAGGATGAACGGCCGCTCACCCTTTCGCGTCAGCGCGCAGGCGGTAAACCCGAAGACCGGCAAGCTGGCCAGCTTTCGCAGTGATCCTATCTGGGTTGATCTTTCGGACATGCTGGATGGCAAGGAAGTGCCGGTTCTCATCGACCCGCAGGATGTCGATGACCATTATATCGATCTATCGCAATGGGTTGATGAAAGTGAGCGTGCTTGAGCCTGCGCGAATAAGTAGATTCTTATCTCTATCTGCTTATCACGGCGTGCTTGCGGTTTTTGGGGCGGCATATACTATTGTGCTGATAATTGATGATGAGGCGCTGGCATGATGAACTCTCCAATATGCGAAATGCTCGGTATCGAATTTCCGCTTCTGGCCTTTAGTCACTGCCGCGATGTGGTCGCTGCGGTATCAAAAGCTGGCGGGATGGGCGTTTTCGGCGCTGTCGCTTTGCCGCCGGACCGGCTGGAAGAGGAACTGGCCTGGATTGATGATCATGTCGATGGCAAGCCCTATGGCGTTGACCTTATCGTACCCAATAAGGTTGAGGGTAAAGGCGAGGCGCTGGAGGCCAGAGCGATGCTTGATCGGTTGCCCGATCAGCACAAGGCTTTTGCTGCGGATCTATTGAAACAACACGGTGTCGATACCGCTGATCTGGATGAGCTGCGTCATGATCAGCTGAGCCTTACCGACAATTTGCGCGGTGCGGGCACGCTTCCGATGCTCGATGTCGCATTTAGCCATCCCATTAAACTTATCGCCAATGCCCTGGGTGTGCCGCCGCAGATCATGCTGGATATGGGGCGAGAGCATGGCGTGCCCGTTGCCGCACTGGTTGGCACCAGGGAACACGCAATGGCGCAGGTTAATGCGGGGGCAGATATACTGGTCGCAGCCGGTGGAGAAGCGGGCGGCCATTGCGGTGATGTATCCACCATGGTGTTGATCCCGGAAGTCTGCCGCGCCTTGGAAGAAGCCGGACATTCCACCCCCATACTTGCCGCTGGCGGCATTGCAACAGGATCGCAAATGGCCGCGGCGATGGCTATGGGCGCGGCTGGAGCCTGGTGCGGCTCGGTCTGGCTGACAACGTCCGAGGCGGAGACAAATCCTGTCGTCAAAGAAAAGATGATCGCTGCGACTTCACGCGACACGGTGCGCTCACGCTCGCGCACAGGGAAACCCTCGCGCCAGTTGCGTTCGCCTTGGACCGATGCCTGGGAAGCCGAAGACGCGCCCAATCCGCTGGCCATGCCACTGCAATCGCTGGTATCTGAGCCAGCGCTCAGAAAGGTCGATAAAGTCTCGCAGGGTGGTCATGACGGCGCCAAGGCGCTGGCCACCTATTGGGTCGGGCAGGGTGTGGGACTGATGAACCAGACCATGTCAGCAGGGCAAGTGGTACAGGAGTTCAAAGAAGATTTCCTGCGCGCCTATGAACGGCTTTCCGATGCATTTGAGGGCTGATTTAAGCAGGTGCCTAGCTTCGCGATTGTACCGTTACACTGGCGACTAATCTATGTCGTAACGAATAGATATGTTGGGCGTCACATCCGATATGTCTGAAGATTTTTGCGGGTATGGTAATACCCCATAATCTTCAAGGTCGATATCGGCTAACTCTGTTTCTAGATCCCTTTTCCTAACGTATTTTGTTATAGATTTAAGATCTTTAGCTAGATGAGGTTTGAGATAGGGAATGGCATCCAGCGGGTCACGCCCCTGCAACCTCTCTCTTATAGCCATGGCTGTTAGCAATGACCTTTCACTTAAATATCCCGCTGCCTGTGAATGCCATTCCCAATACCCGCCGCCCTCGCTTGCAGAGAATGAAAAGGAATTATTGGTAAGAAAAATTCCGAAGCCGAGATAAACTGCGCAAAGATCAGTGGAATGTTCCATCATCTCTTCACCGCCGGGCATTACCGTTTTGGCATAGGCCATCAGATAATGAGACAGTTCATGGGCCAGCGTTGCAATAAGCCCAACAGGATCATCTCGCTGGTCCGGGTTATAGGCGATCTCACCTACATGCTGGCCTGTTGCGTCCTTTAGTAGACGGAAATGACCCAACGGTGCGTTGGTATCGTGCACAAGCAGCATATCGCGGCCCAGTTCGGTAGGGCGGTCGTGATCTCCCACAGCCAATATTGTTGGCCATTCGGACATACCGCTATGTGCTTTAACCTGATCAAGAATATCGCTTACCGCCTGATCAGGATCACTTGAGACGGGTGGAAAGAAGTCCGGTGTCGGTAGTATCAATGGCGTCAAGTTCGCTTCATCTTGGCCAAATTCGGTATTTAGCCATTTGAGACCGGCCAATAACCAGTTCCATTCATCTTGACTGACAGGTGCACGCGCTCCGAACATAACTTAGCTGGTTCCTTATCATCAGCATCAATGCGGCGTAAATCCGCCAGCTATGGCCAGCGCATAGACTGACAGCCCGAGCAGCACCAACAGCGTCGCGATTGTGCCGATCATCCGACCGATTTGCGCCTTGCCTCCGTCCATGCCGATACCATGGGCGATGCGTGCGAGCATGAACAGTGAACCGATACCCCAGAGCAGCATGCTGCCATGATCGGCAATCTCAACAGCAGCAATAAGCACCAGCACAAAGGGCGCATTCTCAACAAAATTGGCTTGCGCCCGCATCCGACGTTGCAGCAGCTCATTGCCGCCATCGCCGATGCTGACTTTTGCGCTGCTGCGTACCCGGCCAATTCTGATGGCGAGCCATATGTTGATCAGCGCGGCCATTGCGGCCATGGACAGGGTTATTGGGATTGTCATGCAATGCGCCTCTTTGTTGTTCCATTTATCGAGTGAGGGAGCATGAAACTTCCTGACGATCCAGTCTTGCACTATTATGAAAAATCGCTATAGCCGCCGCTTCGCTTGCGCCGGAACTTTTGTCTGTCCGAATCGTTTGAAAGATTAGGATGTCTGCCCGGTCGCGGCAATTTGATAAACCACAGTTGATTTAATACGGAAGCAGGTGACACCATGGCTGTCCCCAAAAGGAAGACAACGCCCTCCAAACGCGGTATGCGCCGTTCGCACGATGCTCTGAAGGCTGAGGCGTTTCAGGAATGCCCGAATTGCGGCGAATTGATGCGTCCGCATCACATTTGCATGGCGTGCGGTTTTTATAATGGCCGGGAAATAATTGCTCCGCGCTACTAAATACGCAATAGACGGGTCTGTAGATATAAAACAGACCCGATAACGGGCTATTGCAGGATAGGGCATGAAGCAACGAATTGCGATTGATGCAATGGGCGGCGACCATGGTGTCGCCGTTATGCTTGCTGGTGCTGCTCTGGCGCGGCATCGTCATGAGAGCTTTGAATTCCTGCTGGTTGGTGATCAGGCCCGTATTGAAAAAGCGCTGGATAATCACCCCGGCCTACGTTCTGCCTCAGAAATTCTCCACAGCGATAAACAGATAAGCGGTGATCTTCGCCCGAGCCAGGCGGTGCGCCAATCGCGTGGCACGTCGATCGGTATGGCGATTGATGCGGTTAAGGCAGGGGAGGCCTCTGCTGCGGTCAGCGCCGGCAATACTGGCGCACTGATGGCGATTGCCAAGCTGGCCTTGCGCACCATGCCAGGCATTGATCGTCCGGCATTGGCGGCGTTGTTGCCGACATTGGGCGATCACGATGTCATCATGCTCGACCTTGGCGCCAACACCGAATGCGACGCCCGCAATCTGGTGCAGTTTGCGGTTATGGGCGCGGCCTATTCGCGTATCCTCTACGATTTTGATGCGCCGCGGGTGCGGCTGCTCAATATCGGCACCGAGGATATGAAGGGTACCGATGACCTGCGCGATGCGGCGCAGATGCTGAAAGACGCGGTAAATCTGCCCATGGCTTTTGAAGGCTTTACCGAGGCCGACAAGATTTCGCGCGGCGATGTCGATGTTATCGTGTCCGATGGCTTTTCGGGCAATATTGCATTGAAAGCGGTGGAGGGCGCGGCACGTTTTGTCACCGACCTGCTCAAGCGCAGCTTTGCCAGCTCATTGCGCTCCAAATTCGGTTTTCTGATCTCGCGCCCGGCTACCGAATTGCTACGTCATCACCTTGATCCGAACAACCATAATGGCGCGGTTTTCCTTGGCCTGAATGGCGTGGTGGTGAAAAGCCATGGCAGCGCGGATGACAAGGGCGTGGCCAATGCGGTCGAGGTTGCGGCGCGGCTGGTGAAATATGATGTCACCCAGCGTATTGTCGATGACCTTGGCAATTTTGATACCGGCGCCGATGTGCCGGATCAGAAACAGCCAGATCAGAAAAGGGCGGTGTAATTTGGCCGATATGCCGCGCTCCGTCATTATCGGCACCGGGTCAGCCCTGCCGCAAAAATGCGTCAGCAATGACGAACTGGCCCAGCAGCATAATATTGACACCAGCGATGAATGGATCCGCGAGCGTAGCGGCATCCGCCAGCGTTATATCGCTGGAGAGGGTGAGACCACGGCAACACTCGCGGTCGATGCTGCTAGTAAAGCGCTGGACGCTGCCGATATAGCCGCAGCGGAAGTTGATCTCATTATTGTAGCAACTGCTACGCCCGACAATACTTTCCCTGCCACCGCCACCAAGGTGCAGCATATGCTGGGCACCTCGGGCGGCATCGCTTTCGATGTTGCGGCGGTGTGCTCGGGCTTTGTTTATGCCATAACCGTTGCTGATGCGATGCTGCGCGCAGGGCAGGCGCGCAATGCGCTGGTGATCGGCGCCGAGACTTTCAGCCGCATATTGGACTGGACCGACCGAACCACCTGTGTGCTTTTCGGCGATGGCGCGGGAGCAGTCGTGTTGCAGGCGCAGATGGACCATAGCGATCGTGGGATATTGGCGAGCCGTTTGCATGCCGATGGCAGTCAACATGATCTGCTCTATGTCGATGGCGGCCCGTCCACCACCCAGACCGTCGGGCATTTACGCATGCAGGGCCGTGAGGTGTTTCGCCAGGCAGTCGGTAATCTGAGCGCGGTCATGCACGAGGTGTTGCATGATGTGGGGCTGAGCCCCGCTGATATTGGCTGGGTTGTGCCGCATCAGGCCAATCAACGCATATTGAATGCTACTGTGCGCAAACTGGGCTTGCCGCTGGATAAGCTGATTGTGACCGTCGACAAACATGCCAATACTTCTGCTGCTTCTGTGCCGCTGGCGCTGGATACCGGAGTACGCGATGGCCGGATCAAAACCGGTGATCTGCTGATATTGGAAGCCATGGGCGGAGGCTTCACCTGGGGTGCGGTAGCGCTGCGTTTTTAATCTATCGCGCAACCCCCTGTTTTTGCAGGCCGGTTTATGGCATAGAGTGGAATCATCCATAGGTCAGAATGTCGATTCAGGCGGGATAACGGTAAAGGAATTAGCTATGCGTTCTGTAGGTACTTTGACCCGTGCTGATCTGGCGGACACGATCAATCGGCAGGTTGGCCTCTCGCGAGCGGATTCAGCGCAGATGGTTGAATCGATTATCGACCATATTTGCGATGCCCTGATCGATGGCGAGCATGTCAAAATTTCCGGTTTCGGCACCTTTTTGCTGCGCGATAAAGGCGAGCGTGTCGGGCGCAATCCCAAGACGGGTGTTGAGGTTCCCATCACCCCGCGCCGGGTTCTGACATTCCGCGCCAGCCAGTTGATGAAACAGCGCATAGTTGCAGGCGACTGATTTCTCTGGCAGAATCGCATTTGAAACAGGGCATGACCCTGTTGAATGGCGGTATACATGCAAAAATCAGATGATGCGCTGCGCACCATCGGCGAGGTATCCGAGGCGCTTTCGGTAAAACCCCATATATTGCGTTATTGGGAAGAGCAGTTTTCGATGCTCAACCCTTTGAAGCGTGCCGGCGGTCGACGCTATTATCGCAGCGCTGATATTGCGCTGTTGCGCCGGATTGACCGTCTTCTCAACGAAGAAGGCTATACCATTAAGGGCGCACATAAGGCGCTCAAAAACGGCGATACACAAAGCCCGATTGAGCAGGATGGAGAAGCCGACTCGTCTCTTTTCAATCCTGGCGAAGAAAACACTGCGGCAGAGCCTATGCTGCCCTTGGACGGTAACAGCAGCGTATCAGAATCCATGCTGATAGAATTACGCGCGATTCGCAGCGAACTGGTTGATGCGTTGAACAAGGCTGATTGAGTTTTCCACAAGGGCTAATGCCGTGCTTCCGGGCCGAGTTCCGGGTCAATATCACGCGGCCTGACCAGCAGCTCGAGTTTTGCATTGGCACTGCCAAGGTCTTTCCAACTGGCAATATCTATCTTCAATATCGCCAGCGCGCCGGTCGGGAACTTCTCCTCGACATGATCGCGCATCGGGCTGCTGCCATCATCGGGCACCAGTTCGAGGATAAGGTCTTCCAGCCCGGGATTGTGTCCTGCTATCATCACAACCGACTTGGTATCGCTTTGTTCGCGCAACAATTCCAATAGTGTTGCTGATGATGCGAGATAGATGCGCCGGTCCCATTGGGTGCCGAGCTTTGCGCCAAGCCGGGTTTCAATCTGCTCCAGCGTTGCCACGACCCGCGCTGCCGGGGACGCGACAACCGCATCAAATTGCAGATGGTTGGTCTTGATGTACTCGCCCATTAGTCCGGCGCCTTTGATCCCGCGGCCATTGAGCGGTCGGTCAAAATCGCGACTGCGGCCATCGGACCAGTCTGACTTGGCATGTCGAAGAACCGCCAATGTTTTCATAATGCTGTCTGGTCCTGATGGGGCTGATGGGACGACTCGTGTTTTTGACTTTGAACCGCCAGCACCGCCTCTGCAAGCGTTACTCTTCGGACGGTCGTGCCCTCCGGAAAAGCACTCAGCAACCGCGAAGGGAAAGCAGCGGACAAAACCACGAAATGGCCATGGTCCTGTTTAGAGCGGATCAGGCGGCCAAAGGCCTGCGCCAGCCGCGCCTTGATAATCTGGTCATCATAAGAACTCCCGCCATTGGCGAGCTTGCGAGCCTTATGGACGATACTGGGCTTGGGCCAGGGCACGCCTTCCATCACCACCAGCCGCAGCGAATGGCCGGGCACATCCACGCCATCGCGCAGCGCATCGGTGCCGAGCAGGGTCGCGCGTGGATCATCGCGGAAGATATCCACCAAAGTGCCGGTATCAATCGGATCGACATGCTGGGCATAGAGCGGCAGGCCATGCTCGGCCAGCCGGTCGGCAATACGGCCATGCACCGCGCGCAGCCGCCGGATCGCAGTGAACAGCCCGAGCGCACCGCCCTCAGACGCCTCGACCAGCCGGGCATAGCCATTGGCAAGCGCCGCAATATCGCCGCGCTTGATATCGGTGACGATCAGAATTTCCGCCTGTCGGCCATAATCAAATGGGCTTTTGGCCGAGAATTGCATCGCCTCACCGGGCAGATGCGCCGCGCCGCTGCGGGCAATCGCCTGCGGCCAGTCATCGCCGCTTTTGAGCGTTGCCGATGTCACCATGACGCCATGGGCGGGCTCCAATACGGTTTTAGCCAGCGGCCGGGTCGGGTCGATCCAGCGACGGTGCAAGCCGATATCATATTCGCGGCCTTCAAAGCGGTCGACGGCGAGCCAATCGATAAAATCACTATCCGCCGGACCGCCGAGCGCCGAGAGCATGGAGAGCCACGCGGTCAGGCTATCGGTGCGCCAGCCGAGGCTGCCCAATGCGCCCTCAATCCGCGCCCGGGCCGGGCCGTCCATCCAATCCGGGCCATCGACCAGCAGTGCCTCGAGTCGCTTGCCCAATGTGATCAGCGGTTTGAGCAGCCGGTCAATCGCACTCGCGGCCTTGGCGGCCGCTTCGAGCAATTCGCCACTCAGCTCCGCACATTCGGTTTCGAGGCCATAGCCTGCATCTTGGGAACCACTCTCATCGCGGGCATAGACCAGCGCCCGTATCGCGGCGAACAGCGCTTCAATCTCGCCCTGTGGTACGCCTTCGATCAGCCGCTGTAGCCAGCCCTCACCGGGCAGCAGGCTGGCGGCCATACGCGCCGCCTCAATCGCTGCGCCGCCCTCGCTATCATAGCTGGCAACATCCGCCAGTCGCGCGGCAAGGCCCCGCCTTCGTCCACGGGAATTGCCTTCGGGTCCGATCACCCAGCGGCGGATTTCTATCGCTTCTTGTCCGGTCAGCGCAGCGGAGAACATGCTGTCGGCGGCATCGAACAGATGATGCCCCTCATCAAAGATGATGCGGCTGGCATGGTTCTGCTCCTCGCGCCCGCGCACCGCATTGACCATCACCAGCGCATGGTTGGCGATGACGATATCCGCCTGTGCACTGGCGCGACTGGCCTTCTCAATGAAGCATTTGCGGTAGTGCGCGCAGCCGGCATAGATGCATTCGCCGCGCCGGTCAGTCAGCGCGGTGGTGCCCTTGCGGCGGAATAGAGTGGGCAGCCAGCCCGGCATATCGCCGCCAATCATATCGCCATCGCGGGTATAGGCGGCCCAACGCGCCACCAGCTGTGCAAAGATCGCCGGGCGACCACTAAAGCCGCCTTGCAGCGCATCCTCCAAATTGAGCAGACAAAGATAATTTTCGCGCCCCTTGCGCACCACCACCTTGTGTTTCAGCACCTTGGCATCGGGATAGATGCGATGCGTTTCCTGTCGCAATTGCCGTTGCAGTGCCTTGGTATAGGTCGACACCCAGACCGCACCGTCCGCTTCCGCAGCCCAGAGCGAGGCGGGGGCGAGATAGCCCAAAGTCTTGCCGATGCCGGTACCCGCCTCGGCAAGCAACATATTGGGCGCGTCGCGGCGCTCGCGCGGACTAAAGACCCGCGCTGCCGATTTGGCATAGGCGACCTGTCCCTCCCGCTTTTCTGCGCCTTGGCCGGTCAGTGCGTCGAGCTGGTCGATCACCATCTCTTCATCGAGCGTGACCGTGCCGGGGGCAGGGCGGGGTGCTTCTTCCTCCCATTCGGAAAGGCGTGAGAACAGCCATTTCTCCGCACGTTCGGGCTTGGGCAGGCGCCTGATAACTTCGCCAGACCATGCCCAGCGCTGGCGGTTCAGCGCTTGCGCAACATCCCATGCGCCTTCGCGCTCGGCCCAATCGGGGGATTGCAGGGTGGTGAGCAGGGTCTCGGCAGCGGCGTGGAGCAGGGCAGGGACATCGGGATCGGAAACGCCCACATCTCCGTTCGCCTCGAGCGAAGTCGAGAGGCCGTTACGAGACTGTTGGGGTGTCTCGACTGCGCTCGACACGAACGGGTTAGAGAGGTTTAATGCTCTCAAAAAACCCGCCGGGGTCGGCACCATAAACCGCGCCGGATGCACGAATGCAAACAGCTCCAACAGGTCCAGCCCGGAAATATCCGCATAACCGATCCGCTGCCCGATCAGCGGCGCGTTGAGCAGGATCACCGGGGTATCCGCCGCCAGCGCCACCGCTTCGCCGCGGCCCAGCCGCTGGGTCTCGCCCTGATTATCGCGCAGCCAGATACCGCTATGGCTTGCATGAATGGCAGGAAAGGCTAGGGGATGGGCCATGGGCCGAGTCCTAACCCGAACCAGAACGAAATGGAAACAAATAAGATGGATTATCGCGAAGCAGCAATGACCTCAAAGGCCTGGCCGTTTGAAGAGGCACGCAAGCTGCTGAAACGTTTCCGCGATGACAAGGGCAAGCCGACGACAAAGCCTGGTGGCTCGCTGATGCTGTTCGAGACCGGCTATGGCCCCTCGGGTCTGCCGCATATCGGCACGTTTAACGAGGTGCTGCGCACCACCATGGTTCGCCGTGCTTATGAGACGCTGACAGGTGGCGAACCGACGCGGCTGGTGGCTTTTTCGGATGATATGGATGGTTTTCGCAAGGTGCCGGGCAATGTTCCCAATCAGGATATGCTGGCTGAGCATCTGCACAAACCGCTGACTCAGGTGCCCGATCCGTTCGGCGAATATGAGAGCTTTGCGCATCACAACAATGCGCGGCTGCGCCAGTTTCTCGACCAGTACGGCTTCGACTATGAGTTCATGTCCTCGACCGAGCAATATCAGTCGGGCGCGTTTGACGAGACGCTGAAGCTTGTACTCCAGCGCTACCAGCAGATTATGGACATCATGCTGCCGACGCTCGGCAAAGAGCGGCAGGCGACCTATTCGCCGGTGCTGCCGATCAGCCCCAAAACCGGCCATGTGCTGCAGGTACCGGTTGAGGTGGTCGATGCCGGCGCCGGTCTGGTGCGTTTCGAGGATCAGGGCGAGATGGTTGAGCACAATATCCTCTCCGGCGGCGCCAAGCTGCAATGGAAGGTCGACTGGGCGATGCGCTGGACGGCACTCGGCGTCGATTATGAAATGTACGGCAAGGACCTCACGGATAGCGGCGTGCAGTCGGGCAAGATTGCCAAGGTCCTCGGCGCGCGCAAGCCGGAGGGGCTGATCTATGAGATGTTCCTTGATGACAAGGGCGAGAAAATCTCCAAGTCCAAGGGCAATGGCCTCAGCATTGAGGAATGGCTGCGCTATGGCAGCGAGGAGAGCCTAGCTTTCTATATCTATCGCGAACCGAAATCGGCCAAACAACTGCATCTCGGTGTGATCCCGCGTGCGGTCGATGAGTATTTCCAGTTCCGCACCAATTGGCACGATCAGGCCGAGGACAAGCGCTTGGGGAACCCGGTGCACCATGTGCATAATGGCGCGGTGCCCGAGGAAAGCATCCCGGTCACCTTCGGTCTGCTCCTTAACCTTGCAAGCGTTTTGGGAGCGGAAGCCAATAGCGAAACCGTTGCGGAGTATCTCGACAATTATATCGGCGAACCGACCTCTGCCCCCGAACTTGATGCATTGATCGACAATGCCGTCAACTACACCCACGATCATATAGCACCGCAATTGCAACGTAGGAAAGCGGAAGGTAGCGAGGTCGCTGCGCTGGAACGGCTGGATAGCGAACTGGCGGCTCTCCCCGCCAACACGCCCGCCGAGGATATCCAGACCATCGTCTATACCATCGGCAAGGATGAGGCCTATGGCTTCGGCAATCTGCGCGACTGGTTCAAGGCGCTGTACGAGACGCTGCTCGGCTCTGAACAAGGCCCGCGCATGGGCAGCTTTATCGCGCTGTACGGCGTTGAGAATACACGCAAGCTGATCGCCGAGGCGTTGGCGAATTAAACATACTGTTCCGTTCGTGTCGAGCGAAGTCGAGACACATGCCCAGCAGAACGGCATCTCGACTACGTTGCTTCGGCAACGTAGTTTATCCAGAGCGCCTGCCTTGGCAGGCAGTCGAAGGGCTCGATGCGAACGGTTTTGAGGAACTGGATATATGATCGAAGTCTTCACCACCGGCGGCACTATCGACAAGGTGTATTTCGATGCGCTGTCGGAATATCATGTCGGCGAGACGACGCTGCCCGATATTCTGGCCGAGAATAATGTCCATGCGCCGCATCGCGTTACCCAGCTGATGCGCAAGGATAGTTTGGAACTGACCGATGCCGACCGCGCAACCATCTGCGAGGCAGTCGCAGCCTCCGATGCGCCGCATATCCTGATCACGCACGGCACCGATACCATGGTCGAGACCGGCAAAGCGCTCTCTCGGATCGATGGCAAAACCATCGTGCTGACCGGATCGCTGCAACCGGCGCGGATCAAGAACAGCGATGCTGCCTTTAATGTCGGCTTCGCCTTTGCCGCGGTGCAGGCGCTGCCGCCCGGAGTGTATGTCGCGATGAATGGCCAGATTTTCGATCCCAGAGTAAGCCACAAAGACCGCGCTGCCGGGCGGTTTGTGAATGATTGAGCTAATAGCCTTCCCCCTTGAGGGGGAAGGTTGGATGGGGGTGTACGATGCTGATGGCAGGGACGCTCGGCTCCGCCTCGCTCCCCCTCACCCGACCTCTCCCCGTCGGGGAGAGGAGATACATTATACAACAGCCCTCGTCGTCACACCACCCGTCACCTGCCGCAACACGCTCATATAGCCCGGCGCGATGGTCATCTTCTCGCCATGCCCCTGGCTAAGCAAATGCCGATGCGCCGCTTCCAGATTATAACAGGGCACGCCCATAAACAGATGGTGCTCGGCATGATAATTCACCCAATACGGCGCCACCGTTGCCCGCGCCAATGGCCCGGCATAGGTGGTACGCGCATGGCTGAACGGGTCGGCGCTGCCGGTGGTGGTGCAGGCATGTTCGGCGATATTGCGGATGCGTAGGAACAGTGGAAATGTCGTCGCCAGCGCCACCAGCCATAGCGCATAGGCTATCCCGCCGGTGACTGGGCCCAGAGCGAGCATAGCCACAGCCAGCAGCACCAACTGCACCAGCAGAAAGCGGCCCGTGCTCTTTGCCGTGGCAATGGCGCCGCTGTCATCGGTCACCGGCGCGGAGACGCCATTGCTGCTGGCATGATCACCTTTCGCCGCCTCGGTGCGTTCACTGCGGTTAAACACCGTCCCGGCGCTGGTATCGCGTTTGGGTTTTCCACTCTCATTCCGTTCGTGCTGAGCTTGTCGAAGCACCGTTTTTTCTTTGGAAAGTGAAGTGCGGCCCTTCGACAGGCTCAGGGCGAACGGGGAAAGAAGGGCGCGCAAACCTTTCAGCGCATAGCCAAATTGCGCCGCGCGCTGCTTCAGAAAAGTCTGCCCGGTTAGGTCACGGATGATCTTGCGTTTCAGCGAGTCCGGGCTGACCGGAAACGGCGCGGAGAGCGGCAGGTCGGGGTCCTCGGGCTGCTGGGTAAAGCGGTGATGGGTGAGGTGATAGGCGCGATAGCTTTGCAGGTCCGCCCCCGTCGCCGCGCCCGCCAGCCAGTCACCGGCAAAATTGTTGGTCTTGCGCTTCGGATGGGTCAGGCCATGCGCCGCCTCATGCATCAATATCGCCAGCCCCAGCTGCCGCCCGCCCAGCAGCGCCAACGCCAATGGCGTCACCGCCAGCGCCCCCAGCCAGCTCCATGTAAAATCTGCGGTCCACAGCCACGCTGTCCCGCCAGCGACCAGCGCCACCACGGCCCAGGCATGGGCAATCAAAGCCAGCCCATACCAGCGCGACACGCTGGTTAGCGCGCGCCACTGATCGGGCGCGAAAATCTGTCGAGGGTTGGCGGCTTTAACGCTGGGCATAATCGTTATAATAGCACGCGCCACCGGGAGCGACAATTACGCAACGGAATTCGCCCCTGTTGGGCACATCCAATAGGGCCGAATCGGCCCTGAAGGTGACAAAGGTGACAGGGTGTCACTTTTTGTTGGAAAGGCTGGAGGCGGCGGCAAAGCTGACAAAATGCGCGAAATGGCAGCGGTGAACAGGGTGACAGCTATGCGGCAAATTGCGATGTTTCGCGGATGGGGCTGGCTGTGGAACATATCCCCGGCTTAGCGGGGAATGGGGTGTGTAGGAAAGTGCTTGATTTTACCAAAAAAGGTTAATATTTACCTAACGTGGTTAATTCTTAAAGGAGATGGCACATGAAAGTGATGGCAGAATTAACAAATAGGGCTGGGCGCATCGGAGGCAAAAATGACACCATTTGGTAAACTTGCACGCCAGTTCCGACGCGAGCGTTTGATGTTGCTCGGTGATATTGCTGAGCTGCTTGGTAAGACACCTGCTTATATTAGCCAGGTTGAGACCGGGAAGAAAAAGATACCTGAAGATTTTTCAGATCAGGTCGCGGATGCATTAGTCTTAAATGAAAAGGAGAGGGCCGAACTACGGCATGCTGCAAATATCTCTGCAAAACAGTTTATTGTGAGCATGCCAGAAAACGCATCCGAGCGTGATCGCGAGTTAGCCCATAAATTTGCTGTTAGCTTTGCCCGTATGGACAGCAGAGACAAAGAGCGACTTCGTGGTTTGATGAAAGGCACGCCGGATGAATAGTCCCTTAAAGTATGTAGAATCCCGCACTCGTGCTCAGATTGAGCACAGTGCGGGGCTATTTCGCAAGCTACTAGGACTGAATGGGCATGATCGTATTGAAATGCTACCAGTTCTAGAAATAGCCTTACCTGAAATTTATGAAAGTGATGTCCTTTTAATAGAAGATGATAAGGACCTTCCAGGTGTTGAGGGCATCACAAGTTTGACGGAACCAATCATCCAACTTCCTAACAGCGTATACCGTCAACTAATGAGAGGGGACCGAAGAGCACGCTTCACTGCAGCTCATGAATTGGGCCACCTACTATTACACTGTAAGCAGCCGGTGCACTTTGCACGCCATAAACGAGCCGACTGGAAGACTGACCCCGAGTGGCAAGCAAATACGTTTGCAGCCGCGCTGCTTATGCCAGAAAAGGGTGTACGACGCTGTAAGTCGATCGAAGAAATAACCAAAAAATTTGGCGTAAGCTACGAGGCGGCAAAGTGCCGAGCGAAGGTTTTAAAAATGAACCTGACATACAAAAAAACAAAGAAAAAGGGGACTTACGCAAAGCGCAAATCCCCTTAGTTCCCATTGTTCAGAACGCGGTCCCTGAGCAGGGAGTGCGTCGTCCCTCCGGTGGTTACACTGTCAAAATAGGCAGAAATCGAGGACGATGCAAGTCTGTTGAGACCGCCAACCATGGAGGTCTCCATGAAACAGCAAAAGGTGCCGCCCGGAAAGCGGATTATCTTTCGCCCGTGGATCACTCTCAAGAACGGTAAGCGGCTTTACGCTAGCGCTGTTGGCAAGCGTGCATTCCCAATTCTTGTAGATGCGTAGCTGTCTACGAAATGAAGGGCCCGGCCAGTAAAGACTGGTCGGGCCTTTCCCCTAAGCTTCAGTGACTTGTCTTAAGGCTTAAGCCAACTCCGCCGCCAATCGCTCCATAAACACAACCCCCTGCGCCATTTGCTCGACAGCGATCCATTCGTCGGGCTGGTGCGCCTGTTCTATTGAGCCGGGGCCGCAGATGATGGTGGGGAAGCCGGCTTGCTGGAACTGGCCGGCCTCGGCGGCGTAGGAGACCTGGCCGGCGGGGCTGTTGTCGCCGGGCTTTATCGCGGGGCTGAGATTGCGGGCGAGGGTTTCGGCGGGGTTGTGTTCTGTCGGGGCCAGCGGCGGGACATTGGCCATCCGGGTTAGCTGCACGCCGCATGTCTCGCATTGCGCGCCTATCGCGGCGTCGGCGCGGGCTATGTCGGCGCGGAAGGGAACCAGAACTTCCTCGGCATCGACACCGGGCGGGCAGCGCAGATCAAAGGTAAAGCGACATTCGCGCGCCAATATGTTGGACGCGGTGCCGCCCTGTATCGTGCCGATGGTCAGCGTCGCATGCGGTGGAACGAAGCCAGAGCCCGCAGGCGGATTGGCCTCGAGCGCCAGCGCCAGTTCGCGCAGCTCCGCCATCAGATCGACCGCCACCATAGTCGCCGAGACGCCGAGATGCGGCAGGCTGCTATGCGCCTCCTTGCCGGTGACATGGACCTCATAGACGTTGATGCCCTTATGCCCGCTGATCGGCTGCATCAGGCTAGGCTCGCCGATAATCGCACAAAGCGGCGGCGGGACGGTCTCGGCCAGCCGGTCGATCATCGCCGGGGCGCCCTGACAGCCGACTTCCTCATCATAGCTGATCGCCAGATGGACGGGCTTGCTACCCTTGATGAACAGCGGCACGGCGGCCAGCGCGACGGCGATAAAGCCCTTCATATCCGATGTGCCGCGGCCATAAAGGCGATCTTCCCCTTCCACTGCGCGCGGCGTCACCGTCCATGGGTCGCTGGTCCATGGCTGGCCATCTACCGGCACGACATCGCTATGGCCTGACAGGATCACGCCGCCGGGGACATCGGGTCCGACCGTGGCGAAGAGATTGGCCTTTTTGACGCCATCGTCACCGGGTGTGTTGGCGACGCGGCTGGCGCTCACGCCATGCTGCGCCAGATAGTCCTCGACCCAGGCGATCAGCTCGAGATTGGAGCCGCGCGATGTGGTGTCGAAGCTGATCAGCTTTTCGAGTATCTCCAGCGCGGGGGTGAGGAGAGTGGGTGAGGGTTCTGTCGTCATTCTGGCAAGCTATCTCTTTTGCGCGGGAAAGTAAGCCACTAATCTATATTGCCGGTCAGCGTGACGGCCTTGCGATAGCGCGCATCGATAACCTGCCAGTTCAGATTGGCCATAAACGCATCAATGTAGCGCGTAGCGGCGGTGCCATAATCCATATGATAGCTATGCTCATACATATCGAGCGTGATCAGCGGGATGCCGGTGACCGCATGGTGCATATGGTCCCATGCCCAATAATTATGCAGGCTTTGCAGATAGGGATTGTAGCTAAGCACAGCCCAGCCAGAACCGCCGGACAGCGACAAGGCGGTGCGGCGAAATTCGGCCTGCCAAATGTCAAAGCTGCCAAAACTGGCGGTGATGGCGTCGACTATAGAGCCGCCCGGCTTTCCGTCGCCGCCCAGCGCGCCGAAATAATATTCGTGCAATATCACCGATCCGGTGCGATGCAATTCCTCGCGCTTCAGGCCGCCATAGACGAGAGCAGGGAAATCTGTGTCTTGCATCGCCGCGGCGAGCTTGCCTTCGATCAGGTTGAGGGCGCGTACCGAACCTTGATAATTGTTTTCCCAGTGCGACACGATCAGCTTTTCGGACAATCCGGTCAGCTTGGCGGGATCGAAGCGCAGAGGCTTGGGGTTGTGCTTTGCGGCAAAAGCGAGCGAAGCCGGAGCGCTGTCCTGCGCCATGGCCTGGGCCGATGCAGCCGGAATGACGGCTGCTCCCACAACACCTACTGAGACGGTGCCAATGGCCTCACGCCGGGATATCTGCTTCATCGCTCTCTCCTCGCTCTGAATTGCTGTGCTATTGCGCTGCGCCTATACCCCTTTTCGTTTCAAGATAGGTGGCAAAGCTGGCGAGCCAGTGGCTGCCTGAATAATGCTCATCGCTGACCGCGGCGATGCCGGTTTCCTTGTGCACCTTTGCGGCCGCGATGAGCGCGGCGGTGCGCGGGTCATCATCGGGCAAGGCCGAGGCAATGCCCTCCAGCGCCCATGCGCGCGACAGGTTGACGCCGTCCAGGTGCACCAGCTTGCCATCGCTGGCATCGCGCACCACGCCGGGGGTGAGCCAGTCGGCGCTGCCGTCAGTGGGGATGCTGGGCAGAAAACGACTCAGCCATGCGCTATATTCGGCTTGCGGCATCACCCGCCGCATCAGGTCCGCCTCCATCAAGCAGGGGGAGAGGAAATCCTCCCCCGATGGCTCATAGGCGAGCGGGCAATTGACATCTTGCCTGTGAAATTCCAGTGCTTTTTCGGTCAGCGCCTGTTCCAGCGCGCTGTTCTCGACGGTGCGGGCATAGTCGAGCATCAGGCCAAAAGCGAAGGCGGTCTGGTTATGGGTGCCGAGGCGGATCGGATAGGCCAGCTTGGGCAGCCATTGCATGATCTGCGCGACAATCGCGTCCTCCAGCGGTGCGAGCGTCTCGCGGTATTCGCGCAGTTTCGGGTCATCGCTTTCATGCAGTTCGGCGACCAGCTGCAGATACCAGGCAATGCCATAGGGCCGCTCAAAACTGCCGCGATCTTCGCCTTGATAATAGGCCAGTTCGCCGGCGATATTGTCCTCGGTGAAGCTGCGGTCGAGCGCGGTGAAGATCGCCTCACGCATGGCTTCGCCGCCGGGGCTGTCCGGGTCGGTCTTGAGGATACGCACCAGCAGCCAATGGCCATGCACCGAGCTGTGCCAGTCAAAACAGCCATAAAAGGCGGGATACAGCTCACGCGGTTCGCCGACATCGGCTGCGCTGTCGAGCACATGGCTGATCTTGTTGGGATATTGCTTGTGCACACAGGCCAGCGCGAAGGTAGCGAAGCGGTCGGTTAAAACATCGGCGCGCGGTTCGGGGATGGCTACGGGCGGTGCGTCGTCAGTCATGGTTTCAGGATCAACAGGCTTGCAGGCGTTAAGTGACAGAGCGATCAGCGCCGAAGCGGCGAGGAGTATAGAAATGCGCATGGCTCTGTTCTAATCCCGCATCCCATTACTGCAAGGGTGTTAGAAGTTCCTCCCCGGCACGGGGAGGGGAACCAGCGAAGCTGGTGGAGGGGCACAGGCAGAATAACATGTGGCTCGCCTGATGCACACAATCCGCAATGATCCACAGCAACCACCTCTCATCATCGCAGGACTTGGACCATGCCGAGGGTGCCCCTCCCCCATGCTGCGCATGGTTCCCCTCCCCCAAAAGGGAGGATATCCTTAAGCGCCCTCAATCATCCGCCCATGGCCGTTCGCGGAACCAGTTGGTGATGATATATTTTGTACCCGCCGTCACCTGTGCGCCTATATGGGCGGTATAGCCATTGGGTTTGCCCTCGGGGCTGAGATTATTCCAGGTTAGTAATGTCCCCGTCTGCGGCGCGACGCCAAAGCCGAGATGCGGGAAATGCGTCTCACCGCCGCCTTCAGGTTGGTTGAGATAGACCATCGCGGTCCATGTCCGCTGGCCAGCGCGGTTCATTTCGCGTTCCCAATAGCTGGTGCGCTCATGGAAGAAATCATGGTGCATCTTGAATTGCTGGCCAACCTGATAGCGCTGGCCCTGGATGGTCTCGCCATAACCAACGTCAATTCCAAGCAGCCCGGCTATACGCTGGGTGATGCGCGCAATATCCGGGTCATAGCGCGGGAAGTTGCAGCTTGAACTGGTGCGAAATTCTGTATCTTCAGAGGCATCATAGAGTGTCGATGGCACCGCATCCTGATCAATCATCCGCATCAGCATGCGACAATCATCAGCAGGAAGAAAGCCGCACATGCTGTACACTTGGGCCTTATCGGTCTCAAAACGATAAACGCGCGGATTACGGTTCAGCCTATCGCTGACCTGTTTCCCGAGTTTTGTTAGTTTTCGAGTGTTGGATTTCAGAGTCATGCCGAGAAAGGCTTGCCAAACAGCTTTGCTATATCTTCAGGTGCAGCCAATTCTGGATTGGGCTCAGCCATACGACGATCTAACTCGGATATTTCCGCCTCAGTGAAAGCATATTCCTCGGAATAAGATTCCATAAGCGCGGCTAGATTGGCTTCGACCGATTGTGACTGGGCGGCAGAGCGCTGTTCTACAAAGAATATAAACTTTTCCAGCGTTCTCATACCTCCATATTAGCATAATTTATGGTCCTCGAAAGAGCTATTCACCAACTCGCTACTCATCGCCCAAAATATGGATAACCATCGGTTCACCCATCAGGCTGGGAGAGCCCGAGAGTGCATCCAGCGTAGCACTAACCTGACTTTCGGCGCATTCATGCGTCACCATGGCGACCAATACGGCATCATTGGGGTTGCGCTCTTTCTGGATTAGACTTTCGATAGAGACATCAGCATCGCGAAGCGCGGCGGTGATTTCCGCCAGTACGCCCGGCTTGTCGGCGACCTCGAAGCGCAAATAGGCGCGGCCGATGCGGTGGCCGGATTCTGCCGGGGCACAGGGCTCTAGGGCTTTGACTGGCATGGCGAAGGCGGGCGACAATTCGCCGCGGGCAATGGCGATTATGTCGGCAACAACGGCCGAGGCTGTTGGCCCATCGCCTGCACCTGCGCCCTGAAATAACAGTCGCCCGGAGAAATTGCCCTCGGCGACCACCGCATTGGTCGAACCATCGACATTGGCGAGCGGATGGCTTTTGGGCACGAGATAGGGGTGGACACGCTGGAACAGCTCGCTTGTCCCATCGCCATCATGGCGTTCAGCCAGACCGAGCAGGCGGATGCGATAGCCCAGTGCATCAGCCTGAGCGATATCGGCGGCCTGTATCGCGCGGATGCCCTGCGTCGCTACCGCATCGAAATCGAGGCGGCTCGCAAAGGCGAGGCTGGCCAATATGGATAGCTTGTGTGCCGCATCGACGCCATCAATATCAAAGCTGGGGTCCGCCTCGGCATAGCCCAGCGCTTGTGCTTCGGCGAGGACATCGTCGAAATCGCGACCGCTGGTTTCCATGGTGGAAAGGATATAATTGCTGGTGCCGTTCAAAATGCCGTAAATGCGTTCAATACGATTTGCGGCTGTGCCTTCGCGCACGCCTTTGATCGCCGGGATACCTCCTGCGACCGCCGCCTCATAATGCAGCGCCGCGCCATTGGCTTCGGCGAGTTCTGCCAGTTCCAACCCATGATGCGCAATCATGGCTTTATTGGCGGTCACAAAGGACTTGCCATTGGCCAGCGCTTTTTTGGCCAGAGTCAGGGCAGGGCCATCGCTGCCGCCGATCAGTTCGACGATAATGTCGAGTTCAGGATCATCGGCCATTTCGAGCATATCATCGACCCAGTCATAACCACTCAGATCAACACCGCGATCCTTGTTGCGGTCGCGTGCTGTGATTGCGCCAATGCTGATAGTCTGGCCCGAACGGCGTGCGATCAGCATCGCATTTTCCTCAATCAGCCGGATCACACCGGTGCCAACAGTGCCAAGGCCAACAATGCCGATGGAAAGAGTGCGCGATGCCATGTGATTATTCCGTTTCTGTATAGTATTGCGTCTGTCTAACCCGGTGGATGTGAATTGCCAGCGCTAAACGGCATCGCTGCACATGGTTTACGCCACGGTTCCAGCTTCCTATATGGCGTGTCATATCAAAAGCCGCGCTTACAACGATAAGCTCGCGGCGTTTTTACCATTAGGAAAAATCATGGCGATAGCCCAACCATCTTCATCTGCCGCGGTGGCGGGAGATAATAGTCCAACCCTGCTTATCCTTGCTGGCAAGCGCGACGGCAAGCTTGATCCACTGGCTGAGAAAGCCGGAGTCAGCCATAAATGCCGGGTCCCTATTCAAGGCAAGCCATTGCTGCAATGGGTGTTGGAAGCGGCTGGTGAGGCATGGCCGGGTAACCCGATCATGATCTCGATTCATGACCCGGAGGTGATTGCCGACCTGCCCGCTGTTTTGGCGCTCAAAGAGTCCGGGCGGCTGATAATTTGCGAGGCACAGGCGGGCATTGTTGAGAGTGTCGAGGCGGCGGTAGCTGAGTCCGGCAACCGTTTTCCGCTGCTGATCACTACGGGAGACAATGTATTGGCGACGCCGGAATCGCTGCGCGAGGTGCATGATCATGGTATCGCTTCGGGATCGGAGGCGGTGCTGGCGGTGGCACGGCGCGAGGATATTCTGGCAGCGCATCCTGAGGGGCAGCGCAAATTTTATGAATTCCGAGATGTCGCTATTGCTAATTGCAATGCCTATTGGCTGGGCAGCGCCAATGCGATGCGCGCCGCTGAGGCGTTCCGTCAGGGCGGGCAGTTTATCAAGACGCGTGGCCGGATCGCACAAGCCTTTGGCATTCTCAACCTGATCCGCTTCAAGCTGGGCTGGTGGTCGCTGGATCAGATTATGGGCACGCTATCGCGCCGCTTCGGCGTGAAGATCAGTGCGCATATCTATGATGATGGTGCCTATGCCGTCGATGTCGATAACCAGCGTACCTATGATGTGTGCGAGGAACTGTTGGCGAAGCGGAAATTGTAAATATCCTCCCTGAGCTTGCTTGGAGAGGATATATTCACTCGCAAGGCCCCAAATCGCGCAGCACCAGGGAATAGTCCTCACGGGCTATCATATTGGAGCGGCGGTTTGCTGAAAACAGCACATCATCGGGAACCTCTCGCGGCAATCCGCAAGCCAGACGATACCATAAAGGCGTATCGCGCCTCGGGCGTGTTGCCGCAGCATCGACAATCTCGCTCAGCGATACAGCCCAGACCGGTGTTTGACGCGGCCGCCTGAGAATCGAAATCGAGACCGGATCGCCATTGGGCGTATTGAGAAATATCTGGGTTTCACCTTCGCCCTGCAAATTGCCGGGGACGTGGAATATTTCTTTCACCCCAGTAATAGGCGGTGGCGCATCAGCGGCCAGCAATTGCTGCGTAATTGCACGGACACGATCATTAAGCGTCTGTGTCCAAGGCATTTGCGCATCGGGGCCTATAAGCTGAAGCTCATTGGCAGAGCCACCGCGACGGGCGAAAAGGAGAAAGGTTTCACGTTTTATCTTGGGCGCTTTGCCGCGTTCGGTGAGCGGCATGTCAACCAGATAGCGAATCGATTCGGGCAGTCCACCCCGACCGCGGATCAAACCGAGAATATCCGCCTCGACATAGATTCTGACTTTGCCTGGCGCGACATTGGGAGCGCGCTCAGCAGGTAAAATAATTGCCCGATTGACTTTCGCTGATGCAATGATCTCGGCGTTATCAGAAAGCCTTGCCAAAACGGCATAGCTATAATTTTCGTTTCCTGGGAGTTCCTGTGCAAAGCTCTGATCCGTAAAGGAAAACAACACTACGCCAATTAGAAGTAATAAGCGTTGAAGCATGATTTTAAACCCTTTTTTTGCGATGCAGATGCGTGTGTGGTATTGGAATAAATTGTGATAGCCATGGTTAATCAGCAGTGAATTTATGAAAGCGATTGCCTGCCTCGTTCAGTGTCGTTAAAGCATAGGCTAAATCGATAAAAACAAAAATATGCATTGCGGGTGGGCGTTAAATACTGTCATTATGTGATACCGTATCGCAGGGGGATAAGTGATATTTATCACGGAAGTTTCGTATTCCGGCTGATCCAGTCTGGTGACTACGTAACGCCTCACAGCACAGTCATGCTTTAGAAAAAGGGAGTGCTTTTCTGAATGGCTTATGTTGATCAGGATATGAGTGGAAACAGAATTGTTTCCGCAATTATCGTTGCCTTCATCATGGTAGCCTTGGGCTATGCGCTTGTCTCTGGTTTTGCCGTCAGCACTGTTAAAAAGGTGCTGGAAGCAACCGAGGTAATCGATATCGAGGAAGAAGTTCCGGAAGAGCCCGAGGAAGAGCCACCGCCAGAACCTGAAAAGCAGGCTGAGCCACCGCCAATTGTGACGCCTCCGCCGCCAATTCAGTTGCCAGCGCCTCCGCCGCCAATCCAGACGCAGCAGGAGATCCCTGACAGCTTCGTGCCTACGCAACAGGCTGCACCTGTACCTGATCCGGGTCCAGCGGCGCCGCCTCCGCCTCCGCCGCCTGTCTCCAAACGTCCGAATCCGGAACCACGCAATAATCGCGGCAACTGGGCTAATACCAATGACTATCCGTCACGAGCCTTGCGTGAAGGTCGCGAAGGTACAACACGCGTTCGTCTGACTGTTGGGTCAAATGGCCGAGTTTCTGATTGTGCGATTTCGAGCTCGAGCGGGCATAGCGATCTTGATGCTGCAACATGTAAGAATGTTAAGCGTCGGGCGCGTTTCCGCCCTGCATTGGATCCGCAGGATAATCCAATCACCGGTACATATAATTTCGCTGTGCGCTGGCAGATTCCGGAAGGATGATGCTCAGCGCAGTACATTAAGGTTTATGGTTGTTTCGCCCGGCCTTGATGGTGGGTTGGACACAAGTTTTCTGAGAGGAAGATACGATGATGATTGAAATTTTGGCAGCAGGTGCTGGCGCTGAAGTGCCCAAAACTGAATTTGGTTTCATGCAGGCTATGGAAGAAGGTGGCCCGGTTGCCTGGACCACCGCTGGCATCCTTGCTGTGATGCTGTTCTTCTCGCTTTACATTCTGCTGGTGAAGCTATTCGAGCAGAATAAGGTGATGAAGCAGGCAAAAGAAGCCAATCGCTCTTTCTGGCGCGCCAAATCACTGCGCGAAGGTTCTGCCAAGCTGGAGAAAAACTCTGCTTACAAGCAGTTGGTTGATGATGCTGTGCAGGCTGATGAAGAGCATGCCAAGCTGACCGACCCTATGGAAGCGCATGACTGGCTTCACGGTTCGCTGACCCGCTCGGAAGACAGCATCAACGCCAAGCTGGCCGGCGGTCTGCCATTCCTTGCGACTGTGGGTGCTACTGCACCATTTATTGGACTGTTCGGCACGGTTGTCGGCATTTACCGCGCGCTTATCAAAATCGGTGCCAAGGGTAGTGCTGCTATTGGTGATGTTGCCGGTCCGGTTGGTGAAGCGCTGATCATGACCGCTTTTGGTCTGCTCGTCGCTGTTCCTGCTGTGCTTGCCTATAACTGGCTGCAAAGCCGCAACAAGCGGATTGCCGAAAGCCTGCACTCTTTCTCCACCGACCTGCTGGCGTACATTGCTTCTGACGGCAAGGTTGTCCCTGAGGTTTCGACGCCTGCTGCTAAAAAGCCAGCGCCTGCCGCTAAACCGGCTGCCGCTGCTAAGCCTGCTGCGACAACGCCCGTAGGTAAGAAGTAACTGACGATATTGGAGACGGTCCGTATCTAGCGATGCGGGCCGTCACCCATATTCCATAAGCTGACTGTCATGAGTTTTCATGGCGTCAGGCAAAAGCTGGAAACAGGATTACGCTATGGCAATCAGTATGGGAGGCGACGGCGCGGAAACGCCGATGTCCGACATTAACACCACACCGCTTGTGGATGTTATGCTCGTTCTTCTCATCATCTTCCTTATCGCCATTCCGGTGGCGATTCAGACGATTGAGAACCTCGAACTGCCGATGCAGGAATATGAGCCTAATGAAACCAAGGCTGAAAATGTTCTGCTCTCGGTAACCTCCACCGATTCTGCCGGTCGTAGCCCGGGTGATGCCGGTTATGAGGGGGCCTCGCAAAATGGCGAGTGCCGCGTCTACCGCAATGTTACCCCGGTTTCGTCGACCGAATTGCAGGAATGGGCGACCGAATATATTGAAAAATTTGTTGAAGATCGTGGCGGCATTGAAAATATTGAACCGGAAGACGTGCCTGAAGCGCATATTCGTGGTGACATTGACGTACCCTATCGCTGCATTGGTGGCGCGATCTTCGTCATGCAGGCTTCGGGCTTCCCGAAAGTCGGCTTTATTTCCGAACCTGATCGTTGATTCGCTGTTCGCGATAGCAAAAGATTTTGAGGAGAGCCTGTTATGGCAATGAGTGGTGGTAAAGACGACGGCAGTCCAATGATGGACATGAACACGACGCCGTTGATCGACGTTATGCTCGTGTTGCTGATCATGTTCATCATTACCATCCCACCGCAAATGCACGCGGTGAAACTGGACCTGCCGCAACCGGATGATTCACAGCAAACGCCGCCGGTTGACCCGGTCCGTAACAAGCTGATTGTCCAGCCTGATGATTCGCTGCTTTGGAATGGTGAAACTGTCAGCCTGAGTCAGGTAGAGAATCTCTTGGCGCAGTCGATGCAGTTGGAGGTTGAACCTGAGCTGCAGTTCCAACCTGATCAAGTTGCGCGCTATGAGCGAGTCAATCAGGTGCTCAAGTCGATCAAGATTGCTCAGGTGACGAAATTCGGCTTTGTCGGTAATGAGCAATATCGGGTATTTACCGAGGGTTGATGTTTATTCGGTCCTATCGGCCAAACTCAGAAAACACGGGAAAGGGCTGCATCCTAGGATGCGGCCCTTTTCTTTTGCTTGCTATATAGAGCAGGGTGAAAAGGGTCAGATTTGCCAGACTGCCGCTAACATTATAGCATTTGCCCATAACCATAAGGGAGAGCGATACATGGCAACCCAATATGCCGATGCAAAGTCACGAAACCCAAACGGCTATATGGCGGACCTCAATACCACGCCGCTCATTGATGTTATGCTGGTGCTGCTGATCATGTTCATCATCACCATTCCGCCCAATATGCATGCGATCAAGCTGGATCTACCGGGTGTAAACACACCGCCGCCAGAGCAGGAAATACTGCAGAAGAACAAGATTGTGCTGACCAGTTCTGACACCATTTTGTGGAACGGTGCACCGGTCTCGGTAGAGGCGCTGGATAGCCTGTTGCTAAACATTGGCAGTGCATCTGAGGGGCAGGCCGAGGTTCAGTTCCAGCCCGAAGCAACCGCGCGTTATCAGCAGGTCAATCGCATCCTGAAATCGGTGAAGCAGGCCAATCTCACCAAATTCGGGATTGTCGGCAATGAGCAATATCGTGCCTTTGCCAAGGCGGGGTTATAACCCGCGCCGCCTACTTTGCCGGCACCGTTTCGGCATCTGATGGTATATCAAATTGCAAGCTCGCCAGTCGCGCATACAGGCCGTTACTGGCGCTGAGTTGGCTGTGGCTGCCTTCTTCGACGATCCGTCCCTCATCCATCACCACGATGCGATCGGCAGCACGGATGGTGGCGAGGCGGTGGGCAATGACCAGCGTCGTGCGGTCTTCCATCAGACGGTCAAAGGCTTGCTGGACCAGCCTTTCGCTCTCCGCATCCAGCGCCGATGTGGCTTCGTCTAGCAGCAGAATGGGTGCATTGCGCAGCAACGCCCGGGCGATGGAAATACGCTGGCGCTGACCGCCAGAGAGCCGCGTGCCCGCTTCTCCCAAATAGCTGTCCAGACCTTCAGGCAGGGCTTGGATAAATTCAGCCGCATTGGCGGCTTCGGCGGCGGCCCAGATTTCTTCATCACTGGCATTCCAATTGCCATAGCGCAGATTGTCGCGTGCCGAGGCAGCGAAGAGCACACTTTCCTGAGGCACATAGGCCATGCGCTCACGGATATCTGCAGGATCAGCCGAGGGCAGGGCAACGCCATCGATACGGATGGTTCCAGCCTCGGGATCATAAAAGCGCTGTGCCAGTTGAAATATGGTCGATTTACCTGCGCCGGACGGGCCGACAATCGCCACCGTCTCTCCAGGAGCAATCGTCAGGTCGAAATCCTCAATCGCCGCTATGTCTTGTCGTGTCGGATAGCGGAAGGTGACCTTTTGGAAACTGAGTTGCCCGCGTGGCGGCAGCGGCAGGTCCACCGGCTTGGCGGGTGGGGCAATATCCGGTTCGGCATTAAGTAGCTGATTGAGCCGCGCCGAAGCCCCGGCAGCGCGCAGCAGATCGCCATAGACCTCGGTCAGCGCGCCAAAAGACCCTGCCACCAGCACTCCGGCAAAGATAAACGCTGCGATGGTGCCGCCGGTCAACCGGCCTTCAATCACGTCAACCGCGCCCTGCCACATGATACCGGTAATCGCACCGAAGATCAGTGTGATGATCACCAGCGTCAAGGTTGCGCGTAGGGTGATGCGCTTTTTTGCGGTCTCAAATGTGCGTTCCACCGATCCGGCAAAACGCTCGGCTTCGCGCTCCTGTTGCCCAAAGGCCTGGACTATCTTCATCGCGCCCAGCGTCTCAGTAGTGGTAGCGCCGACATCGGCAACACGGTCTTGGCTCGATTTAGACACATTCTCCAGTTTGCGGCCGATAATAACGATGGGAATGATAATCACCGGGATACCGATCAGCAGATACATGGTGAGCTGAGGCGCCAGATAAAACAAATAGACAACCCCGCCGATACCGACGACCAGATTACGCAAAGCCACCGAGACTGTGGTGCCGACAATCTGTTCGACAATGGCAGTGTCTGCAGTCATGCGTGAGGCGATTTCGGACGGCCGGTTTTCCTCAAAAAAACCGGGCGACTGGCGCAGCAAATTGCGTTGAACCGCGAGCCGGATATCGGCAACAACACGCTCGCCGAGCCAGGAGACAAAATAAAAGCGCATTGCCGTCGCAATCGCCAACACCACGACAATCAGCAGGAGATAATGAAAAAACGGCGCAATATCAGCAGCATTGGTGCCCAAAGCTGCGAAACCATCGTCAACGACCTTCTGCAGCTGACGCGGAATCGCCAATGTCCCCAGAGCCGCGACCAGTAGCGCGATACCGGCGAACAGGATCTGCTTCGGGTAACGGATTGCGTGGCTCCAAAGCAGTGCCAGATTGCCTAATTTACGCAGCGAGCGACCCGATTTTTCGTCGCTATCAGAAGTTTTTGCCATGGCTGTGCGCTAGCAGCCCGATGACGCAGGCTCAACCGATTTGGCTTTTATTTTGGTGATAGCTTGCCTGTATTAACAGCCAAAAGGTCTGCTGGTTGTGCAATGCGAGAAAAGCGTCTAGAATTTGATAGTAACAGGCGGGGCAAAGCCGAAAAGAAGCAGCATTAAAGCCAATCGGTCCCCGCGTCGCAAGGAACTTGGGTCAGGACCTGCTAGTTGATGCGGTCGTGACTTGGCCAGAAAAGGCCGGATCTAGGAGTGAGTGAGGAGCATAGTGGTTCTATTCGACGATCGAGCGACGACGAGCTGGCCTTTTCTGGCCAAGCCCCTGCGGGGTGGCGTGCTGCGGGCGATCTGCTACGTCAAAGCCCTTGCAGGCAGAATAACTGCCTGGCTGCGGACTTTTCCTTACAGCTCATCCCGCAGCACGCCATCACGATCCACATCAACTAGCAGGTCCTGACCCTATATGATCTATCACGCCTATGAAATGCAGCGCTCCATGCTAGCGAGCGCCAGTGCTTGGGCGAATATGAGCGCACAATTTCTCAATAATCCGGCTAATCCATTCGCCTATATCGGCGGTGGCCCGGCACTGGCGCATGCACTGGATGTGTTCGCCCATGCCTCGGCCCCGCGCGGCAAGCCGGCTTTTGGCATTGATAGCGTAGACGTTGATGGCAAGCTGCAACCGGTCGTAGAAGATATTGTGCTGCAGCTGCCTTTTGGTCAGCTCAAGCGCTTCCGTCATGCGGCGTTGCCCAAAAATGCGCCGCGACTGTTGATCGTTGCACCGATGTCGGGCCATTTTGCCACTCTGCTGCGTGGCACAGTCGAACGGATGATTCCGGGCCATGAGGTGTTTATTACAGACTGGCGCGATGCACGGCAGGTGTCATTGGACGAGGGTTCCTTCGATCTCGATGATTATATCGACTATGTCATCGCCTTTTTGGAGCATATAGGCCCCGGCGCACATATGCTGGCGGTTTGCCAGCCTTCGGTGCCGTGTTTTGCCGCAGCAGCGGTCATGTCGGGTGAGGACCATGACTGCCGCCCGCGGACTTTGACCATGATGGGCGGGCCGATTGACACGCGCGAAGCGCCGACATCGGTCAACCAGATGGCGATGCAGCGGCCGCATAGCTGGTTTGAGCAGAATGCGATTACTACTGTGCCGATGCAATATCCGGGGCATGGCCGCCGCGTTTATCCCGGGTTCCTACAGCTTGCCGGCTTTATGTCGATGAATCTGGGCAACCATATGCTCAGCCATTGGGAGATGTTCCGCCATCTGATCGATGGCGATGGTGAAAGCGCAACCGCGACCAAGGATTTTTACGACGAATATCGCTCTGTCTGTGACATGACGGCGGAATTCTATCTCCAGACCGTAGATCATGTGTTCCAGCGGCACTTGCTGCCACGCGGTGAAATGATGCATCGCGGCACACGGATTGATCTCGGCGCGATCCACGATATCGGCCTGTTGGCGATTGAAGGCGAGCGCGACGATATCAGCGGCATCGGCCAGACTCGCGCCGCGCTGCATCTTACCCCGGCGCTGGACGAGAGCTATAAGTTCTACGATCTGGTCGAAAATGTCGGCCATTATGGCATTTTCAACGGCAGCAAATGGCGCACCAAGATTGCTCCGGTGGTTGAAGAGTGGATTATTGAGCATAATGGGTAGGTGACTAAGAAACACTACTCCCCGCTTGCGCGGGGCTGGCGATAATCAGTTGGCAAGCCTCTCTTTAGGGCTTTTCCCCACCCGACGAATCCCCTACATCACCGCGCATGATTACACTCAAATCCGCAACCGTAGAACGCTGGAAGCTCGACAACGCGTTCACCATTGCCCGTGGCAGCAAGACCGATGTTGATCTCGTCGTCTGTGAAGTCACCGACGGCACGCATATTGGCCGGGGCGAAGGCACGCCGATCTATTATGAGGGCGAGACCGCCGAACTGTGCGTCGAAGCGATTGAGATGCGCACCAAGCAGAATCGCCCGATCAGCCGCGAGGACTTGCTTGAATCGATGATGGAAGGGGCGGCGCGCAATGCGCTGGATTCCGCGCTTTGGGATTTGGAGAGCAAGGCCAGCGGCAAGCCATTATGGCAATTGGCGGGCTTGCCCGAACCCAAGCCACTGATAACAGCATTCACCATTTCGCTCGGCGAACCGGAGCAGATGCAGGCCGATGCTGCCAAGGCGGTTGAGGCGGGCTATCAGCTGCTCAAGGTCAAACTGAATGGCGAGAACGATATGGCGCGGCTGGCGGCGGTGCATGCCGGAGCGCCGAGTGCGCGGATCATTGCCGATGCCAATGAAAGCTGGGATGAAATTGACATATTGAGCATGGCCATCGGCACGGCGCAATATGGCGTTGAGCTTATCGAGCAACCGGTTTCCGCTGGCTTTGAAGATGAGCTGATGGCAGTGGAAACGCCGGTGCCTTTCTGCGCCGATGAAAGCTGCCACACCAGCGAAGACCTTGACCGGGTCGAGGGTTGCTTTGGCGTGGTCAATATCAAGCTCGATAAGACCGGCGGCCTGACTGAAGCCCTCAACCTGATGGAAAAGGCGCGGATACGTGATCTGAAAACCATGGTCGGCACCATGCTCTGCACCAGCCTTGGTGCCGCGCCTGCTTTTGCTTTGGCGCAAAAGGCAGATTGGGTTGATCTCGACGCTCCGGCTTTGCTTAAGAAGGACCGTGAAGGCGGCTTCACCTATTCTGGTGGCATGATCCATCCACCGACATAAGCGAGCCATGGTTGGGGACGAGAATCAAGAACAAAGGCCTGCCATAGCGCCCCGGATCACTACTGAAAGGCTGATCCTGCGCAGCTTTCAGCGCGATGATTTTGACACATTTTGCGCCACCCGAGCCAAGCCAGAGGTGATGCAGCATATTGCATCGAAACCATTTACCCGCAGCCAGCTATGGGAGAAATTTCTACGTGGGCCAGGCTTGTGGTCGCTTGCGGGTTATGGCGTTTGGGCTATTGAAAGACGTGAGGATGGCCGATTGATTGGGGAAGTTGGCTTTGCCGATTATCAGCGCGATCTGGAACCGCCCTTGCCCGGGCAGGGTGCCTCTGCGGAGGAAGCGATCTGGCCCGAAGCCTCCTGGCTGCTTGATAGTGATGCACACGGCAAAGGCTATGCGAGTGAGGCTTTGGCAGCAGCGCTTGCATGGGCTGATACCGCGCTTCAGACGCCGATAATCTGTATTATATCGCCGAGTAATAAGGCGTCACTGCGCCTCGCTGCACGTCATGGCTTTTTGGTTGTGGGGCACCGTGTGCATAAAGGTGACCCGGTGATTGTGTTTCAGCGTAATTTGCCAATGGAATAGACCCACCCCTAACCCCTCCCGCAAGCGGGAGGGGGAAATATATGACGCTACCTGCTCCCCTCCCGCCTGCGGGAGGGGCTGAGGCTGGGGGTGGGTCTGAAAGTGTCTTACAATACTTCGAACAGACCAGCCGCGCCCATGCCGCCGCCGACGCACATGGTGACGACGACATGCTTGGCACCGCGTCGTTTGCCTTCGATCAGGGCGTGGCCGACACAGCGCGCGCCGGTCATGCCATAGGGGTGACCGATCGAGATCGAGCCGCCATTGACGTTGAGCAACTCATCGGGGATGCCGAGCTTGTCGCGGCAATAGAGCACCTGCACAGCAAAGGCTTCATTGAGTTCCCATAGGCCGATATCATCCATCTTAAGATTGAAGCGTTCGAGCAATGCCGGGACGGCATAGACTGGGCCGATGCCCATTTCATCAGGCTTAGTGCCAGCAACCGCCATGCCGACATAGCGGCCAAGCGGGGTCAGGCCGCGCTTTTCGGCAACCTTGGCTTCCATAACGATAGAGGCGGAGGAACCATCGGACAGTTGGCTGGCGTTGCCTGCGGTGATGGTCTTGTCAGGGCCGAGCACCGGCTGCAGACCCTGCAGGCCTTCCAGCGTTGTCGTCGGGCGGTTGCCCTCATCCTTGGTGATGGTGACTTCCTGTTCGGAAACCTCTCCGGTTTCCTTGTTCTTGTACATCATCTTGGTGGTGATCGGGACGATCTCGTCATCGAAATAGCCCGCCTCCTGCGCCGCTGCGGTGCGCATCTGCGACTGCAGTGAATATTCGTCCATGACTTCGCGGCTGATGGAATAACGGTCGGCGACAACTTCGGCGGTTTCCAGCATCGACATGTAAATGTCATTGTGCATCGCCACCAGTTCCTTATCCGGCGACACCCGCATTTCCGGTGTCTGCACCAGACTGATGGATTCCTGACCACCGGCGGCGACGATATCCATATTGTCGACAACTACCTGCTTGGCGGCGGTGGCGATGGCCATCATGCCGGACGAACATTGACGGTCGATGGTCATGCCGCTGACCGAGATTGGCAGACCCGAGCGCAAAGCGACATTGCGGCCCAGATTGCCGCCCTGTGTCCCCTGTTGCAGCGCGCTGCCCCAGACACAATCCTGTACTTCGCCGCCGTCAACGCCTGCACGCTCAATCGCGGCGCTCAGCGAGTGGCTGCCCAGGGTCGGGCCAGCGGTGTTGTTGAACCCGCCACGATAGGCCTTACCGATCGGGGTACGGGCGGTGGAAACGATAACTGCATCACGCATGGGAAATTCTCCTTTTAAGTTCCCCTCCCGTTTACGGGATGGGTTAGGGGTGGGATTTGTATGTGTGAAGGTGGTTCTGGCCCACCCAGTTATCAGGTTTACCTTGCCCCCAGCAAGGTAAAGAAATGCCTGGGAGGCATTTCGACCTGATCACTCCCCTCCCGCGAGCGGGAGGGGAGAATTAAAGCATGCCCCTCACGAGAGGGGAGAAACTCAAACAAAAAACTGGCTGATCCACTCGGCCATGAGGGCGGGCTTGTCCTCGCCTTCAATCTCAACCGTGAACTCCAGTGTCTGCTGCCACTGGCCGGGGCGTTTTTCTTCAAGGTCGAGCAGGGTGAAATGGCCGCGCACGCGCTTGCCGGCACGTACCGGGGCAAGGAAGCGGGTTTTATTGCCGCCATAGTTGACGCCCATTTTGATGCCTTCGACGCGAGGCATATCTGATTTGGCAGTCATTATCGGGAATAGTGACAGGGTAAGAAAACCATGGGCGATGGTGCCGCCAAAAGGCGTCATCTTGGCCTTTTCTTCATCAACATGGATGAATTGGTGGTCGCCGGTAGCATCAGCGAATTTGTTGATCATCTCTTGATCGACCAAGATCCATTCAGACGTCGCTAGCTTCTCGCCTTTTTTTTCTAGCATTTGCTGTGGGGTAATTGTGCTCATTGCTGCATCCTTCTTACGTTTTTGTTTGCAACTCTAGTGCCGCAGCAAGGACGCGGACGCAAGGCTGATCCAACAATTTTCTGGCTGCAATAAGGAGTCCTTTTGCAGCACTCGATACAATAGCATTTGCCTGTCGGATGTCTGCACGATAGCGTTGCGCTATGTTTCGGCTGGCTCAATATCGATCGGCAAAGATATTGCTGATCATTGGTTTAGCGGCAACCGCTTTACGGCTGCTTCTGGACAGTAGCTATGCCACCAGTGCGCTGGTTTACGTTGCCGTTCCAACGCTTATCGCCTTTGCTCTCATTGTTTTCGTGAAGCCTTATGATGGCCATTCTGAGCATCGGAAATTCTTGTTTTTCATGTTCGACTCATTGGTCATTATGCTGGCGACTTCGGCCTTGCTCATGGAAGGCTTTATCTGCGTCATTATGTTTATGCCGATCTATTTTGGCATATGCCTGATTGCTTATCTATTCAAACTCGTGACAGGCGAATTCAGACACGATGATGACGATAATCTCGCAGAGCGTTTCAAAGTGCATGCATGGTTGGTCCTGCCTCTTATGTTGTCGATTGAAGGTGTCTTGCCAGAGACCAGTTTTGAGCGATCCAATGTGATAGTTCGCAGTCAGATTATTGATGCCGATGTACCAGAAATTATCGACCATCTTAATCAGCCCATGGACTATTCTGGGGACCGGGGCTGGATGATTGCTGTGTTTCCGCAGCCTGTACGTAGTGAGAATCCAGGCCTTTACGCTGGTGCAATCCACAGGCTACACTTTGTCTATAATCGCTGGTTTTTTGGCAATACAAAACGTGGTGAAATGCATGTTCGTATTGGCGAAGTGTCCAAAGAGCGCATTAGGACCAGCATAGTCCGTAATGACAGCTACCTTGCCGGCTATCTCAATATTCAGGGTACACAACTTGATTTTCACCCGCTCAGCAATGGTTCCACCCAAGTGCTGCTAACGATCAGATATGAACGCACATTGGATCCCTATTGGTATTTTCATCCGATGCAACAAATTGCCCTTGAGCAGAGTGCTGATTATCTCTTGGAGCAGATAGTCGATCCTGGAGGGCAATAGTGATTATTGATCCCAACCAGCAAGCCGGGGATGCAATACACGGCAGAATTCGGTGGAGTGCGAGCAAATCTATCTGGTCTACAGGCCATACGCTTTTCTGGCTGGTTGTTGGCACAGCATATTTTAGCTGGAGCGCGCTTGGTCTGTTCCTGCTGACCTCTGCCATCACTCTCTGTGCGGGCCATTCATTGGGCATGCACCGCAAATTTATTCATAATAGCTATGGCTGTCCGAGGTGGCTTGAACGCACAGGTGTTTATCTTGGTACCTTAGTTGGCCTTGGCGGGCCTCGCTCAATGCTGTTTACGCATGACATTCGTGACTGGGCCCAGCGCCAGCCAGAATGTCACCCTTTTCTTTCTCACCAATCACACATCATGCGAGACTTTTGGTGGCAGCTTCACTGCAAGCTCTCTCTAGAAAAAGAACCAAACCTGATCTGGCCAGAATCGTTAGCTCGCGGTTCATTTTATGACTGGCTGCAACGCACTTCAATGTTGCAACAGCTGCCATGGGCAGCCTTGTTCTATATAGCGGGTGGATGGGGCTGGGTTGCTTGGGGCATATGTGGAAGGATCACTATCTCGATACTGGGCCACTGGCTTATCGGCTATTTTGCTCATAATCACGGTCATAGGAGCTGGCACGTCAAAGGGGCGGCAGTTCAAGGGCATAATGTGCATTATACTGCGTTGATCACATTTGGAGAATGCTGGCACAACAACCATCACGCATTTCCCAATTCTGCTAAACTGGGATTGGAAAAAGGGCAATGGGACCCTGGATGGTGGGTTTTGCTGTTTCTTGCCCGTTTAGGTCTTGTCTGGGATATGCATCTACCAGCTCTGAACAGAGCTGATAAAGCTACAGCGAATGTGGAACTGCTGTGGCCTAAATCTAGCCCTGATTATTCACCGTAAACCCTTCCTTGGGATAGGGCAGGACCATCTTGCCATCGGGTGCAGCGGTGAAGGTGGTCTGGGTCGGATAGGCGAATTCCAGGCCCTTTTCATTGAAACGCTGGAGAATTTCCAAGCCGATGGCATGGCGCTTGTTATAGACGAACTCATAGTCCGGATTGTGAATATCGAACTCGATTTCAAAGTCGATCGAACTGCTGCCAAAGCCGACAAAGCCCGAGCGGACAAATTCTGCGCCATGATCTTCGACAATCGTGCGCAACATGCCGGGTATTTGCCGTGCTTGATCGGGTGGTGTCTGATACACGACGCCGATGGCAAAGCGGGTGCGGCGGCGCTCAAGCCGGGTGTAATTCACAATCTCCTTGTCGAGCAAATTGGTGTTGGAGATGATCACTTCCTCACCCGTCAAAGAGCGTAATCGTGTGCTTTTAAGACCAATCTTCTCGACTTTCGCGATCGTCTCATCATAGCCGATAAACTCACCGCGTCTGAATGGCTTATCGAAGATGATCGACAATGCGGCAAACAGATCGGAGAAAATACCCTGGGCCGCGAGACCAATGGCGATACCGCCTATACCTAGGCCAGCAACAAGTCCGGTGATATTGACGCCGAGATTATCGAGGATCACCATCCCGGCCACAGTGAACAGGCCGATGGTGATCAGGATGCGGATCAGCGCCAGCGCATTGCCGAGCGTTTCCGATCCTTGCCCGTCGCTGTCGCTCGCCCGCCGTTCGAGCAGGCCAATGGCAATCTCCCGCAGCCATATTGCCGCCTGAACAACCGCTGCAACGGTAAACAGAAAGGTGATTACTCTCTCTATCGCCTCAGGTGTCGCCGCAAAGCGGGTGACGAGGCGAATGGAGACAAGCAGAAGAAAAAACGCACCGGTCTTGCTCAGCGTTCGGCCGACGATGGCGGGGAATGAGTGACAATCTGCGCGTGTTTCGGCGAAATTGCGGGCCCGCGCACGCAAAAAGCGCAAGGCCAGATAGATGGCGGTGCCAATCAGAAAGGCGATCAGTATTTCACTGTAATATTGGTAAAACCAGTTTTCGACCTTGCCCCATGTGCGTGCCAGTACATCGGGATCAAACGCATTAGACAGGTCAGGTGCGGTGGCTAGAATATGGAGTAGCATGGCCGCGACCTAGTCAGTCAATTTACAAAGCACAAGCCCTGCTTCCCGATTGCCGGTTTTTCCGCCTATTCCGCAGGTTGCGCAACCTTGCGTGCACGATCCTGCAAGGGGCGGAAGGCTGCTTCTTTGCGACGTCTGGTAAGATAGGTGTCCAACCCTATCTGCAACGCTACCAACATATAGATAAAGGGTTGAAAGGCGATGCCGACAAAGAGCGAGCCAAACATGTAGATGACCTGACTGTTTTGCAGCGCCAGCGCCAGCGGTGCGACCCATTCTTCTCCGGCTTTATGCTTCTTGGTATAGTGTCGTCGCACTATTTCCATACGGGCTATTCCGCCCACCATAATCCCCAACCATAGCGCAAGTCCCGGAAACCCTTGCTCGCCCAGCATTTCGAAATAGCTTGAATGATAGGCACGCTTTGAATCGACATATTCCTCGACCTCGATAGAGGTGCGTGTGCCGCTGCTGGTGGTCTCTATTTTTTCAACCCGCACGCTGTTTCCGCGATAAGCATCAAACCCGCCGCCTAGTGGATTGTCTTTGGCATATTGCCATGTCCACGCCCATACAGCGACACGTGTTGAGGCGGACTCATCGGCACGATGGTCGCCGATAGTGGCCATGCGATCAGTATAGCTTTGCGGAAGCAGGGGCAGAGACATCAACCCGGCGGCAATGGCAAGGCCTGCATAAACAAAGCGATAGCGGTTGAAGCGCAGCATCAATATGCCCAGTGCAGCGATGCATATCAGGCCGGTGCGTGACTGGGTGCCGATGGGAATAAGCAGGCAGGCAAAAACCAAGGCATAGGCAAAGGTTTTTACCCTCCAATCAGAGGGGAAAACGGTGCCATGTTTTGATAGCCACAATACTATCGGGATCACACTAATAGAGAAACAGGATATAATCGAGCCTTCATAAAGACCGCTATTGTCGTCGATCAGCAATTGCAGAACGCCATAGCCGCCGCCACCTGCTGCAGTCTTGATACCGCCGGTAATGATCAGTGTCGCTATGGACAAGGTCATGAACAATGCGAGCGATTCCAGTCGCAATTTGGTGCGCAGAGTCAGTGGCAGGAATATGGCGAAAACCAGAGCTTTCCAGACCCAATCCCATTTGGCCTCGGCATCGGCGGGGAAATCGGCAAGGCTATATGTCGTATAAAAACTATAGATGAGCAGCGCCAACATCATCATCTGGCGTATCGACAATCGACTGTCTCGTTTGTCGTCAATCGCGAGATAACCGAGGAATGCAAGCCCAAAGACGATCAGTGACACTGGCACAGAGTTCAGCAGATAATAGCTCATCCGCTGCGGTGCGATAATGTCGATATAGACATAGGTCAGTACGAACAGAAATGGCCGTTTAAAGCCATACATGATCAGCAGACCCAGAAATCCGGTGAAGAAGAGATCGCGCACCGGTTCAGCTTTCCTGATCGTGGTACTGACGGTTGCGGCGTAGATCGAAGCCAGCCGGTTTGGCATCGCGCTCTGGCGGGTCTTCCTGGTCCAGATCATCACGATGAATGATCCGCCAGCCGGCCAGTGCCAGCAGCGCATGGGTCAATAATATGGAAAACGTATCTACCATAATGGATTTACTATTATCTTTGCCCCAAAGGATGCTACGCGCTGTAAATACCGTTTCATAACGTGTCAGAGTTGATGACGTGTTAAGCAATTTCGGGCATGAGACAGTGATGACCATGCGCATATTGCACATACTCGATCACAGCCTTCCGCTCCATAGTGGATATTGTTTCCGCACCCGTGCGATTATGAAGGCGCAGATTGCGGCCGGACTGGATGTCGCTGGACTGACCGGCGTACGGCATAATCGGGCCGTGCCGGATGCAGCATTACTGCCGATGCATGAGCGGATTGATGACCTCGATTTCTTTCGCACCGCTGGTGATGCGCATGGGCCTTCGCCGCTGCGCGAATGGCGTGAGACGCAAATGCTTGCCGAACGCATTGCCGAGATGGTTGCCGAGTGGAAACCGGATATAGTGCACGCCCATTCACCGGCGCTGACCGGTTTGGCAGCAGCACGGACGGCGCGGCAATGCGGTTTGCCGCTGCTATATGAGATCCGCGCCTTTTGGGAGGATGCGGCTATCGGCAATGGTACGGGAAGTCGAAACAGCGCGCGCTATTGGCTTACGCGGCAGCTTGAAAATCATGTGGTGACCTCTGCTGATGCTGTTGCGGTGATCTGTGACGGATTGCGGCAAGACCTGTTGGCGCGAGGCGTGGTGCGGGAAAGTAATCTGGTGGTTGTTCCCAATGGTGTCGATATGGCGCTATTTGGTGATGCGCCGCCGCGTGACAGTGCGCTGGCACACTCTTTGGGGCTGGATGATGGCAAAGAGCAGCGTCCGGTTATTGGTTTTATCGGCAGCTTCTATGATTATGAGGGGCTGGATGATCTGATCGCGGCGATGGCGCACCTTGCGGAGCGTCACCCAGAAGCGCAATTGCTGCTGGTAGGCGGCGGACCGATGGAACAAAAACTCAAGGCACAGGCCGCATCTTCGCGCGTGGCAGACAATATCCATTTTACTGGTCGTGTGCCGCATGAAGAGGTTGAGCGATATTACAGCCTGATCGATATTCTCGCTTATCCGCGCAAATCCATGCGGCTCACCGATCTGGTAACGCCGCTCAAGCCGCTGGAGGCTATGGCGCAGAACCGGCTGGTGGCGGCATCGGATGTTGGCGGGCATAAAGAGCTTATCGAGGATGGCGTCACCGGCACATTATTTGCCGCCGATGATCCGGCAGACTGCGCCCGGGCACTGGCCGATCTGCTCGATAACCGTGCCATATGGGAGGAACGAAAACGCACAGCGCACAGTTTTGTGGAAGAAAAACGCAATTGGTACAGTAATGTAGAGCGTTATCTTCCCGTTTACCAAAAGCTGCTAGGTAAGGCTGCTAACCCGGAATGGCACCGGGCAGCATGATAACCGCATACCACTATGAGAGTGGGGAACTGGCGTGCGGGACCGATGGGATAGAAGATTATGGCGAATGCAGTTGCCGATACTATGAACCGCCTGATTGACCGGATTGGCGCCTTGCCGCTTGCGGCGCTTATCGGTCTGGGTGCCGGGGCCTTTACGCTGGTTATCCATAACAGCATTTTCGAGACGCTTATACTCGCCACCGGCCTGAATGAGCTTATTCCCGCCGCTGCGCCGCCATTGGGCCTGACTGCGCGTATCGCGATAGCTGTGGCCACGGCGCTGTTCACTATGGGCGTATGTGCGGTGCTGTTTTCCATGATGGACGATGCAGATGACGACGCCGACTATGATGAAAATTACGATTTTTCGGGCAATGCCAGAGATCATGATGACACGGAGCCAAGCGTGGGAATAGCCGAGCGTGTGCGCAATTTCCTGCCTTTCAGCTATGGCAGTGTCGATGCCGAGGACAATGACGTGCGCGATTTGCCGCGTACCCGTCGTGCTGACAGCCACCCCGATGCGCCGGTACGTGCGCCGTTATTGGCAGGCCGTGATCTGACAGAAGATGAGCAGGAAGCTATCGCGGCCAGCGATGAAAGCGACAGCAAGCCGCCAGTGCGTAAGCGTTTGCGCAATCTGCTTCCGGTCGAACTACTGCGGGGTGAAGATGGTCATGAGGGTGAGCCGTTGGTGGTCAAGCGCCGTGATAATGATGTGCTGGATAGTCCTGCCGATGAGAGCGGTGAAGATGATGTAATATTGGCGCCGCCACCGGAGGCGTTTGAACCGGAACCATCGCTTATAGCCGAAGAACCTGAATCGGATGGCGATAATGGTTTACAGGCTGCCAGCCTGGCGGCTGCATTGGCGCATAGCGATGCAGAGAAAGACGATGTCAGCGATGATGTGTCTGAAGATGATACGCCAGCTTTCGAAGCCGAATTTGCAGACTCAGTTGAGCAAGACGTTGAGCTAGAGCCGGAAACGGACGCGGAGGCAGCGGAAAGCCTTTCTGATCTGAGCATCGATGCACTTATCGAACGGCTGGAACGTGGCCTGGACCAGCTTGCCGCCAATCATGCGAAGCAGCCGCTAGAAGCTGTAGCAGCGCCGGTTGCTACTGCGGTTCCACCAACTGTCCCTGAAGCTCAGGACATGCTGGAACTGGAAGAAGTGATAGAAATATCCGATCCTGTTGCAGTCGAACGCATAACCGAAAGTGCAGCACCGGTTGCAGAAGAAATCGTCACTGCTGAGCCGTTGGAAGAGCAGCTGGTTGAGCCTGTTGATACTATTCAGCCTGAACCATCGCCGGTAACGCAACCGGAAGATGTTGATGCTGCGCTCAAGGCGGCGCTCGAAACGCTGCGCCAGATGACCGAAGAACAGCGTAACGCTTCTTAAACCGGTTTATAAATCCTCATCCTCAAGGCTGAGCAGGCTGGCATTGCCACCTGCACTGGTAGTATCGGTTGAAGTCACCCGCTCAGCGCAGAAGCGCGGCAGATAATGCGGCCCGCCGGCTTTTGGGCCAGTGCCTGATAGCCCCTCGCCGCCAAAGGGCTGGCTACCGACAATCGCGCCGATCATCGAACGATTGACATAGAGATTGCCGACCTTGGCCTGCGCCTCAACAATATTGGCGGCGCGCGCGACGCGGCTATGCAGACCCATGGTTAGGCCAAAGCCCTTGGCATTGATGCGCTGGATGGTTTGTGTGAGTTTCTCCGCCTTCCAGGTTGCGACATGGATGATCGGGCCAAACCATTCGGTGTTCAGATCATCCATGGAATCAAGCTCGATCAAAGTTGGCGGCACATAAAGACCATTTTCAGGCACGTCGATTGTCTTAATAATCCGGTCCGAAACGCTTTTGCGATAGCTCATCAGCTTGTCATAGGCCGCCCGGTCAATCACCGGCCCCACATCGCTGCGCGGATCGCCGGGATCGCCAACCACCAGCGCATCCATCGCGCCTTTGAGCATGGTAAGTGTCCGCTCGGCGATATCCTCTTGCAGTAGAAGCAGACGCAGCGCTGAGCAGCGCTGCCCTGCCGACTGGAAGCCGGAAATCACAACATCACGCACTACCTGTTCGGGGAGTGCTGTGGAATCGACGATCATCGCATTGAGTCCGCCCGTCTCGGCAATCAGTGGCACAATTGGGCGATCATCATCCGCCACCAGCGCACGGGCGATCGCCTTACCGGTGGGTACGGAGCCGGTGAATGCGATTCCCGCTATGCCATGGTGGTTGACAAGCGCCGCGCCTTCTTCCGCACCGCCAACCAGCAGTTGCAACACCGCTTCGGGAATACCAGCCTGATGCGCCAGTCTGACTGCATAAGCAGCGATTAGTGGGGTTTGCGGGGCAGGTTTGGCGATCACGCAATTGCCGCTGACAAGTGCTGCTGTCACCTGTCCGAGAAAGATCGCCAGCGGGAAGTTCCACGGCGCGATACAGCCCCAGACACCGCGACCACCCATGCGTAACATATTCTGTTCGCCTGTCGGGCCGGGCAGTTCAATCGGTTGTAATTTGGCCCGTGCTTCAGCGGCATAATAGCGGCAGAAATCTACCGCCTCACGCACTTCGCCGAGCGCATCGGGGATGGTTTTCTTCGCCTCATTGACGGCCAGCGCCATCAGCTGTGAACGATGGTCTTCGAGTAGATCGGCCAGTTTTTCCAGACACTCGGCGCGCGCTTCGACCGGTTTTGCGTCCCATGTAGGGAAAGCGGATTGCGCATTGGTCACCAGTGTATCGACATCGGCTGCAGCGGGCAGAGTAACCTCTGGTGCGGTGGTCATTTCCTCCGCCGTAGCCGCCAATATCTGCCGGTCATCCAGATCAATCCCGCTGGAATTGCGACGGTCCGGCCCGAACAGCTCTATCGGCAGCGGAATAGATGGGTGACGGGTGCCACCGGTTTCCAGAACATAATCCACCGGATCGGCGAGCAGCTCATCCACACTGCGGCTTTCATCCGCCAGCTGATGCACAAAGCTGCTATTCGCGCCATTTTCCAGCAGGCGGCGGACAAGATAGGCAAGCAAATCACTATGGCCGCCAACCGGCGCATAGATGCGGCAACTATGGCCATGCTCATGCACCAGCCGTTCATACAGCCCGTCACCCATGCCGTGCAGCCGCTGAAACTCGAAATCGCGGCGATTCCCTGCCCATGCCAATATGGTGGCGATGGTACGGGCGTTGTGGCTGGCAAAGGCGGGCTCGATATGATCATAGTCGAGCAGCGCGCGGGCACAGGCGAGATAGGAAACATCGGTGGCCGGTTTGCGGGTGAACAGTGGATAATCGGATAGCCCATGTTCCTGAGTGAATTTGATCTCGCTGTCCCAATAGGCACCTTTGACCAGCCGTACCTTGATCTTCTCGCCAACCTCTTCGCCCAGCGCATTGGCCCAGCCGCATACGGCCAGTCCGCGCTTGGAATAGGCCTGCACAGCCATACCCATACCGTCCCAACCTTTGAGACTTGGCGCGCGGCGGACCCCGGCGATCACATCGAGGCTCATAATCAGCCGTTCGGATTCCTCGGCATCGACGGTGAAGGCAATATCATGCTTGGCCGCTGCCTCAGCCAATTGCGTCACCCGGTCGATCAGCACCGGCAGACAGATATCCGACTGCGCCGCCTCATAGCGCGGGTGCAGCGCCGAGAGCTTGACTGAAATGCCATGGCCCGATTGCGGCGTCTTGGCGACGGCTTCAATCGCGCCAGCATAGGCCTCGAAATAACGCTCGGCATCCGCATGGGTGCGCGCCGCCTCACCCAGCATATCGAAGCTGGCGGTAAAGCCCTGATGCTGTTTGCGGTTCATCCGCTCCATCGCTTCATCAATGGTGCGGCCCATGACGAAAACCTCGCCCATCAACCGCATTGCCGCGCCGACGGCCTGCCGTACAAAGGTCTCGCCAGTGCGGTTGATCAGCCGTTTCAGCATCGAGGCATTGGCGCTCTCGCCCACCACGGCGCGGCCCAGTACCAGGCCCCATGTTGCGCTGTTGACCAGCGAACTCGCTGATTTACCGCTATGCGAGCGCCAATTGGCGGTGCCGATCTTGTCGGCGATCAACAGGTCTGCGGTCTCGGGATCAGGCACGCGCAAAAACGCTTCGGCCAGTGCCAGCAAGGAAATCCCCTCGGCGCTCGACATGCGATATTCCTGTAGGAACTGGTTGACCCATCCGCTCGATTGCGCGCTGCGCAGATCGGCGAGCAGGGCATGTGCCTGATTGAGAATGGCATCTTCCTCGCCCGGCGCATCGGTCTTGGCAATGGCGACCAAAGGCGCCAGCACTTCATATTCCGGCAGGCGGTGCAGGCGGCGCATTTCGGCACGAGCATCAGATATGGTGGCGATAGGCGGAACAGCTTTGTGCATCACGATATCACTTCTCAAAAGTGTCGCGCTTCTGATGATCGGTCATGCAGCGCCACAATCCTAGGGAGGACGGGTCACCTCTAGGAGCAACCCGATATTTTGCCCCTATCGCATTTTCGATTTTCCAGCCAATCGAAATTACGCGGTCGGCTGATAAAAGGTGCATTATAAGATTGCCGCTACCGATTGAACCTTTAAGGGGATAGGCCATGCGCCGCACTCGCCGAATATTAGCCTGTCTTTCGCTGGTTATCCTGCTGGCACCGGGAACATTTTTGCGCGCGCCCGAGGCTGAGGCTAATGACTCGCAGGAGATAACGCTCATACCGGTGGCGCTGGATTCGCTTAATCCCGACAATCGCAGAGTTGGCGCGCTGGACTATGTTGCAGGCTGGGAATTGCGCAGCCAAAACAGTCGATTTGGCGGCATATCCTCGATGCTGGTCGAACCAAATGGACGGATATTGGCACTATCTGATGGCGGCACCTTGTTCAGTTTTTCATCCGTGCAGGATAGTTCCGAAGCGACTGGGGAAGAAGCTTCAGGGAAAGACTTTATCGCACCGCTGCCCAATTTTCGCGATGAGGATAAGGGCAAATCCTATCGCGATTCTGAATCCTTTGTGCGTGATCCCGAAAGCGGGCGTTTCTGGGTTAGTTTTGAAGATAGCAACCGCATTGTGCGCTATGATGCGGCAATGGTGCGGGCCGAACGCGGTTATCGTCCGAAAGCGATGCGGTCATGGCCCTATAATGGTGGCGCTGAAGCCATGGCTTTGCTCAGTGATCAACGTTTTCTGGTGTTTTCCGAGGAACAGGAGTTTTCTGCCGGGGTAACCGAAGCGCTGATGTTTATTGGCGACCCAACTGATCCTGACACAGAGGTTATCCGTTTCGGTTACAAACCGCCGATTGGCTATAATATTACCGATGCAACGGTGTTGCCTGATGGCCGACTTCTCATCCTTAATCGGCGTTTTACGGTGCTTGAAGGTGTTTCGATGCGGATGACCATCGCTGATCCTGCCGATATTGCCGCCGATGTGGTTTTGGAAGGCACGTTGATTGCCGGGATCGAATCTCCGCTTACCATCGATAATATGGAGGCGATCGCAGTTACGCAGGAAGCTAATCCAGACGATGAAGCTGGCGAGGGCGACCTTATTGTCTGGATCGCGTCAGACGATAATTTCAACAGCGTTCAGCGAAGTTTATTGATGAAATTCCGGCTCGATCTGGAAAGCCTGGATTTGGCCGAAGAAGTCAGTCCCGGCTTATCTTCGCTAGAGCAATAAGCCGGCCTCAATTATGGTCGACGAGATCGAGCCTTCTTTCGATACGGTCTATTCTATCATCTAACCTATCAATGCGGCGAGACACTGAAGCGACCGATTCTTCCAGTGACCCTAAGCGTTGCTTGATCTCAAGCATATCAGCATTTTGACGATCCAGCTTTTCGTCAACGCGGCGTAGATAGCGCAATGTCAGATTTTCAGGGTCTTCTGCCATAAACCAATATTAGATGATTTGTACTGGTCTGTCACGTTATAGACTGTCGTTTACCGCTCGCTCCGCGGTAATTTGGCTATAATCTTGATCTCTGTGATGCCGCGATCAGGCACCAGCCGTGCGACTTGAATCGCGGTCCAGGCGGCATAAGGCGGTTTGATATAGCGCTTTTGTACTTCGGAAATTGGTTTCAGCTGACTGGTGAGGTCAGTATGAAATGTCGTGATTTCAACAACATCATCCCAGCTCGCACCAGCACGCTTCAGCGTTTCGCCGATATACGCATAGGTGCGTTCATAAGCAGCGGTGATATCACCATCGGGTCCAAGCCCGGCGACGACGCCAGACATATATACCGTGCCGTCAGGCGTGACGACGGCGCTGCTATAACCATATTCGTCTTGAAAGGCGCGACCGCTTTCACTTTCGGAATTGAGAACGGTGCTTTGCTGGCGCGTTTGCGCAGCAGCGGGGGCTGATACCGAAGTCACAGCCCCGCAAATGGCCGTCAGCAGCATGGCTGCGCGGCCCATATGCATCAGGCGGTAGCCGCCTTTTTCAGCTCTTTCTTCACCTTGATGGCACGCGCAGATAGCTTGTCATCAGAGGTTTTCAGCAGCCAGTTGTCCAGACCGCCAACATGCTCAACCGAGCGCAGGCCCGAGGTCGAAACGCGGAATTTGAAGCTGCGCTCCAGCTTGTCAGACATCAGCGTAACATTCTGCAGATTCGGCAGAAACACGCGCTTGGTCTTGTTGTTTGCGTGGGATACATTGTGGCCCACCATACGGCCCTTGCCGGTCAGTTCGCAGATACGCGACATCGTTCACATCCTAGAATCAATAATTGCGTTGGGAAGCGCGGCACATAGCGGTCAGCGCCGGGATCGTCAATGGACAAAGCGCTTTACATCGCTCAGGCCTTGGGCTTTAGCGCCGTTATGGCAGGTGGAAAACCCGGAATGTTTATGGATCAGGCGCTGGAACAGGCGCGAGAGGCCATGCGGCTGGGCGAAGTACCTGTCGGCGCAGTGGTTGTGCGTGAAGGTGAGGTTATTGCTGCGGCGCATAACAGCCCACGCGCCGATTACGATCCGACGGCCCATGCCGAGATTGTTGCCTTGCGCCGCGCCGCCAAGGCGCTGGGGACATCACAGCTTATCGATTGCGACCTATGGGTGACGCTGGAACCTTGTGCCATGTGCACAGGAGCCATCGCGCATGCACGCATTCGCCGACTTTACTATGGTGCTAGCGATCCAAAGGGCGGTGCGGTTGAGCACGGCCCGCGTCTGTTCAGCCAGCCAACGGTGCACCATCGGCCGGAGGTTTACACCGGGATTGCCGAGGAAGAGGCGGCGGAGTTGTTGCGGGCATTTTTTGCAGAGAAGCGCTAACGCAAAAGCCCTCTCCCCTTCAGGGGAGAGGGTTGGGAGAGGGGGCTGTCCAATTGGCACAGCACAAGCGGATAACCCCCTCCCTTAATCCCTCCCCTGAAGGGGAGGGAGACTTTGTTCTAATGCACAAACCGCGTGACAACATCGCGATAGGAGCGCGAGACTTTTACTTCTGCGCCAGACTCCAGCACCAGAAAGCATTCGCCATTGGTGTGCGGCTTGACCTGCCGTACCTGATCGAGATTGACGATAGTGGAGCGGTGCACGCGCTGGAAGTTTTTCGGGTCCAGCCGCTTTTCCAGATCCTTCATTGTCTCCCTCAGGATCAGCGAGTTATCGGCGGTGTAGATGCACATATAGTCACCTGCCGCATCAATCCGTTCAATGGTGTCGACATCGACACGGAAAATCTGGCCGCGATCCTTCACATTGATAAGTTTCTCATAGCGGCTGGGTGGCGGGGCATCCTCTGATTGTTCAAGCTCTTCGGCTGCTTCCGGGGCGACCTGATTGAGCAGACCGCGCAGCTTGTCGGCTTCATCGCGTACCCGCTTGTCGGCGAGACGCTCTCTTATGCGCGCTATGGTATCGGCGAGACGATCCGTCTCGACTGGTTTCATCAGATAATCGACCGCCTGCGTCTCAAAAGCGCGTAAGGCATGATCGGAATAGGCAGTGCAGAAAACGATTAACGGGGGATCAATATCCATAATGCCTTTGACCACAGCAAAACCGTCAAAGCCGGGCATCTGTATATCGAGGAATACCAGATCGGGTTTCAGCGTCTTGATCTTGCGGATCGCCTCGCGGCCATTGGTGCAGCTATCGACAATCTCGATATCCTCAAACTCGGCGAGCCGCAGCTCCATGCCCTGAATCGCCAGTTTCTCGTCATCCACTAACAAGGTTCTTATCGTCATCACTTATTCTTTCTCGCTCGCGTTCTTCCCGCTCGCGTTTTTCCTTTTCCCGCCGTTGTTGTTCACGGGTCTCTACCGGTAATTCAATAGTAACGGCAAAACCGCTTTGACCCGGAGAAGATCGTATCTGGAACATATGGTCATCGCCATAGGCCTGCGCCAGTCGGTCGCGGATATTCGTCAGACCGACGCCGGTGGATATAACCGCAGTGGGTAGCTTGGTGCTGGCATCTTTCTCATTCTGCACGCCGGGTCCCGTGTCAGATACGGTAATACGCAGCCTTTCGCCCGCAATCCGGGTTTTGATCATGATATCCGCGCCTTCCTCCAAAGGTGTAACGGCATATTTGATCGAATTCTCTACCAGCGGCTGGAGCAGCAGCGAGGGCATCAGCGCATCGCGGGTTTCTTCCTGAATGTCAAAAGCCGGGCGCAAGCGCTCTTCAAAACGCATTTTCTCGATCTCAAGATAGAGTTTCAGCGTTTCGATTTCCTGCGCCACAGTAACCCGCGCAGTCGGTTCATTGACCAGCGTATAGCGCAGAAAAGAGGATAGCCGCGAAAGCATGGCATTGGCTGGTTCGGTCTCTTTCAGCAGTACCAGCGTGGAAATACTGTTCAGCGTGTTGAACAGGAAATGCGGGTTGAGCTGATAACGCAGCATGGCCAGCTGGGCGCTGGTGGCTTGACCTTCAAGGCGTTGCAACTGGTCCGCCTTTTCCTCGACCTGAAGGAAGAAGTTGATCGCATAATATAGCGCTGACCATGCGCCGAGCAGCATCAGATTGAGAAAGAACATGCCGATAATCAGGGCGGTAAAGGCCGTGTCGCTATCCTGCAGATAGAGCGAGAATACCCACGCATCGATAAAGGTATAAAGGATTACGGCCAAGGCCAGAGACAATATCGACAGACCCCATGTGATAATGGGTTTGCGGTCCATCAGCGCGCGATAAATGACTGCCAGGATCAGTGAGATGGAATAACCGGCAATGGTGTTGACCACGACCACAGCGAGGAAACTCACAGGTTGCCCATTGGCAATACCGCTGAGCGCACGCAGCAGCATCGCGCCCAGCCATCCGGCGAGCTGGAGATTCCAGAAGGCACGGTTCTTGTTCGCAAAGAACGGGGTCGGCTGAAACGGGCTTAGGGCCATTAACTATCAGTTAGGCGCTTTTCGTGCCTGTGAAAAGGCGTGTTGCGTTCCATGCTGTCCGGCTGGCGATGAATCTCAGGAGGTTAGGGGGCCTGTTCCATGTGCTTTTGCTATGCTAATGTTGTAAAAAAAGCGATGGAGAGAATGATGGATGATGCAGCATTGGGTGGTGATGCCATGCACGCGCCCGAGACAGAGAGTGGTGATAATCACGAGGCGCAAGCAAAATTCCCTGAGATGAAACAGGGGACACAGGAAGACTGGGCGATTATTTCCGGTCATTTCATGCCCTTTGCCGCCAAGGTTGCCGATCGCGTGCTCGATCATTTGCGGCTGCTTGATGGTGATTATGGCGGCTTCCCGATCGACCGGCTGGAGCACAGCCTGCAGACTGCGACCCGCGCGCATCGTGATGGCCGGTCAGAAGATTATGTGGTGATGGCGCTGCTGCATGATATTGGCGATACGCTGGGCAGTTATAACCACCCCGATGTTGCCGCTGCGATCCTTAAACCGTTTGTCAGTCAGGAATTGCACTGGATCACTGAAAAGCATGGGATTTTTCAGGGCTATTATTTCTTCCATCATTTGGGGCAAGATCGCGATATGCGTGAGGCTTATCGCGGCCATAAGCATTTTCAGGAATGCGCTGACTTTTGCGAGAAATATGATCAGGCCGCGTTTGATGCCAATTATGAAAGCGCACCGCTCAGCTTTTTCGAGCCGATGGTGCAACGTGTCATGGCGCGGCCGATTAATTCAATTTATACGGATTAATCAATCCCTGCTCCGCCGCTGAGCAATAATGGTGGCGGGAACAGGCCATTTTCATCGCGCTCGGTGGTCGCCATGGCGGCGATTTCTTCTTCGAACAGGCCAACCCGCTTTTTCCAACGATAATGGGTGGGCGCGGAGAAAATGCCCTTGCCATATTTCTTGCCATAATGGGTCCAGAAGCGGATCGCACCTTGCGGGTCAAAACCGGCATTGACCATTAGCCATACCGAAAGCCGATCGGCCTCAATCTCAGTCGCTTTGATCTTTCCTGCGCTGCTGCCCAGCTGGCCGAATAGACCGCGATCAACATCCGCGGCGGTGAGCTTGTCTGGGTGTTGCAGGAAGTTATGCGCCATTTCATGGGCTAATATCGCTGCCAGTTCGTCATCATCACGGGTTATGTCGACGAGCTTTGTAGTGATGGTAATCAGCTCGCCATCGGTTGCGGCCCGACGTTTTTTGCTCGGCTCAAGCTGAAATCGTGTAGCGCACATGATGTCTGGCTTCACCGGTACATATATCTGCTCGCCATCGCGCTGAATGGCGAGGGTTATCTCTTCGCCTTTAAGGGGGCGGTTAGCCATCATACGTGCGAGCATGACGGCAGGGGCCAACTCGCTTTTCTCAGTCTCGGGTGTTGGCCATATAATGTAATTCCCATCGGTGACTCTATGCGGGCCATCCTCGGACTTGGACCAGGCAATGTGACGACCTTGTCCAAATACGCCTAGAATTACATCATTTTTTTGCAGTCCAGCGCGCGCCGCGGCGCCATTTTCGACTAGGGCGCTTATGGACGGATAGCTGGGTATCAGCCCAAAGGCGGATCGTGCAGCCGCCTGATCACCATATTGATCCAGACTGTGGAGCTGGAAACCGAAATTGGTCGCACGGCTGCTGCAATAATCGGTATTGGCATTTAGCAGGCGGTGGCCGATGGAAAAGATGCGCCCATCCTGCTCTTGCAGTGCAAAAAAAGGCGCAAGCGTAGAATTGTCTCCTGCATTGGTTTGTGCATCGGCAGAGGAGGCGATGAACGGAAACGCTGTCAGCAATGCCCCAATCAGGGCAATAAAGGCCTGTTTTGTGATCACAGCCAGCCTTATAGACTATCCGTCAGTACCGCTGGCCCGCGCTGCATCAATGGCCGCCTTAAGCTCATCATAGCCAACCGCGCCGCTCAATATCTGGTTGCCGATGACCCAGCTTGGCGTACCGGTAAACTCCAACTGCTGGGCGATACGGATATTGCTCTCAATTTCCTGCTTTGCCGCCGGGCTGGTGATAAACGCTTCGGCTTCAGAGATATTGATGCCTGCCTTTTCTGCCGCTGCCTTGATTGTGGTCTCAGAAGGACGGCCGCCATTAAACATAGCCTGATGGAAGCTGTAATAGCGATCCTGCTTGGCGGCAGCGAGCGCCATTTCTGCCGCCTTACCGCTGGCATCCGAAAGTATCGGCAGTTCGCGGAAGACGACTTTCAGATTGGGGTCTTCATTGATTAACCGGGCTACATCGCTGGCGCTCTGGCGGCAAAAGCCACAGGCAAAGTCGGAGAATTCGACCAGTACCACATCGCCATTGGGATTACCAGCAAAGCCCTGTGCAAAGGGTGTCTCAATCTGCTCTCTTATGCCATCAATTCGGGCTGCCGCCTGTTTGGTGCGCAACCGCTCAACCGCTTCGGGGATAATCTCCGGATTTTCCAGAATATATTGCCGGATAAGCTCCTCAAAGGCTTCTTGCTGTTCGGCATTGATCCCGGCGGCACGCGCCGCCTTATCGGTCTCGGTGGCGGCGGTTGATCCACCCTGCCACATGAAAATGCCTACCCCCGCAGCAACTGCCGCCAACACACCTGTCGACATATATATCCACTTTCTTTGAGAATTATCATTTCCACCGGCGGTGGATGAAGAATTGCTTTTTGCCATGAAGAACCTTTTAGCGGCCTTACCCTACTTCGGTCCGCCCCTAGCGCCGGTTACCCTGACGTTCAAGGAAATCGCGTGCCAAAATGGCGATGTCCTGAGCGCGGATCCAGTCGGGTGAATATTCAGGCAGACCTGCCATGGCGATGCCAGCATGGCGCATCGCCAGCGGGGCATTGCCCTGCATCACATAACGCTCGGCACTGGCGAGAGAGGCGCGCGGCTCGTCACCTTGCTGGCCATAGACCACGCCCAACTGATACCAGGCAAAGGGGTTGCGGGCATCGCGCGCTACAGCTGCTTTCAGAACTTGTTCGGCTTCGTCGAGATGCCCCTCATCTTCGGTAGCGATCAGTGCATGACCAAACAGGCCAGCGATTAGCGAATGGCTGTTGGTAAGATAGCTTGCCTTGCGTAAGGGTTCGAGCGCTTGTTCCGGCTTGCCGCTTTCGAGCAATATCTGGCCATGCAGCTCCAGAAAATAAGGGTTTTCTGGCTCTGCAGCCAAAAGCGCTTCGGTTTCTGCCAATGCTTTGTCGGGATAAGCGCTTTTGTGCCAGGCATAGGCACGGGCATAGCGCGCCGGGATGCTTTCATCATATTCTGGATAATCGCGCATGGTGATGCGTGGTTCCAGAATGAACCCCTCCAGCTTGGCCTTTACGCGCTTGAAGCGGCGTTCAATGTTCTGATCCAGCGGTTTGTTCCATGCCGGGTCTTCTTCATAGATGCTCTGCAAAGTGGTGACACGCTCGCCGGAGAGCGGGTGGCTGCGGCCAAAGCTGTTATCCTGTGGGATAGCGAGCCGGAATTCGAGATTTTGCAGCTTTTTGAAGAAATTGATTGAGCCGCGGCCGGTCATCCCTGCCTGAGACAGATATTTCGCGCCAGCGACGTCAGCCGCGGCCTCTTCGGCGCGGGTATGCGCAAGGAACTGGCTGACGGCGGCCTGTTGGCCCAGTCCAAGCAGCCCCAATCCCGCCTCACCAGCGCCAGCGGCAATCGCAGCAGCGCCGAGGATAAGGCTCAAAATGCTGATATTACCGGCCTTGCTGCCGGCTTCAGAACGGGTGATGGAATGGCCAAGTGCAATATGGGCAAGCTCGTGCGCGATCACCCCTTGCACCTCATTGGCATTGTCCGCAGCGCGGATCAGGCCGCTATGAATATAGACATCCTGTGTGCCTGCAACAAAAGCGTTGATCGATGGATCGTTGATCAGCACCACATTGACATTGCCCGGACGCAGGCCCGCCGCGATAATCAGATCGCGCGACATGTCTTTCAACAGCTCCTCTGTCTCGGCATCGCGCAATATCGACTGGGCCTGTACCGGCTGAACCAGCAATGCCAGCATGATGAAAGCCGCTAGAAGTTTTGCGGAAAGCAGACGCAATTTTAATACCCAGACGCGTGCAGCGCGCACGGAGGCAGACAGGGCATCGCCTGCACTGCTGCCGGAGGAGGCACCATGAATGAGGATGGGCACCTGCGCCGCATGAAAAGCAAACATGATCTGCACCTTTGATACCGTCGCATGAATGGAGGCTGAAAAGCGCTACACTGCTTTCGTTACGACCATCCTATTTAATATAGGAAGTGTTTGTCTTTGGCAAAGTCTAAGGATTTTCCGGCAAGGCATTGACGATCAGCAGGGCAATGGCGACGGTGATCAATATAACGCCGGCAATGCGGTTGAGCATATGGCTGCGTCCGGCATCGCGGGCGATGGCCCCACCACGCGATGCTATGATTGAATAGATGCTAAGGCTGGTGGTTTCGGTGAAAATCGTAGCGATGACCAGTGCCAGTATCTGCGGGCCAATAGGGCGACTGGCATCAAGAAATTGCGGCAATATGGTGGTATAGAACAGCAATGCCTTGGGGTTGGCCATATGTACGGCAATGCCGCTGGCAAATCCTGAGGCGATATTGCTGCCAATCGCGCCATTGGCTGTCGCTGTGGTCATCACCGGTGCCATGGGATCAACTTTGAGCCGTTTCCAGCCGAGCCAGATCAGATAGGCGGCGCCGACATATTGGATAAGCGCAAAAACGGTGGGTGCCGTGGTCGCCAGAGCCATCAGGCCAAGTCCGCTCAAGGCATACCAGATGAAATTGCCGAAATTGATGCCCAATATCGGCCCAATGGCATTGCGACCGCCACCGGAAAGGACGTGACTAACGGTAATCATAACCGCAGGTCCGGGTACCAGGCAGAAAGCCAGATCCGTCAGGATAAAGGCAATAAGCGTTTCGGTCGGCATGGCCGCGCTATAGCGTGTTTACCTGCCGACCGAAGCAAAAAGCAATTTCAGCCGTTTAGCCGACGCTTTCAATCAGCTTTTTAACCTCGTCATTGGTTGGGCGGACCTTATAGTCAGCCGATACTGATTTGGCGAGAACCACGCCTTCGGGATCAAGCACAAAGATCGAGGCATAAGGCACGCCATAGGCGCGACTTTCCGGATCAGCATATTGCGGATCGCGAATGTTGAAGGCGTCAATCAGCTTTGAGCCTTCATCGGAGAGTAACAGATACTCTACCTTCTGCTCCTCGGCAAATGCGGCCAATGATGCCGTCGGATCATAGCTGACACCTGCCAGCGTATAGCCGGAATCAGCGATATCGCTTGCAATATCGCTCAGGCCTTTAAGCTGTGCCTGGCAAAAGGGGCACCAGTCCACCGAGCGGGTAAAGACCAATATAGTGCCTTTTTCGTCGGCCAGTGAAGCGACAGTAGCAGCTTCGCCTGCCGCATTGGCAAGTTCCAAGTCAACCGGCGCACGATCCCCAATGGCAGGGCCGGGCTGATCGCCGACGACTACATCTTCAATTTCCTGTTCGGTTTCGGCGGGAGTTTCTTCCGTTGTCGCGCCGCCACATGCCGTGAGCATCGCGGCGGCAGCCAGAGTGAACGGAAGAGCAGAGAATTTTTGCATCATATGACCCTTATTATCAAAAATGCCATGACTGGCGATGCGTCTGAAGCGCACCTTTCCGATGAGGTTCGCACCATATGGGGAGAAAGTTACAGATGTAAACGTATCAAAGGGGAATTATGCCCGATTTACTGTACAGCCGCCGGTCCCTGTTAGACTGTCACAGCACATATTTGCTGAGATCGGTATCGCGTGCCACATCGTTGAGTTGTTTTTCGACATAAGCGGCATCGATAGTGATTGTATCGCCGTCCATCTCCTCGGCATTAAAGCTGACATCTTCGAGCAGCTTTTCCATCACCGTCTGTAAACGGCGGGCGCCGATATTCTCGACTGTCTCGTTCACATTGGCAGCGATTTTGGCGAGTGCGGCAATCGCATCATCGGTGAAGTCGAGTGTGACATTCTCGGTGCCGATTAGAGCAGCATATTGTGCTGGCAGATTGGCTTTGGTGTCCTTGAGGATGGTGACAAAATCTTCCTCGGTTAGTGCTCGCAATTCTACCCGGATAGGCAGACGGCCCTGAAGCTCGGGCAGCATATCGCTGGGCTTCGAGACATGAAACGCGCCTGAGGCGATAAACAGCACATGGTCGGTTTTCATCGGGCCATATTTGGTCGCCACGGTGGTGCCCTCGATCAGCGGTAGGAGATCGCGCTGCACGCCTTCACGGCTTACCGATCCGCCGCGCACATCGCTGACCGCGATCTTGTCGATCTCGTCAAGGAACACAATGCCATTGGTCTCGGCATTGGCGAGCGCGGCACGAGCGACGTCATCTTCGTCCATGCGTTTGTCGGACTCTTCCTCGACCAGCTTATCCCAAGCATCGGCAACGCGCATCTTGCGGCGCTTTGTCGGGGTTTGGCCAAAAGCCTTGCCCATCATGTCGGAGAGATTGATCATGCCGACCTGGCCGCTCATGCCGGGGATTTCCATCGGCGCATTGGGGGTGTCGGTGACCTCAATCTCGACTTCCTTGTCGTTCATATGATTGTCGACAATGCGCTGGCGAAAGCTCTCGCGGGTCGCCTCACTGGCATTGTCGCCGACCAGCGCATCGAGCAGCCGCTTCATCGCGGCTTCGGATGCGGCCTCGCGCACGGCTTCGCGCCGATTATCCTTTTCCAGACGCACCGCTTCCTCGACCAGATCTCGCGCAATCTGGTCAACATCGCGGCCGACATAGCCGACCTCGGTAAATTTGGTCGCTTCAATCTTGATAAACGGCGCTTGGGCCAGTTTGGCCAGACGGCGCGAAATCTCGGTCTTGCCGCAGCCTGTGGGGCCGATCATCAGGATGTTCTTCGGTGTGACTTCATCGCGCAATTCAGCAGGCAGACGCTGACGCCGCCAGCGATTGCGCAGCGCCACAGCCACAGCACGCTTGGCGTCGCGCTGGCCAACAATATGCTCATCCAGAGCGGCAACGATTTTCTTCGGGGTCAATTGGTCGGTCATAAATCCAGATACTTACTATACATATTTCCGTTCGTCTCGAACGGCGTTAAAGTGTTGGATGCGAATTTGGGGGTTGCGTATCAATAGTCAAGCGCAGCGCATGGCATCGGCAATAGCGGCATGGCCATTGACGATGCGGCTGGAGACATCGGGCTGCGGTGTGCGGTCAAACTGACCGCGCTCAAATGTACCGCCGAGAACGATGCCGTCCGAACGCGGGAACATGTAGAGGCCGCGCCTGTTGGTATAGGCGTAGTTGATCTCCGGCTGGGGCAGCAGGATCTCCAACTGCCCGCGCACCGGGATCAGTTCCTCATCACCAAATAACTCCGCCGCGCCCAGCCCGGTGCAGTTGAAGATTAGCTTTTCCGGCAACGCCTGAATTTCGCTCCGATCATGAAAATGGCGCACGGTGATCTTTCCACTCGCGAGCAATATATCGCGCTGAAGCGCGCGTAAGAAGCGGGCAGGCTCAATATACATGTTGTACGAGCGGCGCAGATGCGAGGTACCGAAAGGGTTATCCGCCTCTTCGATAGTCTGCATTGCGGGCAGCATATTGGCGATCAGCCGATCAACTTGGCCCATATTGATAGGGCGGTCCGACAGCTCATAAGTGGGCATCCAGCGCACGCCATAATGCTCTCCCACCAGCAGCTGATAGCGGTAATAGCTGTACGCGCTGGCCTCAACGAATTGTTGCTCAAATTCGGGCGTGAGCTGGGAACCGGAGAAGACCGAGCTCGGATACCATTGGCCGCCGGCGATATTGGACGTGGTTTCGGGTGGAAGCTGGCTGGTATAGATGGTGACCTGCTGCCCCGCTTCTTGCAACAGCCGCGCCGTGGTCAGCCCCATGATTCCAGCACCGATAACCGCCACCGGCCCCTGATGGCCGGACAGGGCTAGATCAACCGCCAGTTTGGAACTGCCCCAGCCGAGCGTAATCCCGCCGCCGCCATGGCCATAATTATGGACAATCTGCTTGTCGCCCATCGCCTCACGGCGGACGACAAATCCGGATGGCCGGTAAGGGCGCAGGCCAACAAGCTGACGGATTACGCGGTTGGCGCTGGCGCGGACTTTGGGCAGGCAGGGTCCTGGCGTTGATGCGTTTGCCAAGGGTGCAGTGCTTCTTGCGCATGCGGATAGCATCGTGGCAACGCCCAATGCGGCGCTGGTGGCCAAAAACTGTCTGCGGGTTGGGGTGACTTGGTGAAGCACGGGATGACTATAGGCGATCATCTGTTGCTGTCGAGCATTGCGAGCAGCATTACTCATGTCCACTGCGCCGGATCGAGTGCAAGCAGTTCCGAAAGCTGCGCATAGAGTGCCGGCTCCTCATGTTGCAACGCATGCGGTTTTTCGAAGAAGGCGACGATAGCCTCGGCAAAGAACTCTTGATGATTAGTGGCACCATAGGGATCGATCACCGTTCCGCGTCCGCCTGCAACCCGGTTCACATGTTCATGATATGCGTCCAGCATCGCTTTCTGCCAGCCACTATAGGCCTGCCCTTTGCGCAAAATGGGTAAACCGTTTGTGTGACCGGTTAAGCTATCCAGTTGATGCGCGAATTCGTGGATAACGACATTATGCCCGTCCTTTTCGTCAAGGCCACCTTCAAGCGCATCGGGCCACGCCAGGACGACCGGTCCGCGGACCCAGCTTTCACCAAGTACTATGTGCCGGTTTTCGTGCACAACATGACCATCATAGGTGTTGCGGTGTTTGCGGAAGGCGGAAGGGTAGACCAGCACATTTCTGAGGGGGTGATACCAGGCCGGGCTATTGACGACCAATAAGCAGGCTTGCGCAGCAATTGAAAGCTTCATGCTCTCGGTAATCTCAAGGCCCTGATTGCCGCGCACTGTGATTTGATCGAGGAACAGATTGATTTTCCCCTCGAGCTTGGGCTGCAGCGCTTCTGGCAAGCGTCTTATGATCGGCACCAGTTCTACCACCATCGCGCGTTGTTCTGGTGTGAGTGGCGTCGCCAAGAGCTGAGTGCGCTTGCGCTGCCACAATAGACGGCGACATAACAGGATTGCACCAATGAGCAGAAAACCGAGAGCAACGTATAAAAGGGCCATCAGGTAGAACTAAAAAGGTTCACGCGACTTTGGCAGATCGTGGGAATAGTCAGGTTGCGCTATCCAGCACTTCCACAGTCAACTGGTCATTGGTGTAGACGCAGACATCGGCGGCAATCTTCATCGCCTTGCGGGCCAGCACTTCGGCATCTTCCTCGTAATCCATCAGCGCGCGGGCAGCGGCTAAGGCATAGTTGCCGCCCGAACCGATGGCGGCAATGCCGTCGCCCGGCTCGAGCACATCGCCATTGCCGGTGAGGATCAGCGTCACTTCTTTGTCGGCGACGATCATCATCGCTTCTAAGTTGCGCAGATATTTGTCGGTGCGCCAGTCTTTGGCCAGCTCCACCGCGGCGCGCATCAGCTGGCCATTATGCCGCTCCAGCTTGGCCTCGAGGCGTTCAAACAGGGTGAAGGCGTCGGCAGTGGCTCCGGCAAAGCCGCCGATCACCGAACCATCGCCCAGCGCGCGGACCTTGCGGGCATTGGGCTTCATAATCGTTTGGCCCATGGAAACCTGACCGTCGCCTGCTATGATGGCCTTACCATTTTTGCGGACGCCGATGATGGTGGTGCCATGCCATTGCGGCATGGAATGTTGGTTATGTTCGCTCATGCAGCGCTATATGGGGCAGGTGGATTAGGGGCGCAAGATGAACGGCTATCTCTCACCGTTTGGGCTGAGCTTGTCGAAGCCCTGTTCTTATTTTGCAAGAAAGAGCGGCCGTTGACCTTTGGTCGCCTCCGGCCCGACAAGCTTAGGGCGAACGGGGTACTGGGTTAGCCGTAGACAATAAAATGCGGGTTATCATAACCCCGCTCGGCTTTCTGATAGTGGAGTGGCGTCGTACCATCCTCCAGAGTCACCCGGCCCCCGGCAGCCTCGACAATCGCCTGCCCGGCGGCAGTATCCCATTCCATAGTGCGGCCCATGCGTGGGTACAGATCAGCCTTGCTCTCTGCGACGAGGCAGAATTTCAGCGATGATCCGGCCGAGATGATTTCAGCGACATCATGCTTATCCAGAAAAGCGTTGGTCTCCGGGGTACGATGCGAGCGTGAGGCGATGGCGACCAGCTTTTCGCTGGCTTTGCGGGTCTGAAGCGGTTTGCGCTGATCAGGCATCGCCCAGTCAGCATCGGGCGCCATTTCGGCCATCCATGGTGCGGCTTCAGGGTGTGCAACATAAAGAACACTGCGCGCTGGCGCATAGATGACACCCGCCACCGGCTTTTTGTCCGCGATTATGCCGATATTGACCGTGAAGTCCTTGCGCTGGTTGATAAATTCGCGGGTACCATCGAGCGGGTCGACACAGGCATAAACATTGCCAAGATCGGGAATACGTCCGGCGGCGACCTCTTCTTCCGCCAGCACCGGCAGTCCCGGAGCAATGGCTGCCAACTGCTCGAGAATCAGCGCTTCAGCTTTGTGATCTGCCTCGGTTACGGGAGAATTATCCTTCTTCTCCACCACATCACAGCCCTGAATAAAATAGGGCATGATCAGGCCGCCGGCGGCATGGGCGATGCGGGCAAGCGCTTCCCCTGTCAAAGGGGCTCCCGCGCCGGGAAGTGTATTCGCCATGCTCATATCGTTGCCGACCATTCCCCGAGCATCTGCTCGACAATATACTCTGCTGCCTCTTCGGCAGTCATCTTGGTCGTGTCGATATGAATCTCTGGACTCTCAGGTGCTTCATATGGACTGTCGATACCAGTGAAGTTTTTCAATTCGCCCGCCCGTGCTTTTTTATATAGGCCTTTAACATCGCGCTCTTCCGCAACTTGAAGCGGAGTATCGACAAAAATCTCGATAAACTCACCTTCTGCCATAAGCTCTCGTGCCATACGCCGTTCGGCGCGGAAGGGCGAGATAAAGGCGGTCAACACGATCAGCCCGGCATCGGTCATCAGCTTGGCGACTTCGGATATGCGGCGGATATTCTCCACCCGGTCGGCATCGGTAAAGCCGAGATCCTTGTTAAGCCCATGGCGAACATTGTCGCCGTCGAGCAGAAAGCTATGCTTGCCCATCGCGTGCAGCTTCTTCTCCACCAAATTGGCAATGGTCGATTTGCCCGATCCGGAAAGGCCGGTGAACCATAGCAGGCGCGGTCGCTGGTTCTTCTGTGCCGCATGCGCCTCGCGGGTGATATCGACGCTCTGCCAATGGACATTCTGGCTGCGGCGTAGAGCGAAGTTGATCATACCGGCGGCCACCGTGGCATTGCTCACCTTGTCGATCAGGATAAAGCCGCCCAGATCACGCCCGCCCTTGTCAGCGTCCTCATAGCCTTCAAAAGCAATGCGCCGGTCGGTGGTGATTTCCGCAACACCGATGCTGTTCAGCTCCAGCGTCTTGGCCGCGACCTGCTCCATAGTGTTGACATTAATCTGATATTTGGGGGGCTGGACTGTGGCTGATACCATCTGCGTGCCCAGCTTCAGCATATAGGCGCGGCCGGGGAGAAGAGCCTGCTCGTCCATCCACACAATCGTGGCCTCAAACTGGTCGGCAGCGGATGGTGGCGCATCGGCGGCGGCGATTACATCGCCGCGTGAGCAATCTATCTCATCGGCCAAGGTCAGCGTGACCGACTGGCCGGCGCCCGCTTCCTCCAGATCGCCGTCAAAAGTGACGATACTTTCCACTATAGACGTCTTGCCTGAAGGCACGACGCGAACTTTGTCACCCGGTTTCACCGTACCGCTGGCAATCTGTCCGGCAAATCCGCGAAAATCAAGATTGGGCCGGTTAACCCATTGCACCGGCATCCGCATCGGCCCATCGCGCCACGCGGTCACGCCGATCTCGACCGTTTCGAGATGATCGATCAGCGTCTTGCCCGCATACCATGGGGTCTGATCACTGAGCGACGCGATATTGTCGCCGGCAAGACCGGAAATCGGGATCGGCGTGAAACTGCTGATACCAATGGACTTTGCGAACAGATCATAGGCGCTGACAATCGCCTCATAGCGTTCCTGATCATAATCGATCAGGTCCATCTTGTTCACCGCCAGTACGATATTCCTTATGCCCAGCAGATGCGCCAGATAGCTGTGCCGCTTGGTCTGGGTCAGCACGCCTTTGCGCGCATCGATCAGGATTATGGCAAGATCAGCGGTGGAAGCACCGGTCACCATATTGCGGGTATATTGTTCATGCCCCGGCGTATCGGCGACGATGAACTTGCGCTTCTCGGTCGCAAAAAAGCGATAGGCGACATCGATGGTGATGCCCTGTTCACGTTCGGCGGCAAGGCCATCAACCAGCAGAGCAAAGTCGATATTCTCGCCTTGGGTCCCGCTGGTTTTGGAGTCGGCTTCCAATGCCGCGAGCTGATCTTCAAAGATCATCTTGCTGTCATAAAGCAGGCGCCCGATCAGCGTGGATTTACCGTCATCGACGCTGCCACAGGTGATAAAGCGCAGCATGGATTTGTGCTGATGGGTGTCGAGATAGGCGTCGATATCATCGGCGATCAGCGCTTCGGGGCGGTAGACGGTTGCTTCAGTGTTCATCAGAAGTACCCCTCCTGCTTCTTGGCTTCCATCGAAGCGCCTTGCCCCTTGTCAATCGCACGGCCTTGACGTTCCGAGCCAGTAGCCAGCAGCATCTCCTGAATGATCGCGGGGAGGTCGGCGGCATCGCTTTCAGTCGCACCGGTCAGCGGATAGCAACCCAGCGTACGGAAGCGCACTGAGCGTTCCACCACCTCTTCGCCATCTTCCAGACGAAAGCGGTCATCATCAACAACAATGGTAAGCCCATCACGCTCCACCGTCGGACGCGGTGCGGAATAGTAGAGCGGCACAATATCGATATTCTCCAGCAGGATATATTGCCAGATATCAAGCTCGGTCCAGTTGGAAAGCGGAAAGACGCGGATGCTCTCGCCCTTGTTCTTGCGGGCATTGTAAAGTTTCCACAATTCGGGGCGCTGGTTCTTCGGGTCCCAGCGATGGCTGGCTGAGCGGAAGCTGAAAATGCGCTCCTTGGCGCGGGCCTTTTCCTCATCGCGACGGCCGCCACCAAAAGCCGCGTCAAAGCCATAGCGGGTAAGGGCGTTTTTCAGCGGATCAGTGAGCATGGTCTGCGAATAGAGCGACGATCCGGTATCAAACGGGTTGATGCCCGAAGCCGCACCCTCGGCATTATGTTCGACCAGCAACTCAAGCCCATACTCCTTGGCGGTGCGATCACGATGATCGAGCAACGCCTGAAAATCCCAGCCGGAAGCAATATGCAGGAAAGGGAAGGGTGGCGGCGAAGGATAAAAGGCCTTGCGGGCGACATGCAGCATCACCGAGCTGTCCTTGCCGACCGAATAAAGCATAACCGGCTTTTCCGCCTCGGCCACCACTTCGCGCATGATGTGAATTGCTTCGGCTTCAAGCCGCTGAAGATGGGTGAGATTCATAGATTTTGGTCACAATAACTAGGTGCGAAGGCCGCAAGCGGCTCCATCGCGTCACCAAGTGCATTTATCAATAGCGAAATGATATTCCATGGAGTTTTTCTTTGCCGAGCAAAATCTGCGCTTAGGCGCTGGCTATCCCTGTTTGCTCTTAACGGCAGACAGTAGCTCTTTGACCCGCTGTGTTTCTCCGCGCGGGACGATAAGCAGCTGGTCGCCTTCGGCGATGATAACAAGGTCAGAAACACCCGATACCGCGATTTTCAGGCCATCGCTCTGGATCAGGCTATTCTCGGTATCGAGCATGGTCACCGGACCGGTTGCAGAGTTTCCGGAGCCATCTTTGCCGGCCAGATCATGCACAGCATCCCAGCTGCCGAGATCAGACCAGCCGCAATCCAGCGCGAACACGGCGACATTGTCAGCCTTTTCCATGATGGCATAGTCGATGGAATCCGATGGCGAGCCTGCAAAGCTGTCTGCATCGGGTGTTATGGCATTACCGTCGCGGTTCCCGGCCTGATATGCTGTATTACATGCCTTGGCCATTTCCGGTGCATGGCGTTGCAGCTCTTCAAGATAGCGGTCTGCCCGCATCAGGAAGATACCGGCATTCCACAGATACCCGCCCTGAGCGAGCATCTGTTCGGCGACATCACGCTTCGGTTTCTCAACAAAGGCCTTAACCTTATGGCCTGTGCTGCCCTCTAGAGCTGCGCCCTGATGGATATAGCCATAGCCTGTCTCCGGGTGGGTAGGCGTGATGCCAAAGGTCACCAACGCCCCTGATCGGGCCGCTTGTTCCGCCTCGGCGACAACAGCGCAGAATGTCTCCGGCGCGCGCATGACATGGTCGCTCGGCATCACCAGCATCAGGCTGTCATCGGCCAGTTCCAGCGCCGCTAGCGCAATCGCGGGTGCCGTGTTGCGGGCTGCAGGCTCCAAGATGATCCGCGCATTGTCTCCCAGTCCGGCAGCATCCAGCTCCGCATCCATCAGCGCATGATGCGCGGCATTGCCTATGATGAGCGGCGGCGCGAATTGCGCGCTGTTACGCACGCGATCGAGTGTCGCGGCAAACATGGTGCGTTCTTCCGCCAGCGGCAGAAATTGTTTGGGATTTGCGGAAGTCGAGCGGGGCCAGAGCCGGGTGCCGGACCCGCCAGACAGAATGACCGGGACAATCATGGGTATTTCAGACTTTCTTGTTGGGCCAGGCGATCAGCAAAACCGATTCTCTGTCCATTGCAATGCCATCGCCGGTATCGCTTTCTTTCATGTGATAGACATGGCCAACATTCAACGCTTTGCCCGAGACTGAGCTATTACCTTTCACCGGCACGCAGTAATGGGGCTTTCTATTTTCGGCGCATATGGCTTTTGCCTGCTCGGCATCGCTGCACAGGGCCATGCCGAAATGCGGCCATTGGTGCACCACCGCTTCGCCATCAAAATGGCTATAATTGGTCATGGCATAAGGTCCAGGAGTGGAAACCGCGATCCCGTCATCCAGATGCAGTTCACGCGGGCGACCATAATCATAGAGTCGATAGGTGAGGTCGATATTCTGCTGCACTTCAATCAGCGTCAGGCCGGGGCCAATGGCATGAACTGTGCCTGCCTCGACATACCAGATATCGCCCGCCTTTGTTGGTTTCCAGTCTATCATCTCTTCGACAGCACCTGAGAGTGAGGCGGCGCGCAATGTGTCGGCGTTGGTCTCTTGCTTAAGGCCCAATCCAAGTACCGCATCGGGCGTGGCATCCACAACATACCAGCACTCGGTCTTGCCACATTTATAGCCTCGTGCCTCAGCCATTTTGTCATTGGGATGCACTTGCACCGACAATTTCTCGCTGGTGAAGAGATATTTTATCAGTAGTGGGGCATCCGCAGCACCGGCATTCTGTTGATACCAATATTCGCCGATGCGCGGTTGGTCAGCCGCTTCAGCATTGGCGAAAGGGGGTTTCAGATCATTTCTGCCCCATGGTTTTTCAACCTTATGAACATCCAATTGTGTCAGCATATCGCTCTCTCGGTCTGCTCGTCGGACCAGATATGTTAGCCTAAATCAAACGACGGACTTCTTCGCCACTATAGACGCGAACATCGCCCGCTTCACGCTTAGCCTTGGCCAAAGCGGTCATAAACTCGGTCATATGCGGCTGACCGAAATGCCCTTGAAGTGCTTCTTCATCGCGCCAGCGTTCGGAAATGCGGATCGTGTCCGGGTCATTGACACACACGGCAATGCTGTAATGCAGGCAGCCTTTTTCATTGGCGAGGGTCGCCTCAACAGCTTTTGCAGGTGCATTGCCAAGCCTTTTAACATCGCCTTTGGCATATTTGATCCAGCCCTCAACAATCAACATGGCTGCTCTCCTTAAATAGCGATTTGATGGTAGTTCTTATACCATTCGACAAATTGGGGGATACCATCTTTCAGGCTGGTTGTCGGCTGATAGCCAACAGCAGCGGTAATCGCATCAATATCGGCATAAGTCTCATAGACATCGCCGGGCTGCATCGGCTCCATGATCATCTCCGCCTTGCGGCCACAGGCCTGTTCTACGGTCTGGATAAAGTCCATCAGTGCTACCGGCTGGTTATTACCGATATTGTAAACAGCATGCGGCGATGCGCTGCCTCCGGCCTTGGGTAGCTTATCGTCTGCAGGTGGGGCGTCCAATGTGGCGATAATGCCAGCGACAATATCATCAATATAGGTGAAATCGCGCTTCATATCGCCCTGATTATAGACCGTGATCGGTTCGCCATTCAGGATCGCTTCTGTGAACTTCCACGGTGCCATATCCGGGCGGCCCCAAGGGCCATAAACGGTGAAAAAGCGCAAACCGGTCATCGGCAGGCGATAGAGATGGGCATAGGTTTCGCTCATCAACTCATCCGCCTTTTTGGTGGCGGCATAGAGAGACACGGGATGATCAACCCGATCATCCACCGACAGCGGCATCTTTTTTGCCATACCGTAAACCGAAGATGACGAAGCATAAACCAAATGCATCACTTCCCGTTTCCGCGCCAACTCCAGCATATCGGCATGGCCGACCAGATTGGACTGCACATAGGCGGAAGGGTTTTCGAGGCTATAGCGAACCCCGGCCTGCGCCCCGAGATGAACAATGCGGTCAAAACGTGAATCTGCCAGCGCGGCGTCAAGAGCTTCAGCATCCGCAAAATTGACTTTGTGAAAGACGAAGTCCCGGTTCGTGATTGCAATATCGTCCAGCCGAGCCTGTTTCAGCGCCGGATCATAATAGGTGTTGAGATTATCGATGCCGATAATTTGCTCGCCACGCATTAGAAGCGCCTTTGTCAGTGCATGGCCAATAAACCCCGCAGCCCCAGTAATAAGCATGGTCATATGCAATCCATCTTTCTACTTGTGCCTTGTGAGTTCGAGTGGAGATTGGTGTTAATCGCCATATATTGCTATCTGATTGACTGAATGGTTATATTTCGCTTTTGAAAGCACCATATCGTTAGAAAGCCTCTTATTGTCCTTTGTTTGTGGAATAAATCACATCATTATGCCCAGGTTCGATCCAAACTTAGGATAACATAGTTATCTATATACCTTGCAAAAAATAGGCTTTCGATTAAGCGAACAATTCTGCCGTCCTTAAATGACAAAATATGATTTTCACCAGTTGGTTATACATGAGGAAAAAAGGCAGTGAATGCCGACATAAACCGATTGCTTGAGCGCGCTATGGAACTGCATCGTTGGCAGAAGCAGGCGATCGTGTTCGTAATGGACCTGTTCCTGCTGATATTTGCAACCTGGATCGCCTACTCACTTCGTATAGGCATATGGGTTTACTGGAACGATGCGATCGCTGACATCCTCTTGGTATCCGTACCACTTGCCGTTTTCGTTTTCACATTGACAGGCGTCTACAACGCAATTTTTCGTTATGCCGGTCCGGGAATGATACGGACTCTCGTAAGGTCATTCCTGGTTTACAGCTTAGGCATGTCGATAGCTTTTATTGCTATTGGCGTTAGTGGTGTACCGCGGACGATGGGTGCCTTGCAGCCTATTATTCTTTTTATACTCGTGGCATCTTCACGCATTACAGCACGATACCTCCTAGTTGACCTTCTGGGACGTCGTCAGTTTGACGGCAATATAAAACATGTCCTTGTCTATGGTGCAGGAAATGCGGGTCAGCAACTTGTCAGTTCGCTGCGTGTGGAACCAGATATCAAAGTAGTTGGCTATGTTGATGATGATAAGCGCCTGGATGGCCAGAAACTCGATGGAGATCGTGTTTATTGGAGTGGCTTTATACGTGATGTTATCGAACGCCGAAAAGTAACGGATGTCCTACTCGCTTTGCCACGCATATCTCGTAAGAAGCGTAGAGTGATCGTTGATGGTCTGCGAGAGTTCAAGGTCACCGTCAAAACTCTTCCCAAATTTCGTGATATTGTTGGCGGAAATGTCTCTATCAGCGATATTCGCCCGCTGGACATTGAGGATCTGCTCGGGCGCGAGCCTGTCACACCCAATGAGCTTTTGCTTGGCCGAACCATTGTTGGCAAAAACGTGCTGGTGAGTGGAGCAGGTGGTTCTATTGGCAGTGAGCTTTGTAGACAGATCGTCAAGATTGGCGCTCACAAGCTTGTTTTGCTCGAAATGTCAGAATTCTCGCTATATTCTATTGAGAAAGAATTGCGTGATTATTGCTCTGAGAATGGGCGTCCTGATATCACTATCACACCCATGTTGGGATCGGTTGCTGACGATGTTCGTTTGAACGAGATTTTTGCAGAGCACCCTATAGATACTGTTTATCACGCAGCTGCTTATAAGCATGTCCCGCTGGTTGAGGCCAACCCATTGGAAGCAATCCGCAATAATATCATTGGTACATTCGAACTTGTAAACGCCGCGCACAAAGCAAAAGTGACTGATTTCATTCTCATCAGCACTGACAAAGCCGTGCGTCCAACCAATGTTATGGGAGCGACAAAAAGGGCAGCAGAACAGATACTGCAATCTTTCGCTGATATCTCCAAAACTACGCGGTTCTCAATGGTCCGGTTCGGTAACGTTCTGGGGTCAAGCGGTTCTGTTGTCCCCTTATTTCGACGCCAGATTGAGGCAGGTGGTCCAGTCACGCTAACGCATAAGGAAATTACGCGTTATTTCATGACCATCCCTGAGGCCGCTGCGCTGGTTATTCAGGCAGGTGGTATGGCAAAGGGCGGAGAGGTCTTTGTTCTCGACATGGGTAAGCCAGTACGTATTGAAAAGCTTGCTGAGACAATGATTCAACTAAGCGGACTGACTGTGCGTGACAGGCACAATCCTGACGGCGATATTGAGATTACAGAAGTTGGGTTGCGCCCCGGTGAGAAGCTTTATGAGGAGCTTCTTATTGGAGAGAAGCCAGAGACTACCAAGCATGAGCGCATCATGATGGCTCACGAAGATTATCTCGCATGGGACAAGCTTTCTCAATTGCTGCATTCACTAAGTGTTTGCAGAGTACCAAGGGAAGCAATCAGCCTTCTGCAAGAACTGGTTCCTGAATTTGAGCATCGCCGTGACAACGTTGTCCGAAAGCGGGTAAATGATTAGTTCTGGTAAGGTCAGTTGCTACCGCCTTGATCAGTCATTCCAAATCCCGCGTGTATCATAAATCTGCTTATCCTTGCGCTCATCGTGGGGGATCGCTTTGAACAGGTCATGATCCACTAGCGAGATGAAAATACCGCACGTATCGATGGCACTATCAATATCGATAAGTGTTGCATCAGTGCCCATTAAAGCATCAGGCAAAGCGTCGACAAACGGTTCAACAATAGAAATGCGCGATCCATATTTCTCCGCCAGAGCTAGTGCCACTTTGAGTGCCGGGCTCTCACGAAAATCGTCGATATTGGCTTTGAAGGCTAGGCCGAAGCAGGCAACTTGCTGATCGGGATGCGCATCGACGAGCGCGCTTGCCCTGGCGATAACATGATCGACTTTGCCATCATTGACATTGCGTGCATTGCGGATCAGGGGGGTTTGCTCCGGGGCGCTATGGACTATGAACCATGGGTCGACCGCGATGCAATGGCCGCCAACCCCAGGTCCCGGCTGGAGAATATTGACCCGCGGGTGTCGGTTGGCGAGGCGAATGACCTCCCAAACATTCATGTCGAGGGAATCCGCCACTAGTGACAATTCATTGGCAAAGGCAATGTTGACGTCGCGATAGGCGTTTTCGACCAGCTTCGTCATTTCCGCCGAACGCGCATCGGTGGTGATGCAATCTCCGCGCACGAAGAGCTTGTAGAAGCTGAGCGCCTTGCGGGCGCAACGCGGGGTGATTCCGCCTATAGAGCGGTCATTATTGGTCAGTTCTACCAGAATCCGGCCGGGCAGAACCCGCTCCGGGCAATAGGCTATGGCGATATCCGGGATAGCATTGGTAACACCCGGTATTTTCAGATCAGGGCGTAACTCGGCGATCAGGTCACGCAGCTTGTCCGTCGTTCCGACAGGAGATGTCGATTCCAGAATGATGACATTGCCGGGCTGCAGCACTGGCGCAATGGCGCGGGTTGCATCCAGAACATAGCTGATATCGGGAACTTTATCTTCATCAAAGGGCGTCGGTACAGCGATAACAAAGACATCTGCTTGAGCAGCCTCGGTAGCCGTTTTTAGCTTGCCACGCGAAACCACACCCTGCACCAGGCCGTCCAGATCGACTTCCTCAATATGGATCTGCCCAGCGGCTATGGTCCTGACGACTTCTTCATTCACGTCTACACCGAGCACATTACAGCCTGAACGTGCAATAATCGCGGCAGTTGGCAGGCCGATATAGCCAAGGCCAAGGACACAAACTTCGGGTTTGGTTTCTGAACGCATTGGGTCTGCACCGTTTCGGATAAAGGATAATATGCATTATGGAGGAAATTGCGAAGACGCAATTCCCCTGGGGCGCAGCGTTAGCAATATTGCGTATCGATACGGTTAAGATGTCGCAGACTGGTATGTAAGCATCTGTAAAATCAAGCAGAAGCGATCAGTTGTGCAATCCGCTCGCTGCTCTTGCCATCGCCGAATGGATTGTGCGCGCGTGCCATACGCTGATACTCGGCATCATCATCAAGCAGTACTGTAGTGGCGCTGACAATGGTCTCGCGATCTGTGCCGACCAGTTTGGCGGTACCTGCCTCAACACCCTCTGGTCGCTCCGTGGTCTCACGCATCACCAGCACCGGTTTGCCCAGGGCAGGGGCTTCTTCCTGCACCCCGCCACTATCGGTCAGCATAATATCGGCCAGCGATAGCAAATGGACAAAATGTGGATAATCCAGCGGTTCAATCATCGCCACATTTTCCAGACCAGCCAGAGCTGCGTCCATCACCGCGCGGACATTGGGGTTAGGATGAACCGGGAAAATGAATGCCACATCATTACGTTTGGCCAGATCTGCAATCGCACCAGCAATGTTTTCCAACCCGCCGCCGAAATTCTCCCGACGATGGCTGGTAACCCCAATAATCCGTTTACCGGCAAACCGTTCTTCAAGAGGTTTCAGGCCAGCTGCTAGTTCCGGTTCATCCTCAATACGCTTTGTGACCCAGTGCAGCGCGTCGATAACCGTATTTCCGGTAACATGTATATGCGCCGGATTGACGGCTTCCTTTCTGAGCGCATCGGCTGCTGTTTCAGTAGGCGCAAAATGCATGTCAGCAATATTGCCGATAATCTTGCGATTTACCTCTTCGGGCCAGGGTTGATAAATGTCGTAGCTGCGCAGACCTGCTTCGACATGGCCGACGGGTATTTTGCGATAATAAGCTGCCAGTGCGCCGACCATTGCGGTTGCAGTATCGCCTTGTACGATGACACGATCTGGCTTTTCGGTGTCCATTACGGTGCCGATTTTTGTCAATAGTCTCGCGGTTAATCCATCCAGAGACTGGTCCGGTTGCATGATGTCAAGATCATGATCAGGTGTGATCTTTCCGATCTTCAGCACTTGGTCCAAGATTGCCCGATGCTGTGCACTCACGCAAACGCTAGCCGAGATACCGTCGGTTGTTTCTATACTTTGAATTACGGGGAACAGCTTGATTGCTTCCGGCCGTGTGCCGAAAATGACAAGATTCTTTAGTAGATCAGAATGGAATGCGTTCATAGATTTGGACATAACCTGGAAAAGTTAAAACCATATATCTTTGGTTAAGATTATTGTGATTTACACTTTTTGTACTGGTTCAGCTCCGCAGTATCGCAATCAATCCAGCACAAGTGTCTACCGGAGACCGGCGGGTGCATGCCGTTCATGATCTTGCATAAAAGCTGACTGTATCCATACAACCGCAATAACCCATAGACACATCAGCGATGGTACGCGAAGCGGATAATCAGCAAAGCTGGCTATACCAAGCATTATAGCAATGACCGCTCCAAGGCGGGCGTAACTTCTGCGCCTCGGTTTCCCTTGGCTTAGATCAAAAAAAGCACCCTTGGTTCGCCATAAAACCCATGCGCAGGCTAAGCCCAACACCAGGAGTCCGGGCAAGCCACCCGTAAGGAATATTTCCAGCCAGTCATTATGCGCATGGTTAAAATAGGCAGGGCCTAGCAGGTTATCCGGCTCAATGATTCTGTATACATCGGCAAATGATCCAAACCCTGTTCCAAAAGGGAAGACTTCCCAGGATTTTTCAAGGATGATATCTAAAGTTGCGAAGCGTAATCCCTCAGTAGAGTCTTTGCTCAATAGCCTTTCAATGGCGTTGGCCCGGGCGGCAATTACAGTGAGCCCCGCCATGATTATCGTCAGGAAAGCGATCAACAGATAGCCGCTGAAATTTTTGGCCCTGGCCCTTCTCTTCGGTTGAAGAATAACCTTAGGTTTTCGGTATATTATTGCCGCACTAATAATACCTATAACGCCCAAAAGCATACCTGCACGAGACCCGGTTACCAGCAATAACGGTATCAGAAATATGCCAATCGCAAGAGCTAGTGTGAAACGGAATCTTTGCTGATCGGGTGTCTTGGAATCCGTACTCGCATAGAGTGCCAGCATCGGGAACAGTATTGCCAGAAAAACGGCTTGATGGTTTCTGTTGGCAAAGAGCCCTACTGCAGATCCTCTATTGGTGATCTCGTATAAGTATGCTGGGCCGTTTGAATCGCCTAGTATCTGCAGCATGCCTAACAAGCCGCTGATAATTCCAATGGCGATAATAATAAAAAGAATATTATAACGATCTTGTTTTTCTAATTGAACAGCCAATAAGAGTACAGAAAGTGGGGTAAAGAGTGAATAGAATGCATTCCAGGTTTCGCTTGGTGCCAAGCTTAATGGGCGCCATTGGTCAACGATAGCTGCAGTATTATCTATGTCTATGATTACTGCCCTGCCAGGCAAACTTTGCCATAGCTGAGGAGGTAGTGGCATGAGTTGTATTACTACGATCAAGAATATCATTGCAGTAGCAATGAAAAGCGGGCGGTGCGCTTTAACTTGCTCCAAAGAAAGCGTCCAAAACGCTATGCCACAGGCTATAATAGATAATGGTCGTAAAACTACCAAAGATATTATATCAGCTCTAGAACCACCTCCTAATAAAAATGCACTAATTAGCATAAATAGTAAAAGAATGTAAGGAGGATTCATCTTTTTTAAAAAAGAGCCACGAAAAAAAGCTGAGGATTTCATCGTAGAATGTCTTTATGACCTATAGATTTTCAGCACAATGCTTTTGGTTTGATTGCTGCGAGTAGCCTATGTCCGGGGGGCAAACAAGGACGGATTACAAAGCCGTATTGACAGCACTGCGTAATTCAGAGCACGTGGCGCAGACGGTTATGTAACTTAAGAAACTTCTTAGTGAGAAAGTTTAAACATAGCCATCATTGTTTTTCAAAAAAATATTTATATCGATATATAATAGTTCAATATCAACAATATTAGAGGAGATAATACAAGATAGCACAATATTCTACCATAAAGTAGCGAAAAAATAGTTTCATTGACACGTGATCCGTTCTCTATCGAGAAAGATATCAGTGGCTCCAATATAAATGCCATCAATATAGTGCCGATTCCTGTAATCATCCCACTTGATTGTAATATAATAGGTGCACTATCCATATAATTCATAGCTATCATATTCAGCGAGAACGCCGGTACTGCATAGGCGGAAACTATGAGACTGCTCACTATAAATGGTTTCTTACGAATGTTTCTTCCAGGAATCACTGGGAAATTATACGTTTCCTTGAGATCATTAATTTTTGTTTTTGTCATAAGTGTAAGAATTGAACCAAAAATTGACCCGCTTTTCTGGAAAGTAACAATTAAGCCGAGATATGTATAAAATATTGTCCTATAGAAAATAATCAATATTATCACACATATACCTGCAGCGAGAAGGCTTGCAAGAGCTGTATATAATAGTAAATTTATCTTTTGACTTATCACTATAAAGCCAAGCAGCGGCGGATAAACGAATGCAAAAAGGCGAGATACAACAGTACTAACATAACTCATCGTATAGCCGATTGCATTATATTGAGAATAATAGCCCGCATGTTTAGCAACTACAGAAGCGCAATCAAAGAGTACAAAAAAGCTAAAGGTAACACATACTAGAACTTGCACTGATATCAGCATTGCTCGAACTCTTCAGACTTTAGCCCTGCTAACGCTAAAGTAAATAGCAAGAATACGATAAAGTTATCCAGAAAATCACCTGAAAAATTTGCACCGATGAATATTGGAAGTGTTGCAAGATACATCGGCTTAGTGGCAATTACTCTTAGATATATAATTGCTAAAATTAAACTTATGAATACAAAAAGTGGACCGTAGTAGAAATATGATTCGGCAAATATGTTATGTGGGTAATTACCGTATGTAATGTAGAAAACAGTTGGGCCGTAATAATCAAATATTTTTTGAGGCGTAATGATATTTATAATCATATCAATTATTACGTAATAGCGGAAACTCTCAGACTGAGCATTGATGTCAAACCTAAGGCCGCCATTTTCTTGATCAACAAGAACATACAAAAAACGCTCGACGTCAAAATAGATAAAAGCACCGATAACAACGATTATACCCGCAAGGATAAAGTTTTTGCGATTCTGGTGATATAACAAAGCTGCTAACGAAATGGCCATTGTAATAAAGCCGCCGCGAGATTCGATTTCCAGTAGTAATAATATGGTAAGCACTACAAGAATTGCTAAAATTAAGTATGAGAACCTTACGTTTTCTCTGAACGCTTTTAGAGAAATGCAGATAAGTATGAAAATGAATATACGGTATAATATATTTGGACCAAATAAGGCATAAAGCTGATTATTTTGATAGTTAGCAAATGAAAGTATTGTTGCTGAGAACAATATTAACGCTATCGTCAACTCTTTTGAATTGGACTTATGTATAATGCGTATTGAAGGAATCGTCGGTATTAATGCGATCATGAAGAATGGCCAGTACTGATACCGATCTAAGTATATACTGGGAGACGAAGTAGTTATGGCTGCTGCTATTAGAGGAAGGAGTGCTAGTATTATTAACAAAAAATATCCGAGTGCTCTTCGCTCATACTCATAGAATTCATTATATGTGAAAAACAGACATATGATCGATACAGGGAATATTAGATAAATGTCTAATAGATTGGCGTTGCCAACAAATATAAGTGCTGTACAAGCAATTATCTGAATTATTGTACGTAAACTTATAGCAGATTGAGACTGCGAATAATGTGCGGCAACCTGCTGCATTTTATTATAGTGATTGTACAACGGTATCAGAACCTGGCGGGGCTGCAGGCTTCAAAGAGCTCTGGCGCAAACAAACATCTAACAGATTTTGATCTACGTTCAATTTCACCAATCGTCTATGAAGGTTCATGAGAGCTTGCTTTTTGTTCGCTATTCCAATTATTGTTTGTAGGATCAGAAATATATCAAAAGATAATGTCTGATTGCGGACATAGATGATAGCAAATCGGCTTTTATATGGCCTGATGATCTGGTTATATAGTAGATCGGGGTTTTGAGAGCCTTCAAGAATATCTCCTTCGTCGGAAAATACGATGGACGCTATATCAGTAATGCCAGGTCGGGCTGTAAGCAGTTCACGTTCCTCTTCAGTGTAGCGCGCTGTATCTGCCGCCACATTAGGTCTTGGACCTACAACACTCATATCCCCAAGTAGGACATTCCATAGCTGCATGAGTTCGTCTAACTTGAAGCGGCGAATGAATTTGCCCACAGTCGTAATGCGTTTGTCGTCAGATGCTGTGGAATCTACACCTGACTTATCGGCATTGATTACCATTGACCGCAGTTTCACCATTTTGAACGGAACACCATTCTTGCCTATTCTATTTGCAATATAGAATGGTGAGTGCCGGTCCTGCAGCCAGACCAAGAACATCATCATCAGCAACAACGGAGACAATATTAATAGGCCGCTCGATGCGGCCAGTATATCAAATAGTCGCTTCATGTCTTTATCTCAGTTCAACGGTTCAGAAAGGTCTCACAATGCGGAACGGATAGCTTCGCTTGTAAGCCCGTATTGCCCTCTCAAAAAATGCTGGTCCCCAACAATTGACGGCCCGCCGTCATTGATTGCGAATTGATTAAACTCGACTTGAGGAAGTGCCGCGCGCAGTTTCTGTCCAGCGCTATTTGGCATCACATGCTCTTCAATCACCAGGATTTTTGAGAATTTGGCCAGTTCATCTAATATTGTTTCATTCGTTATCAGATCATGTCGAACCAGGCTATAAACAGCTACATCCTGGTCCCTACCTTCGACTGCCTTTATTGCCAGATCGAGCAAACTACCAATAGCTACTAAAGCGACATTACCTTTATCCGTATGGCAGTAGAGGCCCTGTTTTTCCAAATCCGGTTTCAGTGCCGGACAGCTCATTTCCAATTTCTCAAGCCGTAAATAGCAAGGGCCATTATGAATTGCACAATCCTTAACGGCACTTACAACCTGTTCGCTCGTAGCTGGATGATGAATTTGCAGACCAGGAAAAGTTGACAATATCCCATAGTCTTCAATGGCAAAGTGGGTGAAGCCCAGTTGTCCATATGTGAATCCACCACCAGAGCAAACCACTGTAACATTGGTGTTGTGGTAGATCGCTCCATTGCGGAACTGTTCCAGGCCACGCATAAAGCTGAAATTTGCTATCGAATAGCAAAAAACTTTCTTGCCCATAAGGGAAAGGCCAGCGGCCAGCCCAAGCATGTTCTGCTCCGCTACGCCGACATTAATATATCTGTCCGGGAAATCTGCCTCAAATTGGTTGAAAATTCCAAAGCCTAGATCGCCAGTAAGAAGAATAACATCCGGGTCTTCTGCCATCAGCGCTAGCATAGTCTTGACGAAACTGTCTCTCATGATTCTGCAATTTCCTTCAGAGCTGCTGTCCGCTCTTCGTCGTCAGGCGACCTGTAATGCCAAAGAACCTGGTTTTCCATGAAGGAAACGCCTTTCCCTTTGACTGTATCGCATATGATGACCGTAGGCTTACTATTCTCAGGGGCCTGTCTCATTGCGCCTATCAAGGCTGTATGATCATGTCCATCAGTCCTTTTAACCGTCCAGCCGAATGAGCGCCATTTGTCCTCAAAAGGCTCCAGAGCCATGGTTTTCTCTATAGAGTGAATAGACTGGAGCTTATTATAGTCGATTACAGCCAAGAGGTTATTCAGCTTGAAATGTGACGCAAACATTGCAGCTTCCCATACTGAACCTTCATCGCACTCACCGTCGCTCATCACTGTAACCACACGGCGCGTATGACCATCCAACTTTGAAGCGAGAGCCATTCCTGTCGCAATAGATAGCCCCTGGCCCAAAGAGCCAGTGGAAACTTCCACTCCATTTATGCCTTTATGGGATACATGTCCGGACATGATTGACCCGTTGATGTAATGCTTATCAAGCATTTCCTCTTCAAAGAATCCTACACCTGCCAATGTCGCGTAGACAGCTGCTCCAGCATGGCCTTTCGACAAAATGAATCTGTCACGATCAGCCATGTGAGGGTCTTGCGGATCGACATTCAGCACTTCGCCATAGAGCACTGCCATGATGTCCGCTATAGAGAGGCAGGATCCAACGTGCGAGCTTTTGCCGTGCGACGTCATCTTTACAACAGATTGCCTGATAAATTTTGCCAGACTCTGCGTATCATTGTGTTTCATATCGCTATCTCGAATAGAATGATTTGATGCAGTTTGATACTTCGGCTATTTCATCATCTGTCAGCGCCATATGCAAAGGCAGAAGTAGCAACTGAGAGAAATATTCATCTGCATAGGGTGCATTACGAAGCTCGGTTTCGCAGATTTCCGAGACACGTTGGCCGCCCCACTGAATAATTGTGCCGATGCCACATTCACCAAGATATACCTTTAGCTCATCTCGCTGCTGGGCATGGATTTCGTAATTCTGGAAAATACAGTATTCGCCGTCAGCCTCAAGGCTTGGAGGTTTGGGTAATCTCAGATGCTCCACATCTTTCAGATGCGAATTGTAAATCTCGGCCATTTCTCTGCGCCGCGCCATAATCTTGGGGTAGTCTTTCATAACGATAGAAAGAAAAGCAGCTTGCAAGTTATCCATTCGGGTGTTGCGGCCCCACATCACCGTTTTGCCAGTAGCTGGGTCACGACCATGGTCGCGAGCCGATAAAGCCCACTCGGCAAGCTCTGAATTATCGGTAATGATTGCCCCTGCATCGCCCAAACAACCAACTACCTTTGCAGGATAAAAGCTAATGCAGCCGCCAACACCAAATGTTCCCGCATTCCGGCTTTTATATTTTGCCGCCAAGGCCTGTGCGGAATCTTCAACCAGAAACAGGTCATGCTCGTTACATACGGACAGGATTGCATCCATGTCAGCAACACGTCCGTTCAGTTGTGTAGGCATTACGCCTACAGTTTTTGGCCCAATAGACTGAGCGAGTGAGGCGGGACACATTGTCAGGGATTCGTTAAAATCAATCGCGACAGGAACTAATCCGTTTTCGACGGCAGCTGACGCCGTCGCTGACATGGTATGATCCGAAACCAGGACCTCTCCACCGCGCTCTTTACCAAGAAAGCGTATAATAAGCTCGAGAGCGTCAGTCGCGTTTGCAACGCCAATTGCATGTCGGGTTCCTGCTACTTCAGCAAGTTCTGCTTCGAACTCTCTCAGATCAGACTGCATAATGAAAGCGCCGCGACGACCGACATCTTCCAAAACTTTGCTAAATTCTCTCTCATATGCCGTATACACAGCTGGATAATTAAAGAACGGGATGTTTGGCATGTTGTCTTCCCCAATTAAGTAGATGCTTGATGCGTTTGACAGACATAAACACGGATGTTGCTGCCACGATGCAGTTCGATAGATCCTGAATATTCCCCACCATGCTTTTCGTAGAACTTTGCCGCTTCGGTTAGCTGCTCACCAGTCGTAACCTTGAATTTGGGAATGCCGGATTGATGAAGTCGGGTTGAGAAGGCTGTGAACAGAGCACTACCCACGCCTGATCCTCTGGATCCATCAGAAATCACTATGTCCATCAATTCCGCACCGGGCAGGTCATAGAGTTCGTTTTTAGAAGGATAAAATAAGGTTTCAAAGATTTTTCGAACAGTTTCCAAGCTGAATATCTTGGGCAGAAGAATAAATGCCGCTTTCACACCCCTTTTGAGGATAAAGTCCTTATAAAATTTTCCAGTGTCCAATGTTCCGAGGAGGAACCCTTGCGTCTCATCATTCCGTTTACTCACAAGGAAAATGCCGTAGTCTGACCGGGCACCATGCTCAAAAATCAGTCGCATGATTGAAGGACCTAAAGAACTCAGGAATCCTTGCTGTAGACCGGATAAATGCAGATCGGCACATTTACTGAGGATGTCCGGCTCGGTCGGGTTTGCCAATATTGAGCTTTCCTGCGTCATGAGGCGGCCTTAGCCGGCATAGAAAGCACAAAATAGCCTGAGATCGCTTCGTCATCTCCATCGTTACAAAGATTTTCCTCACGAAGCTTTTCATTGGTGAATGGCTTGATATCTTCGGCTGAAACCTTGCTTAGGGTCAGGCCCGCATCAGAAAAAAGCCGCTTATAATGTCCGTGCCGCAACCGGTTCTGGAAATGATTGCTGTGATTATGTCGTGCCCATTCTTTTGCAGAATATTGAAGAAAATTATGGACAGTAATGCTCTTGTCCGTGTGTGCATAATGATCAGAATAATCTATCTTTGAAGAGATTGCTCCCGTGGGCTTCAGAACGCGGATCAGTTCATGGCAAATCTTGGCTAGATCGGCTTCTGGTATGTGTTCCATAGTATTTGTAGAAATGCACAGATCGAAAGTATCGTCCTCGAAGTGAGTGTTGCGCATATCCACTGGAGCGAGGTAGTCAATTTTGTAAACATCCTTGAGCTCTTGGAAAGAGTGTACAGATCTACCATCAATAGCTGCGCCTAGTTTCAAAAGCTCGGATATCGCATCGTTCACCTGATCGAAGTCTACCATCTTATTCAGGTCAACAACCACTTGGTTTATGCCTGTACTGGTCAAGTACAGATTCTGAATGAGAGATTTTCCTGCGCCAAACTCAATAACATTTCTGGCATTACGTGAATTTATGATTTGTTCATGAAATAGCCATTCTTTTTTTATTTCTTTGGCTATGACACGGGATCTACCGGTTACATATTTCTGAGTCAGGTACAGAAGATTGCCTGGTACTCTGTTCAAAATACCGAACAGCAAGCTTTTTAGTTCCCAATTTATCTGCACGGCTATGTCCTCAGGAGCAATTTACAGTGAATTTGCAAACAGGTTTGCAATAGCATCAACGTAACGATCATCTACCTTATTGTTCACAGGGAGCGATACAATCTCTCGACAGCGCTGCTCCGCATTCGGACATTGTCCTGGTGTATAGGACGCTTTTTCCCATTCTGACTTTTCCAGGGGGTGTATCGGTGAAACATACCAGTTGGCCATCTCCAGTCTGGCTGTCCGCGCCTTATCGAGGAGAGCATCTTTGTCAACTACTCTAAGAGGGTAACGCGCATATACTGCTTCTGTATCTGCCAATGGCTGCGGATGTGTGACTTGCTTCGAATTGATGCGTTCTGAATATGATGCTGTAATTTCGCGTGATCGGGCTGCATACTCGTGAATATAAGCAAACTTTCTGTCCAGAATTTTTTGAGAAGTGCGTGCCATTCGCATTGAGAAGTCTGGCGAAACATCGTTCGCTGACAATGGGGAATAATTGCCCTTTGCCAATTTGAACCTCGAGAGCAGGCGAAATGTATCGCGTAGCCACCAGAAAAGCGCTGGTTGATACAGAATGGAAAAAACCCTGTATTGAAGTGCGAGTTGCATATCCTGCAGCACTGAACTCTCGGCGAATTCTGACCGAATATTCGCTATCGCTTTGGCCAGTTTATCGTCCCCGGTATACGCACTGCCCCCGACACCGCAGATCAGAGGTTTACCCCATTCATACGAATAAAAGGCAGCAGTCCCGATTGTGCCTACATATTCTCCGCGGAATTTTGACAGAAAGCTGTGGCAACAATCCTCAATCAAAGGCAGTTTGTGTCTGGTGGCTATATCAGTAATCGGTGCCATATCCGCTAGCAAACCAAAGGTGTGCTGAATGACAATCGCACGGGTTCTGTCAGTTATCGCGCTTTCAACTGCCGCTGGGTCGATATTGAAGCCGTCTGGTTCTATATCTGCGTAGATTGGCTTTGCTCCTATAGCCATAATTGCTTCAGGAACAGCAATGCATGTGAAAGCCTGGATAATCACCTCATCGCCTTCACGGACATCGAGTGCCCTTAGAATTACAGCCAGCGCAACTCGACCTCGCGCGAATGTCAGGGCTTTCACCCTGTTCTCAAAGTTTACGTCCGAACCCATTGCGCACCTTTTTTGACGCGACGGAGCATCCCACTGATGCTCCCGAATCCATAGGGAATGTGCGTAAGAAGGAAAATCGCAGGCATAATCAAGAAAAATATCGGATTTTTTTCTTTTTTAACTACAGGTACTGTAAATATTATGCTACCTAGTATATATGAAAACATAATTACTAGAGCGATTATCCAGAAATATGGAATGAAAAAAGATAGAATAATTGAAACTAAAAGCGAAATAATAAACGCTAGCGGTATTAAATTTCGCCATGAGTATATTTTTCTTCCAACAATGCGGCTTATATAGAAGGGCGTAACACCGCCATCATACATCCATGATACATAGGAATTAATATCTGACCTTGCAAAATAGTCGCAAACAATATCCGTGCAGAGCAGTATCTTGCCGCCATGCGCGCGAATTCTGTGATTGAATTCGCGATCTTGCCCTCTCAGCAAGTCACGGTCAAAATCCCCAATTCTGGCAAAAAGGTCTCGCGGAAACCCACCTCCGAAGACTGTATCAACTTCCATGACTACAGGTTTGGATTTGTCATTTGATAATGTTCGGTAAACAGCATTGCCGGCCGCAAATGGATTAGACACTGCATGTGCAATGGCGCGGGCGATAAGATTATCATCGCCTGGTAAAGTCCTGCGGATGCCGCCAACATTATCGGCGTCTGTAGTATTTAAATAATATACAGTCCTGTTAATATAGTCAGCGTCATAGATAGAATGAGCATCTACCCGTATGACTATCTCCCCCGATGCTTCAGCTATTCCCAGGTTTAATGCAGCAGGTTTGTTTCGCTCCGGATTATCTACAATTCTTATATAGTCATAGTCTTTGCGCAGATCATTTATGATACTGCGTGTGCTGTCAGTACTCATTCCATCAATAATTAATATTTCCAAATCGATATTTTCGATAATTCCATTAATTAATGATAATAAGCATTTCTTTATATACTTCTCCTCATTAAGCACAGGCATGATAATACTTACTTTGGATTGTGAGGGTTTTCCCATTTTATATTTTCCAAGTGGTAAGAATTATGAAAAATTCATAATTATATTTTAGTCAGGTCAAATCTGGTTATTATTATTTCATTTCCTGTCTGGCTATCGCCACCAAATACAGGAAAGTTTATCATCTGTGCCGCGCAGTCCTGAGGAACCGTAAAATCTCCACTAAGGTCGATGTCGAGCGGTATAGGTTTCGTATCACCTTCGTTGAAGCATACTATACGTGGCTGGTATTTCTCGCTTGCTTGAACAGATATGCGGTAGCTGCCCGGTTCCAGAAAAACTAAGCGCCGCATGGCAATGCTGCGTGTTCCACTCGTTGCAAAAAGGGTGACTGCAAGTTTGCCATTTCTCGCCTGTATCATCTCGGCGCCGGAATCCGGTCGATTAATGAACTGCCATACTAATGGACCATATTTGTTTTGATACTCTGCCAGCCCGAAGTCCATTGAGCTCAACCATTCCGGATTTGCTTCTTCCATACGCAAAAAAAGTGTTCTTAGTCTCCGGTATTCGCCTTGCTTGATTAAAGCATTGAACAGTGCAGACGAAGAAAACTTGTTCGAGAAAGATAAGGTTTTGTCAGGATAAGTAGCCAGAAACATATCAGCTACAGCAGCAGGTCCGTGCTCTGCATCAAGTGCTGCAATCATCAATCCGGGAATCCAGTCTTTTTCTGGACGCATGTGAGGTACCAGCGCCTCGCGCGCTTCCTCATTTGCCAGTACCTGAACCAGGGCAGGATATAGTCTTTCGCTGGTCTCGGGTCTGATACGAAGCGTGAGGTCATATAATTCAATAATCTCTTCAACGCTGGTGCCTGGCTGTGCGGCCAGGGTCTCGATGAGGATAATATTGTTGATGCTGTCTCGCCTGGACAGTTTCCGAGAAAGTCTCGTCAGTTCCAGTGTCTCTGATGTTTCTTGGCGAGCTCGTGCGTCAAGGGTTAACAATCTGATCGCGGCGGGATTGAGCGCATCACGGACTAAAGAGGTTTTGGCAATATCAGCTAAAAGAGTAGTGTCTATGCTTGCGAGATTTTGAGGCAACCGTTTATTTACGTAGCTCACAGGGGCTTTTCCGCTGGCGAGTGCGGACGGAAGAAACTCTTGTCCAGGAGAAAAGCGTGACCAGCTATACATCGCCGAAGCGATAGCAAGAGCGCCAAAAAGTAATAGTATCGCACCAAATTTTGTATAGTTGGCCAATTAATCAATCCTCTTTGGAGTTGTCTCCGTATCCATATCCGTACCCGTATCCATATCCGTATCCGGCCTGGTTTTGAGGAAGCTTTGTAAGAATGACACCGAAGATATTCGCCTGAACATTTCTCAGCCGCTGCATTGCTGATTTGATACCCCTTACAGCGACACCTTGCGCCTCAGTAACATAAACTGTGCCTTCCACAGTTTTGGCAAGTAGTGGCGCGTCAGCAAGGCCCAATATAGGAGGCGCATCAATGACAATGTGATCATAATCGGTCGCTGCGGTCGCGATCAGTGAAGGTAGGCGTTCACTGGAAAGCAGCTCTGCCGCACTTGGTGGCATTGGGCCTGCGCTGATAAGTGTAATGCCCTTTACGTCTGTAGGCTGGCATAGATCCTGCCACTGATCATCCCCTGCAAGATAATTGGCCAGTCCCTGCTCATTGTTGGTATCAAGATATGCATTCATGGACGGTGATCGCATATCCGCGTCTATCAGCAGTACTTTTTTGCCTATACGCCCCAACACAGTAGCTATTGCAATACTGCTGGTGCTTTTCCCTTCTGCTGCTCTGGTACTGGTCACCATCAGCGACCTTGGCACGCCGTGATCAGTAGCGAAGGCGAGATTGGAACGTATCGACAGATAAGCTTCCGATAATGAGGATTTCGCATCGCTCAATTGTTCCAGAACGTCAGCATCATCAATATCAGGGGTACTGCCGAGCAGAGGCACTCCAAGCAAGCGGTTTACCTGGTCTGGCTCCCTGAGGCCTTCGTCTATCTGCTCAAGGGCAAAAGTCGCTCCTGCAGCCAATCCGATTCCTGCCAATAACGCCAGAGCCATATTCAGCAGAATGTTTGGTGAGGAAGGCTCTTCTGGGACAGTTGCTGTGTCAACAATCGCTATATTGTTGGCACCGACTCCGGCGACACCAATTTCTTTGAAGCGTTGTAGCAAAGCATCATACAACTGACGGTTAGTATCTGCCTCGCGCTGGAATATATTATATTGAATACTATCGCGCTGCTGGACATCTAGGCGTTGCTTGAAAGTTTCAACTTGCTGGCGTAACTCATTTTCACGTTGCAATGCCTCGCGATATTCCGCAGTACGGCTATTGGTAACTCGCGCTTCTTCACGTGCGATATTTTCATCAAGTACGCGTATTTCTTCTTCTATTGCTTTTACCGCGGGGTAACCAGGTTCGAACTGCACCAACAATTTGGCATATTGCGCTGCGGCCTCTGCGCGCTTTTGTCGTAACTGGGAAATAGCTATGTTGTTAAGCGCCTCTTGCGATGCTCCACTTGGACCTCGAACCTTTGCTTTGCTTTCGGCCGTGACACGATCAGCAATCGCCGCAGCGAGAGCAGTGTTGAGCGCTTCCAGATCCGCAGCGACTAGCGTACGTTCAGAACGTCCCCTGCCTCCTCTCCCAGAAGAGCTCTCAATAGAAACAATATCTTTCTGTGAGGCATAATTGACAGCCTCGCGTTCTGACTGTTCAAGTCGGATCCGCAAATCAGCCAACCGTTCTTCTAAAAAAGTCCTTGCATCAGCAGTTGATGCAAAACGTCTATCCATGCTGGCATCGATAAACTGTTGGGTCCAAGTGTTGGCAATGCGCGCTGAAAGGGTAGGATTGGCACTGGTATAGCTTATATCAATCAGTGCGGAACCTCGTATCGGAGATATTGCGATATTGTCTTGCAAGAGCTCTATCACAAGCTTTTCGCGTTCTTGCCTGTCTTCCGCGCTGAGTGGTCCGTCGCTATTTGTGAACAGACCTGAAGCATCCTCTGGAGTTTCACCATGGGATGTAAAAAATGCGTTATTGGTTGCCAGCCGAAGTTGGCGGGATACTCGCTCGGCTAATGACCGAGCTTCAAGCAATGCATATTGCGTTTGATAGAATTCTTGATTCTGGACCGCGTCTACGCTTTCTACGCCTTGTACATTAGTGACCTTTTTTTCCTCGCGGGCAATCTCTATTTGTGAGGTAGCCGTGTATTGTGGAGTTGCTAGGAGGGTGAAGATTAAGCCTGCAACCAAACTGGCAATAATAATGCTTGCAATCACCCACTTCCAACGCAGCACGGATTGCCAATATTGTAATAAGATTGGAGGCGCTAGGGATGAAACTTGACTCTCAGAATTAGAAGTTCCGGAGACTGCGATATCAGAAGAAGTAGGCTGCAGTATTGAGGTCATAACTATATAAGCAACTTTATGTCAGTTCTGCAGGGCAACAATGAGTGGCGTGGTAAGTAGCGGCACGATGCCTAAGAAGTCCTTGAATATCCGTCGTGCTTGCGAATTACCCACAATCACTACGTCATTCGCAAAAATTTCGGGGTCTGCATAGGCGCCGCGACGGATAGCCGCAAGATTATACAATGCAGCATAACGTTGCCCTTCAACCGTCCGAAACACAACAACGTCATTCAGCTTCGCAAATTCGGCCGTACCTTTTGCTGTTGCCACAGCACGCATTAAGGTCATCCGGCCAATAACTGGGTAGAGGCCTGGTTCCATTACCTGGCCGTCAACAGTAACAACTTGGCTTACCGTCTCTTTGAGATTGACTGTTACCTGCGGATCGCGAACGTAGGCGAGGCGCAGTCTAGCCTCAAGTTCATCTTCAATTTCTGCTGGCGGCTTGCCGCCTGCTTCAATGATGCCGGCCAAGGGGAAAGATATCCTACCGCTAGCATCAGCGCGAACTTCACGCTCGCTTAATTCCGCAATGCCAAAAACGTCAATTGTAAGAACATCAAACGGACCAATCAAATAAGGCCGATCCTGTTGCACCAAATCGCTCCGCGTAGGTTCTGGAAGGACATCACCGTCCACTACCGACAAACCGGGTGCACCTCCTAGTTTAGTGGTGCCGCCAAAACATCCTGACAGGAGAATTGCCAGAAACAATACACTCAGAAAACGCAAAATCTGCCTCGAGTCTACAAATATTCAGCCGCTATAATCATAGCGTCTTTCAATTCCAAAGGGCCCCTTAAACACCAGAGGTTTGTTAGTAAATCCCATTTATCACATCTTGGCTTGAATCAATATGAACTCGGCGATTCAAGTAATCTTTCCATATGCTTTAAAGCGGCTCCATGCATTTCTCTGCTTGACGGATGCCACCCTCGACCATACGCGAAATGAGGAGAGCCTCTGGTAAATTCTTCCAATATTTCATAGGCATTTCGCTTTTCATCGCCTGCATCTTCAGCCTAGCCGGGTTAAAGATACTGCGATAATAGCTGCGCCATTCATCCTCTATGGCGTCGCTATCGGGGACATCGGTTTTCTTGCCGCCGGGGCCGGCACGGAGGTTCTGGCCGTCCCAGGCGATGCTGGCTCTTGGCGTTATGATCAGCCAATCCATGCCGGTGAAGCGGTTACGGAAGAAGGGAGCTACATGCTTGGTGATATGGTGCTCTGGTTCGAACCAGGCGGCGAATTGTTCGCGTATTTGGTCCTTATCATCCGCGCGTTCTCCGATTTTGCGGAAGCGGACAAAGGCGTGCATTTTGTGGATGTCGCGACGGACATTTTTGGCCATGGACCAGATGCGCTTCACGTCTTTGTCGGCGGGGTTGCCCATCAGGCGCGGTTGTTCGCGCATACGCCATAGCAAGCGATAAGCGAGGGCGAAGCGGTCTGCATCGCTGTGGAGCAGGGTGGTCATCAGCACCGTTAGATGCTGTCTGTTCAGTCGTAATGCTGATGCAGTATCGTTTTGTGGTAGCGGCAGGTGAGAGGCCAGATCGAGTGTGGCGCTGCGTTGTTCGACATACCAGTCTATATGTTCGGGTAGGATATTCGCTGCCAGCGCATGACGAGCCTGATCGCGCCATCCATTGAGGTCTGTCTCACTGGCCAGATAGGCGCGATAGTGCTGCTGCTTTTGCGCGAGTCCAGTCATGTTGCAAACAGATCGAGCTGTTTCGGCTTGGGGGCAAGCTTGGCATAGAGATTGGCGTCATCAAGCCGTGGCCCGGGTGTCCAGTCGTGGGTGATGATGAAAGGCAGCATCTTTGACACATTGCGGCATAAAGTCTCGATATCGGCAAGCCGTAATGCGCCAAATCGCCGTGCCTTGATAATGGCCAATACACCTTTGACCCCCAGGCCCGGCACGCGCAGCAAAATAGACTTATCAGCGCGGTTGAGATCGACCGGGAAATGCTCGCGATTCTGTAGAGCCCATGCAAGTTTCGGGTCTATAGCGAGGTCAAGATGGCGCTTGCCTGCTTCATCGCATTTGGCCCCGGTCATGATTTCATCGACACCAAAGCTATAAAAGCGCAGCAGCCAGTCGGCCTGGTACAGCCGATGCTCGCGCACCAGTGGCGGCGCGGCAGGCGGTAATTGTGCCGATGGATCGGGGATGGGACTGAAGGCAGAGTAATAGACGCGCTTCAGACCAACACCCTTATAGAGTCTGGTCGAGGTGGTCAGCACCTTGGCGTCATCCGATTCATCAGCACCGATAATCATCTGGGTGGAATGGCCGCCAGGCGAAAAGAGCGGCGCCTTGCGAGAGCTTTTTCGTTCGGCTTTGGCCTCGCTGATCCGTTGCCCCAGCGTGCCCATGGTTTTGCGGATATGCGGGCCGGATTTCTCCGGAGCGAGGCGAGTAATGCTGTCATCGCTGGGCAGTTCGATATTGATCGACAGTCGGTCGGCATATTTGCCGGCATTGGTCAGCAGATCAGGATCAGCTTCGGGGATAGTCTTGAGGTGAATATAGCCGCCAAATTTATGCTCTTCGCGCAACCGCCGCGCCACCTCGACGATACGCTCCATGGTGTAATCCGGGCTGCGGATAATGCCGGAAGAAAGGAACAGCCCTTCAATATAATTGCGCTTGTAGAAATCGAGGGTAAGGTCGACAATCTGCTGCGGCGTAAAGGCTGCTCGGCGAACATTGCTTGACAGTCGATTGATGCAATAAAGGCAGTCAAACATGCAGTAGTTCGTCATCAATATCTTGAGTAGTGAGATACAACGGCCATCGGGCGCATAGCTGTGGCAGATGCCCATGCCGGTGGTCGAGCCGATGCCGCCTGTCCCAAGTGAACTTCGCTTTACCGAGCCGCTGGAGGCGCAGCTGGCATCATATTTCGCCGCATCGGCGAGGATCTCGAGTTTTTCGGCACGAGTAAGATGAGACATATGTTCACTATATGTTCCAAATTTTGATTGTACAAGTCCAAACCACAGATTTACATCAAGCCATGATAGGGCTCCGCAAATGCTTTCATTGGAGAAGGTGCAGCAGGTCTAAAGTCTGAATGTTTTCTATAAGCCGGTAGGTTAGCGCCTAGCTGCTCGCTTCGAGTACGACGGAAAAGCCTTCAAATTCCGGATGGCCGAGATAGAGCGGGCGGTTTGCCCCAGCATTTTTATGCGCCATGCGGAATGCTTCCGACTTTGTCCACGCGATGAAATCCTCTTCGCTCTCCCAGACGGTGTGCGACGAGTAGAGAACATGATCTTCGCGCTCCGGTCCGCGCAACAGTTTGAAATCGCGATAGCCGGGGACATTATCGAGATGCGAGTCGCGGTTGCGCCACACTGTCTCGAAGGCTTCTTCCTCACCCTTGATGATCTTGAACCGGTTCATCGCGATATACATCGGTCGAGTCCTTTATAGTCCTGTGGTCTTTGACTAGAAAACGGCTTTTGAGCTGTCATGTCAATCATACTATTGCGAATCATTCACATCTAAGGCGCTTGCCAGATCGCGGCTTAAAGTGAAGCCCTGGCTGGTCGTTCAGGGTGCGGGCTGGTCTACGGCACGACGGTATAAATGCCATGTTGCATGGCCGAGCACGGGTAACACGATAAACAGTCCGAGAAACAAAGGCAGCATAGCAATCAACAGAGCTATCGCGATCAGGCAGGCCCAGCAAAGCATTACTTTTCTGTTGGATCGCACCACCGCCAGACTAGTGATGATGGCGGTAATAAAATCAATCTCACGATCGACCAGCATGGGCAGGCTGATGACGGTGATCGCATAAAAGGCCAGCGCCATGAGTGCGCCAATCGCACCGCCAACGACCAGCATCGCAATGCCGGTATCGGTCATCAGAAATTCCAGCGATTCTGACCCCATGGCTGATACCGAGAGGAATATGGCGAAAACGCCATGCGCGACGATCACCCAGAAGCCGAAAGCGACGAAGACGATCACGCCAATGGCGAGTATCTGTTCATCGCCGCGCCCACGCAATGCGCCCAATATCGCACCCCAGCGCATTGGCATTGCGGTCTCGCGACGGCGGCTGACTTCATAAAGGCCGACTGCAACAAAAGGCGCAATCAAGGGGAAGCCAGCGGCCAGCGTGCTAAGCCATGCCAGCTGACTCCACACGAACAGCACATAATAGAGCATGATGCCGGCAAACACATAAATGCCGGAGAAGAACAGGCCGAATTCCGGATGCACCCTGAAATCGGCCCAACCTCTAGCGAGCGCATTACGAAGATCAGCAACTGTAAGGTCAGTGGCGACCAGATCGCGTGCGACCGGGGCCTTTTTTCCCATCGTCATAATATCCTCTTCCGACGGGAGAGTGCCGCATATTACGTGCTACATCAAGCTTCGCTGCCGGTGTTGTTTGGCCTCTCCAATAGTCAGCGGCGAGAGTACGCTTGTTCAGCCTGCCCAATTTTGCTTAATAATCTTGTCGGAGAAAACTCTTCCGACTGCATTGGCGGCGTTGACAGCCGTACGTATTTCTGCTCTCTAGTAAAAATCAAATGTTTGTTTGATTAAGGCATCAGCAGGTTCACGGTCCGCTATGCCGGGCATCTGGAGCTTCTGCATCATTGGAGACCTACGTTATGGGCGCAGCATCGATCAAAGTCCTGGTAACCAAGATCGGGCTCGATGGTCATGATCGCGGTAGCCGTTTGGTTGGCGCCTATCTGCGCGATGCGGGTATGGAGGTTGTATATACTCCACCTTGGCAGGAGATTGACGCGGTCGTCAATCTGGCAACGCAGGAAGATGTTGATCTTGTTGGCGTTTCATCGCTAGCAACTGATCACCTGATTATCCCTGATCTCATGGCGGCACTCAAAGAGGCCGGGCTGGAGCATGTCGAGGTCATTGTCGGCGGGATCGTGCCTGAATCCGAGCATCAGATGCTGTTCGATAGTGGGGTGGCGGAAATCTTTGGTCCTGGTTCCTCGCGTGAGGACATCGTCGCCAGTGCCGTCAAGCTCGGTAATGCCGCCCAGCAGCGCAAACTCTCAAGCGAGGAATTTAGCCGATGATCGCCAAGCAGGCTCTGGCCAGTTGGGACGAAAAGCCCAAGCAGATGATGCTGCCCGGTTTTGAGGAGGCCGAGGAAGCGTGGAAGGAAACCTATCAGGCGCATATCGGAACTGACCGCAGAATCACCAACCGGTCAGGCATTGAGATCAAGCCTATCTACACCCCCGAAGACTGGTCTGATGAACGCTATATGGCCGATCTCGGCTTTCCCGGACAGGAGCCTTATACCCGCGGTATTTATCCAACAATGCATCGCGGCCGCACATGGACTCAGCGTCAGCTGATCGGCCTTGGCACACCGCAGGACTATAATGAGCGTGTCCGTAAAATCCTTGATCTAGGGGCCAATGCCATAAGCCTGCTGCCCTGCAATTCGGGCTTTCGCGGGGTTGATTGTGACGAGGTTCCGTTCCCGCTATTGGGAACATGCGGCACCGTTATCAATACTGTGGATCATATGGATGCAGCCCTTGACGGTGTCCCGATTGATCGCATTTCCACCGCCATGAACGATCCGACGCCATTTACCCTGTTGGCGTTTGTTCTTGGCGTTGCAAAGCGGCGCAATGTGCCTTTTGACAAGGTCAGCGGTACCTCCAACCAGTCCGATTATATCTCGCACTATGTTGCCAATCATATGTTCTATCGGCTGTCACAGCCGGGCGCGCGCCGGGTTCTGGTCGACCATGTTGCCTATTGCCGTGAGCATTTGCCTAACTGGAATCCGGTCTCTGTTGTCGGTCAGCACATGCAACAGGCGGGTGCTACGCCGGCTGAAACCATCGGCTTTACCTTGTCGACGGCTATTCAATATGCCGAAGACTGTATGGCGCGCGGCATGGATCCCGATGACATCCTGCCCAAATTCACATTCTTTTTCGACATTTCGATCTCGTTTTTCGAGGAGGTCGCCAAATTCCGTGCCGCAAGGCGGATCTGGGCGCGGATTACAAAAGAACGGCTGGGGGCCAAGGATCCTCGTTCCTGGCGCTTCAAATTTCATGGCCAGACTTCAGGAGTTGATCTCACTTCGCAGCAGCCGCTCAACAATATTGCCCGGGTGGCGGTGCAGGCTGTGGCTGGTATCTTCTCGGGACTGCAGTCGATGCACACCGATGCTTATGATGAGGCGATCACCTGCCCGACGGAGGAAACGGCGCGTATTGCCGTGGCGACGCAGAATATTCTGCGCGAAGAGGCCCATTTGTGTGACGTGATCGATCCTATGGGCGGCTCTTACTATGTCGAGACGCTGACCAATCAGATGGAAAAAGAAATTCTCGAAGTCCTCGATAAAATAGATGCTGCAGGAGGCATGTATGAGGCGGTGGGTGCAGGCCTGGTCCAGTCTATGATTGGTCGGTCTGCGCTTGCCGCACAGCAGCGTATTGAAACCGGTGAAGAGAAGGTTGTGGGCGTCAATTGTTATCAGAGCAATGATGACGGTATCGAACAGCCCAAGCCTTATCGTCCCGATCCTGAAACCATGAAAGTCCATGTCGAGCAGTTCAAGCAATTCAAAGCTGACAGAAGTCAGGCTGAAGTCGACAAGGCTCTCGCTGCGCTACGTCGCGCCGCCAATGATGACAATGACAACACCTTTGCGAAGGTTGTGGAAGGGGTAGAGGTCGGCGTTACCCATGGCGAGGTCGTAGCGGCATTGCGCGATGAGCTCGGCTTTGGCCATCCTTTGATTGTCGACTGATGGGGGCTGTTGCGCAACAGGCTGCCCCGGCATTTGACCGCCTTCTGGCCGGTGATCAGGCCTTGCTTGCGCGAGCCATTTCCATAATTGAGGCTGGAGGTGCAGCTGCAGACGGTCTGGCCCAGCGTCTGTGCGATCATGCCGGACGTGCTGACGTACTGGCAGTGACCGGTCCGCCAGGTGCGGGCAAGTCGACACTGATTGACGCAATGATCGCGAAATTCCGGGCTCAAGGCACCATGGTTGCTGTTCTCGCGGTTGATCCTTCAAGTCCCCTTTCCGGTGGTGCGATCCTGGGTGACCGCACACGAATGGGTCAGCACTCTGCTGATCGCGGGGTCTTTATCCGGTCAATCGCTGCGCGCGGCCATCTTGGCGGGTTGGCGCTTACTGTTCCGGCCATATTGGATGCGTTGGATGCGGCTGGCTGGCCGATAATCATTCTCGAAACCGTTGGGGCAGGGCAGTCGGAAACAGAAGTGGCGGATTTTGCCGATGTGAAGATCGTCGTCAACGCGCCGGGCCTTGGCGATGACGTGCAGGCGATAAAGGCGGGCATATTGGAAATTGCCGATATCCTTGTGGTCAACAAGGCGGACCAGCCTCTGGCAAAGCGGACAGTCAACCAGTTGAAGGACATGCTGGAACTGCGGGCTGAGAATAAGCGCGATGTGCCGATCGTTTCGACAGCGGCAAATAAAGGCGAGGGCCTCGAAACGCTGATGGATACGGTTTCGCAAAGCTTGGCCGCAATCGCATCGCGGTCAGCCGAGGACAAGATTTCACGCAGACTGAGCGGTGCGCTGTTGAGACGAGCTGACAGTATTTTGAAACAGAGATTGCGGGCTATCGATGACGAGCGCTTGGGTAGCCTGTGCGCCGACATCAGAAATGGCAATCAGACCCTGGATGACGCGGCAAAGATCCTGCTCAGCCAGGAACTGCGCTGGCGGGTTGAATAGGAGAATAGTGTTGACCACAGAAGTCGTTCTTTGCGGCGGAAAGCGAACGCCATTTGGCAATTTTGGCCAGTCGCTGAAAGACATTCCCGGCACCGACTTGTCGATCCATGCGGCAAAGGCAGCGATGCAGGCGGCGAATGTCTCCCCGGATGCGGTCGACCATGTGGTGTGCGGCAATGTCGTCCCGGTCGATCAGGGCGGTTTCTTTGCCAGCCGCGTTATCGGCATGGGGGCAGGGCTGCCGGTGGAAGCACGCGCGCTCAATGTATCGAGAGCATGTGGTTCGGGCACCCAGGCGATTGTCTCGGCCGTCGAGCAGATCATGACCGGGCACAGCTCGATTGCTCTGGCAGGCGGATATGAGAATACGTCACGTGCACCCTATGCGCTGACTGATGCGCGCTGGGGTGCAAAACGCGGCGCATCAATGATGATCGATACCATCGATTATGCCTATCGTGATCCCTTTGACGATGCGCTGATGGGAGAGACAGCCGAGGCGCTTGCGGATGATTTCCAGTATCAGCGCGAGGCTATGGACGAGTATGCGCTGACCAGTCAGCAGCGCGCCGGGGCGGCGATTGAAAGCGGATTTCTGGCAGAGCAGATTGCACCGATCGAGGTTCCTATGCCCAAGGGGCAAAAGCGGCTTTTTGAGACCGATGAGTTTCCGCGTCCAGATACATCAGCCGAAAAGCTCGCCAAGCTTAAGCCTGTCTTTCGTGAGGGCGGACGGGTTACCGCCGGCAATGCCAGCGGAATGACCGACGGGGCTGCTTTCCTCGTCGCTGCGGCGCGGTCTGCTGCTGAAGAAGCCGATATGCATGTCCGGGCGAAAATCGTTGATTGGGAGGTTATTGGCGTTCCACCACGCATCATGGGCTGTGGTCCTGTTCCCGCCATTGACCGATTGCTCAAACGTCGCAGCATGAAGGTTTCGGACATTGATTATTATGAGATCAACGAAGCCTTTGCGGTGGTGAATCTTCATACCGAGAGGCAGCTCGGTATCCCACGCGATGTCACCAATCTTTATGGCGGCGGCATCTCTATCGGCCATCCCCCCGGCGCAACCGGCGTGCGGATGGCGCTGACAGCTATGCATCACATGGAACAGGAAGGCGCAAAAAATGCGATTTTGTCCATGTGCCTTGGCGCTGGCCAGGGGATGGCGGTGCTCATCGAGGCAATGTGAGAATGTGATCAGGGCCGAACCAAACGGTCGGCAGAAAATTTATGCGGCGTCTCAACCGGGGCAAGCCGATGGATGAACAGGCAAGAACGAAAAGGGCTATGGTAAGATGAAGCTAAATCACCCAGGCAAAATTGGTTTTCTCTGCGCTGCGGCATTGGCGGTGTCCGGATGTGATATGCTCACAACTTCCGGTGAGGGCGATGAGAGCGCGTATGAAGTGCGTTCTGGCGGCGGCATACCGGAAGGCAGTGACCCCTATACCATACCCGATGTCGAAAATTTTGATGTGCCGGTACAGAAGGATGGAGAGCATCGGCTTTGGGTTTATGAGGGCGGCGCAGGCTATGGCCGAGCGGTGCTGTTCAATGGTGATACCGGTCAGATGCTGGGGCAGATGGAAACGGGTTGGATCGGCACCGAGGTAGTTATGCCGACCGGATCGGATCTCCTTTTCAATCAAGCGCTTTACATGTCGCGGGGGTACCGTGGTGAAGCGACCAATATTCTTGAATTATTTGATCGTAAAACCCTGCGAGCCGCTGGTGAAATTCCACTTCCTGCGCAGAAGCTCGGCGGTATGCCATCGCTCAATCATACCGGCAGCACCGATGATGGCGCCTTTGGCATATTGCAATTCCTGACACCAGCTTCGAGTGTCGGTATTGCCAATCTGGAGGATAAGAGCTTTGCCTCGCGGATCGAAACCGCCGGTTGCGCCTATGTATTCCCCGCTGGTGATCGCAGGTTCTTTACCCTGTGTGGCGATGGCTCCATTCTCGTTATCACATTGGATGACAGCGGTGCAGAGGCGGACCGGGAGCGAGTCAGCGGAATCTTTGACGCGCAAAATGACCCACTGCATGGCACCGGCGTACGCGTTGGTGATATATGGTATTTTGTTACGCATCGTGGCGATGTCCACACCATTGATGTAGGCGGAGAAACACTCGCTCACGCACAGCCCTGGAGCTTCAAGGAAGAGAATGAAGGCCGCGCCTGGGTGCCGGCAGAGATGATCCAGAACCTTGCCGTTCATGGCCCAAGCGGGACGTTGATAGTGATGCTGGCAGATGCCGACCTTGCTTTGAAAGGCGGTGGTACAGATTTCCATCGCAAGCCTGGGACTCAACTACGTGCCTATGATGTCGAGACCGGGGAATTAAAATATGACACCGCGCTTGACGGTATCTCTTTTGCCATGGCGGTTTCTCAAGACGCTGAGCCCTTACTCTATGCCAACAATGTGACGAGCCCGAATATCTCGGTGTTCGACGCTCTGACCGGGACGAAGAGCTATGAAATCAGCGGCGAAGGGATTGATCAGGTAACACATATATCGATTGTGGAGCCGGGGCAGTGACTGACGAGCTATGGACCTTAGCTGGCATCGGGTTAGCAATGCGCGGCTTCTTCATCCTTCTGTTCGCAGGGGCGATAGCGCATAAACTGTCGGACAGGGCACAATTTGCGGCGACGCTGCGCGGCTATTTGAAACCGCTTGATCTATCGCTCTCTGTCGGGGCGATAACCCTGTTGAGTATGGCGGTGATTGGCCTTGAATGCGTGACTATCATTGCCTTGCTGATAGCGCCCGGACCAATCGCATCGCTGGCGACGGGTCTCGTGTTGCTGATCTACGCAGCGGCAATGGCTTTCAATATTCTGGTCGGCAACAAATTGCTTGATTGTGGTTGCGGCTGGGGCGGTGAAAAGCAGCCGGTCAATGCTCTGCACATTGCGCGCAACTTGGTGCTGATCGCTCTGGCTTCAACGCTGGTCTGGTTGGAAGCTGGCATCGTTGCGGCAGGGCTGGATGTAATGTTGTGGGTCAACAGCGCGTTTCTGGCGGCTGCTCTTCTCCTTCTTACAGCATTGGTGAACCAGCTCATTCTCAATCGTGAGCTGGCGCAAATGACACAGCCAAAAGGTGAGTGAAATGTGGATACAGTATCTCGTAATTTTCCAGTGGGTGGCAATCATCGTTCTCGCCGTCTTCATGTTGGGGATAGCGCGACAAATTGGCGTGTTGCACCGCCGTATCGGTCCTGCCGGGGCATTGATGACCAGCAGCAAGGCTAAAGTCGGTGATCCGAGCCCGATTTTTAATCTCAAGACAATCGACGGTATGCCACTTAGCATTGGTGGTGCAGCGCAAGATGGTAAATCCACGCTGATCGCATTTGTCGCGCCCGACTGCCCGGTCTGCAAAAGCCTGATACCGATTTACAAGGCGATCGCGTCTGAGGAGAGTGGTCGGATGAACCTGGTCTTTGCCAGCGATGGCTTTGATGAGGCCCGCCAGCAAGCCTATCGCGACGCTCACGCCCTGCAGAATTTTCCCTATGTGCTCTCTATGGAACTCGGCATGGCGTTCGAGATTGCAAAACTGCCCTATGCGGTGCTCATCGGCCCCGACGGTAAGGTCGCGGGGCAGGGTCTCGTCAATACACGCGAGCATATTGAAAGCTTGCTTGAGGCACAGCGCATGAGGGTCTCATCCATACAGGATTATCTCGAGAAACGGGCCTAGCAGGGGCAATGACAGCTTCCATTCGAATTTCAGACAGGATTGGCAGGGTGAACGCATGACAAACTGGATCGACAAAGCATTTGAAAAGAGTGCGACAGAACTCGCGGACCGGACTTCACGACGGGGGTTTCTCGGTGCTCTGGGTGTAATTCTGGTTGGCGGGGCTTTGGCACCGCTTTTGCCTGTTCTTCGGATATCAGATGCGCGTGCCGCAGGTGGTGAAGCTGGCGCGCCAGAAGGAGACTGGAAGGATCCCAACGCCTGTGCCTATTGGGCGCATTGCAGCGTGCACGGCTATATGTGCAGCTGTTGCGGCGGATCGACCACACAATGTCCGCCAGGTACGCAGCTATCGCCGATCGCCTGGGTCGGCACCTGCAAGAACCCCGGTGATGATAAGACCTATGTAGTGAAATATAATGATTGCTGTGGCGCGAGTGAATGCAAACGCTGTTTCTGCAATCGCAGTGAGGGCGACACTCCGAAATATCAAGTGCAGAAATCGAACGCGATAACATGGTGTTATGGCGGCGTCGCTCCGAGCTATCACTGCACTATTGCAAGGATTGAAGGAGTTGATGCGTAACGCGCCATTCCATTTCCGGCCAGTCCATTTACTCTTGGCGGCAGCCGCTGGTTGCCTTGCGATGACTGCCTGCGCTTCCGGCGAAGACTCATTGTTACCTGAGGCGCAGGATAGCTTCGCTGTTGCTCCGCAAGGGCAGCCTGCGGAGCTGGAACTAAATCGCTTGGCACCGGAATATGCAGCAGCAGAAAAGGATGTTTATCTGCTGCACTGCTCAGGCTGCCACAAAATCGACGGCAGTGGTCAGCCCGGTTTTGTACCTTCTTTGCATGATGATCTTCAACAGCTTGTCGCCTCACCAGCAGGGCGGGAATTCATCATACGCGTACCTGGCGTTGCCCAGTCGCAGCTTAGCGATGAGAGGCTGGCAGATTTGATGAACTGGATCGTTGAGCGCTATGCGGGGGCGGAACTGCCTGAAGGATTTGTCGCCTATGAAGCGAGCGAAATAGGCTGCCTGCGCTCAAACCCGATATCCAATACGCTTGAGGTCAAAGCGGCAATATTGGACGAGGGAAAGGACGCTATCATCCCTGAATTTACATCCTCCGACAGTATTGCGGGAGGGAATTGCGGGTGATTAGAAAAGCCATAATCATTGCCGCAGCGCTGGCGATTGGGGCCTGTGGCGAAACCCCGCCTCAGCCAGAGGCAGCGCCGCAACTCTCGGCAAATGCGAACCCAAGTCCTGTCATCAGCATGGCAGATAGTGGAAAAGCAGCCTTTGCCATGTGTTCATCGTGCCATCCCGTCAGCAGTGATGGACAGCATGGGATGGGCCCCAATCTGGCGGATATCCTTGGCGCCGAAAGCGGGACACGGGACGGCTTTGCCTATTCCGATGCGATGCAATCGGCCAACATTATATGGACCGAGGAAAGGCTCGATGCATTCCTTGCCGACCCTTATGCAATAGTTCCCGGGACCGCGATGGCATTTCCAGGCGAACCCAATGCAGAAAAAAGAGCATTGATCGTCTCTTATCTTGGCTCGCAAGGCGATTGATAAAGGCCGAATGCGAGACTCATAAGCGCGGTGCAGCTATTTGCATCAAAGGCAAGAATTCCCTGCAAACCTCTCAAGAAAGCGCGTATTCCATTTGAAAACGACTTTCCATATTAGTCGAGCTAACTTACAGGGGGAATATGAGGAACGCCGTAAAACGGAGCAACAATCGGAATGCGGCGCTGCTCGATGCCGCAGCCGCCCTTTTTGCCAATAAGGGATATAAAGAAACAACGATGCGCGATATTGCGCAAGCGGTCGGCATTTTGCCAGGATCAATCTATTATCACTACGGCTCTAAAGACGAACTTCTACTGGCGATTTACAGGGCCGGGATGACGCAGTTCATAGATGAGTTTGAAGAGGAAGTCTTTGTTCATAAGACCCCGGCAGCACGATTGCGTGCAGCCATGATTTCCCACATCAAATCCGCTACCCGCGAAGACTCCTATAGCCGGGTTATCACACGCGTTTTTCCAAGTCAGGCGTCAAAATATTCAGATGAGCTGAAGCATATCCGGGACCGGTATGAAGACCTGTTTCGCGACCTGATTGATGAAGTAGAACTGCCTCCGAGCGTTGACAAAACCCTGCTGCGATTGATGATCATTGGTGCAGGAAACTATGCGCAATATTGGTTCACCGAAGGGGATCGCGCCAGCGCAGATGAGATTGGGCAGTCCTTTTTCAATTTCATCTTCGGCAAAGACACGATGCTCAACGATTGAGGCTCCGTCCCCAGATGTGATCTAACTCATGCGGTTAAGTCACCATAATTCATCATTTTTATGACGCTCCTCATCGCCCTCATTGTGCGATGATTGCAACATAATTCCCATCAAAATCGGTATTTGAGACAGATTGTATTGCAATTTGTTCTGTTTTGTGATCGATATAAACAAACAAACGTTTGGTGAAGATATTTGCAGCGAAGTCTAAGATGCTGATCTTCATGAAGTGTCCCTCGGACAAACCGGGCTGCTTTCGACAGTAAGCACTGCGCACAGAAGGATGATTCAAAGAAGTTCATTGGGAGAGAAGGGGATTATGATGACTAAACGCATGAAGCAGCGCCTTTTGGTAGGCGGCCTCAGTCCGCTGGTCGCAGCATTGGCTTTCCCCGCTTATGCGCAGGACAGCGAAGCAGACGATCAGGCGAGTAGCGAAGATGAGAATGTCATCGTTGTCACCGCGCAGAAGCGGGAACAGGACGTTACCGAGGTTCCGATCTCCATTGCTGTCCTTGGCGCTGATGCGCTGGAGAAGACAAGCGTCAGGCAGCTTGATGAGATTTCCCAATTCGTGCCCAATGTCGCGATTGGCGGCGGCAACAATTTTTTCCAGGCGATCAGGATAAGAGGGGTCGGTACCTCGGGCCGCAATATCGGCTTTGATGCGCGTGTCGGCGTTTATGTAGATGGCGTGTTTCTTGGACAACCTGCTTCGCAGAACACTGACCTTCTCGATCTTGAGCGGGTGGAGGTGATCCGCGGACCGCAGGGCACCCAATTTGGCCGAAACACTGTGGCGGGAGCGATCAGCCTCGTGACCAGGAAGCCAGTCGACTATGTTGAAGCTGAAGTTATCGGCGAAATCGGGACCGAAGGCCTGAGAAGATTTGGCGGTGTTATCAATCTGCCTATAGCAGAAGGGCTGGCCGCACGCTTCTCATCGATTGATATCAGACGCGACGGTTTTGGCGACAATCTCAACACTGGCAATGATGTTGGCGAGAGGCGGAGTACGTCTCTGCGCGGGCATCTGCAATATGAGCATGACGGCTTCACCGCGCTGCTTTCCGGGGATTATCTCGATTCCAATCAACGTGTTTTTACCGGTAGACCGGTCACAGATGTGTTCGGAACCCAGCCAAATCCCGATGGACTTGGGCCATTTGATGTATCCCATACGTTCGACGATTTCCAACGGCGTGAGATTGCTGGCGGTTCCTTTACTCTTGACGTTCCTATCGGGGATTTCTCGATAAAGTCGATTACCGCCTATCGTGAAACGGATGCGTTTTTTGCCTTTGATGTTGACCGTTCGGCAGACGATATCATTCGCGTTGATTATCCCGATAGTTTCGACCAGTTCACTCAGGAGATTCAGCTATTCTCACCTGATGATGGCCCGCTCCAGTTCGTAGCGGGCGCCTTCTATTATGATGAGCGTGCGGCAACAGATCGTACCGGGACATTCGGTGCAGATATCGATGTATTCTTTGCAACTGCTGCCCCGGCTGCGCTGCCTCTTGCCCCATTGCTTGTTGGCACCGATGTCGGGCAGTCGGCGACAATCGATACCAATGGCTGGGCACTCTACCTAAACGGCACCTATGAGATCACGGATCGCCTCACCTTTGGCTTTGGCGCCCGTTATTCGGATGAAACAAAGGAACTGGATTTTGACCTTGTCGGTGACGTCGTATTTGCTGGCGGCGTTCCTATACCTGTCGCGCCGTTCTTCGGCGTTGCTGTCGGACCTATTGTTGGCGACCAGACAGTGCTCAATTTTCAGGATGAATTGAGCTTCACCGACTTTTCTCCAGAGTTCGTCTTATCCTATGATTTTTCTGATTCTTTTCGCGCCTATGTCAAATATTCAGAGAGCTTCAAAAGCGGCGGCTTCAATGTTGATTTCGTATCCGCTCAACTCCTTGATGAAGGCATCCAGTTTGAGCCCGAAACCGTTCAGGCATGGGAAGCCGGTATTAAGGGACGGATCGATTCCATTGACCTTCAATACAGCCTGATAGGGTTCATCTCCGAGTTTGAGAATTATCAGCTCAACCAGTTTATCCCGCTCGGCGATGGTACAACCACGATTACAATCCGCAACGCGGCTGAGGTATCTTCCCAAGGCATTGAGGCTGACCTGACATGGCAACCGAGTGATGGTCTGGTGGTTACTGCGGCGGCGGCTTATACCATCGCTGAGTTCGACTCTTTTCCAGGAGGTTCGAGTGTCCGTAGCCCACTTGGGCCTGGGCAGGATTTGGCCGGGAATGCATTACCATTTGCGCCTGAATTCAACAGCGCGATAGGGGTGCAATATAACCATGCGATTGATAGTCAGGGTGGTGAACTGTTCGGGCGCGTAGACTGGACCTATTCCGATGGCGCATTCTCAACCGAAGACAATGTTGATACGGTTTTCCCGGGTGTTGATATCCCATGGGGACGAATCGACTCGTTCAATCTGGTCAATCTCCGCCTCGGCTATGAATCTGAGCGCATGACCATAGCTGTATGGGCAAGAAATCTTTTTGATGATGATTTCATAGTAGGACACGGTGCCGATTTTCTTGGCACCGCAACCGAGACACGCGGTGCCCCTCAGACATTCGGGCTCGAAGTAAGACTGCGGATGTAACGGCTCATCGCTTGTGCAAACTGTGAGGTCCTGAAGGGCCTGACCATCTGTCAAAGGGCATATGAAAGTCACTTCTGCCCCGCTCAAGTGGAACCATGGACATGCTAATCATAAAAAAGAGTCTGAAACTATCGCTGGCAGCAATGCTGATGTTGCTACCGGCTACTAGCTGCGTCAGTAATGATGCCAATTATCAATCTGAAGCGATTACGGCTCCCAGCGTACAGCCTGACAAGGCCGAACAGCGTGCAGCCTGGGCGCAGTCGTTATTTTCCGGGGTTGAGCAATATGACAGTTTCCACCGGGTCTCCGAAATGTTTCCGACATCGATTATGTCAGCCGCATCCGACCCCTATGACTTTAAGGAAAATTTACGGCTGAAATTGCCGGAGACAGTTGTGAGTCCCGTAGGACAGGTGGACACGGCACAGCTGCTTGCGGAAACCGATACGGCTGCTCTGATAGTGCTGCATAATGGCGAACTGGTTTATGAAAATTACTGGCTGACCGGCGCTCGGCAGACCCGATGGATTTCCATGTCCATGGCGAAGAGCGTGACATCGATCGGCGTTGGCATCGCCGTTGACGAAGGGCTGATCGACATTCAGCGTCCGGTCGAAGATTATGTCCCCGAGCTTAAAGGATCAGGCTATGAAGGGGCGAGCGTTAAGGATGTCCTGCAAGCCTCTTCCGGCATTGCCTGGAACGAGAATTACTCTGATCCTGAGTCAAGTGTTATCCGTATGCGCGCCATCATTGCTGGGGGAGGATCGATGGGCGAACTGGCCGCGTCTATGCAGCGGGAATTCGAGCCAGGCACCAAATTCCGTTATAGCTCAATGGAAACCTTTGTGCTCGGTATGGTGCTTTCACGCGCAACAGGCGAAAGCGTATCGAGCTATCTCGAACGCAAGCTCTGGCATCCGCTTGGCATGGAGACCGATGCATATTGGCTGCTCGACAGTGATGGCGCGGAAATGACTCAGTTCGGGCTAAACGCAACTGCGCGCGACTATGCCAAGATTGGTGAGCTTTATCGCCAGAACGGCATGTGGGAAGGCAAGCAAGTGGTTTCGGCTGAATGGGTAAAGGCCTCCACCACGGCCGATGCGCCTATACGCGAGCCAAAGCCGACCGCGCCGGGATATGGCTATCAATGGTGGCTGCCCTATTCTGCGGATGGGGATTTTGTAGCGCTTGGTGTCTATCTGCAGGCCATTTATGTGAATCCTGCCAAGCGGCTGGTGATTGTCAAATTGTCGGCCTATTCCGATTATGCCACTGATAAGGCACCGCCAGGCGGGTATGCCATTGAGACCTTTTCGCTCTTTAATGCGATTGGGCAGCAATTGGAGGCAAAGGCTTCAGGGGATTAGTCGTGCGATAACCATGTGATTACCGCCTCCTAACCGCAAAGACTAACCACGACAATTTAGATGCCTCATCAAGATAGCAAGACATACGGTCCAGACCTCGATTCCGATGCTGCGATAAGTTCGCCATGCAGGAATATCTGCAAGATTAATCGCAATTCCCGTTGGTGCACTGGATGCGGTCGTACTGCATCTGAAATTGCACGCTGGACAAGCATTTCCCAATCCGAGCGCATGGCAATATTGCAGAAGCTGCCCAAGCGGATGGAGCTATGCAAATAAGGGCGCCTTGCCCACATATTTCATGCATCCTGACCCTAGCTTTTCTACGCCAAATGCGTTGGATGTCCATCAGGAGAGGCTCAAAATTGTGTCTCATATTCACCCTCTGACTTTCGATATGATTTTTACCAAACAAACACTTGGTTAAATATCGAAAGCGGGCTATTCTTACCAACGTCTCGCCACTCAATCGCGAGCAAGCCGAAGTCTATGTGCCGGAGTAAAAATGCGACCAATCCCCGCAGCCAATTGGATGACCGAAGACCATCTTTTGTTTCGTGAGAGCGTTAAAAGATTCTTTGATGAGGAAATTGCGCCCAATGAAACGCAATGGGCCGAAAAAGGCAGCGTTGGCCGCGAACTATGGATTAAGGCTGGCGAAGCCGGCCTTATGGGTGGTGGTGTACCGGAAGAATTTGGCGGATATGGCGGCGATTTTGGCTTTGACGCTCTGGTGCTCGAAGAGCAGGGAAAGCAAAGCGCGCTGGGCTGGGGCTTTATCGTCCAGTCTATCGTCAAGCATTACCTGGTTGAATATGGCACTGAGTGGCAGCGCGAGAAATGGCTTCCCGGGCTGGTCTCGGGCGAACTTATTCCTGCTATAGCGATGACTGAGCCGGGTACAGGTTCTGACCTCAAGGCAATCCGCACCAGAGCAGACAAGCAAGGCGAAGACTACGTCATTAACGGGTCAAAGATTTTCATTTCCAATGGCCAATTGGCAGATTTTGTTTTGCTTGCGGCCAAGACAGATATGGATGCGCGTTCGAAAGGCGTCTCGCTTATCTGTGTCGAGACAGCGGGGCTTGAAGGCTTCACACGGGGGCGCAATCTCGACAAGCTCGGAATGAAAGCGCAAGACACGTCCGAATTGTTCTTCGACAATGCTGTGGTGCCGCAGGCCAATCTGCTGGGCCTGGAGGAAGGGCAGGGGTTTTACCAGCTTATGCGCCAGCTGCCCTGGGAACGCTTGGCACTGGCGTTTTGGGCACTTGGCGCATGTGAAGCCGCGCTGGCGCATACATTGGAATATGTGAGAGGTCGCAAGGCCTTTGGTCAGCGCGTTATGGACTTTCAAAATACGCGCTTCAAGCTTGCCGAATGTGCCACAAAAATCGCCGTTACCCGAGCCTTTGTTGACCAGTGCATGATGCGTCTGGCGAATGGCGAATTGACCTCGGAAGAAGCTTCAATGGCGAAATATTGGGCGACTGAAGTCCAAGGCGAAGTCGTCGATGAATGTCTGCAATTGCATGGTGGCTATGGATATATGGCCGAATATCCGATCTCCGGCCTTTACGCCGATGCACGGATTCAGCGCATCTACGGTGGCACGACAGAAATCATGAAAGAGATGATCGCCCGTTCGCTCGACCGATAGCGCGAGTATGAGCGGCATCGCCACTGCTCATCAGGGCAATGACATAAGGAGCTAGCAATGAAAGGGCTAACTTTCGAGAATGATGCGTTCTCATTCAGGGATGATCTTCCCAAAAACAAGCCCGATACTGGCGAGCTGTTGGTAAAGGTTGTCTCGGCCGCGGTGTATCAGGATGACGAGGCGGTTGCGCGCGGTGACCTGGAAGAACTTGCGGGTCGTCACACGGCTCCTGTTCGCAGCGGCTTTGATTTTGCCGGTATCGTTGAGGAACCAGCCGAAGATTTTGCCAAAGGCGATCGTGTCTTTGGATATGTCGATATTATGAATAATGCGCATTGGGCGCATCAGGAATTTGTCCCGATCAGGCCCGATTGCGTTGCGCGTTTTCCGTCCAATCTCAGCTTTGCAGAGGCCGCGACTATACCCATGGCCGGGATGACGGTGTTGAAAGGCCTGCGAGATGTCGCCTTAGCTGCTCCAGGAGAGACGGTTCTGGTCATCGGCGGTTCGGGCGCTTTGGGGCCTTTGGCGATACAATTTGCGAAGATATTGGAGCTTGATGTCGCCGCAATGGCTGGTCCGGGCAAAGAGGCGTTGCTGACATCTCTGGGCGCGAGCCGGGTTTACGATTACCGCGCTACGAAAATGGCAGATATCACCGAGTCGTACGATATCATCCTCGATCTTAGTACCCAATATGCCTTCGCTGATATCAAGCATTTGCTCTCAGAAAATGGCCGCTTCGTGCCTGCGAACCCCTTCAAATTTCCCGAAGATCTGGCGCCAGACAGCGAGGCGGCCAATCACATCCGCGAGTTGCTGATCGTCAAAGGGGAAACTGCCGATTTGGATGTGATGGCAGACTGGCTTCAGACCGGCAAAGTCAAGACTTTTGTGGACTCGGTGTTCCCTGCAGAACGTTTTGCCGAAGCTTTTGCACGGCTTGAGGAACGATCACATTTTGTCGGTCGGGTCATCCTCAATTTTAGCGATCAATCTTAGCCGTAGCGGCGACAGCAAGACCTCGCAGAAGGGACCCATCTGACGCCAGAATTTATACAAAAGAGAGGATTTGGACATGGTAATGGCCAATAGCAATGAAGCTTCAAGGCACGATGGATTTGACGGACTAACCCAGCCGATCAAGAAAGCCGCCAGCACCAAAGCCGACAAAATCGCGATCCTCTCCTCAGAGCAAAACCGCAGCTGGATAGAATTTCAGGATCGCGTGGCGCGTCTGGCCGGTGGCTTCAAACAGATCGGGCTCAAACAGGGCGAGCGGGTCGCGATACTTGCGATGAACTCCTCTACCTATACCGAGCTGCTCTATGCTGTGTGGTGGGCTGGCGGTATTGTCGTACCTATCAACATCCGCTGGTCACCGAAGGAAATACTGCATTCTGTCGTTGACTGCGAAGCGGCATTCCTTTGCGTTGATAAAGCATTTGCAGGTCTCAGCGATACGCTAAAGCCGCAGGCTGCGAGCCTTCGCCACATCATGCATATGGACGATGGAGGCGGCATCGATGCTTTGCGCATTGAAACGCTCATCACCTCTGCCAGCCCGATTGAGGATCGTGCGCGATCTGGTGAGGATATTGCTGGCATCTATTATACCGGAGGCACCACGGGTGTTTCCAAGGGCGTGGTCATTTCACATCAGGCGCAAGTGCACACTGCGCGGGCCATCAAGGTAGCGACGGGCATGGCAGATGATGCTGTCTATCTTCATGCGGCTCCGATGTTCCATGCAGGTGATTCCGCAGGCGGTGGAGGCGCGGCGATGGCAGGGGCAACCAATGCCTATATCCCCTCTTTCACCCCGGAAGGTTTTATTGCCGCCGCGAAGGAATATCAGGTTACGCATACCATGCTCGTCCCGACCATGATCGGCATGCTGCTTGATTCTCCAGACTTCGATCTTGAAGCACTCGCTTCATTCCAGGCCATATTATATGGCGCTTCCCCCATGCCGGAAGGCATTATCCGCAAATGCCTTGAGCGTTGGCCAACGGTTTCGCTTATTCAGGGCTATGGCCAGACCGAAAGCCTGCCAATCACCATATTGCCGCACAAATATCATTGTTTTGAGGGTGAATTTGCAGGCAGAACCCGCTCCGCCGGAGTGCCAGCGCTCGACTGTTCGGTGAAGATCGTCGATGAAAAAGGGGAAAACCTTGCGCCTGGCGAAATCGGCGAGATTGCGGTGCAAAGCCCTGCAAATATGACCGAATATTGGAAGCAGGTGGAACTGACCAGCCTTGCTGTCCAGGATGGTTGGATCCACACGGGTGATGGCGGCTATATCGACGATGATGGGTTTGTATTCATCGTTGACAGGATCAAGGACATGATCGTTACCGGCGCCGAGAATGTCTATTCCGCAGAGGTTGAAAACGCCATCTCAACCCACCCAGCGGTTGCACAGGTAGCCGTTATCGGCATCCCATCGGACCAATGGGGGGAAAGCGTCCACGCGATCATTGTTACACAGCCTAGCCAGACATGTTCGGAAGAAGAGATAATAGCGCATTGCCGGGAAAGCATTGCCGGTTACAAGACGCCGCGTAGCGTAGAGTTTCGCACAGAAGCACTTCCTATTTCCGGCGCGGGCAAGATTATGAAACGTGAATTGCGTGAGCCCTTCTGGTCAGAAAAGGGCAGAAGCATAAGCTGATCCACTCATAAACAGGATGGATTGAGGTATGACATGGAAAGCTGCTCGGAGAGAGGGAAGCGCAACGCAATGTGGTGCATTGGGTAAGCTTTCCGACGTAGCGAGCAGCTTTCCATGTCAAAGCCATTTGGACGCCTCAACCATCCTGTTTATGAGTATACGACCTAGAATTGCGCATCCAATCGTATAGCCCAGGTGAAGGGATCGCCCAGGCCGACGATGGTTCCATTGACGAATGTGAAGTAGCTTTCATCGAGCAGGTTTTGGGCCACGGCACTGATCTGAAAATTCTCACTCAGCGCATAGCCTACTCGCGCATTTACCAGCGTGCGTGAGGGTCGCGTTAGCGTATCCAGATTGGCAGCACTGGTGAAAGCCGATCCCTCGTGATTCACATCAAGATTGGCAGACAGACCATTATTGCCTTGATAGGACATGCCTGCATTGAACGTAAATCGCGGCGCATTGGGGAAACGGTTGCCGTTGAAATTCGGGATATTTTCTCCGCCTATCGCAGCGCCAGGATTAAAAAATCCATTATTGAAATCGACAAAATTGGCCACTGTATAGGCCGCTGATCCATAGATGGTGAATTCGGAAGTTAGCTTGTAACTCGCAGAACTCTCGATCCCGTACAGCTCTGATTGCCCGGCATTAACCGTTATACCGAAATTCTGCAGTGGCGGTGGCAAAGGCTGCACAACCTGCTGATCTGTCCAGTCAGAATAGTAAATATTGGTGCCGAGCTCCAAATCTCCTCCGAGTAGAGAGGCGCGTGCTGAAAACTCGTAATTCCACAAAAATTCGGGATCGAATTCCACCTGCGAGCCATCGGCTTGATTGGTTTGCGAACCCCCGGCGCGATAGGCACGCTGGACCACGAAGCCGAGTCGTACATTGTCTGCAACCGCCCAGCGCAGACCCAATTTGGGCAGAAACGCCTCATAGGTCGCGTCGAACTGTTCACTATTGGTACCTAGAAAAGGCGCGAAGGCGGCCTCAAACCCGGGCGGAATGAAGTTGACAGCAATTGTCTGGTCGCTGGTGTTGTCATTATTTTCAAAGTCGTAACGGGCGCCCACAAGCAGATCGAGCGTATCGGTTAAAGCGATATCGGCATCGGCAAAAATGGCGTAGTTTCTGGTTTCCTGAATGGGACGAATAACGCGGTCAAGAATCAACGCATCGGGCAGGAAACTGAAACCCGGAAGGGGAAGGGTATTCGCCTGTGACAGCAGAGTCTGTGCCGATGCGCTGTCGATGTCGGCAAAATAGAATCCCACTATGCCCTCGAACCCGTCAAAGTCGAGCCCAAGGCGCAATTCCTGAGTGAAAGCGCTGTCATCGATATCGGTCAACAGCACGGAAGCGGGTTCAGCGCTGTTATCCAGGTCTGAAGACCGCGACTGCGTGCTTTCCTGATAGGTAGTGATGGACTGTAGATTCAGTGTGTCGCTGATAGCCCAGTTCATATTGACGCTCTGCAGGAAAGTGCTGCCTTCAGCGAAGCTGTCGAGATCATTTTCAAACTCGCGCCTGACCTCGCTTGGCGGTAAAATCGGACCGCCGTCGACGAAATTCGTTGATGATAAATTCCCCCCAAAGCCAATGCGATTTTCCGAATAGCTGGTGGTGGTGATCACTGAAAAATCCGTGCTGGGATCAAAGCGCAGCTTGAAACGGGTGTTCCACAGCTGCGTTCTGTCTGAATTAATATCAAGGAAAGTGTTGGTTCTGAAACCATCGGTTTCGCGATAATCGGCTGCGAGGCGGAAGGCGAGCACATCATCGATCAAGCCGCCGCCAATTGCCGCCGCGCCCCAAAGTTGACCTTGGTTTCCTACTTCCAAGCGTGCCTTCCCGCTCCAGTCATAGCTTGGGTCACCAGTGCGTATATAGATCGCCCCGGCCAGCGTGTTGCGCCCCAAATTGGTTGATTGCGGGCCAAGAAACACTTCTACCTGTTCAAGATCCCAGATGCCGGTGGGGCCGACATTCAGGTTGTTGAGCGAAAGCGGGCTGTCATCAAGGTAAACAGTCAGCGTTTCTCCATTGCCGCCGCTGGGTCCTCTCTGATCCACGCCGCGAACATTGAAGGTGCCGTTGTTCGAGGTCACGCCAGGAACGCGCTGGATAACATCATCCAGATCAGCCACAGGTAGCCGCTCGATTTCTTCGCCAGTGGTGATCGATAAGCTGGAAGTCACATCAAGCCGATCAGTTACTTTGCGCAGGCCATAGACACTAATCGCATCATCTGTTTCAGTTACAACAATCACATAGGAGCGGCTGGACAAGCGCTGTGCAGTGAGGCCGGTGCCGCTGAGCAGGCGTTCAAGCGCTTCCTCGATTGTCAGATCACCAGCGACAGCATTGCCTATCTGTCCGCTTGTAACGTCATCGGCCGCGACAATGGTCACGTCATAGCGGGCACCAAGTTCATTGAGTGCCTGCGCCAGAGGCTGTGTTTCTATCGTGACCGTCTGCTGCTCAGAGGTTTGCGCCAGTGCTGGCTGAGTGCCGGCAAACAAAGCCAGTGAAGATGCGGCAGCGAGAAAGACGTGGCGCAGCGGGTGACGAGGTGAACATGGCATGATTGAACGAGTGCTCCATTAGATACTTTGCAACTGCCTCGCAGTTGCACTCGCCATCAAGACTCATCGCGCTTCCAAAACGTCACATCAAATGCAAAAATTTATTTGCGCACCCGGCAAAGCGTTGAGAATTGGCCCTGTCACTCGGGTATGTCACTCGGGAATAATTGTGCGAACCCCGTCCCGTTCTTCTATCGTCACTGGCAGGGCGACATCAATGGCGTCCATAATAGCGCCGACCTCATTGGCCTCAAACGACCCTGAGAGACGCAAAGAGGCAACCTGCGGATCGAGCGTTACAGGCCCGCCGCCAAGACGATTAATGTCCGCGATAACCTTGGACAGGGGAGCACTGACATATTCAAGACGCTCCGGTGCTGGCGCTTCATTGGGCTTGGTGATGCTTTGCGTCTTCACTGTATCTGTAAGGCGAACCGCCTCCACACCGTCTTTTGTCAGGATCGCTTCACTTGCAGACAGAGAGATGCCGGCAAGGTCCGTGATAGCAGCCCCGGGCGGTAATATATCAACCGAACCTTGTGTTACCCGTACTTCCAGTCCGTTATCTTGGAGTGATGTGCGAAACTGCGTCCCGGTCACACGGACCTGTGCAATGTCGGTCCGTACGATAAAGGGGCGCTTGGAGTTTGGCATCACCATGAAACGCGCAGACCCTTCGAGAAGGCGTATATCGCGGCGGTCGTCGAGATAGGCCATATCAAGCCGCGAGTTGGATGCGAGGCGAATACGACTTTGATCGGGCAGCCGGATCGTCTTTGCCATACCATCTGATGTGACAAAATACTCCCGCTGCGGTGCTTGCGGTTCTGTGACATTGGACGGCCACACCAGCCAGACAGTCAGTGTCAAGGCAATACAGGCAGCAATGGCGGCCGCCACTGCGCCCGATCCAAAGAAGTGCCAATTGTCGTTGGCATATTCACGCGGCAAAGCTTCGTCTGACTCATGCGCATCCAAGCCAGTCAGATCTACCCGCCCAAGCGCCCCCCATGTTGCTTCCGCTTCTGCCAGTGCCGCTTTGTGCGCAGGCTTGGCTTCAAGCCAGGCTTTGAATTCGCGGCGCTCATCGGCTGTCAGCCCTTCATCGAGCCGAGCCCGCCAAAGATGCGCATCACCATGTGTTCCGGTTCCTGCAGACGTCATATCAGCCTGACTCCTTGGCATCGCTATCGGGGTTTCGCCCGAGCGCTTCCGAAATTGCTGCCGTCGCGATGGCGATATGTCGGATCGCAGCCGTACGACTAACACCATATTCACGCCCTGCTGCCTCAGCCGTCATCCCTTCGACGCGCTTGGCGAGAAATATGTTGCGGCGTCTTTCAGGCATTTCTTGCAGAGTCCTCATCACCAAATCGAGTTCGTCTCTCGCTATCAAGACGCGTTCAGGGTCAAATTCGTCACATTCAAAAGCTGCGACCGATTTTTCAGCGTCGCCTATATGGCTTGAGCGCACAGTAAGCGCTCTCAATTCCGTCATCATAAGATTGCGCGCAGCGATCCAGGCATAGCCCTCAGGATCTTCGATCCCATCAAGCCCTCCTCTGGCGCTCAGCTTTTCAAAGGTACGCTGTGCAATATCGTCCGGATCGGGTGGCCCCGAACCATAATTTGCCCGCAAACCCGCGACGAGTTGCCCGAAATAGCGATCATATAACTCGCCCAGTCGGCCATGCTGTATAGGCTGCAAAACGCTCTCTGCTCTCTTTCCGGCCATATCAGGCACAGTCTCGGGCAATAGGCGAAAACGGGTGGAAGACTGTGTCGGCTGACATAAAACTATTAAGCGGAAGGCTTTCCGGTTTCTTACGACGTGAATGCTGTTGGTTAAGCATAGTCAAAGCTTGCCCATGCTGCAATTGCGATTGATTATGAAAACGGGGCTAAAACGACCCTTCAAGCAAAAATGGATTTGGGCTATTGCGCCATATATTGATCGCGCAAAATGGCAGGAGATAATTCAGAGCAGATGCATTATCTCCAGCCATCAGACCCCGGCTGCGATGAGGAAACGTCCGAGCCAAGCGACATCGCCGATAATGGTTCGCGCCTTATGTCGGCGTTTGAGCGGCTGCGGGCCAAATTGGCGGTCTGGCTGGAGCGTGAATTTGGCGGCGGGCCGCCTTGCCCGGAAGATGTGGTGCAGCAGACTTTCGCCAAGCTGGCCGAGCGCAGCGATCTTGATGCGATAGATAATCTAGAGGCCTATGCCTGGGCCACCGCGATCAATCTGGTGCGGCGCGAGAAGCGCGCACAGCGTATCGCCAATGCATATGTCGATGATCGCCGTCATGGCATCTGGGGAAATGAGCAGGATGACTTTGACCCGGAACGCCTGCTGCGCGCCCGGGAGGAGTTGCGCATTGTGGCGGAAGCTTTGCAAGCCATGCCTGAACGCCGCCGCACCATCTTCATGGCCTGCCGCTTTGACGGCTTGAGCCAGGAAGAGGCGGGCAAGCGCGCCGGGGTCAGCCGCAATGCAGCGGCGCGGCATATCGCGATTGCAACCCAGATGATCGCCGACGCGCTGAGCGCTTCTGAGGATCGTGTCAATGATAGGGGCGAGCCATGATGCAGCCGGAAGCCAGGAGCATTGATGCTGAGGCGCATCTCTGGCGCGCGCGCAAGCATGAGGGCCTGAGCGCCGATGAACAGGCGGAATTTCAGGCCTGGTATGATGCCGACCCGGCGCATGGCGAGGCCTATGCCGAGGCGCTGCTGCTCTGGGTAGGAACCGGCCTGCCGGGTTATGAGGCTGACCTGAAAAGCGCCATGGCTGACCTTGCCGCACAGGATGATCCCGAGACGCTGGATGATCCTGAAGCAAAAGAGGAGACTGAGCCATCAGAAACGCTTTCCTATCCAGCGACAGCCTATCAGGACAACCGCTGGACAGGCCGCTTTGTCGCCGGGATCACCGCGATAGCCGCCTGTCTGATAGCCGCGATTTCATTGGGCTATCCCGACATGCTTTTCGGCGACAAATCACCAGAATATACGCGTTATACCAATGAAGATAGCGGGGCCAAACAGATCAGACTGACGGATGAGACGGTGATTACATTGGGCCGGGGCGCGGTGCTGGAGCTTGCCTTGAGCGATACCGAACGCCGCGGCAGGTTGATTGACGGCGATGCATTTTTCAACGTCACATCCGATCCATCGCGCCCCTTCACTGTCGCTACCGATCATGCCGATATCGTGGTGATCGGCACCAGTTTTGATCTGCAATTGCAGCGTGAAGCCTTGTCGGTTGCTGTCGGCAAAGGCTCGGTGCGCGTCAGTCATGATGATGGCAATACGACAGAGGCAGGTGGACAAAGTCTGGCCCTGAGCGCCGGCGAAGCGGTGGAGGTGTCAAAGACCGCCGGGTTTGGCGAAGTTACCGCGGTTTATCCGGCCGAGCTGGGGGCATGGCGTATCGGTAGGCTGATCTATCGCAATGCACCGCTGAGCGAAGTTGTTGCTGACCTCAATCGCTATGGCAAACAGCGTGTCACGCTTGACCCGGCGGCTGGTGATTTGAGGATCAACGGTACGTTCGAGATCAATAATATGGAATTTCTGCTCGACGGCCTCAGCCGCAGCCTGCCGGTCAGGATCGAGCAAGATGATGAGACAATCTCTATTATTGCCGAGTGATAAGCGGCTGGCTGTCCAAGTGTGTTTTCACGCAAAGACAGGCATAATACAGACTGTTTCAGACCCACCCCCAGCCCCTCCCGCAAGTGGGAGGGGGGAATTAAGAGACGTCCCTCCCGCAGGCGGGAGGGGAGTATAAGGCAAAGCCCCTCCCGCAAATAGAAGGGAGCTGAAGACAAAACCCCTCCTATGAGCGCAATGGCAGTAGTTTGCGCGACACAGTTCCCCTCCCGCTTGCGGGAGGGGTTAGGGGTGGGCATGATGCTTTCAGCTTCACGAGCGCCAACAAACTTTGTGCCAAAAACCGCCCCGCCTAAAAAATTCTAAAAAAATTTCCCGATCATGTGGCGTTTTGCCTGCCCAGTGGATCAACAGGTTAGAGATTGCATTTCATTTGCAATAAGAAGTCCAGGGGAATTTGATGATTGTACATCCACGCCACATGTTCACACGCTCATTTCTGTGTGTCGCTTCGGCCATCGCGCTTGTCAGCCAGGCCGCGCCAGCGCTGGCGCAAGGTTCGCAGGCACAGCAGGTGACGATAGAGGCACAGCCGCTCGGCGATGCCCTGCTCGAAGTGGGCCGACGCTATGGCGTATCAATCATCGCGGCGGAAAATCTGACCCGCGGCAAACGTGCGCGGCGCGTAACCGGTAGCCTCAACGCCGAACAGGCCATCGCCCGACTGCTGCGCGGCACCGGACTAAGCTATGAGCGCTCCAAAGGCGGCTTTGTGGTGATGCCGGAGCAGGCTACAAGAAGCCCCGAGCCGAGACAGGTACCTACTGCAGCCACCGAACAGCAGCCATATGCAGCCCCTGAAATCATCGTCACCGGCACCAAGAAGAACCAGTCGATTCAGGATACCCAGACTTCTGTCACAGTTGTAACCAGTGAGCAGATTGAGGAACGCGCGCTGTTCAATCTGCAAGATATTGTGCTACGTACTCCAAACCTCTCAACCGGTGGCGCCAGTCTTAACGAGATTTCGATACGTGGAATCAACTTTGGTGGCGTAGGCGGTGGTGGCATTGGTGCTACTGGCAATATTTATATTGATGGCGCACCCAGTTCCTTCAATGCAAATGTGGGTGCTGCAAATCTTTGGGATGTTGAACAGGTTGAGGCATTGCGGGGACCGCAATCCACCGTTCAAGGGCGGAATGCTTTGGCAGGGGCCATTATCTTGCAAACCGCCGATCCCAAATATGACTTTGGCGCGGATGCCCGCGTCCTGATTGGTAATGAAAATTCGCGGCAATATTCTGGCGCTGTGACGGGGCCGATCATTGCTGACCAGCTCGCATTCCGTGTATCCGCCGATTATCGGGAAGTTGACTTTGAAGTCATCAACCAAAACAATGGAGATAATACACGATTTCAGGATGGTTTGACGCTGCGCGGTAAGTTACTCTTTGAACCCAAGGGACTAGAACGTCTCAGGCTGGAAGTCACCGGCGAATATACAGAAACTGACATTGGAGATAACAATATTACTCGCGCCCCCGTTCCCATTAGTGATCCTGCGTTTGAGGATTTCGATCCCTTCGGAGATGAAACCTTTGCCCTCGGTAGAATTTTCACTGGTATCGAAACGACTCGCTTCATTGCCGATATCGACTATGAGCTCAGTGATATTTGGAGCGTTCAGGTTCTTGGCACCTATGAGGATGCTGAAAGGGCAAGTGAGCTGGGTTTTGGTGATACTACTTTGGATATTTCTGAAACCTACACAGCCGAATTGCGTGCCAATTTTGAATATGACGGTATAACAGGTTGGGTCGGGGGTTATTTTTTCGATCTCACGACAGATACGTTTAGAAGATTTGCAGATACTCCCGTTGCATTCCCGACGATTCCCGTCAATGCGTCACAATCTTTAGTTGTCGATGTCACAGGACTTTCTTCACAAAACTATGCTTTGTTCGGAAATGTAACTTTTGAATTGACCGATAAGCTCAAGATCAATCTTGGTGCCCGTTATGACTGGGAAACTCTTGATCTTCCAGACTTTGTTTCTTCATTTGAGGTGACTCCAGCCGATTGCATTATCGATCCGGCCTTCCCAGAATCCGGTGGACAATTATGTTCTGAATTTTTGAGCAATTTCGGATCCGAATTCGCAGGTATAGACACAAGCTTTGAAGCATTCCTACCAAGTGGTACCATCATTTATGATTTTGATGATGATCGCTCTCTTTCTTTCACCTATTCGCGTGGCTATCGTGCAGGTGGTGTGGATTTTACATTCACAAACAATCTCAATGTTTATGATCCTGAATATCTCAACAATTATGAGCTCGCATTCCGCAGTGCATGGCCAGATGCTGGCATTACCGTCAATGCCAATATCTTCTATTCGGAGTGGACCGATCAACAAATCGTTGTACCACAAACACTTGCTCCTGGTACTATCGACAATATCACTCTTAATGCTGGAGAATCGGAGCTTTACGGGGTGGAACTTTCAGCAGATGCCAAAGTGACTAGCAAGCTTTCGGTATTTGCCAATATGGGCCTATTGTGGACAGAGTTTACTGATTTTCCGTTCGCAGTTGATGAGAATGGTGATCCGGTTAATCCGGCTGATCCGCAGTTCGCAAATCTCGCCGGGAATCGTTTTAATACTTCGCCGCGCTTCAACGCATCGGCGGGCGCGACCTATCAGGATGATAGTGGCTTATTCGCGAATACCAACATCAGCTATTCCAGTACCCAATTCTCAGATGTCGTAAATCTGGACCGGGGGGACGATCTATTCTTGGTCAATGCCAGAGTGGGGTATGACTTTGGCAATTTTGTTCTTGCCGCCTTTGTCGATAATCTCTTTGATAGTCGGGCAGTACTTAGACAAGATACGTTGAACGTCCTACCTGACGTGGGCTTTGTGCAAGAAGATCCCATCCCGTTATTCATAGTGAACGAACCGCGTCTGTTTGGAGTGGAGGCGCGGATGCGGTTTTGACTGCTGTTTGAAGCCGAAATTCGGTCGCTGTTGGCAAATAAAAGGACTGTCCTAAAACCGCCGGATATGGCACGGAGCAGTATGACTTCGAAGACTAATCAAGATGTAACAAAACCTATGCGCCGGTTCCCTTTATGGCTGCGCTGGGTGCTGGGTGGACCGGTAGCGCTGATTATTGCGATTGCCATCATGGCCTGTTTGGCGCGCATCATGCCGAATGGAACGCCTGACTTTAATTTTATCGTCTTTTCGCTGCTCGCCTTTCCTGCTATTTGGGCTGGCGTCGTAATTTACATCATTCTGGAAGAGGGACCGATACGGGCAACGCTTGTCTGTACCGGTGTGATCGCTTTTTGCAGTTATGTTCTGTATTCCGCTTTTACACAAACGGTCGCCTGAGGAGAAATTGTCATGAGCATGGTTGATCAGGCCAAGTCCAAGCGGTTGCTCGCAGTACATGGATGGTCGGGCACAATTCTGGGACTGTTGCTCTTCGTCGTGGTGTTGACTGGCTCGGTTGCGGTATTGGCACATGAAATCGGCATATGGTCATCAGGCGGCTCTGCCTCAGCGCAACCACTGAACAGTGCCATTGCTACGAAAGTGACGGAACTTTCCGCCGATGTGCCAGAGGAATGGCGTGAAGAGGTCGGGATTTTCAACAATTCCAAAGGCAACATCCGGGTCTTTTTCCATGGCCATGAAACCAATCCGGAATCGGGCAATCTCGAAGATATCGGCGTGATGTACGAGATCGAGAGAGGCACATATAAGGTCATTTCCGAGCGTCAGGGCTTTTCCAGAGACCTTTTCGGCAATAACCGTGCTAGCGCACTGGATCGCTTTATTGCGGAACTGCACATCAATCTGCACCTTCCTTCGCCCTGGGGACTATATGCAACAGGCTTGCTCGGCCTGATCATGATGATCGCCGCGATCAGTGGACTGATATTGCACAAGCATCTGTTCCGCGACATGTTCGTTGCGCCTCGCTTCTCCAGCCTGCTGCTCAACAAGCGTGATCGTCATATCCTTGCCGGGACATGGTCGCTGCCTTTTGCTTTTGTGCTGGCCTTTACCGGTGCATTTTTCAGCTTTGCAGGATCGATCGGCTTACCGGTGGTGGTAATGTCCGCCTTTGGCGGCGACCAGGAAAAAGCGGTGGAGATTCTGACCGCGGCGGATGACAGCATTGCAGAAGATCCAACACCACAGGCCATGACCACTCTGGGCAGTATTTTTGCCGATGTAGAGCAGCGGGCGGGCGTTGCACCGACCAACGCCACCATAACCAATTTTGGCCGTGCTGATGCGAAGGTTATGCTCTCTGCGGCACCTGCCGATGGTGAGATTTTTGGCGGCACCCATGTCTATAAGGCGGCGGATGGCAGTTATGTTGGACAGCAGGCGATTTTCGGTCTGGAGGAGAGTGCCGCGACTGTCGCTATCGGTCTTGTAAGTGTGCTGCATTTTGGTCAGTTTGCCGGCTTGCTTTCTAAAGCGATCTGGGTCGCCCTGGGTTTAGCCATGTGTTACGTGACAGAATCCGGTATGCGCCTGTGGATACAAAGACGCAGCGAAAGCCGGTTGTGGCGTGGCTTTGGCCGGGTGACGACGATCTTCGCCTATGGCACGCCACTGGCCATGGCGACAGCTGCGATGGGCTATTTCGCAACATATAGCAGCGGCGGCGATACCCAGGCATCAACATCTTATGGCTTTGTGCTTGGCTGCGTATTGGCAACGATATTGGGTCTGCGTCGTGTTTCCGAAAGCGCGGTACGGCGCGGCCTTGGTGCGGCGCTGATTGCCAGCATGGCCGTTCTGCCAATCATTCGGATCGTCACTGGTGGGCCAGGTTGGGGCACGGCTTTGAACAATGGTGGTGGAATTATCGTCACCATGGACTTGCTGTTATTGGCCTGTGTGGTGATCTTTGCCTGGCGCGAATTTGGACCGTTCAGAATCGGCGCTGCCGCACCACAGCCGGTTGCTGAACCAGCGGAATAAGTTTGTAGCA
>JBCDIZ010000005.1:0-235086 GCA_038748365.1 Pseudomonadota bacterium
CAAAAAGTGGAACGGACAATAGATGCGCCGGGGGGTACGATATCATCCGCTCCAAGCAGCCTGATGCCTTGCTGTGGATGTCAGTGCTTGACGCGGAGCGAATATTTTCCTGATAATTTTCAGTAAGAGATGTCAGGTTTGCGTTATGTTCAGTATATAAGTAGCTGAATTATAGAATTATTTTGCCCTGAGAGATAAGATCATGCTCTTTGTGCGCTGCATTGCCAATTTGTAAATGCAACTGCTTGGCTTATATTTGCTAGTCGATTACGAGTGGCAGAATAGCTAAGATTCAGCATGATGATGGTGCTTAACCCTATCATGAAAGGCCGCCATCACTTGCCGCGCACGTCTTAGCATAGTGACTGATTACGTTATGAAATATCAATTTGGCAATTGCGAATTTGATACAGCATTGTTTGAGCTACGATGCGGTGGCGTACCCGTCATTGCCTCGCATAAGGTGCTCTCAATTCTGAGTTTCCTGCTGGTCAGTCGCTCACGTCTCGTGAGCAAAGATGAGCTCGTTGAAGAGATTTGGGATGGCCGCGCCGTAACCGACGCGGCGATCGCCGTACGCATTTCTGAACTGAGGCGCGCCATTGGTGACAATGGCAAGAATCAGACATTGGTGCGCACTGTTCGAGGCCAAGGTTTTCGGTTTGTCGCTTCGGTTACAGTTGAGTCTGACGCTATGCTGGTGACTGAAAAACAAAGTCTCATTCCCGAGCTATCCAAGCCAATTGTCCCATTCCCAACGCAACCTTCAGTCGCGATATTGAAAGCAAAGATGAACGGGGTGCAGGGGGAATATGGTTTTCTTGCCAGAGCCCTCCCTGATGAGATCATAACGGCTCTTTCACGGATGCGCTCGCTAATGGTGAAGGCCCGGGGATCGACATTCCAGCACACATCCTATGAACAATCGCCCAGAGCGTCTGGAGCATTGCTAGACGCAGACTATATTTTCTCTTGCGAACTCGGGGTTAGCGATGGACGGGTATGTATCTCATGCGAGCTATCACGTGCCAAGACCGATGAAGCAATTTGGCGCACACAGCTCTCTGTGAAACTGAACGAGGTTCACGAACTGCGCGAAGATATTGTGCGCGATATTGCCACGAGGATTGATCACAATATTGCTCGGGCCGAGTTGAGAAAGGCACGCTTGCGCGTACCCGAAGAACTGGGCGTATGGCATAACTATCACCTAGGCATATCAAGGTTAGAAGCCCTAGGTCGACCGGATTTTGACGGCGCAACCGTCTATCTGGAAACGGCTGTCGAGCAGGATCCATTCTTTGCACGTGGGCACGCCGAACTTGCCAATGCCCATCTTCAGCGGTTCTTTTGGTCATGGAAATCCGGCATGAAGCTGCATTCGCAAATCGGCCGTGCCGAAGCGAAAAAAGCTTATGAACTGGATCCATCTGACCCAATTTGTGCTCTCATGGCATCACGTGAGCGTTTTTATGTCGGAGACCATGAGGTTGCAGAGAGCCTTTTGCGAAAATCAGTCCGTCTTTCACCCTCACAACATTGGGCCCAGGCTGATCTTGCTCGCTTGATGGTTCAGAAAGGTGACCCGGATGGCGCGGTACAGCATCTCAACATAGCGCATGCATTACATCCCGCCTGGCTGAACCCGACTTACCTTTATGGGACCAGCGCGCTGATCGGCATTTTGAAAGGCGATCTGGATCACGCAGTCGAAAAAGCCCAGCAGATGGAGGGAATGGACGCGCCGGGCTTATACGGGGTGCTCATCACGCTGACTGCCTATCATCTGGCGCAAATGCCGGTCGAAGCCAATCGCGTTGCAACGATTATAAAAGAGCGTTTTCAAGGTATGACTGGCCCTAAGCTTGTAGCGAGCAACTCCAGCTGGCACCCAGATCTCAGTGCCCGCTTTGAAGACGCTATGGCAGCTAATGGAATCGGTTAGTTCCAGGCTCTTATAGGAGCAGTTACGACCATGAGATATAGATTCGAAGATTTCAATTTTGACTCAGAAACAGGGGAGTTGAAGCAAAACGGAGAACTGATCGAAATCACGCCGCAGGTCCAGCAAATTCTCCATTTACTCTTGAGCAACCAGCCAAGAATAATAACGAAAGAAAAGCTAATCGATATCGTCTGGAAAGGCAGGCGTGTCACCGATGACGCCATCAATGTGCGGATAAGCATACTTCGCCAAGCGATCGGGGATACTGGCCAAAAACAAAGGCTAATCAAGACCGTGCGCGGCGTGGGATTTCGCTTTATTGGCGATGCAATTACACAAGACGATAGCGGCTTACAGCGAGTTGCTTCTGTGGCCAGTCAATCACAAAACTTGCAAAACACAGAACTCACTGAGAGGTTAAGCCAGCCCTCCATCGCCGTTTTCCCCTTCCGTCTGGTCGGCGATGCTAACGACAAAAGTATATTTGCGGAAGCGCTGTCGGATGATATTTTGACAGCCCTTTCCAGGATGCGGTCACTTCGTGTTATAGCGCGTGGTTCAAGTTTTCGTTTCCCATCCTATTCTACCAGTACGCGCGAAGCGGGCACTGCGGTGGGAGCAGACTATTGCGTATCCGGGGAGCTGGAATTCTTTGGTTCGCGGATGTCACTGTCGGTTGAGTCCGCAGCAACCGATTCAGAGAGCGTGATCTGGCGTGAAAGGGTCACGCTCGCACCGGATGAGGTCCATGAACTACGGGCTGATCTCGTCAAGCGTATCGCTCTGGATTTGAGCAGGGGGCTGGAACAAAACGAACTGGAGCGAGCGAGGCTTTCCAATCCGAACGCTATTAGCAGCTGGCAAGCGCTCCATCTCGGCCTGAAGAAGCTGAACCACGCTCCTTTGCCGGATTTTGCCACTGCGGAACAGTTTTTCCGGCAGGCCGCTGATGATGATAGATCATATGCCAGAGCGCAGGCAGCTATATCTCAGAGCCTCTTTTTCCGGATTTCGTGGGGTGAACGAGGCGATGCCCAGAACCTTTGGCACGAATGTGAGAGGATCGCAAAGAAAGCGTTTGAACTGGATCCGTTCGATCCTTTTTGTAATCTTGCAATGGGGCGATCACTGCTGCACCGAAGCAATCAGTTGGGCCATTCGCAAACCTTTATCAAAAAAGCCGTTGATCTGGCACCCAACTACACGGTCGCATTGGCTGACCTAGCCCGGATATCTGCCATGACAGGCGATCCAGAGGGTGGTCGATCATTGCTGGGACTGGTAGAAAATCTAGACCCGCATGCTCCGCACCCGGAATCAATCAACCTGACCTACATCCTTATTGATCTGGCAAGTGGCAACATGGAAGACGCTGCCAATCGGGCAGTGCAAATGAGCCAGTCCCCTTATCTGAGCCTGAATTCATGCGGGGCGATGCTAATCGCCATGCATTTTGGCGGAAAGCGCGAAGAAGGCAAAAAGTTTGCCGAGGCGCTCAAGCAGAGATTCACCTCCAGTCGCCTGAGCGAACACTTCGCGACCACACACTTTAACGACCCCAAGATTAAAGCGATAACCCTCGGCACGGCAGAAGCCTATGGCCTGATCTGATCCCTATTCTAGTTTGGCGGAATGCAGAAGCTGGCTAAAGCGCAGCATCATTACCGAAAGGATAACCACTAAGTCTGTAAACACTATAGTTGATAAACTCATGTCCTCAGAAAAGCTAATGCTTCTACCCCATGGACATGCCTAAGACTGAGATACGGATTGGCAAGTTGGTCGATAGAATCGACTCACTCTCCCACGAACGTGCAATTGCGGCTATAGAAAACAAAATTGGGAAACTCGAAAAGCACAAGCTCGTCCTTGCCGAAAAAGCCGCAAATCTCGACCATCCTGCACCTGCCATCGAGGAGTCGATACAGCTATCGCTGCAGTTACTCGCAAACCCTTATAATATATGAGAAAAAAGGGTGCTTAAACTGGAAAGATTGGTGCTGAAATTGGTGTTTTCTGAGCCTATTATCTACTTATCTACGCTCGCGAAAACGGGTATAGAACTACATCAACATCCAATATTTTTAGTGTTTTAGCAGGAAATTCAGGGCAATTTTGCTTGCTTGCAATGATGGTGGCCACAGCGAGGATTGAACTTGCGACCCCATCCGTGTGAAGATCTGGAACTAATGTCTGCTTGCGAGAAGTGCTACAGGGGAGCAGAGAGACCGACTTTGGGGCGCAAAGCAGACATCAGAAAGCAGACATCAGATAGTGTGCTACTCTATCCTTGGCGATTTGGCTCTGATGCCCCTGTGGTGCCCCTGAGGGTCTTCACAGCACTTCGCACCGCCAATCTCAAATCTAACTCATTGAAAAGCATGGTGAGCCCTGCTGGGTTCGAACCAGCGACCTACTGATTAAAAGTCTCTTGTTCACATTATCGCTAGGCTTTGCTCACTTACGCTGTATATCTAAAAACTACTGAAAAATAAATTGGTTAGAGCCGGTGCGGTACGCTAAACGTTGTCAGACTATCCTGCTTTGTGCTACCTAATTGCTACTTGGAATTGAGAGGGTAGCATGAAGACAAAACTAACAGTCCGCTCAGTTGAAGCTATCAAACCCGGCCCTGCTGACATCATCGTTTGGGACAGCGAGATAGCAGGGTTCGGTTGCAAAGTTACGCCCAAGGGGAGGCGGTCTTATTTCCTCTACTATCGAACAAGAGAGGGGCAGCAACGACGTCCGTCAATAGGAGTTCACGGACCTGTGCGCCCTGAAGCAGCTCGTGAAATAGCAAAACGCTGGCTAGCGGAGGTTGCTCAGGGCAATGACCCTTCGAAAGAGCGCTCCAAAGACCGAGCTTCACCTAATGTCAGGTACTTATGCAGTCGATATATGTCGGAGCACGCAGAGATCAGGAAGAAAGATAGTTCTATCAAGAATGACCGTCGATTGATCGACTCTCATATCCTTCCTGCAATCGGCGCAAAAAAGGTTGCCTCAATAAACCGCCAAGACATTACAAAATTGCACTACTCACTCCGCAAGACTCCTTATGAGGCAAACCGGATGCTCGCCTTGGTGAGTAAAATGTTTAGCCTTGCGGAGCGATGGGACTTACGACCCGATAACTCCAATCCGGCAAAGAACATCGACCGCTTCCGCGAAGAAAAGCGGGAGCGTTATCTAACAAGTGCCGAGGTTGCCCGTCTTTGGGAGGTGCTAAACTCTGATGCCGCCGCTTCCAATGTGTCGCAGAGCGCGATAGCAGCAATTAAGCTGCTAATGCTGACAGGTCGCCGCTTGAATGAAGTCCTGAGGCTGAAGTGGGAATGGGTTGATCTAGAAGCGAAGGTGTTGCGTCTGCCTGATACCAAGACTGGCGCTTTGTTAGTATCCCTAGGTGACCCCGCAATTGAGGTCCTAAATGAACTGAAATCCTTAGGCGCAGATGAAACATTCGTTATCAGAGGCAAGAGAACTGGTGCTCACCTTGTCAATTTGCAAAAGCCTTGGCGTGCTATTCGCGGAATGGCAGACCTAGAGGATGTGCGGCTTCATGACTTACGGCATACATTCGCCAGTGTAGGGGCGGGAATGGGGCTTAGTCTCCATATGTTGGGTCGATTGCTCGGACATACACAAGCAGCGACCACACGCCGTTACGCCCATTTAGCGCAGGACCCTGTTCGATCAGCTGCCGACGCCGTTGGGACGGAGTTACTGCGCCTTGCAGAGGCCATGCCATCGGAGGCTGAATCTATTGTGGAAGTGATGGAGCAACAAGGCGAGTAAGCAGTGGTGCGTCGCGGTTCACAATCAATTTCCTAGATCGAGCAGCGTCGTCTGTAGTAATAGTGCATCTAACGACGAACAAATTTAGGAATGAAAATTTGGCTAAGAAATATTTGATATGTGAAGCAGAAGCTGCTGAGTATTTGGGACTTTCTCCAAAAACATTAGCTCGCTGGCGATGGGCCGGTAAGGGACCAGTATTTCACAAACTAGGATCAGCGGTTCGATATTCTGTTGAGGAATTGGAATCATTTGTTTCAAGTGCAGTGGTGGCGCGATGAGTTCATTCGCATCAGCTGCAATTGACTACGCGAAACGTGGCTTGCCAGTTGTGGCGTTGCGTCCGCGAAGCAAAATCCCGGCAACACGCCATGGTAAGAATGATGCGACAACAAATGTTGAACAGATTGAAAGCTGGTATGAAGAAGATGGTTCTCGAAATGTCGGAATTCTTACTGGTGAGCAATCGCGCCTTATTGTCGTCGATATTGACCCGCGCAACGATGGCGACACCAGTTTTGAACGTTTGGAACGCACATTTGGCAAGCTACCGAACACGATGTCGGCCAAAACTGGTGGTGACGGTAGGCATTTATATTTCAGTGTCCCAGCCGAGACCATAGGACTAAGGGACCGTCCGAACGTCGCCGGTTACACTGGAGTTGACCTCAAGGCTGGAGGCTACGTTGTCGCCGCTCCGAGCATACATGAATCTGGAAATGCTTACTGCTGGGAGAGCGAAGCAGAAGTTGCTGATGCTCCAAGTTGGTTGATAGACCTCGCTTGCGGTCAGCAGCGCATCAAACCAGCCGCGAAGACGTTTGGGGGGTCTGTTTATGACGGCACCCGCAATGACACTTTGTTTCGCATGGCTTGCAGCCTGCTTTCTAAGGGTCTCTCTGACGACGCGATTAGGGCCGCCGTATTGGCTGAGAACGAGACCTGTTGTGTGCCGCCTATGGAGACAGACGAGGTGGAAGCCATTCTCAAAAGCATCAAGCGTTACGAGAGGGGCTCTGAGCATCCCGATACGGACCTTGGCAATGCGCGTCGCTTGGTCGACAAACTCGACGGCAACGCGCGCTATGAGGCATCGGCTAAGGCTTGGTTTGTCTGGGACGGAGCGCGTTGGTTGAGAGATAATGAGGGTGCTATCGTTCGACATGCAAAGAAGGTGGTCGATGAGATGCGTGCCTCGGCCAAACTTATTGATGACGCTGTATTTAGAGGGAAGCGTATAAGCTTTGCTCACAAGTCACAATCGTCACCACGCATTTCAGCCATGATTGAACTTGCGAAAACTGAGCCGGGCATTCCGATCAATTTCTCTGCTTTTGACCGCCAGCCGCATCTCCTTAACGTTGCAAATGGTATGGTTGACCTTCGTTCAGGCGAGTTGTTGCCGCATGATCGTGAGGCCTTTGCGACCCATATGATTGACATCGAATATGACCCTGAAGCCGCTTGCCCCACCTTTGATCGCTTCGTTGATGACATCTTGGTGCATGATAAGGAACTGAATGAGTACGTTCAGCAAGCAGCGGGCTATTCCGCAACCGGGGAGACCCGCGAGCAGTGCCTTTTCTTCCTGATTGGGGAAGGGGCTAATGGCAAGAGTACGCTTTTGAATACCTTGCGCGGTGTACTCGGGCCTTATGGAAAGCACACCCCAACAGAAACGCTGATTGCCAAAACAAGTGCTGCCTCCAATGATCTGGCGCGTTTAGCCGGTTCTCGTCTTGTTACTGGATCGGAAGCCAATGCAGACCAACGGCTTGCGGATGGTTTGGTGAAACAGATTACTGGCGATGAACCTATCGTTGCCCGATTTCTGTTCAAAGAATTCATCGAGTTTAGGCCGTCGTTCAAAATCTGGCTGGCTACAAATCAACTTCCTCATATGAATGGAAGTGACTCAGCGATTTTCCGACGCCTTCGCATTATCCCTTTCAATCGTAACTTCACCACTGACGAGCAGGACCGTGAGTTAAGCCAGAAGTTAGAAGCCGAGAAACCGGGTATCCTCGCTTGGATCGTGCGCGGAGCAATGGATTGGTATGAGAACGGACTGCAAACACCGAGAGCTGTTGCCGAAGCTACCGCAGGGTATCGCTCTGAAATGGACACGGTGGGTCAGTTCCTCGAAGAGAGGTGCGAGATCGCCTCAGGTGCGGCGATCTCTTCATCGTCACTTTATGAGATTTACCGTAAGCACTCCAATGATACCGGCCGATCTCCGGTGAGCCAGACCATGTTTGGTCGAACTCTGAGCGCCAAAGGTTTTCGCGCTGAGAAGAGGCGTGGTGGGATCAAGTATCGCGTGGGTTTGAAGCTCCGCACCGGTCTATACGAGGTGGCGGCATGAACCTTTGCTCGCACACCTTTCTGTCTCTTCTCTCACGCGCAGCAAACGAAGGAATCCGCACTGGGCTATTGGATTTGACAGCACCAAACTGCGAATCCATGTCGCGACCCTTCGTGTTGTTCGATGCACACATTGGTTCCATCCCTCTTCGAGTGAGAATCCGCGATTGGCGGTGCGACGAAGCGCCAATCCAAGTTGCTGCTTGGCCTACAGACGAAGTGGACGAGTGCGCTAACTTTGGAGGTGCAAAAAGCAGAGCCGGAGACGTCACTGCAAGCGGCTGGATTGAACGTTTCGGTATTCGGCCAATGTTATCTAATCCATTCGTTCCTAATGTCTACATAGCCCGACACCGGCGCGCTGAGTTGGCGGCGCTTCCCGCGCCCAGTAGTTCAGATGATCCCTACCAGTTCTACCCGCCGTACCTCAGTTTTCCTGATGCAGCATGATGCAGTTGACCATTTGGGATGGTTGGACAGTTGAGGACGGTTTTACCGAAACCATTCTTAGTTGGCTTTTTTCTCTGCACTTTATACCGAACTGTCCAAACTGTCTTAACTGTCCCGATTTCAGGGAAATGAGTGGATCGCAAAGGCCCACGCAGTGGTGAGCAGTTTTGAAGACCAACTTTCACTCAGAAAAAACACACTGGAAAGCTCTAAGAGATGGCAGCCAGCCAAGATACCTGGACGTGGCCAGTGTCGGAGGGCATTTCATTCCTTCATGCTAACTCCTGGCCTTTCTGGTTCATTCTTCTCCGCTGTGCTTGATCGCTCCAAGTCATCAATCTGGTCCTACAGAGCAGAAGCACTCCAAGCAGCAAAAGCAGACCCAACAATCTTGGAGGATGTGGACCAACTCGTCGCTGAAATTCGACCTGAGGATGCTTTGGCTATGGCGCAGGCTAGGGGACATGCTCAGCTCCCTTCATGGTCAAAACTAGCAATCTGTGAGTATCAGAAGCGAGGCTGTTCACGCTCTGAAATTGCGAAAGCGTTTCGTTGCTCAAACAGCACAGTGGCGAATGTGCTTCAGGGAAAAAGAACAGCGTTTGATTTGTTCTCTGGCGCTCGTCGACTGGTGCCTCAACAGAAGAACCCTCCCGGTAAATGGCAAGCCGGAGTTCATTTTTGAATATATTTTTGATCTTTTGCTAACCAGAGAGTTCACATTCTAGTTCGAATGTATGCTATGGGAATCGCTATGCGATTTATTGCTGACGGCCCTTCAATTCCTTCACATTTACTTGAGCAACAAGCTCTCGGAAACGTAATTTTCTTCTGCGGTGCTGGTGTTTCGCGACCTGCGGGCTTGGACGATTTTTGGGGACTGACTAACAGGATAATTGAAAGCCTAGACGCTCGGGAGGCCCATAAAGCACTGGACGATGGCGAAGAGTTTGATCGCGTGTTTAATATGTTGGTCAAAGGGTTTGGTCGCGATGAGATTGACCATCAAATCTATGAGGCTTTGGGGCAAAGAAGACCGAGAACACTGAAGAATCATCGCGCCATCTTAGAACTTTCCAAGGGAGCCGGTGGAACACCGCAGGTAGTAACAACAAACTTTGACCATCTCTTCGAGAAAGCAGACAGGAAAGTCAGGCCCATTGTCCCACCTGCACTTCCCGATATCGAACTGCGCCAACCAATAGACGGTGTCGTTTACCTTCACGGTAGGCTGGTTGATAGAAAGAATAGGGATGAAAGAGCCTCCTATGTGATTAGCAGTGCCGATTTCGGTCGCGCCTATCTCGCAGAAGGCTGGGCAGCAAAATTCATCAGGCATCTGCGCGAGAACTACACCGTCGTCTTCTTAGGCTACAGCGCCAACGATCCACCGATGCGCTACTTGTTGGAAGGACTGAACAATCGTGAGGGAGTGGCATACGACAACCCGATCTATGCATTTGACAAGTTAGGTGACGAAGAGGCCGGGGAAATTTGGCAAGATCGCGGGGTTACGCCAGTTTGGTATCACGCCGACAAAACTCACTCTGCACTTTGGTCTAGCATTCAGGCTTGGGCTGAGGCTTCTGCCTCTCCCGATGCTTGGACAAATTCGGTACTGGAACTCGCCCAACAATCGCCGAGCAGCCTAACTCCGTTCGAGCGTGGCCAAGTTGTTCAGTTAGTAAATACCGCCAAGGGTGCAAAAACTTTTGCTGATGCAGAACCGCCGATTTCTTCACAGTGGATGGGCGTATTTGATGCGCACGTTCGCTACGGCAAGCCCAGAAAGGCTAGCTGGGAAGAGGGTGCCGAAGAGATCGACCCTTTGACATTGTTTGGGTTGGACAGTGATCTTCCACGCCCATCGAACGATGATAAGACCTTCTTTCCCGAAGGCACAATCAGCCCATTGAACTGGCGAATGGGAGATGGCTCCTTTCCAGAACGACAGTCTCTTTTAGGTATCGATCCACTTCGCGGCAATCCGCTACCAGATCGAATGCACCATATTGCCCGTTGGTTTGGAAAAGTCTGTCATGAACCCGCAGCGATTTGGTGGGCGGCGGGTTGGAAAAGCCTCAATCCACAGATGCTCTGGTTTGTGTCTAATCGCATTCGTAGTCGCCAAGGCAATTCCATGCCTGAAAAGGCCCAGACATTCTGGAATTTCTACTTAGACGCTGTGGAATCCACTTCCTACGAAGATCGAGAATATCGTTGGTTCGATTTTGAAGGGCTGGTGAGGCAAGCTGGATGGTCGCCGGCTGCAATTAGATTTTTTGAGCGATGTGCACAGCCTTTTGTTGAAGCATCTCGCGGCACTCTCGCTAAGCCAAGCCCCCCATCAGGCGATTGGGACGAACTGAGACTAAGGGATGCGATTGAGCTGAAGGTAAGGGTGCTTGATAGGCACAATCACGATATCGAAATCCCGGACGAGCAACTGCCAAAGATCATCTCTATTGTGAGAAATTCTTTGGTCAGAATGATGGAGCTCCTAACGGAAGTTGACGACCCTTTTTGGCACGCCCCAAACCTTCACCCATCTGAAGGCCGAGGCGAAACATATCACGGTAAGAAAGAGCAACTGGTTATTTGGTTTACAATGCTTATTGCGCGGTTGCTGAAGGCGGAACCGGCGAAAGCAAAGCAAGAATTTTCGGCTTGGCCAATCGGCGAAAGCAGATTGTTTCCTAAGCTCAAACTTTGGACAGCCTATCACAAAGAGCACTTCAGTGCTTCTGAAGCTTTTGAAGTGTTTCAGTCAATTGCGAAGGATGAGCTTTGGGACTCATACAACCGGCGCGAACTTCTTTTCCTACTCAAAAACCACTGGCCAGATTTCTCGAAAACCCAAAAACGCAAGATTGAAACTTACCTTGAGGCCGGTCCATCTCGATGGGAAGATGAAGATGACGAACATTTCAAAAAGCGAGCGGCGGCCAATTCAGCGAGCATGCTGAGATGGTTGGAGCTCAAAGGATGTGAGTTGAGTGCAACTGCGAAGAAAGCACTCGCCAAGCTAAAAGTCGTTGACGAACGATGGTCCGACAAATGGGCAGAAGCGGCGGATGAAAGTTTGGGACCGAGGACAGGTTGGGTCTCTGAGATCACTGAAACTCTCGGACTAGAGGATTTGCCGCTTTCTGAGTTGTTGGAAGAAGCGAAGAATCGTTCTGGAGAAAGGGGGGAGGATTTCAGTCGTTTTGTTCCTTTTCGCGGACTGGTCGAGACCCAACCATTTAAGGCTCTTTCGGCCCTAAGGTTGGGTTTGAAGAATGACGATTTCCCGGTGAGCTTTTGGACAGATTTGCTTTCTTACTGGCCGGATGGGACGTCGATGCGATTGCGTCGTCTTCTCGCTCATACAATAGCTAATCTACAAAATGAGCAGGCGATTGAACTGCGATACTACGCTCCCGATTGGTTGAAGAAGCAAATTAGAGCTCTCTACCGAAAGAGCAGATTAGATGCCTTGAAGATCTTTGACGGTTTTCTGCGCCCCTTTTTGGAATGTGATGCCGAAAAAACCAAAAGCGGGATGGGCACGTCGAGCATCGGAGGCGTTGTTCAAGAGCGGTCAGAATTTTCGGTCAACAAAACCATCAACAGCCCGGTGGGCAAGCTTACCGAAGTCCTTTGGAGGCTTACTGCTCACAAGGCCAAAAAGCTTGGAAGACCGAACCGGAACCTAGAGGATAGGTTCGCTAAGTTGACGAGCGTCGCTGGCAACGGTGCTGGCCATGCAGTCACTACTCTCACCATGCGATTGGGTTGGATTGAGTATTGCTACAGTGATTGGGCCAATTCCTTCATACTACCCATGTTTGATTTGGACCATCCATTGTCTGAGGCGGCATGGCATGGATTTGCATATAACGACAACGCGCTTCCGCCAGCCGTGTTGCTGCGCTTGAAACCCTTGTGGATTGCGATTTTGAAGCAAGAGGCCCCTTGGAACCTTGATCCAGAAGAGCGCCGCGTCTTGATCCAAAGCATGATTTGGCTTTCAAACACAAGCCGGAAAGAAGAGCCAATTTTCGAGTTCAATGAGGTTCGTGATATCTTGCGAGAACTTGATGACGAAGGCCGTGGTAAAGCACTGTGGGCACTATCCAATGTGCTTCAGAAGCATGACTGTTGGGAAGCATTTGTGAAGCCGTTTATTGATTCGGCCTGGCCCAAACACCTGAAGTACAAGAGTGACACTACCTCGCGGGGTTTCGTTCACATCGCTGAAAAATCGAAGCAACATTTTCCAGATGCGGTAGCTACGATTTTGCCATTTGTACGATCAGTCCCTCATGCGGACATGTTCACTTACAGAATTTCCAGAGACAGGGATGACGAAGAGAACATTGCTAAAGATCACCCTCACGATGCGTTGATATTACTAAATGCAATCACGCCAGATGATCGCGTCCGGTTGCCGTATGAATTATCGTCGGCATTGGAAGCTCTTGCTGAGCTCGATCCTAGTTTGCGAGAGACCAGTGAGTTTCGCCGGCTGCAAGGGTTGTTGGATTAGCATCAGCTCTGTGCCGAGCAGGTACCTCTCAGTCGTTGAACGTGCGTACTTATCTTGCTACGCAAAATATTGCAGTCGGTCAGTCCCGTCTGTGAGGCCTAAGTAACCTCTGAACGCATACGCCGGTCGAACATATGTTTCGGCCGGGTGGCCGTCACGCATGTCCAGGGTCCGCCTAAAGGTGGCGGCGCTCTGACGTATGCGCAGGGTTACTTACACCCGGCTTTTCCGGGGTCGCCTCTAACTAATGGAGGCGAAACGCTCAAAATGAAAATTCTACTTCCAACGCTTACCGTGGCTGCAATGAGCTTTGTGGCAGCGGCCAATGAAGCATACGCGCAGAGCAGGGTTACGGGCCACGCTCAGCAGGCCGAGCAGAATGGGTGCGCAAAAATAGGCGACTCGTCCAAACGACTTGAATGTTATGACGCGCTCGAAAAAACTTCAGAAGAAAAATTCGGCAGTGTTTCAGGTCGTATTTCAACCTTCTCGATCACCAGAAATTCCGCTGTCCTTCCTACGGAGATTTATTTGATACCCCTCCCACTATCTGAAAACCGCAAGGTGGGCCTTCGCAAGAGCTCTCTCGTGGCTATGTATCCTCTCATTGATGGAATGAAGAAAGGAAGATCGGCCCCCAATGGAGATTTTAGAATTTCACACGTCGCAGAAGGTCGTTATTTGGTTGTTGTCATGAGCGATGCGTTTTCGATGCAAGCAAGCGGTGAAGGCTGTGAGCGCCTGAGTGAAGGGATATTAAAGCCGGAGAGTGGCCCAGGCTACGTCACGAGATGCGCAACAACGGAAGTGCATGGTGGGGAAGAAGCCTCAATTTTTATGACCCTTCGAGGTCGACGATAGTTATTGGATCGAGTTTGCGATCTTGCTTTCAGGTCAGCTCTTCGTCGAGAAAATCAGAAAATTTTCACATAAACCTCGGCGGGGGTATAAAAGGCAGAGCTAATCGACAGAATGGCTAGGTAGTCCCACCCTTCTGAAACAGATGGCCCTGCTACTTATTTGCTACCTAGTCGAAGCATAGATTGAAGTGCTCCGGTCTAAGTCATTGAAAAGGTGGTGAGCCCTGCTGGGTTCGAACCAGCGACCTACTGATTAAAAGTCAGTTGCTCTACCGACTGAGCTAAGGGCCCGTTACCATGGGGCAATGCCTATATAGGCACGCGTTGATAGCGTTGCGAGGGCTTCCCCTAATGGTGTGTCTCGGATGGGTCAACCCGCTTTGGGTGGTTGCGGGCACGTTTATTGCGGGTTGCGAGTTGCGCAACAGTCCAGCCGGTTATCGGGTCGCGCCATTGGCTGGCGATTTGTGTTGCTGGTTGAAGAACAAAATCGCGCTCGCGAAAGGCGGGGTGGGGGATGGTGAGGCTATCGGTGGACCATATCCCGCTGCTCCACAGGATGATGTCGAGATCAAGCACGCGCGAGGACCAGCGGCGTCTGTGTCTTATACCGAAATCGCTTTCTATCTGCTTCAGATGGGTGAGCAGGGCAGGGGGCATGAGGCGCGTTTCTATGAGCGCGGCGCTATTGGCATAGGTGCGTTGTGACGGTCCGATTGGGGCGCTGCGCATAATCGGTGCGTAGGCGACAAGACTCAACGGATCGCTGTTCAATTCAGCCATCGCCACCTGCAGAACCTTGTCAGGTAAGCCATAGCTTGAATGTCGTCGGTTGGAGCCGAGTGCGATTAGATAATGGTAAGAACCAGATGCGGCGCTTGTTTCATCCATCATCGCGCCCTATCGCAAGCCGGGTGAGTGATACCAGTCCTTTTTCCATTCTGCCCAAAGGCGCGGCCCCGGCCAATTGCCGCCGCTGTTCGCGCCTGGTGGCATTGCGGCGGGAGACACGCAAAGCGTATCCCGATTGGTGGAACCGCCCGGTTCCGGCCTGGGGTGACCCGGAAGCGTGGCTAGTCGTGGTCGGCCTGGCACCGGGGATGCAAGGTGCGCATCGTACCGGGCGCGCCTTTACCGGTGATGCTTCGGGCACAGTGCTGCATGAAGCGTTGGCGCGGCAGGGGTTAAGTAATGGGCTTTACGATGCGCGGGCAGATGACGGTTTGGTGTTAAATGGTGTGGCGATTGCCAATACTATTCAGTGTCTGCCACCCGAGAATAGGCCGCTGGGCGCAGAGGTCGCCGAATGCCGGCGCTATTTTGCCAAGACGCTGTATGGTCTGCCTGAAGCAAAGGTGCTTTTGGCGCTGGGGCGGGTGGCGCATGAGGCGCTGGTGCGTCACGCGGGGCTGGTGCAGAAGGATGTGCCCTTTGTTCATGGCGCGCAATATCGGCTTCCTGATGGCCGCTGGTTGGTCAGCAGCTATCATTGTTCGCGCTATAATATAAATACCGGGCGGCTGACTGAGGCGATGCTGGATGCGGTGCTGATGCAGGCCAAGGCTTTGTCCCAAAGCTAATGGTTTGATGATTGCACCGCTTCGATGCCGAGCATAAGGTCGGACGCAAAATAGCAAAAGGAATACAGCTCTATGTCCATCATCCTCCACCATCTCGAATATTCCCGTTCCACCCGGATCATTTGGCTGTTGGAGGAAATGCAGGTCGATTATGAGATGGTGCGTCATGCGCGGAACCCTGAGACCTTTCGATCGCCCGAAGAGCTGGCGGCGGTGCATCCGCTTGCCAAGGCGCCGACGGTGATTGTTGATGGCGTTACCATGGTCGAATCCGGTGCGATTATCGAATATCTGATCGAGCGTTTCGGTGATGGCGGTTTCGCGCCCGCACCGAATAGCGCTGATCGCGCGCGCTATCTGGAATGGATGCATTTTGCTGAAGGCACTATGGGTATGCCGGTGATCCTGACGGCACTGGCACCGCGTTTTGGCGGGCTGGGTGAGGCGCTGACGCCGTTTATCACCGCCGAGGTCGCCAAATTGCTAGGCTTTGCCAATGATGCCGTAGCCGGACGGGAATTTCTTGTCGGTGACAGCCTCACCGGTGCGGATATCAATCTGTGTTACCTGCTTGAAGTGGCCACTGCAGCACAGCTGATGCCCGCTTATCCTGAATTGCAACGCTATCTTGCAACTATGCAGGCGCGTCCGGCTTATGAGAAATCGCTGGAGCTTGGCGGGCCGATTATCTTCCGCCCAGCCGCCTGATCCGCCACCCGCGACAAGCCTATGTTGCGCACCACTGCATTGCTGCTGCTCGCGTTGATCGCCTTTGCCGGCAATTCGCTGCTGAACCGTGCGGCGCTGGCTGATGGGGCGATTGACTGGGCCAGCTTTACCGTCATTCGGCTGGTGTCCGGCGCGTTGATGCTGACGCTGTTGTTGGGCTTCCGCCAAGGTCGCGCCATTTGGCCGAAGCGAGATAGTTGGCTCATGGCGCTGGCGCTCTTCGTTTACGCAGCGGCCTTTTCGCTGGCCTATGTTCAGCTATCGGCGGGCACTGGCGCGCTGATCCTGTTTGCGCTGGTGCAGATCACCATGCAGGGCATCAGCATTGCCAAAGGCACGCGGCCAAGTGCGCTCCAATGGGGAGGATTGGCGCTGGCCTTTGCCGGGCTTGTCTATTTGCTGCTTCCCGGCGTTACAGCGCCGCCATTGGGCGCGACGCTGATGATGGCGCTTTCGGGTGTAGCTTGGGGCGTCTATAGCTGGCTCGGCCGGTCGGTCGATGATGCGCGGCTCGCGACAGCACGCAATTTTCTCGGTTCCGTGCCACTGGCGCTGCTGTTGCTGCCTTTTGTCATCGGCAATCCACCGCCAGAGCTGTCCGGCCTTTGGTTGGCCGTCGCTTCGGGCGCGCTTACCTCTGCGCTGGGTTACATCATCTGGTATGCCGTGTTGCCGCGCATCAGCGTTACACTGGCTGCTACCGCGCAGCTGTCCGTTCCAGCCATTGCCGCGTTTGGTGGTGTGGTCCTGCTTAGTGAAGTATTTGGCTTGCGTCTGCTGTTGGGCAGTCTGGCGATTATCGGCGGTATTGCCTTGACGCTCGTTCCAGTGCGCAAGGCTGAATAAGAAGTTACACATCATCATCAGGGATGGAGCAGCTTGATACTGGTGAGACAGAGACTGTTCTGATAGTGTCATGACGGGCAAGAACAACAGTAACGCCATTTTCCGCGCTGTTTGAGAGGCAGATGACGGGGCAAAAGATGGCCAAACACAGCCAATGGGGAAAATATGTCAGAGAATACACCAACTGAAACAGGCGGTTTTGATCTTAATCAGCCGACCATTATCTCACTGCTTTATCTTTCATCTTTAGTTCTGGGCCTTACCGGGATTATCGGCGTCGTGCTCGCCTTTATCTGGAAAGGTGAAGCGGCCGGAAGCTGGGAAGAAAGCCATTATACCTATCATATCTATACATTCGTTTTCGGGATTATCGGCAGCATTGTGGGCGGTATCCTGACGATTGTGCTGATCGGCTTTCTCGTGCTGTTGCTGGTTGCAATCTGGTTTATCGTTCGCACGATAAAAGCACTGCTGGCGGCGCAGAAGCATGAGCCCATGCCTGATCCCAAAACGCTGATGTTCTGATCCTTTAGAGCATAAACTATCCTGCTATATAAGTGGGTTATAGAAAATTACTGGCTCCGTATCCCTTGCTGGGGTACGGAGTTTTTCTTGTTTTTCAGGAGTCCTCATGCGTTTGGTAATGTCTGTTTTCGCGCCTGTTCTGGCCTTTACCGCTGCTTGCTCCACTGTTTCTACCGCTGAAAATCGGCCTGAGATTGCCCCGATATTGACCAGTGAACAGGCGCGCGATGAGCTCACCTATGCCCGGCCATTGGAGTCGCGGGTGACCCATGTTGATCTTGATCTGACACTGGATTTTGACGCCAGACGCGTGGCAGGCAGCGCAACGCTGGATATTGTTGCCGCGCCTGAGGCCAATCAGATTATCCTCGATTCCAATGGCCTGTTGGTCGCAAGCGTGACCGATCAAGCTGGTAACGCGCTCGACTTTACCATTGGCGAGGATCTGGGGCAGGTGGGGGCTCCATTCACTATCCGCTTTGATGAGGATAGCGGCGCAGCGCCGGAGAAAATCACCATCAACTATGCCAGTGGACCCGATGCTGTTGCGCTGCAATGGCTGTCGCCAGAACAGACAGCAGGTGGCGAAAAGCCCTTTATGTTCAGCCAAGGCCAGGCGATCCTGAATCGCAGTTGGATCCCGACACAGGACAGCCCCGGCATCCGCCAAAGCTGGGAAGCGCGGATAACGGCACCGGAAGACCTTAATGTCGTGATGAGCGGGATATTGCAGGGTGAGGCGGAACCAGCGGGTGAGGGGATGCATCGCTTTTTCTTCACCATGGACAAGACCGTGCCGCCCTATCTCATTGCCATTGCCGTTGGCGATATTGCTTTCGCTGAATTGGGGCCGCGCTCGGGCGTCTGGGCCGAGCCGTCCATGCTGGAAACCGCCAAGGCCGAACTGGTCGATACCGAGGCGATGATCGATGCCGCCGAGGCGATCTATGGCCCGTATCGCTGGGGTCGTTACGACATGATCGTGCTGCCGCCCAGCTTCCCCTATGGCGGCATGGAAAACCCGGTCATGACCTTCCTGACGCCGACCTTTATTGCTGGCGATCGCAGCAATACCGGGCTGGTCGCGCATGAGCTGGCGCATAGCTGGTCGGGTAATTTGGTAACCTATGCCAGCTGGAGCGATGGCTGGCTGAATGAGGGCGTCACTTCCTATTTTGAGAGCCGCATCAGCGAGTCCGTCTTCGGCAAAAAGCGCGCGGAACAGGAATATGCGCTGAGCTATGGCTCGCTGGTGGCGATGGTGGAAGAACGCGGTGCGGACAATCCCGTTACCGCGATGCGCACGCCCGATAGCATCACGCCATTCGATACAGCGGGCGAAGCGATTTATGACAAGGGCACGGTGTTCCTGCGCACCGTCGAACAGATTATCGGCCGCGAGAAATTCGATAGCTGGATGCGCGGCTGGTTTGATCGCCACGCGTTTCAGCCTGCGACTTCGGAGATGTACCTGAGAGAAATCCGCGAGGGCCTGATCAAGGGTGACGCCGAGCTTGAAGCCAAGCTGATGCTCGATGAATGGATTTACGGCACTGGTATCCCCAGCAATGCCGCCAAGCCAGACCCGCAAGCCTTTGCTGCTGTTGATAGCGCTGCCAAAGCCTATGCTGACAGCCGCACGCTGCCGGTTGAGTCATGGACCAGTTGGACCGGTGCAGAGCAGATGCGATTTATGCGCAAATTGCCCGAAACACTCAGTGCAGAAGAGTTGACCGCCCTTGATGATGCACTGGGCGTTTCAAAAACCGGCAATAATGAAGTGCTGTTTCTGTGGCTGGAGGCGGCGTTGCGCAACCAGTATCAACCCGCCGTTCCGCAAGCGGAAGCCTTTCTCAGCCGCATTGGTCGCAACAAGTTTGTCGCTCCGCTCTATAAGGCTTTAAGCGAACAGGGCGAGTGGGGCATGGCGATTGCCAAACCGCTATACGCACAGACGCGGGCGGGCTATCATTCCTATACGCGGAGCCAGGTTGATCCGCTTGTGGGTTGGGACGGGTAACCGTCCGCTATTCTTAAGACCGAATAAACCGTTTATGCTGTTTGAGGCTTGCGACTGGATTTACCGCTTATTGACCGGATCAGGCGATAGATTAGCCAGAGGAGTAGCAGTGCCAGAATGACGATTGCCGCTAACACCGCATATATCCATGGATAGTTGGCAAGCAGCCTATCAGTGGTGTTGGCTGTGAGTTGTTTAACCGAGTCATAGCCTTGCGGCATTTCCAGCACACCCATTCTCTTGGTATAGCCATCATATTCGGCGAGCATATCCTGCAATATTCCAGGTTCTTTCTCGCTCAGATCGGTCGTCTCTCCGGGGTCGGTAGCCAGGTTGTAGAGACGCCATTTATCGTCTCCGACAGGCGGAACACTCCGGGTAATTTTATAGTCGCCCTTGTACAGTGCGCTATTACCCGAAACCTCCACCGCACGAATGTCTTCCGGACCATAGACACTCTCCGCCTCACCATTTAGCACAGGCATCAGACTGCGCCCTGTCATCGGCTTGGCATCTGCGGTGATGGGAACAACCCCGGCCCAATCCAGCAAAGTCGGGGCGATATCGGTGACCATGGCAGGCGATGATATCCTGGCGTTTTCAAGACCGGGGCCAGCGATGATCATCGGAACGCGGATACCTCCTTCGGTGGTATAGAATTTATACCATGCGCCGGGTGTGGATGCCGCAGAGGCCCATTCGGGGCCAATAAAGCCCCAACTGCCAGGGCCGCCCATATTCTCTAGCCCGACATGATAGTCGTTCATGGATTGCCAGCTGCTCAGCATGAAGTTTACATCACCGCGCGAAGGTTCAGGACCATTGTCTGAAGTGATGACAAAGATTGTGTTCTCATACTGACCCTTCGCCTTGAGATGCGCGATAAACCGACCGATATGGAAGTCCATCGCCTCAATCATCGCGGCATTGACCGCCATGCGCGCGGCATAAAGCTCGCGGTCTTTATCGCTCAGGTCATCCCATTTGCGCAGATGGGAGGGGCGGTCTGCGGGTGGCGCGCCTTGCGGGACCAGACCAAGTTGCTGTGCGCGTTGGTGACGGACTTTGCGCAGCGCATCCCAACCATCATCATAGCGACCTTGGTAATTGGCGATAAATTCTTCCGGTGCCTGTACCGGTATATGGATCGCCTGAAATGGCAGATAGGCAAAGAACGGTTTGTTGGCGTTAGTTTGCTCAAGATAATCGATCATGGTGTCGACAATGAAGCGTGAGGAATAAAAATCTTCGGGCAGACTCGCCTCGACACCATCCTCAAACCAGGGGGCGTCCTTGTAGAACGGCATATAGGAGCGGTCTTCCCAATTGTCCGCCCCCGATGCGGCAAGCGCAAAGCTGCGGTCAAAGCCATGAGCTTGGGGCATTTCTTCGGGCGTCTTACCCAAATGCCACTTGCCGCTGAGCAAGGTGCGATAACCGGCTGCACGCAGATGGTCAGCCAAAGTCAAAACACCTGGCTCAAGCGCCATGGTATATCCCGGTTTTCCAGCCTGCTCTGCGGGGAGCACTTCGGGAATGGTAGCGACGCCAGTCAGGTGATTGTCCATACCGGTGAGCAACATCGCACGCGATGGCGAGCAAAGCGGGGAGGTACGGAACTGGGTAAACATCGCGCCGCGTTTGGCCAGCATGTCGATATTGGGTGTGCGCGCCTCGCCGCCATAGGCGCCGAAATCCATTAGCGCGACATCATCGGCGAGAATGACCACGATATTCGGACGGGGCACAGACTCTTCTGTCTCTTGCGCAGAGGCTGTTGCTGGATAAATCGCCACCCAAATAGACCATAGAACCAGAAAGGCGCGTGCCATGACTGCTTTGAAAGCCCACATAGTCTTTGCTCTCCTATGCCCTACAAAAGGGTCAAAAGGGCTGATTTCCTCAACCTCAATTTAATGATGCAGTTAAAGGCATTAGTTCTTCAAGCGTCAAGGGATGATGCTTTTTGACAATCGTGCACATAGTTTAGAGAGCCGCGAGACCGGTTGAGCATCACGGCGTCTCGCTCTATTCCCATGAAGGTGAGCAGTCAGGGTAATTATGCTTGGGGTGTGCCAAGTCGTTCTGGGGCAATGCGGGCGGGGAATAATTCCTGACTGCGGTACCAGCCGGACCTGACTGTAGTGTTGGAAGGATCACAACTATGTTAGATTTCGCGCTGTTCCCGCTAATTGCTGTAGTAACAATCGCCATAATCAGCGGGTGCATTGTTATTACCAAGCAACAGCATGTTCGCTTTATCGAGACTTTTGGCAAATATAGCCGCACCGCGAGTGCCGGGCTGTCGTTCAAGCTGCCATGGCCGATACAGATAGCGAGCGGCAATTATTCGCTGCAAATTCTGCAGATTGAGCGCGATGTCTCAGTTAAATCCTCGGATAATGCCTTTGTCGTGGTGCCGATCCGGGTGCAATATCAGGTGGCGGAGCAGGCAGCGAACAAGGCGTTTTACCTGTTGGAAGATGCCGAGACACAAGTTGCAGCCTATGTCATCAACCAAGTGCGCTCGACCGCCGCCGGGCTGGACTTTAACGCTCTGTTTCAGTCGAAAGCGGCGTTTGAAGATGATGTTGAGGAAACGCTGACCGATAAGCTCAGCAATTATGGTTTTCGTATCGTCAATGTGCTGGTTGATGATCCACAGCCTTCTGATGAACTGAAATTGGCTTTTGACCGGGTTATCGCGGCAAAAAGGCTGAAAGAAGCGGCGACCAATGAAGGCGAGGCGGTGAAGATCAAGGCGGTTTTGGAAGCCGAAGCGCAGAAAGAGGCGATGATCAAAAAGGCCGAGGGTTATGCCCAGTTCCGCGAAATTGTCGCCGAAGGCAATGCCCAAGCGCTGCAGAAATTTGTCGGCGAGACCGGTCTGTCGGCCAAAACCGCGATTGCCTTCTTCGCCCAGACCAATGCCATGGAAGCCCTGCGCGATGCGGCATCGGATGGCGGCAAAACGGTATTGGTGACCGATGACAGCATGCCGAAGAGTCTGGGTGGGCTGTATATGGATACTGAGGATGCTGGCATTGGCTAGTGAAGTCTGCTCGGCACGATCCCGAAATCCAAAACTGTAGAGAGTGTAAAGCACAGCTATGAGAAATATGAAGACTGTTTTGAAATCGCTTCCAGTTTGGTTTTTCACTTCTATCGGAGCAGCGACTGCTGTGGCCTCCGAGCCTATAATGGTCAATTCAACCGAAGAAGCCGCATTGTTGGACGGTCGCTGTGGTGGCGATGAATGGGATGCTGCGACGGAAATTGCCTTGTCGAGTGACGTGTCTCTTCTTCTGATGCACGATAAAAATTCATTGTATATCTGCGGCAAAGCAAAAGATGGCGAGCCCACGGCCATGGATTTGTATGTTGAGAATACAGAGACCGGCAAACTCCACCGCATTCACCTCTCCGCGCAGATGGGAGAGAGCATCTATGACGGAAGCGAGTGGATTGACTCGGGAGCGTGGGAACTTGAAGATTTTGCCGGGTTCTGGACACCCTTTTTCGGCTTTCAGGAAAATGAGAATGGCGGGCGTCCAAGATTCTATCGTGGCTCGCACAAACAGGTCCAAATCTTGCGCAAGAAGTTTCCCGGTAATAGCTGGAAAATGAGGTACAATTTAGCCGTCGGAAGAGAAGGCCGCTGGGTGGAGCACCACTTTCCCGAAGATTCAGTAGATAGCGATACGTCGACTTGGACGGATTTTGTATTTTCAGAGTGAGATTAAAGCCCCTCTCCTTTAGGGGAGGGGAGATAACTTAAATCTCCGCGGCTTCGCGTCTCCGCGTGAGATTATCAACAGCTTGGTCTACTCATCCTTACACATCTCATCCCCATTCGCCATGGCCTCGCGCAGCCGTGTAGCTTTCTCTTCATAGCCAGCGCGGGTGAATGTGCCGGTCTGGGTGGTTGAAGCCTTGGCGGCGCTTTCATAAGCGGTGATGGCAGATTCACACCGGCCGACAGCCTCATAAGCCTGTGCCAGCAAATTATAGTTGGCGTGATAGCCAGGATAGCCTTGGACGAGATACTCAAACACCGTCACAGCCTCGTCCGCACGCTCATCCTGTAGGAGTGAGATCCCATATTGGTGATAGATGGCTTCGCGCTGCCGCGCAGCAGCGCCATATCGTGTGCGGATATTGGCTTCATGGGCGATAAAGTCATTGATGTTGAAGCCGTTGGCTGGCGCGGCGAATTGCAAATCTTCAAACATATAGCGAAGACCCTGATAGTGACCGGGCAGGCGGACGGACATGTGATCTTCGCCCGGAATTTCGTCATGCTGCCATGTCAGGCCATCTGGCTTCGCTGTTTTCAGCGTCTCGACAAAACGGCCCAATTCCTGGCGCATGCCATAGCCGTCTTCCGCCCCTATGCCGAGATAGATGCGCGTTTCTGGCTGTGGGTTGTCGGGGAAATAGGCGGCGGCGCGGGTGTTTGTCTCTTCGCCACCCCACCACAGCGCTGGTGATAAAATGATATAGGCGTCAAACAGAGCCGGGCGTTCCATAAGTGTATAGGCACCGAACAGTCCGCCAAGCGAATGGCCTTCCAATATGCGGTAGTCGCTGGTTCGGTATTCTTGTTCAATCGACGGAATCAACTCTGTCTCAAGAAAGGCCAGAAAATTGGCAGCGCCGCCGCTATTGGCATCCCCTTCTACGGCTGAAGGTGTGTAATCGCGCGAACGATTAGTGCTGACAATGCCAACAAAGATCATTTTCGGCGCAAAGCCGAGCGTGTTGAGCGTGTCGATCGTCGCTATGGAGTGCAGCATATTCTGACGGCCATCGAGCATGTAGAGGACAGGATAAGCTGCATCGCTGTCTTCGTAACCCTCTGGCAAGGAAACGATAATAGGTCGGTCTTCGTTCAGGATATCGGAGCGCAATATGGTCTCGCTCGCCGAAACAATCGGCTCCTGTGCCGACAGATTTGGCGAAAGGATAGACGTCAGAGCAGAGATTAGGAGCGCAACAACCCAAGGCGCAAACTTCATATAATTTTCCTTTGCTGGCCTCCAACGACGGGATCGGCGGAGGCAGTGACTACAAATGTAGATGAAATAATGCATTAGCCATTCCTACCTATTGCGTAAAGGGGATCGTAACAGGGAATGCCAGCAACGCTTTGTCCTGATCTTTACGTGTCGTGCCGGATTGATGGCTTTGGATAGAGCCGGTATAACAGGCAATAACGGTAATAGAAGGATAGCCCCAAGGCCATAATGTCGCAGAAATCACCCTCCGTTGAAGCCAGCGAACCTGTCGTCGCTCCGGATCACTTCTGTATCGTTGTCGACGATCTGCAAAAGGCCATCCAGGATTATGAAGCTCTGGGATTTACTGTCCTGCCAGGCGTTCAGAAGAAGAATTCCGGGAATGCGCTAATCGGTCTGGCTGATGGCGTTTATATCGAACTGGCTCAGGTCCCTCGCACCATTATGCGCCTTTTGCGCATGAGCCGACATATCGGTCTGTTAAGTCTTTTATTGTCAGGAAAGCGCGCCATGATGAAGCGGATTGTTCTGCATTGGGGCAATGCGGAGGCAGGGCAGTGGATTGACTGGTGTCTTTCTACTCGCGCGCTTGAGGACAGTATAGCAACGGCGCAGGCACAAGCTGTGCCAATCGCGCCTTTGCCGTTTACTTTTCAACGCCCCACTGCCGATGGCGGGATGGCGAAATGGCGTATGACAGGAACAATCGATACCGGTCTGCCCTTTCTGATTGAGGATGTGCCGGGCTATGCACCACGGGTTCCATTGACATTGGAACATCCGCATAAAAATGGTGCAAGTCAGCTTTTGCGTGTTGTTGTCGGATCGTCCGATCCCAAGGAGACGCTGGCTGGTCTTTCGGTGATTTGCGGCATCGCTGCTGACAATGATCGGATCACAATTCGTGGTGTCGACTTCATCGTCGAGCATGCACCGGATAAAGCCATGGCGGGACCTCTAGAATTGGTTCTGTCTACCACCGATGAGAGCCATGCAGGCCAATTACTGGATACCCGGCTGACAGGTGGCGCCAAAATCCGTTTGGAGAGTCAAATATAGCGCTTGATACGGCTATTGAGCGTGCACGGTCTACACGCTTCAATCTGTTGCAGCTTCAGGCTCAAGCTGCGCTGAGGGACGCACTTTCGCCAAACCCTCTTTCCGCTGACGTTTCAGCTCTTTCTTCAACTTTGCCGGGTCTTCAGCAAAGACGAAACCGAAGCTGACGCCGCCTTCCTTGCCGATTGTGGCGTGGTGCAGCTTGTGGGCCTGTACCAGCCGCTTGGCATAGCCGCGTTTGGGAACCCAGCGGAAATAGCGTTGGTGCACCAGACCGTCATGGATCAGCGTATAAATACCGCCATAGATGGTGACACCGACGGCGATCCACCAAAAGACCTCATGGACAAACACGCCCATGGCAAAAAGGCTCATCGCGGTGACCGAACCGACCACGGCGAATAGGTCATTCTTTTCCAGCACATTGTCATGCGGCTCATGATGGTCGCGGTGCCAGGCCCAGCCCCAACCATGCATGATATATTTGTGGCTCCACCAGGCGACAAATTCCATGAAGATCACCGACAGGGTTACGATCGCTAGAATTACCCAGATATTCATAGCCTGATCCGCTTACTCCAATGGCGGCACTATCGCCTCCATATGCCTTTACATAATGATTTTGCGGCCAATATCCATATCACACTTTCGCTGTGATGCTGAACGCTCTAAAGGGCATTTTATGGCAGAGAATACACCCCCCAAGACATTATATGAGAAAATCTGGGACGCGCATATCGTTTCTGAACGGGATGATGGCACCGCGCTGATCTATATCGACCGGCATCTGGTACATGAAGTGACCAGCCCTCAGGCCTTTGAGTCGTTGCGTCAGCAAGGCCGCAAGGTGCGCCGCCCGGACCTTACATTGGCAGTGCCCGACCATAATCTGCCAACCACGGCGCGACTGGCGGCAGATGGCTCGCGTTTACCCATTGCCGATCCGCAAAGCGCGGCGCAGTTGGCGGCGCTGGAGAATAATGTTGCGGCATTCGAGATACCCTATTTCGGTGCGACCCATCGCAATCAGGGGATTGTTCATGTCGTCGGACCGGAACAGGGCTTTACCCTACCGGGAACGACTTTGGTTTGTGGTGACAGCCATACCTCGGCGCATGGCGCATTGGGTACGCTGGCTTTTGGTATTGGCACCAGCGAGGTGGAGCATGTGCTGGCGACGCAGACGCTGTTGCTGCGCAGATCGGCGACGATGGAGGTACGGATTGATGGTGAGGTGCCGCTGGGTATTAGCCCCAAAGACCTTATCCTGCATGTTATCGGCACCATTGGCACCAATGGCGCAACCGGGCATGTGATCGAGTATCGCGGGCGTGCGGTGGAAAGCATGTCGATTGAGGGACGGTTGACCATGGCCAATATGTCGATTGAGGCTGGTGCGCGGGCTGGTCTGATAGCGCCCGATGATACGACCTTTGCTTATCTGCGTGGACGACCAATGGCACCCAAGGGCGAGCATTGGGATGCGGCCTGTGCCTATTGGCGGACCCTGCACAGCGATGAGGGTGCGGTGTTTGACAAGTCGGTCATCATCAATGCCGCCGATGTCGAGCCGAGCGTCACCTGGGGCACCAGCCCGGAAGATGTGGTCGGCATTTCCGGGCATGTCCCCGCGCCTGAGAGTTTTGACGATGCGGGCAAACAGGCAGCGGCTGCCAAGTCGCTCGACTATATGGGTTTGCAGCCCGGAACGGCGATGACCGATATTGCCATCGACCATGTGTTTATCGGCAGTTGCACCAACAGCCGGATTGAGGATCTGCGCGCCGCTGCGGCTGTAGTTGGGGAGCGTAAGAAAGCCGACACTGTCAAAAGCGCGTTGATCGTGCCGGGTTCGGGACTGGTCAAGCATCAGGCCGAGGCTGAGGGGCTGGATCGGGTGTTCAAAAATGCCGGATTTGAATGGCGCGAACCTGGTTGTTCTGCATGTCTCGGCATGAACCCCGATAAGGTGCCCGCAGGCGAGCGCTGCGCCTCGACCAGCAACCGCAATTTTGAAGGGCGGCAGGGTCCCGGTGCTCGCACCCATCTGCTTTCTCCCGCGATGGCTGCGGCTGCAGCAGTGACTGGTAGACTGACCGATGTACGGGAGCTTGCCGCCTGAAGCGGTGAGTGGCATATCACACGCATAAGACATCAAAGGGGGCTCTGAAAGGATTACCCATGAGCGATAATGACAATGACAAAGATGATAGCGGCTCCGAAGGCTGGTCCACCGGGGCAAAAGTCGGGGCAGCAGTAGGGTCGGCGGCGTTGCTGGCGGCATTGCTCTATGCAGGACGCAGTGCGATCAAGCGCAAAGATGGTGGCAACAAAACACCGCCTCCGCCACCACCACCCGAGGGCGAACAATATGAGAGCGACTGATTGATGAAAGCGGTAAAACAGGTCGAAGGGCGCGCCTATCCCTGGGGTGCAGTCAATATCGATACCGATATCATCATCCCGTCCAAATGGCTCAAGACCATCACCCGTGAGGGATTGGGTCAGGGCGCATTTGAGACGGTGCGTGCCGAGGCGGACAATGTGTTCGACGATCCGGAGCATAAGGGCGCGCCAATATTGATCGCGGGCGATAATTTCGGCTGCGGATCGAGCCGCGAACATGCAGTCTGGGCGATGCTCGATATGGGCATTACAGCAGTGATCGCGCCGAGTTTCTCCGATATTTTTGCCGGAAATGCTTTCAAAAACGGTTTGGTCACGGTGACACTGCCGCAGGAGCAGATTGACCGCCTGCTTGAGGTTGCCAAGACGGACGAGGTTACCATCGATCTGGAAACCGAGACGGTGACAACGCCGTTTCAGGACCGGTTTGCGTTCACACTCGACCCATTCCGCAAACATTGCCTGATGAACGGTCTCGACGAAGTAGCATTGACCTTGGCCGATGCGGATGCAATCGATACGTACGAACGGCGTCAAGCAGAGGCTACACCTTGGCTGGTGCCACAATAACCGAATATTCCCCTTTCAATCAGAATAATCAGGAGAACAGGATGCGCGCGCTTTTGTCGAAAGAAGTTGGTGGCCCCGATACGCTGGAGATGACCGAGGTTGACGACCCCACACCCGGCGCGGGCGAGTTGCTGGTGGCGGTCAAGGCCTGTTCGATCAACTTCCCCGATGCGCTGATTATTCAGGACCTCTATCAACTCCGCCCGCCACGTCCCTTTGCGCCGGGCAGTGAGATTGCCGGCGTGGTCGAAGCTGTGGGCGAGGGCGTTACCGATTATGCGGTGGGCGACCGGGTGATTGCTGGCACAGGCTTTGGCGGGCTGGTCGAGAAAATCACTGTCGCTGCTGCGGGCGTATTCCGCCTGCCCGATGCTTTTTCCTTTGAGCAGGGCGCTTCGCTGCTGATGACCTATGGCACCTCAATCCATGCGCTGAAGGACCGCGGCCATATTGCTGAAGGCGATACTCTGCTGGTGCTCGGTGCAGCTGGCGGCGTCGGTTTGGCCGCAGTGGAATTGGGCAAGGCCTATGGCGCGCGGGTTGTTGCGGCTGTCTCCAGCGAGGCCAAGGCCGAAGCAGCGAGGGCCAGCGGTGCCGATGACACAGTAATCTATGACCGCCAGCCATTCGACAAGGCACAGTCCAAGGAACTGAGCCAGAAATTCAAGGAAGCGGTTGGCCCCAATGGCGCCAATGTCATCTATGATGCGGTGGGCGGCGATTATAGCGAACCAGCATTGCGCTCAATCGCATGGGAAGGGCGGTTCCTTGTTGTCGGTTTCCCTGCGGGTATCGCCAAACTGCCGCTCAACTTGACGCTGCTCAAAAGCTGTGATGTTTGCGGCGTATTTTGGGGTGCGTTTGCCGCCCGCGAGCCGCAACGCAATCACGGGAATATCGCTGAGCTGTTCGACCTTTGGGCAGAAGGTAAGATCAGCCCCAAAATCTCGGAAACTTTCAGCTTTGACGATGCACCCAAAGCTATCACCAAACTGGCCAACCGCGAAGCTATCGGTAAGCTGGTCGTGAAGATGTGATACTGCTGCTTGCGTGACTCACGCAGGCGGCTTAGGGCTAATGCATATTGCAACACTATTTGGGGCAGGAAGACTATATGACCGGTTTTAGCGATCGCGAGAAAGCGTTTGAAAATAAGATGGCCCGCGATGAGGAAGTCGAATTCCGCATCACTGCACGGCGCAACAAGCTGCTTGGCCAATGGGCGGCAGAGAAAATGTCGCTAACGCCTGAAGAGAGCGACGCTTATGCCAAATCAGTGGTGCAGGCCGATTTTGAAGAAGCCGGCGACGAAGATGTGGTGCGCAAACTTCTTGGTGACCTGACCTCTGCCGGGGTTGAAATTGATGATGCTGGTGTGCGCGCTGCTATGGATGAGCGGATGGTGGAAGCACGCCGTCAGTTTACCGAAGAGAATAGCTGAGGACAGTTGCACCATGCCGATGCAGGCCGAAGATATTGAGAAGATGATCCGCGAAGCGATCCCCGATGCCGAGGTGACAATCACTGATCTGGCAGGCGATGGCGACCATTATGCGGCGCATGTCGTGTCCGAAAGCTTTCGCGGTATGACACGCGTCAACCAGCACAAAACGGTCTACGCCGCACTTGATGGCCGAATGGGCGGCGTGCTTCACGCCTTGCAACTGACCACCGCGGTCCCCACTTCTTGATCATATCCCCATTAGCAGGAACAGAACTATGACTGATGCCACCCATGAGAAAATCGAAAAGACCGTCAAAGACAATGATGTCGTGCTGTTTATGAAAGGCACACCGCTTTTCCCGCAATGCGGTTTTTCCAGCCGTGCGATCGCTATCCTTGATCGTCTCGGCGTTGCCTATGACAGTGTCGATGTGTTGCAGGACATGGAAGTGCGTCAGGGCATCAAGACCTATTCTGACTGGCCGACTATCCCGCAGCTCTATGTAAAGGGTGAATTTATCGGCGGTTCGGACATTATGATGGAAATGTTTGAAGCCGGTGAACTGGAAACGCTGATGGAGGAAAAGCAGGTCGCCAAGGCGGAGGCTTGATAGGCCACGAGCTACAACATCAAAACAAAAAAAGCCGCACCTTCTGTCGGGAAGCGTGCGGCTTTTCTTTTGTAGGAATAAAGCCTGACGGGTAATCGACTTAATCCCTTGGGAACTCGGGTCAGGAGCTAGGAATTATGAGGGCGAGGCGTCAAAATGAAGAACATATCGGCTGAAAATGCGCGCCGGGAAGGCTTATTGCCTTTCCAAGTGTATTTTTAGCCCGAGATGGAAGTCATTTTGACGTCCCTTCGGGATTTGACCAATTTGCCCCTGTGCTACGTCAGAAAAGCTTGCGATAGACCCACTATCGACTTCGCTTTCCTTCCTTGCCCAAGGGCAAATTGCCTCAAACCTCGCTCCTTATAATTCCTAGCTCCTGACCCAACGGGGAGGCGGTCTGCAAGAGACCAGAAAAGCAGACCGCCTTCCAAGTGAACCATTTGAGACGCTGTAAAATATGCAGGCCCTGTGCCAGTTTTGGCTATTTTAGCAAAAACAGCAGCTTAGATGGTTAGCAGAACCTTAACATATTGAAAAATGTAAGAAATATCGACAACGCTTTCGGGCAGGCAACAAAATTCCCTGTTTCCCTTGCAACACCATCTGCACTCAGCCATTCCAATAGTCATGAATGATCTTCCCAAAACCGATCCGCTGACTGGCAAACCTCTTATACAGGCGACCCCTGCCGCGACGATTATTGTTGCGGCGGATCAACCTGATGGGTCGCCGCGGCTGCTCATGGTGGAGCGCTCGGGGAAGATGGCTTTTGCCGCTGGTGCTGTGGTGTTTCCCGGTGGACGTGTCGATAGCGGTGATTATGTGCTGGCGCGGCGCTTTCTGGAGCGCGATCCGGATGGCGATATTGACGAGCCATTGGCCGATATGGCGGGGCGCATTGCCGCTATCCGCGAGACCATAGAGGAAGCGCGCTATCCGGTGGCGATGAAGACCATGCCCGGCGACGACGCGATCGAAGCCATTCGTGCCGAGGCTTCCGGTGACAGCCATTTTGATGCGGTGGTGGATCGCTATGCGCTGGAGCTGGAACCGCAAAGCCTGACCTATTTTGCCCGTTGGCGCCCGCCGTTTAACGAGAAACGGGTTTTTGATACCCGCTTCTACATAGCGCGGGCGACACTGCCCGAAGGGCAGGCGGTGGTGGATGATACCGAAAATCGCACCCTTTTCTGGGCTACGGCACAAGAGGTGCTGGACCGTGCCGAACGTGAGGAGATCAAGATTATCTTCCCAACCCGACGCAATCTGGAAAAGCTGGCCCAATGCCAAAGCTATGACGCGCTGGTTGCCCATGTGGGGGCACATCCCCCCGAACTGGTTACGCCCTTTGTTGAGGAACGCGAGGGCGAACCGCATCTCTGTGTGCCTGATGGTCTGGGTTATCCGGTAACATCGGAGCCAATAAAAGCCGCGATGCGGGGATGAGAGAATATCCTCCCCAAGCTTGTCTTGGGGAGGTGGCAGCGCGCAGCGCTGACGGAGGGGCCGCAGCCCGCAGGGCGAGGACTGGTAGCAACCGGTGCAAGGCTCGCCTGTGGCTTTGCCCTCTCCACCACCTTCGGTAGTCCCCTTCCCCGTAAACGGGGAGGAATTGGTTCAACCCGAACAGCTCGCGCCGCCGAGCACACAGAATCGTGCACAATGGGGGTGGTTAAGTTTCACCGACTGAGACGCCTGTTTCAGTGTCTGGCCCATATCGAATTGCGGATCGTAAGGCAGCAAGGTGCAGGCTGCGATCGTGGGTTTCTCAGCGCCCTTATGCTTCACTACCATGCGACTGGTGGCGCACATGATAGAGACGGGATCGACGCTGAGAATATCCCAGCATTCGGTGGTGATCTCGGCGATATCGGCGCTGGCGTCCATTTCGGGGAATTGAACAAACTGATTGGGGTCATCAAGATTGATGCTCAGACCCTCAGCAGCAAACAGCGCGGCAAATCCAGCACGGCCCTGTTCATCGCTTTCATGGCCGAGCCGCCGTCCGGCAATGGCAATGCGAAAGCCATTATCCGAAAGCCAGCGTAGCCCGGCCATCGCCTTGTCCCATGTGTTTGCGCCACGTTCCGCTTCATGCACCGGCTTGCTATAATGATCGAGGCTAATTCGCAGCGTCAATCGCTCATCATATTGGGCGTGTAATGCCAGCAACGCCGCTTCATGCCGCTGCATCGGTCGCATAGCATTGGTGAGCACCAGCACCGCAAAGTCACGTTCCAGACAGCTAGTCAGAATCGGTAGTATATCCGGGTTCATAAACGGTTCGCCGCCGGTAAAGGCGATTTCACGTGTTGCTAACCCTTCATCGCGGATCTCATCGAGATAGGCGAGCACCTCATTATGGCGGATATAGACCAGCGCGTTATTCCGCGGGCTGCTCTCAATATAGCAGGAGGCGCAGGCGAGATTGCACAAGGTACCAGTGTTGATCCACAGCGTCTCCAGCTCGCGCATATCGACCGAAGCGCGTTTGTCGCCCTTTGCGGTGACATCAGGATCGCGGAATTTCGCCGGGTCGAGTGGCTGCTTCTCAGCCAGCGCAAACGGGCTGTCTTCAGGGTTGGGCTGGCTGGCTATGGGTCACTCTCCTCTGTTAAAAGCTTATCAGCGGTTCATGTACCGATTTGCAAGCTTTCAAAGAAGTTCAGTGTGATTCCGGATTTTGTTACAGATTTCGGCAATAAAAGCAGTCGGGACAGAAAGAGCAAAAGCCATTCGGTTCCAGAAAGAGACTCGGTCCGGCCGCGATTGTGATTATTGTTGCGGTTGAAGTTGAGAGAAACCGGGTATCGAACCGCGCACGGGTATCTCGCCGGCCCAGGCGATCTTTTCATCAGAGAGCCAATAGCTGCCCTGCAATTCATACACATTGCGATAGCCATAGCCGTAAAGATTGATGAATGTCGGGATATTGAGCGCCAGCGGGGCACGCTTCAGCGGGATGGGCGGGATATTTTCTGCAAAATTATTGTTGCAGTAGATCAGGATTTCGCGGGTTTCGTCATCGCCGATGACTTTGCGCAATTTCTCATCAGTGAAGTCTGAAAAGGGTAAGTTGACCGCGCCTTTTATGTGCCCGGCAGCAAAAGCCGCGGCAGAGCGGGTGTCTAGGATCAACACATTGTCCCTCGCGGCCCGCTTATTGAACTCATTCAGATCGACAAGGCGTTCCTGGCGATAGGCGAAGACTTCATCGGTTAGGTCGGCAAAGCCCTTATAGTCGATTTGTGACTCAGCGGGTTGCGGCGGTGCTATATCCTGAGCGGCAACGGCGCTGGGGATAGCGATAGCGAATAAGACAAGCGGTATAGCTGCGCGCATTGTAATCTCCCGGAATGCTTTGCGGACACTGCTTGGCCGGGATTGAATGCGCAATGAATGATATGTAGAATTTAATCCGGTTTACTTCCGTTAATCTGGTTTACTTCCGTTCGCCCTGAGCTTGTCGAAGGGCCGTACTTACTTTGTAAGAAAGAACAGGGCTTCGACAAGCTCAGCCCGAACGGTTGTGGAGTTATGCCTCAACGCCGCAGCTTGGCCAGAAAACCGGCCCAGCCTTTGGTCCATTTGTTGAACACCTTGGCTTCATCCGAGGCGAAAGCCGCCGCCTTGCTATGCTCGGCGCGATTGGGATAGGGGACGATTAGACTGGCCATACCAAAGGTGTTGGACTTGCCAGCAATCGCCATGGACCAGGGCAGCAACATATCGCCGGCATGCGCGCCGACAATAGTGGCGCCGATGACCTTACCGCCTTTTTTGATAATCTTCACAAAGCCGGTGGTTTCGAGCTCGGTAATGGCTCGGTCATTATGGGAAAAGTCCTCACGCCAGACGGTGATCGTGTCACCATATTGCTCGCGTGCGGCTTTCTCGGTGAGACCTACCTGCGCCAGCTCCGGGTCGACATAGGTAACCCATGGCAAAGCCTTGTAGTTGACCTTGCTTGGCAGGCCGAAGCCTACCTCGAGCACGATATTGGATCCTTCATAGCCCGAAGCATGGGTGAAATGCGGACCCGGGCGGCAGTCGCCAATGGCATAGATATGTTTTTGGCTGGTGCGGCGGCGCTGATCGACTGAGATGCCATGGCGATCATATGTGACGCCAGCCTGTTCCAGATTGAGGCCATCGAAATTAACCTCGCGGCCGGTGGCAATCAGCAGGTGCGAGCCGGTGATTTCCTCGCCGCTATTGGTGGTGAGGGTGATGGTCTTATCGTCCATCCGCACCGACTGGGCTCGTGCATTTTCGTTGATAATAATCCCTTCGCCGCGCAGTCTTTCAATAACGATTTCAGCAGCTTCGTCATCATCCTTGGGAAATGGTCTGCCGACAGTGGCGACGGTTACATCGCTGCCAAGCCGCCGAAAGCTTTGTGCCATCTCCATACCAATTGGCCCGCCGCCCAATACAATCAGATGCTCCGGCAATTCCGTCAGATTCCAGATGTTCTCATTGGTCATAAATGGCACATTTTCAATGCCCTGGATCGGCGGAACAAAGGGTCGACTGCCGGTAGCGATAACGATGCGTGGCGCGCTGATCTTGCGCACTCCGCCATCATTAAGCGCAACGGTTATGGATTTCGGCCCGGTAAAACTGGCATTACCGCGAATGACATCGGCGCCCATTTCCTCGAACCGTTCCTGACTATCTTCGGGCGCGATGGTCTCAATAGCGGCATGAATATGATTATGCACCAACTGGAAATTGACTGTGGGTTCTGTCCCTTTGATGCCATATTTATCGGCAGTCCGCATGTCATGCGCGCGGTGCGCTGCAGCGATAATGGCCTTCGAGGGAACGCAGCCAGTGTTGAGGCAATCGCCGCCCATTTCGCCGCGTTCCACCAGCGCCGCATTCAGCCCCAGCATGGCGCAGCCGCCTGCCGCGGTCAGCCCCGCCGAGCCTGCGCCCAGCACGATTATGTCATGTGTGTATTTCATGGCTGTAGGGTCAGTGTTCATTGATCGCATGGATCGTGATGGTGTGCTGCGGGATGAGCTGGAAGGAAAAGTCCGCAGCCAGGCAGTCATTCTGCCTGCAAGGGCTTTGACGCAGCAGATCGCCCGCAGCACGCCACCCCGCAGGGCCTTGGCCAGAAAAGGCCAGCTCGTCGTCGCTCAATCGTCTCATAGAACCACTATGCTCCTCATTCGCTCTTAGATCTGGCCTTCTCTGACTCAAGTCACGACCATGCGATCAATGGACACTGACCCTTAGTTTCGTTCAGTAAACGTAACGGGTTACGCGCGCCATCAAAAATAAATCTCTTGTTCGCTGGAGGCGAAATCCGCATGTTTCCAGCGCATAAGCGGGTGGCTCACGAATCATCAAAACGAGGACAGGCAAGCTATGAACATCGAGAATAGCCGGGAATATTATGGTCAGGTGCTAGGCGGATCGGATGATCTGAAGACTGATGCCTGTGTTACTGCCGAGCGTCCCCCAGAGGCCATCATACGGGCGCTGGCCAATGTCCATGAAGAGGTAAAGTCGCGCTATTATGGCTGCGGCTTGATTGCGCCACAGCAGCTTGAAGGTGCGCGCATTCTCGATCTCGGTTCGGGCTCGGGTCAGGACGCTTATATTCTGGCACAGCTGGTGGGTGAACAGGGCGAAGTTGTCGGCGTGGATACCACTCCAGAGCAACTGGCAGTCGCCAATGCCCATATTGACTGGCACGCAGAGCGCTTCGGTTATGCCAGTCCGAATGTTCGGTTTATTGAGGGCGATATTGAGAAGCTTGACTCTCTTGATCTTGAACCGGGCAGCTTTGATGTCATTGTTTCCAATTGTGTGATCAATCTGGTTGCCGATAAGGGCAAGGTCTTCGGCGACGCGCATCGGTTGCTAAAACTCGGCGGCGAAATGTATTTCTCCGATGTCTATTCTGACCGCAGGGTGCCGGAGCATTTGCTCAATGATCCGGTGTTGCACGGTGAGTGTCTCTCCGGCGCACTCTATTGGGGAGATTTTTTGGCGCTGGCGAAAATCGCAGGTTTTACCGATCCGCGACTGGTTAAAGACCGCCCCCTGGGCATTGGCGACCCTGCGGTTGCCGCCAAGTTGGATGGCATTAATTTCTTCTCCGCCACATATCGCCTGTTCAAGCTTGATGGGCTTGAGCCTGAGTGTGAGGATTACGGCCAGGCTGTGATATATAAGGGCGGGATCAGCGGTGAAGAACGCGTTTTCGCGCTCGACAAGCATCATATGATTGAGCGGGGCAAGGTTTTTCCGGTGTGCGGCAATAGCTGGAAGATGCTCGCCGATACGCGTTTTGCGAAATATTTTGATTTTATCGGCGATTTCTCAAAACATTATGGCGTATTTGAGGGCTGCGGCACGGGTATGCCGTTTAATATGCCAAGCGAGGGTGGTGAGACTGCTCCGGCAAGCTGTTGCTGAGTAGCAAAGAGACTGCACCTATGCGTGTTTTATTGACAGGGGCGACAGGGCTAGTCGGTGGTGCACTGGCCGGTGCTTTGCTGGATTCAGGTCATCACATCGTTGGCGTGCTGCGCGGCGAGGGTCGTACTATGCTTGACATGGATGGGCAGGACCGGGCGGCTGAAATCACGCCTTTGCAGGGAGATGTTACCCAACCTAGTTTCGGTCTTACTGGACTTCCAGATGATATTGATTTGGTTATCCATTGTGCCGCGACCACTGACTTTACCGCCAGCGATGCGGTTTATGAGACGGTGAATATTGGCGGTGCGCGCAATGCGGTCGCGCTGGCGCAGCAGTTAGACGCGGCTTTGCTGCATGTTTCCACGGCGTATGTTTGTGGTCGGGCCGATGGTCCGGTTTCAGAGATGCCAGCCAATCCTGAAGGCGATTTCACCAATGGCTATGAGCGTTCCAAGGCCATCGCTGAAAGCCACGTGATGCAGGCGCGCAAACAGGGCCTGGTCGCCGCGATTGCTCGGCCGAGCATCATTGTCGGGCGCTTGTCAGATGGCGCTATTCCGCGACAGGATGATTTCTATCATCTGTTTCGCCTGTTCGGTTCTCCGCTTTTGCAGCGCGTCCCGGCAATTGATGGCGCGGCTTTCGCGATTGTTCCGCTCGATCATGTGGTTTCCGGCTTGATGGAAATGGCCGAAAACATGGCGCAGTTTGATGGCGATGCGGTGCATCTGGTTGCTGATAAACCTTTTCCGCTTGCCGATATGCTGGATATTGTCGCGGAATATGCGCGCGCGTCTCCGGCGGAGATCGTTCATCCTGATACGTACGATGTTGACCAACTCGACCGCCGCAGCCTGATGGTGCATCGCAAGGTTGGGGCGCAATTTTTTGAGTATTTTGCCCGGGTGCCCCTGTTTGAAAGCCGTGTTCTTGCAGAGAAGGCCGGGATTATTGCACCGCATATCGATAAAGCAGCGCTGCGGCGGATGGTGGACTATTGCCATCGCACGGGGTTTTTGGATTGGCGCTGATTACCGGATATCCGGGTAAATATCCCCCAGCTTTTTGCGCACCCCAAAGCTCCACATAATCCCGATCTTGAGATAGAGATAATTGGCCTTGAGCGGGCCCCAATGGGCGATGCGGCGGTCTGAAGTAATCACCGGCTTGCGCGTCATTTTCAGCTTGCCGCGTGTTGCCATGCCAATGCACAGGTCCGCTTCTTCCATAATCGTCGCATCATCCGGGATGCCACCGACGGCAAGAAAATCCTCGCGGCGGAAGAACATCGCATGATCGCCGAACAGCAGCCGCACCCCGCGCACGAACAGATGTGGATGGGTGACAATCGGATACCAGGTCTTGATCCAGTTATGCAGCGTCGTGCCCCAACGGGTCTTTTTGCCACGGATAATCGGCAGGAAAGTACCGAGCGATATGGTGCGATTGCTGAGCGTCTGGCGCACATGGGTGATGGCATCAGGCGGCAGGATGCTATCGGCATGCAGGACAAGGACAATCGGCCCTTCTGCCTCTTCGACACCATGGTTGATCTGTGGACCACGGCCTTTTTTGGGTGCGATAATGGCGCGGAAACCGGCGTCTTTTGCCAGTTGCACCGTGGCATCCTTGCTACCGCCATCGACAAGTAGCACCTCATCGGGCGGCGGGTCCATCGCTGCGATATTGGCTATGGTTGCAGGCAAGGCCTCTTCCTCCTGCCATGTCGGGATCAGGATGGTGACAGGCTCGCCTGTTGCTTTCTGGGCAGTCATGGCGGCAGGCTTTCGACAAGCGCAGGCCAGCGCGTCAGGTCTTCGGGGCGGTCGCAATCGGCCAGTGTCTCCAGCATCACCGGGGCAATAGCCATCGCCTCCAGCCGCGCCAAGGTTGTCGGCAGAACCTTATCGGTACTCCATGGCATATCGCGGAACAGATCGGGCAGCGGACGCACCATACCGATCAGATAATAACCGCCATCCTCTGCCGGGCCAATAACCACCTGATGCGTTTCTAACGCGACAACAGCTTTTTGGACAATTTCGACGGTCAGATCGGGTGTATCGGCACCAAAAAATATCTGAGGGCCCGTGCCGAGCGCCGCGAGCAGGCGATTGGTCAAATCGCCTTCAGGCTGCTCGGCATAATCGGGCGTATCGCCCAGCCATTCGCGAAAGGCCATTTCCTCTTCTCCTGCATAATGCGCCACCACCGGCTGTCCGCTGGCAATCAGCGTGGCGCAGGTCCGATGCGCCAAAGTACGATGCAGCGCTGCGGCACCTGTCTCTCCCAGTGCGGGTATCAGCCGTGTCTTGGCATAGCCGGGCACCGGATATTTGGCGAAGAGACGAAGCGTTGCAAATTTTTGATCAGTTGATGATGGCATCATTGAACGCTTTAGCGGAAAACTGGTGCCGATCCAATTCCTCCCCGGCACGGGGAGGTGGCACGCCGTAGCTTTAGCGAAGGCGTGACGGAGGGGGTTCTCCTCTCGCGCAGCGCCATGCGGACAGCCCCCTCCACCATGCTGCGCATGGTCCCCCTCCCCGTGCCGGGGAGGAATTGGTAAGAAACAAAACTTGCATTCATCGCAGGCGCTGATCATGGTGCGCGGCCATTCCCGCTTAAGGATAGCATCATGTCCGAGATTGTCCTGTATGACTATTTCCGCTCGACCGCGGCCTATCGGGTGCGGCTGGCGCTCAATTTGAAGGGCGTGGACTATCGCACCGAATGGGTCAATCTCGTCGATGGTGATCAGCGCAGCGCCTCTTACACAGCGCGCAATCCGCAGGGGCTGGTGCCGATGTTGCAGATTGATGGCCATGACCTCAGCCAGTCGCTGGCGATTATCGATTATCTTGATGCGCGCTTCCCCGCACCGCGCATGCTCCCTGAAGACCCGGCCGCGCGGGCCAAAGTACTGGCCGATGCCATGGGGATCATCGCCGATATCCATCCGATCAACAATTTGCGCGTCTGGCAGTATTTGAAAGACCCGTTCGGCCGTTCACAGGATGATGTGGTGCAATGGATGCATTATTGGATGACTTTGGGCTATACCGCGCTGGAACAGGCGGCGCCGGAGCAGGGCGTTTTTGGTGGCGAGACCCCGAACCTCACCGATATCTGCCTGACCGCGCAAATGTATAATGCCGAGCGTTTTGGCTTGCCTATGGAGGCGTTTCCCAAGCTGAGGCGTATTCATGCTGAGCTTGGCGAATTGGAAGCATTCAAAGCCGCTCACCCTGACAGGATTGCCACCGAATAATGTCTTTGCGTTTTTTGTTTTCTACTGCCTCGATATCCATTCTCGCATTGGCTGGGACACCTGCTGCAGCCATTGCACAGGATCAGCCAGACCCATGCCTGTTGATCGATTGCACCCCAGATGATGGCAATGAACAATCAGTCGAAGTTATCGATCCATCTACCATTACGTTGGAAAACATTACCGTTCTAGGTGCTCCGCTTGATGATCCGCTGGGCGATAAGGCCTATGCCGTCAGCGAAATAGGGCCGCGGGAATTGGCCAATGAAGCTAGCGGACGCATCGAAAATGCCTTGCGCAATGTGCCGGGCCTGCAGCAATTTCGTCGTTCGGATTCACGCTCGGCCAACCCGACCAGCCAGGGCGTAACCCTGCGCGGGCTCGGCGGCAACGCTGCCAGCCGCGCTTTGCTGACACTGGATGGTGTGCCGCAGGCCGATCCCTTTGGCGGCTGGGTCAGCTTTCCAGGCTATGATGCAATGGCGATTGAGAATGTTCGCGTCCGCCGAGGCGGCGGCACAGGCAGCGATGGTGCTGGAGCCTTGGCTGGGACGATCGAGTTACGAACAAGAACACTACCAAACCCTGATCTGTTAAATGATTTGCCAATGCCTTCGAGGGAAATTGAGGGAACTTTGCGCTATGGCAGCCGCGACAGCTTGGAAGCCAATATCGCCGCCGAGCAGAAGCTGGGAACCGGCGGGCTGACCTTCTCAGCGCAATATGCGCGCGGCGATGGCTTTATCCCGGTGATTGAGGAACAGCGCGGCAGCGTTGATCGTCCGGCGGAGTACCAGCAATATGGCTTTGGCGCGCGTTTTGTCGCGCCATTGAGCGACGATACCGAGATACAGGCCAATATCCGCGCCTATAGCGATGAGCGCGAGCGCGGCTTTGCCTTTAGCGACAACCGCAATGATGGCGCCGATGCGTCGGTACGGCTGGTGTCGCGCGGGCGTTGGCAATGGGAGGCGCTGGCCTATCTGCAGTTGCGCGAATTTCAGACCAGCTTTGGTGCTGTCGAGGCGGAGCGCAATTCTGTGCGGCAGGTGCTTGATCAGTTTAACGTGCCTTCGACGGGGCTGGGCGCAAAGTTCGAGATCCGCCCGCCAGTAGGCGACAATGCCGAGCTGCGTATAGGCGGCGATTGGCGGCGCACTGTCGGTGAGACGAATGAGCGCTTCTTCTTCCAAAATGCTGCGCCCTTGCGCGGGCGCAATGCCGGTGGGCGCACCGATACGCTGGGCGGCTATGTTGAGGCGAGTTGGCAGGTGACGCCGACATTTTTGCTCACCGGCGGCGGGCGACTGGATTATTGGTCGATTGCCAATGGTTTCCGTCGCGAATTTGAACTGGCGCCTGATATTGCCGGGCAGATTCGCAGTGATGACAGCTTTGCCGATCGTGATGGCATTGAAGGCACGGGGCGGATCGGCTTTGCCTATAATGCCGCCAGCCTGTTGACGCTGCGCGGTGCGGCCTATCTTGGCTGGCGCTTGCCGACGCTGAACGAGCTGTACCGGCCTTTCCGCGTTGGCGCCGATGCCACTGCCGCCAATGAATTGCTCGAACCCGAGCGTTTGCGCGGGGTGGAATTGGGTCTCGACTGGGAAATCTATACGCTGCGGTTCAGCGGCACGGTGTTCTATAACCAGCTCGACAATGCCATTGCCAATGTGACGCTCGATAGCGGCCCCGGCCTGTTCCCCGGTGTCGGCTTTGTCTCAGGGGCAGGGGTGTTTCGCCAGCGCCAGAATCTGGATGCTGTCGATGCGTTGGGTGTCGAGATTGATGCCGCGATTGATATTGGCGCGTTCAGCATGTCGGTGGGTTACGCTTATGTCGATAGCGAAGTCGCGGGTAATGCCGGCGCGCAGGCGGCGATTGACGGGCTGCGTCCGGCGCAGGTGCCGCAGCATTTTGCCAATGCCGCGCTCGACTGGCAGCCGCGCCGCAGCGATATCAGCGCCGGCGTCACGCTGCGCTATATTGGCAGCCAGTTTGAGGACGACAGCAATACGCGCCTGCTTGATGATGCCTTCACCCTCGATGCGCGCGCCAGCTATGGTCTGAGCGATACGCTGATGCTGGAGGGCTGGGTGGAAAATCTTTTCGATGCAGAAGTGCAGGCGGGGATCAGCGGTGCAGGTGTGGTCGAACGCGCCCGACCGCAAACCTTCTGGCTCGGCCTGAATGTGCGGCTGTGATGTCTGAGAGTAACCGCAAAAGGCTGGCGGATTTTCTGCCCTATCAGCTTTCGATCACCACCAATGCGGTCAGCAATCTCATCGCCGAGGAATATCGCAGCCGCTTTGGCCTTAAAATCACCGAGTGGCGGATAATGGCGGTGCTGGGCGATCTGGAACAGGTGACACAGCGCGAACTGGTGGCCGTCACCCGGATGGACAAGGTCGCGGTCAATCGTGCCTGCAAGGCTCTGGTCGAGCGCAAGCTGATCGCCCGCGCGCCCCATGCCAGCGATGGCCGCTCGCACCAGCTGGCGCTAACGGTGACGGGTGCAGAGCTTTATGGCGAAATCATGCCGCTGGCCGAGGATATGGAACGACGGATTTTCGCGGTGCTTTCGGCGGAAGAGGAAGCACAGATGCGCGATATGCTGACCCGCCTGCGTGAGGCGAGCGATGCTTTGCGGGGTGAGGAATAGAGAACTTGCTTCACTATAATCCGTTCGCCTTTAGCGAAGTCGAGAGGCCGGTGCAACTGGAGAGCTGTGTATCGACTGCGCTCGACACGAACGGGATTATTTCAAAACTAACTCTCAAATTCCGCGTTAAGCCGCCTCCGCCTGTTGAACACTATCTGACAGTTTCTGCGCCAAGTCGCGATTGATGCGGGCGCGCAGGGCGTTGTCGATATCGGGCCATTTTGCGCACAGCTTGCGCAAGGCGGCGCTGTCCCAGGCGAGTATTTCAGCATTGTCGCTGCTGATCACCGTGGCGCTGGCCGGGCCGTTGAGCAGCCAGGCGACCTCGCCGATAAAATTATTCTCTCGCAACGGGAAGCTATCGCGGCCCTTGCTCACATGTACGATGCCGTCCGTTATGAAATAGAGCCTTTCGGGGATTTGCCCTTCCAGAGTCAGCCGCAAATCCTGCTCACCCGAAAGCCGGGTTGCCGCTTTGAGCAGGCGGCGGAACTGGCCGGGATTGAAATTGTCGAAACGGCTATAGAGCGCCTTGTCCTCATCGCTCATGCCCCAGGTGGTGCGCTCCAGAGCGATGCGCCCCATCACCACGACATTGGCGATGGTCATCAACATTGTAGAACCGATGGCAATCCACAAGGTCACCTCGGGCACGAAGAGATAATAGGCGATGTAAAAGCCGTTGCCGATCAGCGTTAATATGCGCAGCGTCAGCTCGCCGCGCACCGCAAAGGCGATGATGTAGATGATCGCGCCGATATTGATCAGGATTGTGCCGTCAGACCAGCCCATAATCATGCTCCCTGCCCATGGAGATATTATGCGACCTTTATGGCACTGCTATAACCGCTGCGCGCAATTTGGAAAAGACATGCAAAAGCGCATTGCAGAATCGGTGCAAAAGGAATATAGTTACAGATGATACTATTTTCAGATCACCCCTAATCTGTGGAGACCCTGCTGATGAACGCCCCTGTGACTGCAAAAGCCTCTGATGTTGCCAACCCCGCCGGTCTGGACGGGTTTGAGTTTATCGAATTCTGCGCCCCCGAAAAGGGCCAGCTCGAGCCGGTATTTGAAGCCATGGGCTTTTCCCATGTCGCAACGCACCGTAGCAAGCAGGTGCATCTTTGGCGTCAGGGTGGCATCAATCTGATCATCAACTATGAGCCGCGCAGCGCGGCCTGGTATTTTGCCCGTGAACATGGTCCTTCGGCTTGCGGCATGGCCTTCCGTGTGCATGATGCCGCCAAGGCCTATGATCATCTGATCGCCGCCGGAGCTGAGCCGGTGCATGTCGAAACCGGCCCGATGGAACTGCGCCTGCCCGCCATTCGCGGCATTGGCGGCGCGATTCTGTATCTGGTGGATCGCTATGAGGGTAAGGCAGGCAAGGATGATCTGACCATCTACGATATCGATTTTGAATATCTACCCGGTGTTGACCGCCGCCCCGAAGGCGCGGGCTTCCAGCTGATCGATCACCTGACGCACAACGTCTATACCGGCCGCATGACCTATTGGGCCGATTATTATGAGAAGCTGTTCAATTTCCGCGAGATCCGCTTTTTCGACATTAAGGGCGAATATACCGGCCTGACCTCCAAGGCGCTGACCGCGCCTGACGGCAAGATCAAAATCCCGCTCAATGAAGAAGGCGAGGGCGGCAAGGGTCAGATTGAGGAATTTCTGCGTGCATTTAACGGCGAGGGCATCCAGCATATCGCTCTGATTTGTGATGATCTGGTCGGCTGCTGGGACCGGCTGAAGAAACTCGGTGTGCCGTTCATGACCGCACCGCCGGCGACCTATTATGAGATGCTCGATGAGCGTCTGCCCGGCCATGGTGAGAACCCGGATGAGCTGAAAATGCGCGGCATCTTGCTCGATGGCACCACCGAAGGTGGTAACGCACGTCTGCTGCTGCAAATCTTTGCCGAGCCGCAAATCGGTCCGGTGTTCTTTGAATTTATCCAGCGCAAGGGCGATGACGGCTTTGGCGAGGGCAATTTCAAGGCGCTGTTCGAAAGTATCGAGCGCGACCAGATCGCGCGCGGTGTGCTGGATGCAGACAAGGCTCCGGCGGAGTAAGAAAAATCGTCATTGCGAGCGCAGCGAAGCAATCCAGGGCCGCACGAGCTCGCTCTGGATTGCTTCGTCGCTTCACTCCTCGCAATGACGTATAGGAGACCCTAAATGACCACCACAGCCCCCAATATTTCGCGCATTCACCATGTCGCCTATCGCTGCAAGGACGCGAAGGAGACGGTTCAATGGTATGAGCGCGTTCTCGGCATGGAATATACCAATGCCTTCGCCGAGGATTATGTCCCCTCTACAGGGGCTTATGATCCCTATATGCACGTTTTTCTCGATTGCGGCGGCGGCAATGTGATCGCGTTTTTTGAGCTGCCCAATCAGCCGGATATGGGCAAAGACCCCAATACCCCGGCCTGGGTGCAGCATATCGCGTTTGAGGTCGCCGATATGGATGCGCTGTTGGCGGCAAAAGACCATATCGAGGCTGAGGGCATCGAGGTGCTGGGGCCAACCTATCACGGCATTTTCCGCTCCATCTATTTCTTTGATCCCAATGGGCATCGGCTGGAGCTGGCGTGCAATATCGGTAGCGAAGAGCAATATGCCGAACTGCGCCGCGTCGCGCCGGATATGCTGGAAGAATGGAGCCAAACCAAAACCGCGCCGCAACATGCGCAATGGCTGCATGTCGATCCCGATGCGGTGGAAGCGGAATAGCATAACCAAGACCGTTAGCCCTGAGCCTGTCGAAGGGTGTTTCTCTGCTTGGCGCAATGCTGATAAACGGGCTTCGACAAGCTCAGCCCTGACGGTATTTGGGGCAATTGTGGAAATGAAGAAAATAAGGAAAACGCATAAATGAAACTGGCATCACTTGAGAGCGGCCGCGATGGCTGTTTGGTCGTCGTTTCCAATGATCTCGCCTGGTATGCCGATGCGGCGCATATCTGCCCGACCTTGCAGGCGGCGCTGGATGATTGGGACACAATCGCACCGCAACTGGAAGTGCTGGCCCGCGATTTGGAGCATGAGGCGATCCCGCGCGAGCGTTTCCATGAGCATGATGCCGCTGCGCCCTTGCCGCGCGCCTACCAATGGGCCGATGGCAGCGCCTATGTGAATCACGTCGAACTAGTGCGCAAGGCACGTGGTGCCGAGATGCCAGAAACCTTCTGGACCGACCCGCTTATGTATCAAGGTGGCTCCGACGATATGCGCGGTGCGCGCTCGCCGATAAAACTCGCCGATGAGGCCTGGGGTTGCGATCTTGAGGCAGAGATTGTTGTTGTCACCGGCGATGTACCACAGGGCGTGACACCCGAAGAAGCGTGCAGCTATATCCGCCTGATCGGACTGGTGAACGATATTTCCTTGCGCAATCTCATCCCCGGCGAACTGGCCAAGGGCTTTGGCTTTGTCCAGTCCAAGCCCGCCAGCGCTTTCTCACCGGTGTTCGTCACCCCCGACGCGCTGGGCGATTACTGGCAGGACGGCAAGCTGCACCGCACGCTGCTGGTAGACCTCAATAGCGAGCCCTTTGGTCGAGCGGTCGCTTCGGACGACTGCACCTTCGATTTCGGCGTCTTGATCGCGCATCTCGCCAAAACCCGCAATATCGGCGCGGGCTCGATCATCGGTTCCGGCACCGTCTCCAACCGCGACAGCGATGGCGGCCCGGGTAAGCCGGTAAGCGATGGTGGCTTGGGCTATAGCTGTATCGCTGAAGTGCGGATGGTCGAGAAAATCCTGACCGGAGAATTCAAAACCGGCTTCCTCAAACACGGGGATACCGTGCGCATCGATGTGCATGATGACAATGAGCACACGATTTTCGGTGCGATCGAGCAGACGGTTGAGAAACCCAACTGATCCTTGCTCAAGATAGGAAAAAGGGGCGGTGTCACCGCCCCCTGATCCTTATTTGTTGATTAGTGCATCGCTGATCGAGCAGGCTGCTGGACCAAGGATCACGACGAAAAGCACTGGCAGAATGAACAGAATGAGCGGCACTGTCATGATTGCAGGCAGGCGTGCCGCCTTTTCCTCTGCACGCATCATGCGTTCGTTGCGGAATTCTGCTGAGAGAACACGAAGTGCAGATGCTAGCGGAGTACCGTATTTCTCGGTCTGGATCATGGTGGTCACCACACCTTTGACCGCTTCCAGATCAACACGATAGGCAAGGTTCTCAAAGGCTTGCCGACGCTCAGTAAGGAAGCTCAACTCAATCGCCGTTAGCGCAAATTCATCACCTAGTTCTGGGTAAGCACGGCCCAGTTCCTTGGCAACGCGGTTAAAGGCGGCATCGACCGTCAGACCAGCTTCTGCGCAGATAACCAACAGGTCGAGTGCATCAGGAAGCCCTTTGCGGATGGCATCAGTGCGCTTGGCAACCTTGTTCTGAACAAAGATATCTGGTCCCTTATAGCTCAGGATAAGGGATAGAGCCATAATGCCCGATTTCTTCCATGCTTCCCAATCCGATAAACCGTCAAACACGTAAATATAGAGCGCTGTTCCGCCGCCAATAACGATCGGTAGGATCAAGCGACCAAAGATAACAGCAATCGCCGCATCTTTGGAACGGATACCGGCTTGGGCAAGTTTTTGCTGGGCTGCCTCAAGCTGTTCATCCTGCAAGACACTAAGCGATGACAAAATGCTACGCATTCTGTCCGTAGTTTCATTTTGCTGCACCAGCTTGGCGCGCTTTTTGGTGGATGCCGTAATACCGGCCTTGAGCTGCTCACGCCGCTCATTGAGTGACTTGACGCGCTTGGCCATGGGATCACGCACCGTTGTTGCGGCATAAATTGCGACCATTACCGCCAGCGTTGCGATGGCGGCCAAAATGGTGGCAACCCAGAGCACATCAACGCCCATTAATGTTGGTCCGCCAGCTTCAGGCATCTGTCATTCCTATTCCGCTCTTGGTCGCTCTATCGACACTAAATCTCAAAGCTTATCATTCTGGACATGATGAACACGCCAAGACTCATCCAGACCATGCCACCCATGCCAGCAATAATCAGTCGTTCATCAACAAAGAAGCCACCAATATATTCAGGGTTCACATAGAAAATCATGGCAAAGACAACGAAAGGCAATGCTCCCAAAATATAGGCTGATGCCTTGGCTTCCGATGACATCGCCTTGATCTTGAGCTTCATCTGAGCGCGTTTCCTGAGAACGTCTGACAGATTGGCCAATGTTTCTGCCAAGTTACCGCCCGTTTCTCGCTGAATGGCGAGCGTAATGCAGAAAAAGTTGAATTCTGGCGTATTCAGTTTCTTGGCTGTTTCCTGAAGAGAATCTTCCATGGTACGGCCAATTTTTATCCGCTCTGTGACCTCTTTGAACTCTTCCCCGACCGGCCCGGGAATTTCAGTTGCTACAACACCCAGAGTTTCGGTCACAGGTAAGCCCGAACGGAGACCACGCACCAGAAGTTCAATGGCGTCAGGGAAATTCGTGGTGAATTGGGTGATCCGCTTCTTGATCATGGAACCGATAACCATATGCGGCAGGCCAAAGCCAACTGCTGCTCCAACAAAGACAGATAGCATCGGGTTGTTACTGCGGAAATATATCAATGCTCCGATAACAACAGTAATTCCTACGCAAACATAAAGATACTGGGCCAATGTCCAGTTGCGCCCTGTCTGAGCCAGCCGATTAGCCAGCATGTCGAGCTTGGACATTTCCCCTTGCGCATTGCCGCGCGGTTTGCGCGCAGCAATAGCTTTACGCATTTGGTCTTCGACCTGGCTTTTGGTGCTTTCACTATGCCGGAGTTTTAGGTCGTTAAGCCTTCTAGCGCCTTCCTTCTGAACCGAAGGGCCGGAAAAGCCGAAGACAAGCATAACGAGGAACGCCAGAACGCCCAGCACCAGCAAGCCTATCTGCATCCACTCTGTCATCTTTGTCCCCTAACGTATCAAGGCTAAGCAAAATGGCACTGCCGCCATGAGCTTGCTTACCCCTCTTTCTTTGGCTTTGATGGCAGAAGCGATTTGAAATCGCCGAATTTGCCGAGCAGCGATTTTTTTGCACCTTCGCCTTCGCTATCCTCGTCATCATCTTCAACAACACCCAAAACGCGCTCACCAAGTGATGCCATTATGGATGCAGTCTTACTATTTTTGTTAGCGGTAATAAAAGGTTGGCCGAGTTTGGCAGCAGCAGCAGCGCCTTTGAAGTCGGCTGGTATGACGAAATCAATTTTGCGCTCAACCGAGGCTTCAAAATCCGCACGGCTGATTTCCAAGTTGCTTGGTTGTACCTTATTAGCCACCAATACTATTTGCGCCTGTGGAGCATTGCTCTTTAACCATGACAGGATGCGAATAGCATCGCGGGCAGAAGCAAGCGTTAATTCGGTGACCAAAACAGCGACATTTACATCGCTCATAAGATGCGGGAAATTGACCAGCATATTCCGTGGCAGATCAATCATCGTCGACTCAAATGCAGCACGAAATTCTTCCTGAAGCTGGAAGAATGCTGCACCATCAGTCATCAATGGTGAACTGATCGGCGCTTCTGCAGACAATATCGCAAGTTTTTCGTTAGCCTTGATCATCGCACGCTCAATAAACAGGCCGTCAATACGGCTCGGATTATCAATCGCGTCGGTAAGGCCCCGACCAGGCTCCAAGTCCATGATCAGCGCATCGGTGCCGAAATGGACATCAAGGTCGAGCAGTGCCGTTTGGCGGTCAGCATCCTGACTGAAATACCACGCCAGTGATGTAGCAATAGTGCTGGCGCCAACGCCGCCGCGACTGCCGATAACAGCGGTTGTGACATGAGGCCGCTCACTGCCATTATCTTGCTGCTTTGGAGCACTGAAGATCGCCTGGGCCTGTACTAAGGCATCGCGCAGCTGGTCAGGGCTGACCGGCTTTAGCAGATAGTCCTGCAAACCACTGACGATAAGATCGCGATAAAGACGTACATCATTGACCTGACCCATGGCCACGACAACGGTGCCTGGCTCACAGACCTCGGCCAGAGCATTGATATCGTTTAACGGATCGCCTGACTCAGACAGGTCGACCAAAAGGATGTTAGGACTGGCGGCAATAGAAAGTGACTGGATTGCGTTGCGTAATCCGCCTTGATTACACTTTTCCGATTGCCAGCCCATTTCAATGCAGACTGTCCGGACGACATCCAGCGTCTCATCGTCACAGATATAGGCAGCAAAAGCATCACGCGTGCCACTGCCCGTAGGATTGAAGGGAGCGTTCATCTTATTGTCCTCCTCCACCAGCAGCACCACCGCCGCCGCCGCCGGCACCACCACCGCCGCCGCCACTGGTTCCTCCGCCGCCTAAGCCGCCTGCACCAGTTGGTTGTGCGTTACGCAGCGTCTCAATGGCTTTGATCGCTGTATCCGAGTCTGAAGTACCATCACCCTGACCGCGCACTAGATCTTCAGCGTCGGCAACCATTGAGGCCAAGTTGCTGTTTGAGGCGCAGCCGAAATTGCTGCTGGTGCCGTTGTTGAAGTTGGTCTCGCTTACTGAGGACCAGTCCGGGCAACCATCAACGCGCGCGCTGGACCGGCTAATCACGATCCGGACATCACCAGGTGCAAGATTGCCGCCGGTGATCGGTGCAGTATCAGCGATCAGTAGGCCATATTTTGCAGCCGCAGCCTCGACCAATGATCGTACTGAACGATTGCTCACAGGATCATCTATAGAAACGCGATCACCATAGCCTACACCCATTGCCGCAAACCATTGGGCCAGTTTGGCTTGTTCCGAAACCGGAAGAGTGCCGCCGCGCGTATTGAGGTCAAGCGCATAGTTACTACGGCTGACTACAGGCTCGTGAATGCTGTTCAGCGAGCGATTGCTAGCCGTATGGCTCGTGCAAGCCGATGCGGCAAGAGCAAGGCCGAGAATGAGGGCCGATGAAAAGGTTTTTCTATTGAATTGGGTCATTTCGTCGGTCCTTCTTATTCAAAAGTGAAGCCGGGATTTGCATCACGAGATGCGCGGCTGCTGCTTTTGCCCCTTGCTTTGCCGGTTGACTGTTGCTGAAGTGCTTGCGGGTCCGACAATTGATTGTCCGACCCACGCCTACGATCACGTGTAGGCTGTTCAACGCGTGGCATCGGGCGTTCGCCACCACTAATGCCATCCGTTTCCTGATTGAGCAGCAGTCTTTGTGCATCATTAGCAGCCTGGAACGCGTCAGTCGGCAGCTTGATGTCGTTGCTATTGACCGGCTTCACCAGATAAGGCGTAACAATTATAACAAGTTCGGTCTCGCCACGTTGGAATTCGCTTGATTTGAACAAATTGCCGAGGATTGGGACATCGCCCAGACCAGGTGCTTTATTGACTGAATTCTGCACGTTGTTGCTCATCAGACCAGCGATCATAAAGCTCTGACCAGAGCCCAATTCTACCGTTGTTTCCGCGCTACGGATCGTCAGGCCTGGGACGGTGAAGCCTTGAAGCGTCACAGCGCCTGATGCAGATAGCTCTGAGACCTCTGGACGGACGCGCAACGAGATACGGCCATTTTCCAACACGGTTGGTGTATATGCTAGGCTAACGCCAAAGCTGCGGAATTGGATCGCTACGTTGCCCAAACCTTGAGCAATCGGAATTGGAAATTCGCCACCGGCAAGAAATTCGGCCGTTTCCCCTGACAATGCTGTCAGGTTAGGCTGGGACAAAGTAGTCACAAGACCGACAGTTTCGGCAAGATCGAGCGTTCCAGCCAAATCCAGACCGAATAGATTACCCAATCCGGCAAGCGTAGTACCGCCACCGCCAACGCCGTCAATTACAGTAGTGCCTTCCGAGCCTGCAGTCACTCCGACACCTGCCGGACCTGTTGGCGTGAATTGCGGCGAAAAGCTGCGACCTGTTGTCACACCGAATTGGAAGCCATTGGTGGAATCGGCGCTCAATAGATTGGCACCAATGTTTTTCACCAGTGAGCGGCTGACTTCAGCGATTTTTACCTGCAGATTGACCTGCAAAGGCGTTGCCGTTTTCAGGCGGCTGATAACCTCGGTTTCTTCGCCAACAAATGCCTGCACTAGACGTTCAGCCTCGGCTGCATCGCCGGGTGCGGCAATGGTTCCGGTCAAAAGCACCAGACCATTCATAGTGGCTACATTGATATCGGCTTCTGGCATAGCCAGGGTCAGCATTTGATCAATTGAGTCAATGTTCGAGCCAACACGGATCGTTGCCGAATAGACAACAGAGCCTGCTGCATTACTCGCATAGAGAGTGGTTTCGCCGCCTGCTTTGCCAAAGACATAGAGCTGGCGTGCGCTCTTCACTTGCACATCAGCAATCTGATCATCGGCGATGAACAGGTCAGTGATGTTACCGGGCAGGCTAACCAACTGACCGCGTCCAATGGAGAGTACGATCTCGCTTGAAGGCTTCGGGCTAGTCTGGGCAACTGCCGGTGCCGCACCGATGGTTGATCCAATAGCGGCCAAGGCACCAACGCAGATGCCGCTGGCAAGCGCGGAACCAACTACGGTCCTGCGGAAATTTTTAGTAAAGCTCATCTTATTTACCTCCAACCGGAACGGTTGTGACATTCTTACCGCGAGATACGCGTACTTGAGGTTGCGGTTTGGTTGCTGGCGCAGCAGGAATATTCGCTGGCGTAGATTGTTTTTGCGATGGAACTGTAGTCCGCTGGAACCGGGAAACGTCGCCGCCGGTTACAAAAGTCGGGTCAGTGTCGACCGGCCGTTTAACAACCGACTGAATAAATTTCTCTTCCGCTTCCGGGTCATCGCTATCTGGTACCTTGATCTCACCAGCGGCAATGGCGCGTTCCAGTTCTGCCTCATTGTCGGCGATAGAGCGCAGCGACAGGCTGATCACACCGATTGTCTGGGCAACCGCAATCTTCTCTGCCAGCTTAGGCGTAACCTCGACGGTCACGGTGTTGAACTTGATGACAACCTGATTGCCTTCTTCGTCCAGAGAAGACACGCGCTGACCGGTAGCAAGAACGCGCAGATTGCGAATAATGGTTTCCGATGCCTTGAGATCAGGGCCATCCTTGCCTTTGACCGCCTGTGTCAGCACCAGGTCGATACGGTCACCGGGAAAAACAAAGCCACCCACGCTGGTGCGCTCAGATACAGGAACGGTAACAGCACGCATGCCAGGACCAAGCGCTGCGGCAAGGAAACCGCGGTCGCCTGGCTTCACCAAAGACCCTTGGGTTACCGGCTGGCCAGCGGTGATCTCGTTACGCACAACCGTGCCAAGCAGCGAGGCACCATCGGTGTTTTCTTCCATGAAATACGCTTTTTCGACCAGCTCTTCCGGCCAGGGCTGGAAGCTAAAGGCATCCGGTGTGATGATGGTGCCGACCGGCAGGGCGCGATTGGCGACCAGCACTTTTGGACCGGTTATCGCAGGCGCTTCTGCAGCGACAGTTTGCGGTGCTGAGGCGCCTGCAAACATGCTGCGCGCGAGAAAGGCGGTGCCCAATGCAACAATCAGTGCCCCAATCAGCAATACCAGCTTTTTCTTATCCATGATGTCACTGCCTCCACGCAGCTGAATTTATTGCGTTATCTTTTTTACATTTGCACAGAATGGTTAAAATAGTGTTCGGCAATCACCCAAAGCCCGGCAAAGGCGATGGCCACGCCATAGGGAATTTCGAGTTTTGCCTTGGAACGGCGTATTTTGTGGATCATCGCCATGAACACGGTCAGGATACCGCCGGCGATCGACATGATGAGCACCAGCATCAGCATATCTTGCCAAGAAAACCACAATGCGAGGGCACTCAAAAGTTTAACATCGCCGCCGCCCATGGCACCGATAGCAAATAAAGCAGTGAAGATAGCAAACACCCCCAGCGCCAACCCGATCTGCATCGCGATATCGGGCCATAGCGACATGCCTGTTGCCCACCAGAATATTGGAGCGGCAAGAGCGATACCGGCGTTAAGCCAGTTCTCAATCTCGCGTCGGCGAATGTCGGTATAGCTGGCATGGGCAAGTGCAATTGCCAACGCGCCAAGCATTCCGTAAATGATCTGAACCCCCGTCATGAAAGGTGTTCTTAAGGCGCATGACTTACCAAAAAGTAACCATCAGAAAATTTCTTTGCAGTGCGTATAGGAGCCAGTGCATTGGCTGGTAATGCGAAGCCTGCTTTTGACCGGCGCAGCCTGCCGGATGGACTGACTGAAGGACGCTGGACAACCCGTGATGGCTGGGATGTGCGGCATATGGACTGGCCGACGCAGAACAGTCAGCGCAGGGGCGCAATGCTGTTTATGCCGGGGCGTGGCGATATTTATGAGAAATATCTCGAAACGCTGAATCACTATAATGCGCAGGGATGGGATCTCAGTGCATCGGATTGGCGCGGGCAGGCCGCGTCGGGGCGGATGACCGAGAATCCGCATGTCGGTCATATTGATGATTTTGCCACCTGGATCGCTGATCTGGCCGAATATTGGTCACGCTGGAAGGCAGAGCGTGAAGGCCCTTATGTGTTGATGGCGCATTCCATGGGCGGCCATCTGGTTGCGCGGGCATTGATTGAAGGCGTTGTGGACCCGGATGCGGTGATATTAAGCGCACCGATGCTGGGCATGGATAGTCCAGGTGGGATGCCTGTTTCATGGGGGCATAATCTGGCCAAGCTTATGCGTGCTTTCAGCAAACCGCATCGCCCCGCATGGAAGGTAAGCGAGAAGCCCAATTCGCCGGTCTCCAAACGTATGTCGCTGCTGACGCACGATCATGAGCGCTATGCCGATGAGGCGGCATGGTGGGAGAAACGTCCCGAACTGGTGATGGGCCCGGCAAGCTGGCACTGGGTTGAGCGCGCCTATGCCTCGGTGCGGCATATTCATGCGCCCGGGCAGTGGGAAAAGGTTACAACACCTGTTCTGATATTATCGACATCGGTAGACCAGCTTGTGAGCCATTCCGCTATTGAAAAAGCAGCAGCGCGTTTGCCCAATGCCAGACTGGTGACCTATGGCAAGGAATGTGCGCATGAGTTGCTGCGTGAGGTGGATGAGGTGCGCGACAAGGCGATTGCCGAGATTGATGCCTTTCTGGCCGAACAATTTGATGCGTCTCTGACCGAAGCGGCGGAATGATCGGGAATGATCATAGCTATGATGCGCTGATTGTCGGCGGGGGCATGGCTGGGGCCAGCCTGGCTTATGAACTGTCCAAATCGATGCGGGTGGCGATTGTCGAGGCTGAAAGCGTAGCGGGCTATCACGCCACGGGCCGCTCGGCCGCCTTCTGGACCGAAAGCTATGGCGGTCTGGACATTCAGCCGCTGACCACTGCTTCCGGGCCATGGCTCGACCGTCCGCCGCAGGATTTTGCCGAGCGAGGCTTTTTGCGCCCGCGCGGTGCGCTGACCATTGGCAAGGCAGAGGATAGCGTGGCGCTGGATAAAGAGCGTGCTCTGTTTGCCGGGCGCGGTGTGGCGATGCAGCGGCTCAGCAGTGATGCTGTTGGTGCCATTGTGCCGGGCTTGAAACCCGACTGGTGTGAAGCGATCTCAGAACCCGATTGCAGCGATATTGATGTCGCGGCATTGCATCAGGCCTATCTTGCCGGGGCGAAACGACGCGGTGCACTCCTGTTTCTCAATAGTCCGGTTAAGGCCGCCAGTTTTGGCGATGGGCAATGGCAGGTGAAGACGTCGGGCAGGGCGCTCCAAACGCCGCTATTGATTAACGCTGCCGGAGCCTGGGCTGATAACCTGGCGGTCCTTGCTGGGGTTACGCCGCTTGGCATCACACCGTTGCGGCGGACCATTGTGCAATTGCGGATGGTGCAGAATGTGCCCGATGACCTGCCACTGGTGATTGATTTTCATGGGCAGTTTTATTTCAAGCCGGAACATGGTTCGCTGTGGCTCAGCCCGCATGATGAAACGCCGAGCGAGCCTTGTGACGCAGCACCTGAAGAATGGGATGTTGCGTTGGCGATAGAGCGGCTGGGCGAGGTTGTTGATTGGCAGATTGAAGCCGTAGAGCACCGCTGGGCCGGGCTGCGTAGCTTTGCGCCAGATCGGGTGCCGGTTTATGGATATGATGCACAGCATAGCAGCTTTTTCTGGTTCGCCGGGCAGGGTGGCTATGGCATTCAGACCGCGCCAGCAGCGGCGCGGCTGGCGGCATCGATGATCACCGGCGATACTCTGAGCGCTGTCGATGCCGCGATTGATCGCAGCCGATATGAAGCATCGCGTCTTGCCGATAGTGCCGCTTTAGCGGCCGCTTCAATGTAAAATCTCGACACTAAATCCGTGCCTTTGCAACATCGCCGCTATGCCTTCTGGCCAAGTGTAAACTGTCTCACTATTGTTGCTCACGAATCCACATTTGCTGCTGGATTTTCATTGCCGTACCGAAATTCCATTCACTTCTAGGAGAGCTAAAATGGCGCATCATTTTGAAATTTATAAAGACAAGGCAGGCGAGTTCCGCGTGCGCTTCAAATATAACAGCGAGATCATGTTCTCCACCGAGGGCTACTCCTCGAAGAGCTCTGCGCAAAATGCGATTGATTCGATCAAGAAAAACGGCCCCGACGCGCCGGTTGAAGACAATAGCTGACCGTAATTCTGTTTAATTGATAGTCATACCGGCGGAGACTGTTTCCCGTCACTGTTCATGAGACAGATTGAGGTGGTTTGATTGAGGAGTATTTTGGTCTCATTATAGTGGCCGTAAGGAATGAAGATGAGACCAAAACACTCGGTAAGCAAGACACCCTGCGTGTCCCAATTTATCTGACGACAGACAGGCGGTTGAGAGCAAACAGTGTGCCCGCAGTCCCATCATTACTAAAATACTGCTACTAGGCCGTATACTTATGGATCGGCGCAGCTTGGAGTGGGGCAGTTCGATCATTTCTAACCAATTCCAAAACTTGGTCCCATAGCTTCATTGATGTTAGGAGGTTTCGAGAAGGGGCGACGCCATGAAGGTTTTGCGCAATACCTCAAAGGAGTTAGTGGCGCGGCATAATGCGGGTTCCAACCTTGTTTGGGTCGTTTTTCCAATTCCAGTTCTGGCGCTCGGTGCAGTGTTCACAGACGTCGATCTAACGATAGTGCAGTTGCTTGTCCTCTTGGGCTTTATTCTAACGCTCTTAGTGATTGTCGCGGCCAAGATCGAATGGACAACGCTTCGCCTTGATCGAGCTGAGCAAAGAGCATCCATAAGTCGCCAGCGCCTGTTCGGGGAATCGTGTCATGATTTCGGCCTCGAGCAAATTACCAAAGTCAGACCAGATAGCTTTTATCATGAAACCGGTTCCGTAGGTCACCGCCTGATTTTGGAGCATCGTGAGGAAGGCCCGGGTGGCGAGATAAGCGCAATACCATTGGTAAGCGTTGCGCAAGACTGGGATGCACAGCAAGTGGCCGATGAGATCAACGACTGGCTGATGCGGTATTCCAACGCTTCAGAGGCTTTAGACGATGCGGATATCCAGTGATGGACTTACTCGCGTGCACCGACCAAGGCTATAAAGTGCAACCTTTCATCGGGGCAGTTGGGAGCAGCCTACAGAGCACTGATTGCCAATGCCGCTACTTTCGCCTCGATGTCATCTGCGCCATGATCGCTTTCTCTATCTGATCCATGTGCGATCTCGTTGTAGAGTCTCGCAAACCTAACGATTTATGTCTTGCTCCCTCTCCCCCGGGCCTGCGCTAAGATAACGATAATTATGGAAAGGCTAACCTGTTATCCTCTGCGCTTCAGCCGCATTGCTAGCCAGCGTATCGGCACGTTCATTATAAAGATCGCCGGCATGGCCTTTGACCCAGTGCCATGAGACTTGATGGCGTTCCGCAGCAGTAACCAATTGCTGCCATAAATCGGCATTTTTGACCGGCTTTTTCGCTGCAGTACGCCAGCCATTTTTCTGCCAGCCGTGGATCCATTTGGTGATGCCGTCGCGGACATAGACGCTGTCGGTCGTCAGCTCGATGGTACAGGAACGGGTCAGCGCATTAAGTGCCTCAATCGCGGCGAGCAGTTCCATGCGGTTATTGGTGGTCTCCGCCTCGCCGCCGGAGAGTTCCTTTTCCTTGTCCTTGAAACGGATTACTGCACCCCAACCACCGGGGCCGGGATTGCCTTTGCACGCCCCATCGGTAGCGATGCGCACGATATTATCCTGATCGCTCATACTGCAAAAATATCCGCATTTGCTGGATCACTATAAAAGGCGAGACGACGGGCAAAGGCCAACGGGTCCTTGCGGGTCACTAATGCATCGGGCGGTGTATGGATCCAGTCATAGGCACGGCTCAGCAGAAACCGCAACGACGCGCCGCGTGCCAACAGGGCAAGGCGTGCTGCGGCAAATTCCTGCATATGGTGGGTGATCACCGAGAAATAGCCTTTCAGAAGCGCAGCGGAAATAGCTTGGTCAAAAGCGCGGCCATCTTCGGAAAAGCACCATGCTGTATGGGTTACCGCCAGATCATAGGCGCGGATGTCGGTGCAGCTGAAATAAAAGTCGATCATACCGGTGACATCATCACCGAGCATCAGCACATTATCAGGGAAGAGGTCGGCGTGAATCGCTGTCTGTGGTTCATCCGCTGGCCAATGGGCATCAATATCCGCCAGTGTAGCATTGATGGTCTCTGCCAGCCCCGCCCCAATCTCCTCCAAAGCATCTGCGCCAATATCTGCGGCCAGCTCGTGCCAGCTTTCCGGCCCCATGCTGTTGCGCCGCTGCATCGCAAAATCCCGCACTGCCTGATGCATATCACCCAGTGCCCGGCCTGCGGATAGCGCCTGTGCAGCTGTGGGTTGGGTCAAGGATATGCCGGGCAAATAGCGGATCAGGCAGGCCGTGCGTCCGGCCAAAGTCTGGATTTTCTCGCCGCTCTTATCGGCAATCATGGGTGGAACTGTGAGATCGCGTTCAGCCAGATGGTCGAGCAGAGCAATAAAGAAAGGCAGGTCAGCCGGATCAACGCGCTTTTCATAAAGCGTCAGAATATAGCGGTCCTTGCTGGTCTCGATCAGATAATTGCTGTTCTCGACGCCCTCAGCGATTCCTTTGGCAGAACGCAGGGTGCCAACATCATAGCGTTGAAGAAAGGTTGCAATATCTTCTGATGCAACGCGGGTATAAACGGCCATCTTGGCTGTCAGGCAGCTTCGTCTTCGAGCCCACGTGGCAGCTTGAAGACAATGCGTTCGTCAGCGGTTTTCACCATCCGCTCGGTTATGGTGAAATGCTCTCTCAGCGCGTCCACCACTTCACGCACCAGGGATTCGGGAGCCGATGCGCCCGCCGTGAGGCCCAATGTTGTGATATTTTGCAGCCAGCGTGGGTCAATATCATGCGCCCTTTGGATAAGCATCGCCTGTGTGCCTTCGCGCTCTGACACCTCGACCAAGCGCACTGAATTTGAGCTGTTTGGCGCACCGATCACGAACACAGCGTCACACGAAGCCGCAATTGCCTTTACTGCAGCCTGACGGTTGGAAGTAGCGTAGCAAATATCCTCTGCCTTTGGCCCAACGATTTTGGGGAAGCGCACTTTCAGAGCCTCGACTATTTCCTGTGTATCATCGACCGAAAGGGTGGTTTGGGTAAGAAAGGCAAGATTGTCCTCATCTTCAGGCGCAATTTTAGCGACATCTTCGAGCGTCTCGACCAGCGTCATTGCGCCTTCTGGTACCTGACCAAAAGTGCCGATCACCTCAGGATGGCCTTCATGGCCGATAAACAATATGTGCCGCCCATGCTCGACCTGGCGTTCAGCCTGGCGATGCACCTTGGATACCAATGGACAGGTAGCATCGAGATAATTGAGGCCGCGTTCAGCGGCTTTATGCGGCACCGCCTTGGGTACACCATGGGCGGAAAATACTACGGGCACGCCATCGGGCACTTCATCCAGTTCCTCGACAAACACCGCGCCCTCGGCTTTCAGGCTATCCACGACATAGCGGTTATGGACAATCTCATGCCGCACATAGACCGGGGCGCCATATTTCTTGATGGCCAGCTGCACGATATCGATTGCCCGGTCGACACCGGCACAAAACCCGCGCGGTGCCGCTATCACGACTTCCAGAGGCGGCTTGTCACCGGATTTCTTGTCGGACGCGACGTCCACAATGACGAGAGAATCGGAAGCGTCAGTAACGGGGGGTACCGCATTCATGCCTGTGTCTCTTTCCTGTCGCCCGTCCGTTATGGCAAGGCTGTTGCACCTAAACAGAATATCGCCCTGCATGCGCAGCAGGTGATTTAAAATCAACCTCATGTATGATTTAGATGACCTCGGATAACATTTCAACTTGCTTGAAAATGCTATGGGTTCTGAGGCTGTGTCTTGCCAGAGCCATTCATCTTCTATCATGCTGTTCCGGAGTAAGACTGATTATAGCGCACAGGCTGCCTTTGCACAGCGGTTTTGCCGATAGGGCTTTGATTGTCGGCGTAGAGCGGATAAAGGCTCTGCTGCATGGGGATTAGTGAGAAGAAATGAGAGCAATATGGCAAAAACCAATGGAATAATCGGGGCCGCGATTCTGGCTGGCGCGCTACTGGCCGGATGCGCAGGGGATGACCAGCTGGTGGTCGATCAGGGCGTCGGTATTACCCGCACGCTTTCTACGTGCCCTGATGTTGGCATTCCCGCTTATACCGGTGATGTGACGCTGTTTAACCCCCGTGAAAGCCGCGATGCCAGCGCCATCGATATTGTCGCCAATGTCACCAATTTGCGTTCTACCTGCAATGAAGGGCCGGAAAAGCTCTACACTGAAGTGACATTTGACGTCATCGCCAGTCGCCGCGATGCAGGCCCGGCGCGTACTGTGCGTTTGCCCTATTTCTCATCGGTGCTGCGCGGCGGCTCTGCAGTGATTTCCAAGCGGATCGGCGCGGTGACACTGCAATTTGCCCAAGGCGAAACCCGTGCCAGCGCCAGCGGCAAGGCAGGTGCCTTTGTCGATCGCGCGACGGCGACACTGCCTGAAGATATCCAGCAGCTGATCACCGAGCGACGCCGCGATGGCGACCAATCTGCCGCGATTGACCCGCTGTCGCGCCCCGAGGTGCAGGCTGCCATACAGCGCGCGACATTTGAGGTGTTGATCGGCTTCCAGCTGACTCAGGACCAGCTGCAATATAATGCCACGCGCTAATAGCGCTGGCGCAATCCGCATTTCCCGAAAGCCCATTTGCTATGACGCTTTACGCCCAATTTGCTGACCATCTGAATGCCGCGCTGGATACGCTGGTTGCTGATGGCGCTTTGCCTGCCGATGCCAATCGCGCTCCGGTGACAGTAGAGCCACCGCGTGATGCGGCACATGGTGATCTGTCGACCAATGCGGCTATGGTGCTGGCCAAACAGGCGCAGATGAAGCCGCGCGATTTTGCCGAGAAGCTGGCAGTGGAGCTTGGGAAGCTCGACGATGTGGCATCGGTTGAGATTGCCGGTCCGGGCTTTATCAATATGCGGCTTGCCGATGCGGTATGGCATGGAGAGTTGCACGAAATTGCGTCTGCGGGTGCTGATTATGGCCGTCCACAAGTGCCTGCTACGGGCACAGTCAATGTCGAATATGTCTCTGCCAATCCCACCGGCCCGATGCATATGGGTCATTGCCGTGGTGCTGTTGTTGGCGATGCGCTGGCCAGCCTGCTCGAATATGCCGGGCATGACGTCACCCGCGAATATTATGTCAATGATGCTGGCGGGCAGGTCGATGTTCTCGCTCGTTCGGCGCATTTGCGATATCTGGAGGCGCTGGGCCGGGATATCGGTGAGATACCCGAAGGGCTGTATCCCGGCGACTATCTGATCCCGGTGGGCGAGCGCCTGGCCAAAGAGCATGGCGATACCTATGCCGATGCGCCCGAGGAAGAATGGCTGGTGCTGTTCCGGCGCGAGGCGGTGGCCGATATGCTGGTTATGATCCGTGATGATCTGGCGTTGCTTGGCATCAATCATGATGTGTTTGCCTCTGAGGCGGAGTTGCAGGCTGCCGGCAAGCCCGAAGCGGCCGAGAAATTCCTGCGCGAGCGTGATTTGGTGTTTGACGGTCTGCTCGAAGCGCCCAAGGGCAAGACGCCAGAGGAATTAGGCTCAGATTGGGAACCGGTGGAGCTGCCGCTGTTCCGCTCGACGCAATTTGGCGATGATCAGGACCGTCCGATCCGCAAATCAGATGGCCGTTGGACTTATTTCGGTGCCGATATGGCCTATCATTTCCAAAAAGCGGAAAAAGCCGATGCCCTGATCAATATCTGGGGCGCGGACCATGCCGGCACGGTCAAGCGTATCAAGGCGGCGGTTGAAGCGCTGACCGAGGGCAAGACGCAGTTTGATATCAAGCTGGTGCAGATGGTGCGGCTGCTGCGCGATGGTGAGCCGGTGAAAATGTCGAAGCGCTCGGGCAAATTTGTGACGCTGGCCGATGTTGTCAATGAGGTTGGCAAGGATGTCGTGCGCTTCACCATGCTGACGCGCAAGGCCGATGCGCAGATGGATTTTGACTTTGCCAAGGTGGTTGAGGCGTCCAAGGACAATCCGGTTTTCTATGTGCAATATGCCCATGCGCGTATCTGTTCGACACTGCGCAAGGCTGAAGCCGAAGGCATTATGCCATCGCCCGATCATCTCGACCGGCTCGGTGAGGAGGATTTGGCGCTGGTCAAATTGCTAGCGCAATGGCCGCGGATCATCGAATCGGCAGCCTCCGCGCGTGAGCCGCATCGCATCGCCTTTTACCTGCATGATCTGGCCGCAGTCTATCACGCCTTCTTCAATCTCGGCCATGATCAGACTGATAAACGTGTCCTGATATTGGACGATCCTGAAATCAGCTCCGCAAGACTTTTCTTAAGCGCTAATATCAGGCAGATATTGCGCAACGGTCTGGCGCTTATGGGCGTTGAGGCCGTAGACAAGATGTAGCCATGTCGGCCTCCCGCTTATCGGGAAGGGGCATGAGAGGGAGACAAAAGCATCATGAACGATGCAAATGCCATGGACGCCCAGAATGGGCGGCTGGATCTGGATGATGATGCCGATCGTCTGCCCTGGCTCGAATCGGCAGAGGATTATGAGGGTGATACGGTGTCACCACTGCGCCTGCTGGGCCTTCTTCTACTCGGTTTGGTTATCATTGGCGCTATTGTCGCTGCGATCTACTACTATCAGCAGCGTGATCAACAGGTCGCTACAGCAGGTCAGGGTGAACTGATCCGGGCCCCTGAAGGTGATTACAAGGTGCCGCCTGAAGATGCTGGCGGCAAAACCTTTGAAGGCACGGGCGATGCCAGCCCCGCCGCCGCTGAGGGGCAGGAACAGGTCGCGGCGCTTGCCGGTGACGACAAAAAGGCAGTCGATGGGGTTTTGGTGCAGCTTGGCGCTTATGGCAGCCGCGCCAAGGCGGATACCGGCTGGATCATGCTCTCCGGGCGTTATGACTATGTCAAAGCGCTGCCCAATCGCGTCGCTTCGGCTGTTGTAGAAGGCGCAACCGTCTATCGCCTGAGCGTTGTCGCGCCTGATGCGGCTTCCGCGCAAGATGTATGCAACAAGTTGAAAAATGCCGGGCAAAGCTGTTTGGTTGTACGCTAACCATGTATAGATGCTCTCCATGACTATGGAGATTATGCAGTGAAGCCGGTTATTTTCGGCATGTCCGGGCTGGAACTGACCGTCGATGAGCGGGCATTTTTCAAAGACGCAAACCCTGCGGGCTATATCATCTTCGGCCGCAATATAGAGAGCCGCGAGCAGTTGCGCGCGCTCACCGATGATTTGCGGGCTTTGCAAGGCGATGATCGGCTGATGATCATGATCGATCAGGAAGGGGGCCGGGTGCAGCGGATGAAACCGCCGCTCTGGCCCGCTTATCCGGCGTCAGGCAGCTTTGCCGCACTATATCAGACCGCACCGATCAGCGCCTTGGAGGCCGCGCGCGTTAACGCCATGGCACTGGCGCTTGATCTCGCTGAAGTCGGCATCACTGTCGATTGTGCGCCAATGATCGATGTGCGCCAGCCCGGCAGCAATGATGCGGTGATTGGTGATCGTGCTTTTGGTAATGATCCGATGATGGTTGCTGCCATGGGCCGTGCGACGCTGGATGGCTTACGCGATGGCGGTGTGCTTGGTATTGTCAAACATATGCCGGGTCATGGCCGGGCGCTGGTCGACAGCCATCATGATCTGCCGGTGGTTCCCGATGATGCGGAAACATTGGCCGAGACGGATCTGACACCCTTTGTTGCGCTGAATGATGCGTTGATGGGCATGACCGGGCATATTGTCTTCCCCGCCTGGGATAAGGATCGTCCCGCGACGCTGTCACCTGTCATTATTGAACAGATTATCCGTGGCCAGATTGGCTTTGACGGCCTGTTGTTCAGCGATGATCTTGATATGAAGGCGCTGTCCGGCACTGTGCCTGATCGCGCTGTTGCCTGTGTCGAGGCGGGTTGCGATATCGCGCTGAACTGCTGGGGCGTGATGGAGCATATGATCGAAATGACTGATCGCCTACCCGATATCAGTGACGCAACGCAGGCGCGATTGGACCGCGTTTTGGAAGCGATGCCACCGCTTAACACTGTGGTTGATGAACGCGAAGCGCTGATCGCCAAGCGCGACAGCCTGATGGCGCTAGCCTGATGAGTGAGAGTGAGACTGACACTCCTGATATAGACGATGCTGCATGGGAGGCGGAGGCTCCACCACGCCGCCTCGCCGAGAATGAACCGGAACAGTTGCAAATAGATGTTGAGGGCTGGGAAGGGCCGCTTGATGTCTTGCTCAGCCTTGCGCGCAACCAGAAGGTCGATCTCATGGAGATATCGATCCTTGAGTTGGTGCGGCAATATCTTGATTTTATCAACAATGCCGAGGCGTTGAAGCTGGAACTTGCCGCCGATTATCTGGTGATGGCGGCATGGCTAACCTATCTCAAATCGGCGCTGTTGCTGCCCAAAGACCCCGAGGTTGATCCATCACCTGAAGAGCTGGCATTGCAACTGCAATTGCGATTGCAACGGCTGCAGGCCATGCGCGAATCCGGCGCGCGGCTGATGGCGCGTGACCGGCTGGGGCGCGATGTTTTTGCACGCGGGGCGCCGGAGGGTCTGAAGCAGTTGACCGAAACCCGCTGGACCGCCTCGCTCTATGATCTGATGCAGGGCTATGCCGATGTGAAGATGCGCACCGCGCCTGCTGTCCATATTGTCCAGACCCGGCCGGTGATGGCGCTGGAGGAGGCATTGCAGCGCGTTTCCAATCTGGTCGGTGCTGCGCTTGACTGGACCGAATTATCCACTTTTCTGCCGCCGGAATTTCACGGGCAGTTGCGCCGTTCGGCTATGGCATCCAGCTTTGCTGCCGTGCTGGAACTGGCGCGCAATGGACGGGTTGATCTGCGTCAGGAAGAGACATTCGGGCCATTGCAATTGCGGGCACGCAGTGAGGCAGTGACATGAGCGACGAGGCACATAGCAAAGATGATCTGCGCGCGGTGGAAGCGGTGCTGTTTGCTGCCGACACGCCTTTGTCAGTTAAAGAGATTACCGGCTATGTTGGCGACCAAGCAGACATCAAGGCGTTGCTGGAAGAACTGGCCGAACATTATGCGGATCGGGGTATCAGGCTGGTTAATAATGGCGGACTATGGCATTTCCAGACCGCACCTGATCTGGCGCATTTGCTGCGACAGGAGCGCGAATCGGTGCGCAAACTCTCCCGTGCCGCGACAGAGACATTGGCGATTATTGCCTATCATGAACCGGTAAGCCGCGCTGAGATAGAATCAATCCGCGGGGTACAGACCAGCAAGGGCACGCTGGATGTGTTGATGGAACTGGAATGGATTCGCCCGGCCGGACGGCGCGAAACACCGGGGCGCCCGCTGATATATGCGACCACCTCCGAGTTTCTGGTGCATTTCGGGCTGGGTAGCCGTCGTGACTTACCAGGGATTGCCGATCTGCGTGCTGCCGGCCTGCTTGACCCGGTCGATGTCGCGATGGAGCAGGCTATGGGAGAGGGGCAATCTGATGATGACAGGGATGATCAGAAAGCAGCCGCGTCAGATGCGTATGAAGATTCAGTAGCGGAAATGCCTGATAATCCCTAATATAGGCGTGTTGCGGGTTGGCATATCCGGCTTTGGCCAGATAGCGATCGGCCCGGTAAGGAGGCAGATATGTTGAGTAATATTGGCTTGCCGGGCCTTTTAGTGATTGCCGCTCTGGTCCTGCTATTGTTCGGTCGTGGCAAGATTTCCGAGGTTATGGGCGAATTTGGCAAAGGTATCAGCAGCTTCAAAAAAGGGGTTTCCGAAGAGGAGAAAGCCCCGGCTGCGCCTGAACCACGCCGCATTGACAGCGCCGAAAGCGTAAATACCGAGAGCGCCACAACCGAAACCAAGGCAGGCGAATAACCGCCGCCAGACGGGCTAATTAAGAATGTTCGATATCGGTTGGACAGAACTTCTGGCCATCATCATTGTTGCGATTGTGGTGATCGGCCCGAAAGATTTGCCGCTGGCAATCCGCACCGCGGGCCGCTGGGTCGCGCGTGGGCGGCGGCTGATGGGCCAGTTTCGTGCCAGCATCGATTCATTGGCACATGAAGCCGAGATGGAAGAGATGGAGAAGAAGTGGGCCGAGCAGAATGAACGGATCATGCGTGAACATGGCGATGCGGCCCCGATGCTGCCCGGTGTAACCGGCTATGCGGATAATGGCGACGATCAGGCAGCAGAAACTGGGCAATCGGCCTCTGAAAACACCAATGCAGAGAATGCCCAGGGCACATCCGAATCAGTCGAAACGGCCAAAAAGGATGTCGCGTCATGAGCGATGCTCCGGCACAGGATATTCCGGCTGGAGATGCGGCAGCGGACAAATCTGAAGCAGTTGAAACTGAATCGCTCAATGCCAGCAAGATGCCTTTGCTCGATCATCTGATTGAGCTCAGGCAGCGATTATTATGGAGTCTGGTGGCTTTCGCTGTCGCCTTTATTGGATGTTTTGTTTTTGCTGAAGAAATCTTCGCCATATTGGCCCAGCCGTTGTTGGCGGCTTTTGACGGCAGCGATGGCAAGCTCATCTATACCAAGCTCTATGAGGCGCTTTTCGTTGAGTTGAAAGTAGCGCTGTTCGCCGCGTTTTTCGTATCTTTCCCGGTGATTGCCAACCAGCTTTGGCAGTTTGTTGCCCCCGGTCTCTACAACAATGAGAAGCGGGCATTTTTGCCTTTCCTTTTGGCAACGCCAGTGTTGTTCAGTGCTGGCGCAGCACTGGCCTATTTTGTGGTTATGCCGTTGATGTTCAGTTTTTTGCTGGAATATGAAGGGGATCGTGGCGGACTGGAACTGCAAGCGCTGCCGGGAATTGGCGATTATCTTGCTTTTGTTATGCAGATTATCCTGGCGTTCGGGATTGCCTTTTTACTGCCAGTACTGCTGTTGCTGCTCAATCGTGCAGGTCTGGTAAGCCGCGAACAGCTTGCGAAGCTGCGGCGCTATATGATTGTCGGATCCTTTGCCGTGGCAGCAATTATGACCCCACCTGATGTCGTTTCCATGCTGTTTTTGGGGTTACCGCTAATTGCGCTTTACGAAGGCTCAATGCTGATCATGCGCTTCACGGAAAAACGCGATCAGGCCAGGGTAGAAGGCTGAATTTTTACGCCAAAAGCCTATTTGGCTGAATCAGCAGCATCTGCAACCGTATCCCCAGCAGACTCAATATCCCGACCGATGCCAGAAATAGTGTTGCAGGCAGTCACAAGCATCGCTGCAATACCAATAGATATTATCAGAACGGGCTTACGCATGGTCATGGACTCCAATGTGATGGTCAATAGCTGATCAAATTACCAGCTCCATAGCATGTCTGACGCTGTATGGGAGATGACTGGCGAGATAATAGCGTTCGGGCATGCTTGAGAAGGGGGGAGGATCACACGCCCGAACGCATATCTTGAGACAGGAAGAGGGGGGCTTGATGCTGTCTCAAACCATAAACGACAGACCGCTGTATTTGGTTCCCGCTTCGAAGCAGATAATGAAAAAAAGAGGCCAGCTATCGACTAATGGGATTTTGCTGGCGACGAATGACCTGCCTTCCTGTCAGATGATTCGGCCAGTGCATTGGGTGCACACATAAAAAAAGCGGGGCCGAAGCCCCGCTTGATGAATTTTGTTATACCGCGATATTACGGGCTGGTAGGCAGATCATCATCGTCATCATTGTCAGCTGCAATAATGATACCACCGATAACAGCAGCAGCAGCCAAGATACCGACAATAATACCGGTGCTGCCCTCAAGTTCACTTTCGCTGTCAGAAGCCTCAGCCGTGCGCGAAACCGGAGCAGACTGCGTAGCCTGAGCCAGTACCGGCGTGGTGGTCATGGCGAGAGCTGCAGCAGTTGCAGCAAGTGCACGGAACTTCATTTTTATCTCCTTGGATCACTCGATTCACTCTTTCACTAATCCAAATAGATGGACGAAACAACCCCCAAATATATGAAAAGCTGTTTACATTTGTCGGCACAGGTTGGTTGCGCGCATGTGATTTTTCAAGAGGAAAGACATCAAGATATCTCATACTCATAGCTCAAATTCACGACCTCGCATGAAGATAATCAGGCCAGAAAATAAAAAAGCGGGGTCAAAGCCCCGCTTTTTTTAAAAAGCTATGCCAACTCAAGGGCTGGTAGGCTCATCATCATCGTCATCGGCAATAATGATAATAGCAGCAACGACGGCTGCTGCGGCAAGAATGCCGACGATCAGACCGGTATCGCCTTCTAGTTCACTTTCAGCATTGGAAGCTTCAGCTGCACGAGCAACCGGAGCAGACTGCGTAGCCTGAGCCAGCACTGGCGTTGCTGTCATTGCGAGTGCTGCAGTGGCCGCAGCAAGGACGCGAAATTTCATCAGTTATCTCCTTTGATCACTCCACTTGCATAACGATTAGTTCAAATATCCAGCCCTTACAAGGCTAAATTCGTCACAAAATGTATTTATACCCATGATGATAGCGCTGCTTTGCTTGATCGTTCTGCCTATACATTAACTTATATTAACCAATGCCTAGCTTTGCTGAATAAATGTAAATTATTGGCGCATCTTACGGCTGAAATGGGTCGTTTTATCTCAGAATGTAAGCTTTATCAGGCTTTTCATGAACCAGATTGTCTTAAAAATGTCGCAAAGCTATTTCTGGGAATATGCGACATTGAAATGGAAACGCACTTTGATGCAGCTTTGCTTCCCTGAAATTTTAGCTTCAGCGAAGCGCATTGTTGCTTGCATGCCACACCCGCTCACCACCAATCCAGGTCTCTAAAGGCCGAATCGTCCGAATCATCGATGGAGAAGCCAAAGTGATATCTTCATCGATTAAGAGAAAGTCGGCACGATGGCCTGGACTGAGTGATCCGAAACGCCCTTCAGCAAAGCCTGCCCAAGCAGCATCTATGGTAAAAGCGGCGAGTGCTTGTTCGCGCATGAGGCGTTCTTGCGGCTGCCATCCACCAAAAGGCTCGCCATTTTCATCCTCGCGGGTCATTGCGACTGCCAGGCCGACAAACGGGTTAGCCGCTTCAACCGGAGCGCCAGAACCAAAAGCCAGCCTTGTGCCGCTCTCGCTCAGGCTCCGCCAGGCATAAGCACCGGCGAGCCGTTCCGGACCGAGACGGCGCTCCGCCATCTCACGGTCAGATGTCTGATGCACGGGCTGCATTGAGGCAATAGCGCCATATTTTGCCAGGCGTGGCAGATCAGCAGGATCAAGTATCTGCGCATGTTCGATTCGCCAGCGCCGATCGGTGCCGAAGGTTTCAACCAGCTCTTCCATAGCATCCAGCACTTGCTGATTGGCCCGGTCGCCAACAGCCTGCACCGCGATCTGAAAGTCATCCATACTGGCGCGACTCATCAGGTTGAGGAGTTGGGTATCATCCAGGAACTGTAAGCCTGTTTCTTCCGGCGCGTCGGCATAGGGCTGTTTTAGCCATGCCCCATATGAGCCCAGCGCGCCATCCAGAGCCAGCTTCACTCCATTAAGCCGCAACCGGTCGTCATAGAGCCAGGGTGTTGGCCCCGGGCCGCCAATGGTGATCATCGCGTCAATGCCATTAGCATATGACATGATACGCAGTTTCAGTGCGCCGCGATCGCCAGCGCGGCGATAGCTTTGCCAGGCTTCCATGGTGGTACCCATATCTGCCATGGCAGTGATACCCTGTGCCAACAGGATTTTCTGTGCCTCTTCAAAGGCCAAGTCGCGGTCAACCGGGCGTGGCGGTGGCACAAAACGACCGACAAGGTCTTCAGCAGCCGCAATGAATATGCCCGTCGGTTTGCCATTGGCGCGCTCAATCCGGCCACCAACGGGATTCGGCGTCTTTGCCGTAATCTTGGCAATCTCCATCGCCTTGCTGTTGGCCCATGCGGCCTGGCCATCAACGCGGCCGAGCAAAACCGGGCGATCGCTGACCACAGAATCAATCTCGGCAGCAGTCGGGAATCGGCCTAAGCCCCATTTCTCCTGATTCCATCCACGACCGATAATCCAGGGACGATTAGGGTAAAGTGCAGCATAGTCGGCAATCGCTGCCTGTGCTTCCTCGAGCGATGTGATCTGACTCAGATCAAGTGTCAGTGCCTGAAAACCGAGATCCATGATATGACCATGCGCATCGACCATGCCGGGTATCAGCGTCTTGCCTTTGCCGTCGAGCTTGTAATCAATATCTTCAGGGCGATCATCGCGGCGCTCGAGCAACTGTGTCACCCGTCCATCATCATCGAAGATCAGCCCGGTAAAACGGATCAACTCGCCCTCGCGATCTAGAGTGATACCGTTGACATTATCGATCAGCGTATCGGCATAAGCTGCCGGGGCGAGTGCCACTAAAGCCATCATCGCAAAGGCGAGGGGGAACTTAGTCAATATTGCTTGCACTCCAGTCTTTCCATTCCTCATGGCTTCGCTATCCGCTGCACCAGCGCGCTGGTGTCTTGCCGACCCGCACCCATTTTCTGCAGCTCGGCATAAAATTGATCGACCAGTGCAGCGACGGGCAGGGTGGCGCCATTGCTGCGCGCCTCTTCCAGCGCCAGCCCCAGATCCTTGCGCATCCAGTCGATGGCAAAGCCGAAATCGAAGCTGTCCTCATCCATCGTCTTCCAGCGATTATCCATCTGCCAGCTTTGCGCCGCGCCGCCGGAAATCGCCTCGAACACCAGATCGGTATTAAGTCCGCTGGTCTGGGCAAAACGCAGTCCCTCGGACAGCCCGCCCAACATCCCGGCGATGCAGATCTGGTTGACCATCTTGGTGGTTTGCCCCGCACCTGCCGGACCGACATGGACAATGCGCGCAGCATAGGCCTGCATCACCGGCTCGGCGCGCGTCATCGCATCGTCGCTGCCACCGCACATAATCGCCAGCGCACCATTTTCCGCACCCGCCTGACCGCCCGAAACCGGCGCATCAACGCAATGGATTTCGCGCGATTTACCCTCGACCGAAAGCTGTCGCGCCAGCCGTGCCGATACCGTGGTATGGTCGATAAACAGGCTGTCGGCAGGCATGGTCTCGAACAAACCATTGCGGCCCAGCGTTACGCCGGACAGATCATCGTCATTGCCGACACAACTGATCGCGATGGCGCAGCCCTTGGCCGCCTCAGCCGGATTATCATGCACTGAAAGCCGCGCTGCCAGATCGGGGGCATCGGCGACCAGCGCCGCCACCAGAGCCTCGGCCTTGGCCCGGCTGCGGTTGAACAGACGCAGCTCATGCCCGGCCTGCACCAGATGGCGCACCATCGGCCCGCCCATAATCCCGGTTCCGGCAAATGCGATTATCGCCATATTGGCAGGCTCCCCTTGTCTTCGTGTCGCTGCGCGTCTTTATCTTGCTCGCCTCATGGCGGCGGCGGGGCGGCATGGTCAAGCCCGTAGCGCGTTTTTGGACAATTTGCCCCTTTGCATCATAGCGGCAAGGGTTTAGGCGATGGAGCCATGAACAGCACAGCCACACAAATGCCCGACCCCGAGACCGCCGGCCTCACTATCGCCGATGTCCATGCCGCGCATCAGCGTATTGCCGGAGCCGTCGTCCGCACCCCGACATTGCTCAGCCGTACCCTGTCGGAGATTACCGGCGCCAATGTCTATCTGAAGTTTGAGAATCTTCAGTTCACCGCGGCCTATAAAGAGCGTGGCGCGCTCAACTTCCTGCTGCAAATGCCCGAAGAGCTGCGCGCCAAAGGCGTTATTACCGCTTCGGCAGGCAACCATGCCCAGGCGCTGGCTTATCATGGCACCCGGCTGGGCGTGCCCGTCACCATCGTCATGCCGCAGCCGACACCGACGGTAAAGGTGCAGCAGACCGAGGCCAATGGCGGCACCGTCATCCTGCATGGAGAGAAATTTGATGATGCCTATGCCCATTCCCGCGAGTTGGAGCAGGAGCGTGATCTGGTGTTCGTGCCGCCCTTTGACCATCCCTGGATCGCCGCAGGGCAGGGTACGGTTGCGCTGGAGATGCTTGAAGATTATCCCGAGATTGATCATCTGGTCATCCCCATTGGCGGCGGCGGCCTGTTCTCCGGCATGGCGACGGCAGCGCGCGCGGTGAAGGACACAATCCGCCTTACCGGTGTCGAGGCAGAGCTATACCCTTCCATGTATGCCAAGGTGAACGGCTTTGAGATGCCGTGCGAAGGCGACACACTGGCCGAGGGTATTGCGGTCAAGGAGCCGGGGAAATTCACCGCCAAGATCGTTAAAAAATATGCCGATTCGCTGGTGCTGGTGAATGAGGGCTCATTGGAAAAGGCGGTCAGCCTGTTGCTGCAGATAGAAAAATCGGTGGTCGAAGGCGCGGGCGCCGCGGGCCTCGCCGCAATGCTGGCGCATCCGGAGAAATTTGCCGGACATAATGTCGGCGTGGTGCTGTGCGGCGGCAATATCGATACTCGCCTGCTTGCCAATGTGCTGTTGCGCGATCTCGCCCGCTCAGGCCGCCTCGCGCGGCTGCGCATAAACCTGCAAGACCGCCCCGGCGCACTGTTCAAAGTGATGCGCATGTTCCACGAGCATAATGTGAACATCATCGAGATTTATCACCAGCGGGTCTTCACCAACCTGCCGGCCAAGGGTTTGATTACCGATATTGAATGCGAGGCGAGGGATGCGGAGCAACTGACACGGCTGATCAACGACCTGCGCGGGCAGCAATATCAGGTCGCGCGGGTGGAGTTGGCTTAAGGGCTTTCCAATCCTCCTCCCACCAGAAGGAGAGCATTATGTCCCTCTCTGTAGTTGAAGAAGAAGTCCGGCGATTCCTATCAGACCCATCGCCAGAAGTGCTTTGTATTAAAGGCAAATGGGGGGTTGGCAAAACCTTCGGCTGGAGAACATTCTTGCGTAAAGCGCGAGACGATCAGAAACTCGCGCTAGATCGATACGCCTATGTCTCCCTTTTCGGTCTGAACTCTTACGAGGAGCTGCGATATGCACTCTTCGAACGAACGGTATCTGGAAAGGATATTGGCGAAGACCCGACACCTTCCACCCTAAAATCAGTGATCAAAGATCGCGACATATGGAGGAAATTCAAACCTGTTGCAGAAGCCGCAGCAAGAATTTTCAACATGAACAGTGTAACAGATGCTCTCGCTAAAGGGGCAACACTCTTTGTTCGAGAGCAGCTTGTCTGCCTCGATGACTTGGAGAGAGCCGGAGAAGGCCTTCGCACACGAGAGATCATGGGTTTAGCATCGCTTTTGAAAGAGGAGCGCAAATGCAAGGTTGTGCTTTTGTTAAACGATGAAGAACACAACGATAAAGATGAGTTCGATGCTCAACTCGAAAAGGTAGCGGATGTCACTTTGACATTTGCGCCAACCGCTATCGAAGCGGCTAATATTGCACTCGATCATAGCGCCCCATTTGCGGATATGATTAGGCCTAGGATTGAGCAGCTAGGCATTACCAATATCCGCGTCATAAGGAAGATCGAACGACTTGCTGATCGATTGGGCAATCTTTTGACGGACTATGATCACGCTATAGTAAATGACTCTATCGCGACTTTGGTGCTGGCAAGTTGGTCTGTTCAACAACCGAAACTTGCACCGTCAGTCGACATAATGCGTCGATACAATACACTGGCAATGGCTATTAAATCAGATGAAGAGACTGTTGATCCTGAACTCAAGCGCTTCAAAGAGATAATATCTGACTACCCGTTCAATTATGCCAATGACCTCGACAAAGCGGTGATAGATGGCGCTGAGGCTGGGTACTTTGTAGAGGCAGAGATCAAAAAAGCTGCAACAGAAGTCGAAGCCTTTCTTAAGGCCAACACGCGTAACAGCGCGCTTAGTCAAGCTTGGGAAAAACTTTACCACGGATCACTTGCAACAGAAGATGATGAGTTCTTAGATGCTGTGCATGCTGGCGCTATCAAGGACGCCGCTTTCGTAACACCCGTTAACCTCAATAGTGCGATTTATATCTTGCGCGTTTGTGGAAGAGAGCAGCAAGCGTTAGAAGTGCTCTCAGCCTATATGGAAGCCCATAAAGATGAATTGCCTGAGTTCTTTGACTTGTCGCCCCATTTTTTGGGTGAAGGTGATGTCGAAGAGATACTGGTCGAAGCCTTCGCAAACGCCCGTGCAAATTATGTTGACCCGCGCGATCCTTTTGAAGTTCTAAAGCATATGGGCGAAAAAAGGGGCTGGGATAGGCGTGATGCTATGTTGATGGCAAAGCAAAGCGTCGATGATTTTGAAAGCATGTTTGAAGCTTTGGAAGGCGACCAGATTAGAAATTCGATCGAAATCCTGCAATCGCTTGGACGTTCTCAACAAGAGGGAAGCGAGGAAGTCGAAAAGTCAACAACCGAAGCCTTGAGGCGGATTGCAGTGAAGTCATCGTTACGCGCACGCAAAGTTGCAAGGTTTGGAGTGACCCTCGATGAAGAGAATTACGGTGAATAACGCTGACAGCTCAGCGAATCCCCAACCCCTACTCCTCCAAACAACCCGGCACATTCAAATCAAAAACATATGCAGCACCGGTATTACCTGGCTTGGTGACGATAAAGCCGGGCGCGCCGACGGCGATGTGGTTTTCGTTCATCGCAAGGCCCCATCCGAATACGTCTTCGCCCGCACTCTCTGACGAAACCAGCTTGCGGGTGACAAGCCAGTCTTTCCCCTTTTTCTGATAAAGATAAACCGCACCGGCATCGGTAACTCTGGCATCATGCAAAATTGATCCCACTGCCAGCGTGTCGCCAGAAATGGCAACGCGCGTTCCAAATCTGTCATTGGCTGCGCCGTCAGGTGGAGTCAGCTTGGCTTCCTGCTGCCATTCCCTGTCGGTTCGTCTGAATAGATAGGTAGCACCGGCATTCTCTGCGCGTTGGTTATCCCGGGCCGCGCCTATCAGCGCGAGGTCTCCATGAAGGTGGACGCGAATGCCAAATAAATCGCCCGCGGCCGCATCACTCGCGGTTAATTTGGTTTTGAACTGCCAATCGCCGGCTTCACGGTGGAAGATATAGGCTGAGCCGGCATTTTCTCCCCCTTGGTCCGTCAAATCCGCACCGACAAGCAACCGGCCATCAGAGAGGGAGAGGCTGATACCAAAGACATCACCCGCCGCGCCGTCAGGGGCTGAAAGGACAGCCGTCTGGTTCCACTGCCCGTTGGTATTTTCAAAAATATACACCACGCCAGCATCGTCAGCAACGCTATCATTTCTGGGGGCACCAATCGCAACTGTGTCGTCATCTATTGCGATGCTGTATCCGAACTCATCACCTGTCGCAGCATTTGCGGCGGTCAGCTTAGTTAGCTGCTGCCAATCCGACCCGCGCCGTGCAAAAAGATAGACGGCGCCAGCGTCCTCTTCTGCCGCATCGTGTCGCCGGGCACCGATAACCGCTATGTCCGCGCCTATTGCAACGGCACCGCCAAAATTATCGCCAGCGGCGCCATCCGCTGCACTGAGCACCGCTTCGCTGAGCCAGTTGTCCCCCTTTTTTACAAAAACGGTTGCATATTCCGACAGGCCCTCGCTGGCACTTCCTTGCGCACCTACGAGCAGCCTGTCATCTGAAAAGGCGACGCTGAAGCCGAAGAAATCGTTGGGCTTTGGCTCAACTCCTGTCAGTCTTTGACCTTCGGTTTGTTGGCATATCGCTTGTCCTGATGGAACCAGAGGACTGGGAAGCATAAGCAACATGCTCAACCATACAGACACTATTTTCTCTCGCTTCTCATAATTGTGAAATGGGCAATTTAGGCCATGGCCTCATCAAAACCCTTGCGCGGAAAACCTTGAAATCATCCATACGCGCCAGCACCAAAAATATCATCAGGCTGCCAGCAATGTGTCCAGCATAGCAACAAGCTCTTGCTGTGTCTTCGGGTTTGCGGCGAGGGCGGGTATCGTCTTTTGCTTGCGGTTGGCGACATAAATTCCGCTGCGTCCATCAAAGGCTAGTGCATCGGCGCTGTCCACGACTTTTTGTGCCTGCTTGTCCGCCGGGCTGAATAGAAACGGTGCCAGCCATGCCAGTATCTTTGGCATTCCCGAAGTGTTGTTGGTCGTCATCGGGGTTTTGGTCGCGCCGGGATCGATGGCGCGGATCAGAATATTGTCCGACTGTAAATCCTCGGCAAGGGCGGCGGACAAAGCGGTTACCGCCAATTTGGTCTGGGCATAGGTGGTCATAAGACCGCCGACAATGTCCGGATTGGCGAGATTTTCCAGGTCGAGCTTCTTGGTTGAATCTATCACACCTGATGAAAGGTTGACGATCATCGCCGCGGGCTCACCCGTTGGCCGCGCCATCTTTGCACGCAGGCCCTTGATCAGCTGATAGGGTGCCAAGGTGTTTACGGCGAATTGGGACTCATAGCCCTGTGCGCTGAGCACCTTTTCCGCAGTCAGGATGCCGGAATTGTTATACAGCGCGTCTATTCTGCCGGGGAGCGCAACGATGCTGGCGGCAGCAGCAGTGATCTGCGCTATATCCATCAAATCGGCTGTGACCAGTTCGATGGTTAATTCCGGATGCGCGGCCAATATCTCCGAACGCTGGGCGTTGGCTTTTGCTTCGGAGCGATTGACCAAAATCATCGCATCACCGCGCTTGGCAAGTATCTTCACAATTTCGCTGCCTATTCCCCCGGTAGACCCTGTGATGACGGTCCAGTTTGCATTGGTCTGTGTCATTTGTTAATTTCCATTGAATGTTTCATGATGAATATACTTATAGTGTATATATTCACGATATCAAAGCGAAATAGCCATGCTTTCTCCGGCTGATACAATTTGCCAGTTTATCCCACCCTTTTTACGGTTTTTGCGCGATATTCTGGCCGAACTGAATATGTCTCCAGCGCGGTTTCAGATTCTGCAGGCCCTAAAACAGGGCGGGGCGCTTTCGATGGTGGAGGTTGCGGACCGTCTTTCGGTGACCAAGCGCAATATAACAACACTGGTCGATGGCCTGGAAAAGGAGGGTCTGGCGGTTCGTCGCCCGCACCCGACCGACAGACGCTCGACGCTTGTGGAACTGACCAGTGCAGGCGAGGCGCTGTTTACCAAAGCGGCGGCGCTTCAAAAGGAGCATCTTGAAGAGCTATTGGCCAATTTGGAGCCATCCCGGCAAAAGGATATGGCTCAAGCCCTTACAGATCTTACCAATACGCTCATGACAAAAGCATAATCTAACCCGGTCAGATATGGCTTCGATGAATGGAGGATGTGTGTCTGGTTCGGCGCTTTTCGGGTTGTCTGCAACCCTACCCATATTCAAAACCGGTTCACCAACTTGACGAATGTTACAAGATAACATAGCCGGACGTGATCATATAGTTTCTGTCCTAACGGCCGTTCTTCGACCTGTTCATTTGCAATGATCAAGGATTACCCCTCGGAAACTGAAAGCCATATTCGACCCATCAGGACAAAGCAGAAACCATGGACACATACCCTGTTGTTATTATTGGCGCTGGACCGGCCGGAATCGGCATTGGGGCGCTGCTTTCACAATGTGCGGTACCGGCGCTGATATTGGAACGCGGCCGTATCGGAGAAAGCATGAAGCGCTGGCCGAAGGAAACGCGTTTTATCTCGCCATCCTTTACCGGCAACTTTTTTGGTGCGGTTGATCTGAATGCGATTACGCCCGACAGCTCGCCCGCCTTCGGGATGCAGACAGAGCATCCATCGGGCGTGCAATATATGGACTATCTTGAAGATGTCGCCGATATCCACAAGCTGGATATTGAAGAGGGCGTCGAGGTTCTCGACTTTGAGGTCCAGGATAATGGCATGATACTGCTCACCACAAGCGAGGGCGATGTGCAATGCCATGCGCTGATCTGGGCCGGGGGAGAATTTCAATATAAGAAAACCATACCGCACACGATACGCGTCGGCGAATCCTACAAGGCTCTGCCCCAAGGGCATCATGTCATTATCGGCGGCGCGGAAAGCGGCATGGAGACGGCATATAATCTGGTGAAAAACGGCTCTACGGTAAGTGTCGTCGATCCGTCAGCGCCCTGGGCCACACGGGTTAGCGATTCCAGCTATGGCCTCAGCCCATTCACATTTTCGCGTGTGCGCTTTCTGGAAAAGAGCGAAAAAGCAGAGTTTATTCCGGAAGCTGCTGAAGAGATCACCGACAAAACGGTGCGGACGCAAAGCCGTGTTCTCAACCTTGAGCATCCGGCGATCGACGCCACCGGCTTTGACATACAGCAAAGCTTGGCCGGAAAGCTGTTCGACTTCAAAGATGGCCATCCCGCTTTGACCGAACATGATGAGAGCACGATCCACAAAAATGTCTATCTCGTTGGCCCTAATGTTCAGCACGACAAGGCGATATTCTGCTTCATCTACAAATATCGCCAGCGCTTTGCTGTGATTGTGAACGAGATGCTGCGCCGCTGGGAAACGCAGAGTCCGATGATTGCCGACTATGCCGCCAAGGGCTTTTTCCTCGATGATCTGAGCTGTTGCGACGGGGAATGCGAATGCTGAGCGGGGCATTGCAAAAGGCGGCCGATTTCATGTTCGGCTCGGGTACGGCCTTTGTGCTGATCGGCGCTATAATCGGGGGTTCGCTTATCGGAATCGCGCTGCCCGGGGCAGGCGACATGCTCTCCGGCCAGATTGATTATACCATCTTGCTGCTGGTCTTCCTGTTGCTGTTTGAAGTGCGGGTGCAGAATGTGCTGTCCAGCCTCAACCGCATACCGTTTCTCGCTGCTACCCTGATTGCCAATTTTATCATCATCCCGGCGCTCGGTTTTGGCCTTGCCTCGGCTTTTATGTTCGCGCATCCGCTGTTTTTTATCGGCCTTGTTATCTATTTCATGGCGCCGTGCACCGACTGGTTTTTAGGCTTCACCCGGCTGGCAAAGGGCAACACGGCTTTGGGCGCGGCGCTTTTGCCGATCAATATGATCGTCCAGCTTCTGCTCTATCCGGTCTATCTGCACCTATTCGGCATAGACGCGATAGAAACCGGCGCAGGCGATATCGCGCAAACGCTGTGGCAATGGTTTCTGGTTCCGCTTCTCGCGGCACTGATCCTGCGCTTTGTTGCGGAACGGATCTTGCGCGAAGATCAAATGCAATTCGTGCAAAATCTGGTGGCGCTGATTGTTCCGCTTTTATTGGCGCTTCTCGTTGGGCAGATATTTGCTGCCAATATTGGCACCTTAATCTCCAATATCGCGATTTTCCCGCTGATCCTCTGTGCCATCTTTCTGTTCTTTGTCCTGACTTTCTTGCTAAGCGAAGCGATCGCGAAAATCATGAAGCTGAGCTATGAAGACCGCGTATTGATGACAATGACCACCGCAGCACGCAATGCGCCGCTCATGCTGGCTGTCACCATGGTGGTCATTCCTGACCAGCCGGTTGTTTATGCCGCGATCATTATCGGCATGCTGGTCGAGTTTCCGCATCTGGTGGCTTTGAAAGTGATTCTGGAACGCCGCCGTGCTTTGGGTGAAGAAGGGGTGACGGAGCCACATAGGAATCCTCTGGCCAGATAAACACAGCCCTGACCGATCACCTGATTATAGTGACGGCTGTTAAACATAGGACTTATGAGATCTCCAATATCGCTTGATCGCCAAGTAGTTGTCCCCGGCAAATTACAAATTATTTATATTTTGTCCGCGATAATCGCAAATTCGGGGTACTGATCAGAGAATGCCTGACCGGTTGCGTCTTGATAGATTTGCTGCACTGAAAAACCATTAGTCTGAAGCTCTTCCGTCAGCCTCTCTGGGCTAAAATATTGCAGCCAGTTATAGACCGTTTCCTCGCCGCCGCTTTCCGGGAAGATGCTGTATTTATCCAGCACTACGGCTTCGTCCTTATAGGTGAAGCTATTGACGAAACAGTAATAGTCCTCTGCACACCAGAAGTGGTTGAGCTGGTTCTTTTCATAGAAGCTGGCATCTTCACGCTCGGCAAAGGCCGTCATGGAATAGACATCCAGCAGCAAGGCACCATCGTCCTTTAGGCACTTGCGGAAGATGCCGAGCAGTTTGCGCCTCTGCTCCGGGCCGAGGGCGCAATAATCGCACATGATCATGGTGATCAGATCAAACTGCTCCTGTGGCTCATATTCCAGATAGTTTGCATGATTATAGGTGATCTGTTGCTGCGCCTTTTCGGCTTGCTCGCGAGCATAGCGTATCGAGTTTTCCGAAAAGTCGATGCCAGTCACCGCCGCGCCTGATTGGGCAAGGCGCGACGCATAAAGGCCGGGGCCGCAGCCGAAATCGCAGACGGATTTTCCGGGTTTCAGGTCAAACTGCTCAATCATCCAGGCTGTCGAGGCATCAATGAAGGCGGCGTTGCGCGATGACATGTCTACGCTCTCATTGAGGTGGAGCGCCAGCATTTGCTGCGCACGATAGGTATCTGTCCACAGCGCGTTCGCGGTGTAGACTTCAAATGGCTGTGGCTTGCTGTTGATTTCGTTCAGTTTTTCAAACATTGATCATGTCTACACAATATAGTCTTTTTATTATATTTGCTTTTAACCATAAAAAATCGTGGATTGTTGGTTAAGGCGTTTGTGGCTTCACAGCAGTTACGGCATAATCATGCTATTCGGTAGCGATATTCGCGGCCACAACCCTCGATGAGGAAGGATCATCAGAAACCGTGAGTGCGCCAACCCGTTTTCCGCGATTCTTTGTGACGCATCCGTCGCCTTGCCCCTATTTGCCGGGGCGGACCGAGCGCAAGGTGTTTACCGAGCTGTCGGGCGAGCATGCCAGTGAGTTGAATGATGCACTGTCGCGGATCGGCTTCCGGCGCAGTCAGAATGTGGCGTATCGGCCGAGTTGTATGGACTGTAAGGCTTGCGTCTCGGTGCGGGTGGTGGCGGAAGAATTTGCGCCGAGCCGGACTCAGCGCCGCATTGCCCGGGCCAATGGCGATCTGGTGGCGCGGGTGTGCCGCCCTTGGGCGACCGAGGAACAATATAGCCTGCTCAAATCCTATCTTGCCGTGCGTCACCCGGATGGCGGCATGGTCGATATGGATGAGTCCGACTATGCCGATATGGTCGAGCAATCACCGGTGCGCAGCCATATCATCGAGTATCGCGAGCCTGCCGATGAGCATGGTCAGGAGGGGCGGCTGGTCGGTGCCTGTCTAACCGATGTGCAGGGCGATGGCCTGTCTATGGTCTACAGCTTTTTTGATCCCAATCACCCGACACGGCAGGGGCTGGGCAATTACATCATCCTTGAGCATATAGAACGCGCCCGGCGTGAGCATCTGCCCTATGTCTATCTCGGCTATTGGGTGAACGGTTCGCCGCGTATGGCCTATAAGACACGCTATAAGCCGCTTGAACGGCTGGGCCCCAATGGCTGGTATCGTGCTGATATCGATGCATCGGCCACTATGCCCGCCAGCGCGGCAGATTCGACGCCGGATGGTGCGTAAAATCTGCTATGATACAAATATCCCCATTGCTCCGGTGACAAAGGGCGTGATAGGCGCCGTTACGTTTTCTTGGCAGGCTGCAAAACTTCCCGAATAAGGGGCTTTGGGAAGCATGATTGCGCTGCTCCGTTCGCTGGAAGAACATGGGTTTTTGCGCAACTGGTCAGGCGTATCCATCGCCATATCTGCATAAAGGGTTACGGCTTTCACTTGCTGCGGCGGTCCTTGTGTGCAGTGCATTTTTGGCGACCTCTGAAGGGCTTGCACAGGCGGAGCAGGATAGTCCCAAACAGGACGAAACGCCGACAATGCAAGAGGATCAGGTGGACAGCGCCATTCCGCCAGAAGATGATGATCTGCAACCACTGATTACCGATGATGATTTTGGCATAGAATGGCCTGAGTTTGATCAGCCCGTTTCGGCCAATGAAGAGCGCGCAGCTGAAGATACACCCAATCAGCAGCCTGAGACAGTGGAAACTACGCCGGACAACGAGGCTGCGGCGCTGGCGGATGAGGAGCAAGATACCGATCTGCCTGCCGAAGCGGAAGAAGCTGTTGCCGATGTCACCGATGATGTGAATGCGCTGTCCGGCGACGTTGCAGATAGCATCGCCGAGGACATTCGTGATTCCGTCGATAACAGTGTGGACCTCAGCAATATCGACCGTGAATTCAGTAACTTCCGCATCGTTTTTGACTATGTAGATGATCTGATGCTGGTAAAGGATCGCCGCGCATTAACCGAGCGTTTCGATATGCTCTCTGCGCTGGAGCAGATTGAAGATGATGATGATAATATCGCCCAGGTGCGGCGCCGGGCAGAGCGCGACAAGGATCTGCTGACCCGGCTATTACGGATATATGGCCATTATGATGGCTATGTTGTGCAGACGATTGAGGAAGACACCACCGGCGCGGCCGATCTGGCGGTTGTGTTCACCATACAGGCCGGGCCGCATTACAGTCTGAACGCTGTTGATCTTGGCAATCTGGATAATACGGGAACAGATTATCCATTTCTGTTCAACAGCTTTGGGCTGGAAAGTGGAAACCTTCTAAACTCTTATGACATCATGCAGGGGCGCGAGAATCTGACCGAGGCACTGGCGGAAAACGGTTATGCCTTTGCCACGCTCGATCCGCCCAATTTGCTGATCGACCATGCCGCCGAGACGGGTGATCTATCGCTGCCGGTTGAGCCGGGGCGAAAATATGTTTTTGGCGATATATTGGTTGGCGATGATCCGCTGCTCGATGCCGATCATCTCGCCCTTATCGCACGCTTTGATGGCGGCGATGTCTATCGCCGTTCGCGCATACAGGATTTGCGCCGTGCCATATTAGCGACGGGATTGGCGTCGTCGGTCACGATTGAACCGATCCGCACCGACACGCCGCCGGAAAAGCCCGCTGGCCGTGCCAATGAGGCTGCACCCAAAGCGCCTGATGCCCAGGTTGATCTGGCGGTCGATATTGTGCCCGCGCCGCTGCGCACTGTGGCCGGGGAAATCGGTTTCGGCACCGGGGAGGGCTTTCGCGTCGCCGGCAGTTGGGAGCACCGCAATCTGTTCCCGCCTGAGGGCGCGCTGTTGGCGCGTACCATTGTCGGTACGCAGGAACAGGTTCTGGGCGCAACCTTCCGCCGCAACAATTTCCGCAAGCGCGATCAGATACTGATCTTCAACGCATTGGTGGCGAATGTTCAGCGCGATGCCTTTGATGCCCGGACGCTGCTGTTTTCCGGATCGCTGGAGCGTCAGACCAATTTGATATTCCAGAAAAAATGGGCGTGGTCGGTCGGGCTGGAGCTGATCCTCACCGATGAAAGCGATATTGTCGGCGCCATTGATGCCACCGGGCGACGGACATTTGCCATTGCCGCATTACCCTTGCGGCTGGCCTATGACGGTACTGATGATTTGCTCGACCCCAGCAGAGGCTTTCGTTTGAGCGCCTTCTTCTCGCCCGAAATATCCTTTCAGTCGCAGGTTTTTGGCTATGAGCGCACCCAGATAGACGGCAGCTTCTATCAACCGCTGCGCGATGATGTGACGCTGGCCGGGCGGGTGCGGCTGGGGTCTATTGCTGGTGCCTCAGCCCTCGATATTGCGCCGTCGCGGCGCTTTTATGCAGGCGGTGGTGGCTCTATTCGTGGCTTCGGCTTTCAGGATGTCGGCCCGCTGGATGTCAATGGCGATCCGATTGGTGGCCGCAGCCTGGCCGAGTTTTCATTGGAAGCGCGTATCCGCTTCGGCAATTTCGGGGTGGTGCCGTTTGTCGATGCCGGCAATGTCTATAATGATGCGCTGCCGACCTTTGGCGGGCTACGCTACGGCGCGGGTCTCGGTCTGCGTTATTATAGCAGCTTCGGCCCGCTCCGGCTTGATGTCGGCACCCCGATCAATCCGCGTCCCGGCGATGCCAATATCGGCGTCTATATCTCTTTAGGGCAGGCTTTCTGATGGCGCAGGATAAAGACACTATCGCCGAAGAGGGCGTGCCCGAAGAAGAGGATTTCGCCAGCGCCGTATTGGGCGAGGATGAGGCGATCCGCAAATCCCGCTGGCGCTGGCCGCGGCGCTTTGGCATTGCTCTGGTGCTGCTTGTGGCAACGCTGATCCTGCTGGCACTGGGTCTGGACACGCAACCGGGTCACCGCTTCGTCGTCAACCGCATCGAAGCCTTGGAACTGGAAAACGGTCTGCGCATCCGCATGGAGCGGATTGATGGCTCGATCTATGAAGAGGCGATCATCCATGATCTCGAATTGCTTGACCCGGAAGGGCTTTTCTTCAGCGTCGAAAAGACGACGCTCAACTGGCGGCCTTTGGCATGGTTCTCGAACAAGCTCGATATTCGCGCGCTGCTGCTCAAAGATGCGCGACTGGAGAAAATTCCGGCACTACGGGATACGGGCAGCGATGAGCCTATTTTGCCCGGCTTTGATATCCGTATCGACCAGTTCGAGGCCAAATCCTTTACCATCGCAGAGGGCATAGCGGGGGATGAACGCATCGGTGATCTAACCGGCAATGCCGATATCCGCGACGGGCTGGCCAAACTCAATCTCGATGCGCGTTTGCGCAATGGCGAGGATCGTATTCTCGCCGATATCGATATCGCGCCCGATAAGGACCGCTTTGACGCCAAGCTGGATATTGGCGCGCCCGCCGATGGTGTGATTGCTGCGCTGGCTGGGCTGGATCGCAATCTCACCATCGCACTGGATGGGGCAGGGAGCTATCGTCAATGGAGCGGCAAGCTCGTCGCTGAGGCTAATAAGCAGCCATTGGTGGACTTCGATCTGGGTGCGAGCAGCGGCGATTATACCATTGTTGGTACACTGTTTCCGGGCGACTTTATCAGCGGCACAGTGGCAGAGCTGATCGGGCCGAAAGTCGCGGTCGATTGGGCAGGGCGGCTGGATGATCGGGTATTGAGCAATGCCCTATCATTGCGAGGGGACACCTTTGCCGGTGAAGCCAATGGCGCGGTTGATCTGGGCGAGAACCGCTTTGACAATGTGCAGATACAGGCGCGCAGTTTGCAGCGTGACCTTGTTATCGCCGGCCTTACCGCCAGCGCCTTGCAGCTTGAGGGCAAGCTGGATGGGGCTTTTTCGGAACTGAATTCGCCTTATAGCCTCAGCGCCGCCAATATCGCGTTCGCCGATTATGCTATGGCGCAGCCGGTGTTGAAGGGGCAGTTGTTGCGACAGGAAGGTGCCTGGGCAACGGACTTTGATCTTACCAATGTCGGCATCGCCACAAATAATGATTTCCTCGACAATTTGCTGACCGGAGCTGCACTATCCGGCCTGGTGCGGCTCGATGATGGCAATGTCACCTCAGACAAACTCGAACTGCGCGGCGACAATCTCAGCGCCGATCTGGCATTGAATGGCACATTAGCCGACAGCGATTACCGCCTGACCGGCGATGTTCGCGCGCCCGACTTTCCGGTACAGAATCTCGCGGAACTCGACATTCAGGCCGACATTGATGCGCGGTTTAATGATAGCTGGTCGGTAACGGCGGATATTGACGGGCAAATACGATCAGTCAGCAACCAGAGCTTTGCCGTCTATGTCGGCGAGACCGGACGCTTCAGCGCCAATGTCGTCGCGGCTCAGGGCCAGCCGATCCTTGTGCGCGATGCCGATTTTGCCGCCACCCAACTGGCCTTTATAGGCGGCGGGCGGCTGGAGCCTGATGGCCGTATCGTGCTGACCGCGGCGGGCAATCATGTGCGCTATGGTGGTTTTGATGTCGATGTTGACGGCAATACCCAAAGCGCCAGCGCCAATATCTTCCTCGCCAGTCCTTATCCTGCGCTTGATATACGGGATGTCGCCATCGCTGTGGCGCCATCAGCGGATGGCTTTACCGTCAATGCCAATGGCCAGTCGGTGCTGGGCAGCTTTGCCGGTGATGCCGCTATCACCGCGCTCGACAATGGCCTGACGCGGATCAATTTGGATGCGCTGCGTCTGTCCGATACCTTTATACGCGGGATAGTAACCGCCGGTGATGAAGGCTTGCGCGGTGATCTGGCGGCCAATGGCGGCGGGGTTGAAGGCACCATCAAAGTCCGTCCGGTCTCGGGTCGCAACAGCCTGATCGCCGATCTGGAATTGCGCAATGCCGCCTTTGTCGGCGCAACCCCGATCAGGATACGTCAGGGCAGTATCGATGCGGCGGTATTGCTTGGTGACGGACCGGTAGAGGTTGATGCCACCGCCAGCGCGCAGGGGATATCACGCGGCAATCTGTTTATCGGTCGGCTGGCAGGCAACGCACAGTTGAGTGGCCGATCCGGCACCATAACCGCCTCAGTCGCCGGGCGGCGCGGCAGCCGTTTTGCCATGGCCGGCGAAGCTTTGGTGCGGCCTAACCGTATCTCCTTTGATCTCACTGGCGCCTATGCTGGCAAGAAGATTGATATGCCCAAGGCGGGGACGCTGATCCGCACCGATGCCGGTTGGCGGCTGGATAAAACAAAGCTCAACATCGCCAATGGTTCGGTTGAAGCCTCGGGTCGAGTTGGACGGACAACACAGATAGATTTTGCACTTGATCGTCTGCCGCTGACAATACTGGATATCGGTTTCGAGAATCTTGGTCTGGGTGGCACCGCCTCAGGCGATATGAACCTCAGATTCAATCGTCGCGGCCTACCCTATGGCACCGCCAAACTGCAGCTGAACCGCCTCACGCGTTCCAGTGCGGCGCTGACCTCGCGACCGGTTGATCTGGCGGTCAATGCCAAGCTGACCGAGGATAAGCTGGCGTTGCGCAGTATCATCCGCGATGCCGATCGTGAACTCGGTCGGGCGCAATTGCGGTTGACCAATATCTCGCAAAATCCCGACCCGATCCGGCGCTATACTCAGGCCGATATGCTCGGGCAGATCCGCTTTAATGGCCCGGCAGATGCCCTGTGGCGGCTGGTGGGACTGGATCTTTTTGACATTACCGGATCGCTGGAGGTCAGTGCCGATGCCACGGGAACATTGGTCGACCCTAGAGTGCGCGGGCGTGTCGCCACCCGTGACGCACAGCTGGAAAGCGGTCTGTCCGGCACAGTCATCAGCGATATTTCCGCCGATGGCCGCTTCTCGGGTGCTCGCCTTAATCTGACGCAATTTAGCGGGACAGCGCCTAATGGTGGAACGGTCAGCGGGTCCGGCGTTATCGATCTTGGCGGACGACGCGGCGTGATGCTCGACCTGAAGGGGCAAGCAGAGAATGCCGAACTGCTCGACCGGGATGACTTTGGCGCGACTGTTACCGGCCCGATTTATATCCGCTCCGATGGCGTCGGCGGTACATTGGGCGGCGATCTGGTGATCAACAAAGGTCGTTTTGTGCTGGGCCAGACCGATGTGCTCTATGAACTGCCCAATATTGCCTATCGCGAGATTAACCGCCGCGCCGATGAAGCCCCACCGCGTGCAACCGCTACGCCATGGCGCTATGCGATCAAGGCGAAAGCGCGCAGTCGCATTGATGTGCGCGGGTTGGGGCTGAACAGCGAATGGCGTGCCGATATTGCGCTTGCTGGCCCGGTCAACCAGCCGCAGATTAGTGGGCAGGCCGAACTGGTGCGTGGCGAATATGAATTTGCCGGACGCGACTTTGATCTGGAACGCGGTATTATCCGTTTTCAGGAGAACTACCCACCAGACCCTACATTGGATATTGAAGCCAACGCCAATTTGCAGGGCCTGAGCGCAACCATCAATGTGCGCGGCACCGGCCAACGCCCCGAGATTACGTTTAACAGTATCCCTGCGCTGCCCGAGGATGAGCTGCTGGCGCGGCTGATTTTCGGCTCATCAGTGACCGACATTTCCGCAGCCGAGGCAGTTCAGCTGGCTGCGGCTCTGGCATCGCTGCGTGGCGGTGGCGGGCTCGATCCGATCAACGCGCTGCGCGGTGCAGTGGGCCTCGACCGGTTGCGTATCATCGCCGCTGACCCGGCTATCGGTGCGGGCACCAGCATTGCGGCAGGCAAATATCTCACCCGCCGCGTCTATGTTGAGGTCATCACCGATGGCGCTGGCTATTCTGCCACCCAGGCCGAGTTCCAGATCACCCGTTGGCTATCGATCTTGTCCAGCATCTCGACCATCGGCAGGCAGGGCGTAAGCGCACGGATATCGCGGGATTATTAGAGGAAAGCTATAATTTTCAGCTTTCCTTAAGCATCTATTGACATTACTGTCAGCACTATGTCGCAACAGCATCATCACAGCATTAGCGTTTCTGCATCGGACATTGACTTTATGGGTCATGTCAACAACGCCAATTATCTCAATTGGGTGCAGGACGCGGTGATCGCCCATTGGGAGAAAATCGCGCCGCCAACGGCGGTTGCGGAGCATCTCTGGGTCGCGCTGAAGCATGAGATTACCTATCGCAAGCCGGCATTTCTCGACGATGATGTGGTGGCTACAGTGATCCTCGAAAAGGTCCACGGTGCGCGCGCCTTTTATGACACGGTGATTCGCCGCGGCGAGGAGGTGCTGGCCGAGGTGAAGTCGAGCTGGTGCTGCATCGATGCCGAGACGCTAAAGCCTGCGCGGCTTACCAAAGAAGTTGTTGCGAAATTTCTGCCTTCGAGCGACGGCTGAAACCTCTCCTGCAAAAACCCTATCAGCTATAATATCGCTGCGTAACAATGCTTGGCGCGGCAGAGCAGAATGGTTATCGCTGCACGGCATTCTTCCTGTTGCTGTTTGAAGGCTTTGCCATGACCGATATTCTCTATGCCGCGCCGTTGTCGCTCTATTCGGGTAAGGCGCGTGCCTATATGGACTGGAAGAATATCGATTATCGCGAGGAATTGTCGCGACCCGAAGTTTATCGCGATGTCATTATTCCCGCGGTGGGCCGTCCGGTGATTCCCGTGGTGCAGCTCTCCGATGATCGTATTTTGCAGGATACGACAAAGATTATCGATCATTATGAAGCGGTTGAAGCTGGCCCTTCAGTCTATCCCGAGACGCCGGTGCAGCATCTCGTCGCGCTGCTGTTTGAAAGCTATGGCGATGAATGGCTGGTTATCCCGGCGATGCACTATCGCTGGAACTATAATGAGGAATGGGTCTATGGTGAATTCGGCAAGGTGGCTCATCCAGACGGTACGCCAGAGGAGCAATATACGATAGGCAAGGAGCGCGGAACGGAATTTAAGGGCTTTTGTCCGGTGCTCGGCATTAATGATGATACGATCCCCGCAATCGAGGCGAGCTATGAGGCGCTGCTTGCCGAATTGGACGCCCATTTTGCCAGCCATGACTATCTTCTCGGATCGCGCCCGAGCATTGGCGATTATGGTTTGATCGGTCCGCTCTATGCGCATCTCTATCGTGACCCGGCATCGGGTAAGATCATGCAGAGGTTGGCCTCTAATGTCGTGGGCTGGGTTAAACGCATGGTTACCGTTGACGCGCCGTTATCGGGTGCGTTTCTTGCGGATGATATCATCCCCGAGACGCTTTATCCGATCCTTAAGCGGATGATGGCCGAGTATATTCCATGGTTGCAAAATGTTGCCGATATGTTGGAAAGCTGGGCTAGGGAAAATGCTGACGAGGCACTGCCGCGCGCTGTCGGTTTCGCGCCATTCACTATTGAAGGCACACAAGGCGCCCGGGTTGCGATACCATTCAGCTTATGGATGCATCAGCGACCACTTGACGCATATCAGGCGCTTGACGGCAAGGCGCTGGCGCGCGCCGAGACTCTGCTGGATAAAGTCGGTGGCGTTCCGTTTCGCGATTTCCGGCTGCCCCAGCGGGTCGATTTTGTTGACCATGAGATTGTCTTGGCTAGCTAGCCCTGACTGTAATTTTTCAACTAACCAAGTAGCCCCAGCGCCAGCAATATAGCGAAGAACAGCACCACGACTAAATTGATAAAGCTGAAAAGTACGAAGAACCGGATCACTGATCCCAGCCTCGAAAAGCCATAGGCATGACGCAGCTGGCGATAGAGGTGAAATGGCGCGTAAAAAACAGCCGCAGTGATCACCAGTCCGGGCAAAATATTGAACTTTACTGACAATACACAGGCGATGAACAACAGCGACATGAAGGACAGCGAATAGGTCGTGAATACCGCATGGTCATAAAAACGATGACCACGCTTGCCGATCGTGACCAGCCAGACAAACGGAATGGAAAGCGGGATCAGCAGCCAGGCAAATTTATAGCCATTGGATTTGAGTTTATAGAGCAGAAGCTCCGGGTTGCTATTCGCCTTTTTCGCAGCATTGGTGACCCATTTGTTGAGCCACGGCACACCGGTATCGACATTGCCTTCGGCATCCAGCCCGGCAATTTCGCCGTCATCGCTTATCAACTCAGGATATCGAACGGAGCCGGTGGTGGCAAAGCTGATTGCGTTGATCTTGCCCTTTGCTTCTGAGAGCGTCTTCTCAACCTCAGAGCGTTCTGCATCGCTCAGGCTCTCGTCTTTTAAGGCATCCGTTTGCTGAGCAACCTGAGCCTCTAATTCAGCCAGAGTTTCCTCATCTGATTGCCAGGTCCAGTCGATAGGGGATTCCTCGCTGTCTTTACTCGTAGTGTTGGTGTCGGCCATGCCGGGAGAGCCAACAAAGGAGAAGATCGCGAACATCATGAACACGGTGAACAGGAACAGCGCCATGGGCGAGATGAATTTCGCCCGCTCGCCATGGACATAACGCCGAGTCAACTCACCCGGTTTCCAGGCCAGAAGCGGCAGGGTGTTCCAGAATTTGCCGTCAAAATGCAGGACGCCATGGAGAATGTCATGCCAAAAGGCGCTGATTGAGCGATGGACATGGCCCGGCTGGCCGCAGGCGTGGCAGTGCGAGCCGATTAATTCAGTGCCGCAATTGAGACATTGGGCGGGATGATCGGCATCCGCAGCGGTTTCGCCATCGCGCTTTTCAAAGGCGCGTCCAGCCATTGTCCCCTCGGCCATAGTGCCAATTGCTTCAAATTCACCGGACATTAGGGTTACGCTTTCTCCCCTCGCGCCCATATTGTCTAGCCAAAACTGGTCTGTCTGGCAAAGTGAGAATTGCAAAGCTGTCCGCTGGGCACCATAACGATTGCCAATGGACAGCTTTGACCCCCGCACCTTTCGCGATGCCCTTGGCCAATTTGCCACCGGCGTTACCATCGTCACCGCGCGTGCCAGTGATGGCACGCCGGTAGGCGTGACTGCCAATAGTTTTAACTCGGTCTCGCTCGACCCGCCGCTGGTGCTGTGGTCGCTGGCTAAGACATCGCGTTGCATGCCGGTGTTTGAGACAGCGGAGGAATTTGCCGTGCATATCCTTGCCAGTGATCAGGATGATCTCTCCAATCGTTTTGCCTCGCGCACCGCGGACAAATTTGCCGGGCTGGATATCGGCGAGACGGGGCTGCCGCTGCTGGAGGGCTGCACCGCGCGTTTTCGTTGTAAAACCCGCCATGCCTATGAAGGTGGCGATCATATCATCTTTGTCGGTGAGGTGGTCGGCTTCGAGCATGACGACAAGCCACCGCTGCTTTTTCATGGCGGTGACTATGCCGACAAGAAAAAGCGTGTCCCGGCTAACCCGGAAACCCATGGTACCGAGATGGGCAGCGATGTCAGCGATGCCGAAATGGCTGGTCCGGCGGTGCTCTACAGCGTCGATAGCAGCATCGCGACGATCACGCTGAACCGTCCTGCAACACGCAATGCGTTATCGGAAGAGGTGATTACCGCGCTGGTTGATGCGCTGGATGAGGCTGAAGCGGATAACCGCGTTAGCTGTGTCGTGCTGACCGGGGCAGGGGACAGCTTCTGCTCTGGCGGGAATATCAAGCAGATCAAGGCGCTGACTGCCGAAAAGCAGATGAGCCCGCTCGAACTGGAACAATGGTATCGCGACCATATCCAGCGTATCCCGCGCACGATGGATGCAATGTCAGTGCCAATTATCGCGGCGATTAACGGCCATGCCATTGGTGCTGGCTGCGATCTGGCGTGTATGTGTGATATCCGTATCGCTTCGGATAATGCGGTTTTTGCCGAGAGTTTTCTGCGCGTCGGGATTATTCCCGGCGATGGCGGCGCATGGCTTTTGCCGCGCACAATTGGCATGGCGCGAGCGAGCCAGATGCTGCTCACCGGCGAGTTTATCGATGCAGCCAAGGCGCTCGACTATGGTCTGGTCACCGAAGTGCTGGCTGCTGACGCACTGCTTGACCGTGCCCAAAAGCTGGCCGAGATGGTGGTGCAATATCCACCCGCTGCTATCCGTAAATCCAAACGCCTGCTGAAGGATGCCCGCGATATGTCGCTGGGTGAGCATCTGGATGAAGCAGCGATCTGGCAGGGTGTGTTGCAACAGATGGACGATCATCGTGAGGCGATTGACGCGATATTGGAAAAACGGGCGCCGCGTTTCAGTGGCCGCTGAACACCTTCCCGTGTTTAATGCACCCTGACCCTAGGCCGAAAAAGAATCGCCAGCTGCCATAGACGGTCCGGCAACACCTTTGGTGGTGCCCAGTTTGGCCAGTTGTAAAGCGTGACTTTGTGGTACGGGACGGCTGTAGAAAAAGCCCTGGCCCTGAGTACAGCCTGCGATACGCACTGACTGCTCATGGTGCATATTCTCGATACCCTCGGCAACGATCGTCATATCGAGTGTGCTCGCCAGCTCAGCAACCGCGCGGATAATCGCATTGGATTTTGAGCCAGCATTGGGACCACTGACAAAAGACCGGTCGACCTTGATCTTGCTGAAATTATAGCTGTGCAGATAGGATAGTGAGGAATAGCCGGTGCCGAAATCGTCGAGGGCAATGCGAATATCTTCGCGCTGTAGCATGGCCATGAAATCCGTAATTGCCGCATCTTCGTCGATAAACACGGTTTCAGTGATCTCCAGCTCCAGCCTGTGTGGCTCAATACCCGCATCGCGAATAGCGCGCAAAATTCCCAGCGCAGATCCCGGCGCTCTCATCTGCACCGGGCTGATATTGACGCAGATGGAGATGTGCGAAGGCCATTGACTGGCCGCTTCACAAGCACGCGTCGTGATCCAGTTACCCAGGGTGATGATCAGACCGGTATCCTCTGCCACCGGAATAAACTCGGCTGGTTCCAGTTCGCCTTTTTCTGGATGGAACCAACGCACCAGTGCCTCAAAGGCCGTGATATGCCCCGTATCAAGATCAACAATAGGCTGGAAATAGAGGTTCAGTTCATCATTCTGGATTGCAGCGCGCAACTCGCTTTCAATCTCGCGGCGATGCACCAGATCGCGGTTCATTGACTTGGCGAAGAAGCTATACTGGTTTCGGCCATTTACCTTGCTGTGATATAAAGCCAGATCAGCGCATTGCATCACGCTGTCCAGATCATTGCCATTATCGGGCATTTGGGCGATGCCAATGGACACGCCGATTTCCAGGTGGTTGCCATCGAGGCGAACAGGCTTGGTCAACTCGCTCAATAGGGTTTCTGCCATCGCCTGGAGCGCGCCAAAATCCTTATTACGCGTAACCACGACAAATTCATCGCCGCCAAAGCGAGCGACAATGTCGTCAGGGCAGATACGCCGCAGGCGTTTAGCGGTTTCTGCCAAAAGCCTGTCACCAATAGGATGGCCAAGCGTATCATTCACTTCCTTGAAGCGGTCCAGATCGAGCCAGAATACGGCCATTTTGTTGTCTGCTTCGGTCTGCGCCACCATTTTGACCAGCTTGCCATTAAGGCCGGCACGGTTGAGCAACCCAGTGACAATATCGGTGCGCGCATAGCTACGCATTTTCTCTGCCAGTTCGGCATTTTGCTCCGCAGCGTCAAAGGAATCGCGGACAATGGCATAGGTGTTGACGGTGATGCTGATCAGCGCGGCTATGAACAGGACCATGGTTATCGCGAGAATCTGATAGGCGGGTACCTCGCTTATCCAGAGTGTGAAAGCCAGCGGCAAAGTTGCAAAAAAGATCTGGCCTATAGCGATAATCGGCCTTGCTGCGTTGCTCCCCGAGATACCCGCAGCATAACCAATGGCGTGTGCAGCGGCGAGCACATGGAGCGTAGGGTCATTGGAAAAGCTGATGGTGAATGCAGCCACCATTCCCAAAGAAAGAGCATAGACCCAGGCACCGGCTTCATAGAGCGTTTCAAGGCTTTCAGTATCGCTGCGACTGTTACGGTCCTCAAAAAGATAAGCGACTATTATCCGGAAAACGGACACCATAATCACCGCACAAGCAGCAATATGGATGGCTATGTTCTCGGCCCTCCAGGCGATAAAGACCGTTGCCACAACGCCGCATAAAACCCCCAATGTCAGTGATATGGGGGAGGCGTAAAGTGTGGATACAAGCGCGTGCTTGACCCGCTGATTAAGCGGATCAGAGCCAAATAGTCCTTCCAGTCGTGATAGCTGAAACCTGATGGTGCGCTCCCCGAATTGCCCGAAACACCATCAAAGACAAAATGAGCAGTTTCTGAGGTGGTCGAAGCTTAGGGCAGACTATGATTTTACAATAAAAATTTCCTTAATCCCGAAAGCGGTTTCAGGTCGCTTTCCGGCAGCGGATTGGTTGATGAATCCTGGCTAATATACGGCCATCGCGGTGCCGGTTATCGCGATATGAAGCTTTACTTCTTCCCCGGCTGGGCAATCCATTTGCCGCTGTCGCGATATTCCGGGCGGATGCTGCCTGCTCCGGGCAGGTTCTGAGCGCGATAATTGGCATCGCCGCCCTTGGCCGCAGCTTCTGTGGAATATGCCGGGGCAGCCTGTATCGGCGCTATATTGCTTGCTTCTGCCTTTGCCCCATAGCTCTGGCCTTTTGCCGCTATTTCGGCTGCCGCTTTGTTGCTTTCTTCAAGTGCAGCCTCATAGGCGCGAGCCAGCGCCAATGGATCGGTAACATCTGTTTTTGCCGCAACTGCGCGCTTTGGCTTAGGACCTGGTGTCGGTTCGTTGCCGCTATAGATAGTGGAAAAAGCATCCGCAAAACCTGCGCGGCCTTTCCAGCTATAGAAACGATGCGCACCGATAGTACCGAGGAAATTGAGGCTGGAGGCCCAATAGGGATTGACCTCTGTGGTGTGATAATGGGTGGCAAGACCTGCTGGCGCAAAAACTGCACCGTCGAGCATGTCCCCGGCAACCCGGCGCGCTCGGGTCCAGTGATAGCGGTCAGGGCGGCGGGCCATGGAGCCATCGCAGCTAAAGGTGAACTGGCAGCCGGTGTTACGCTCAGAGCCTTGATAGACCACGCCGCAGACACTCGCGGGATAGCTGGGGTGACGTACACGGTTCAATATCACCTGTGCGACTGCGCGTTGCCCGGCATCAGGCTCCAGCGCCGCTTCATAATAGATGGCTGTGGTGAGGCATTGTAGCGCGCGATAGCGATCGCGCGATGTGCCGCTTAAGGCAAAGGCCTTGGCCGCAGATATGATGCCCAGACTGCCAGTGACTGGGGCTGCACCGGGGGCAAAATCAGCGCCTGCCATGGCTCCCGCATTGGCCGTATTCCACTCGCCATCCTTGGCAAGATAGTAAAAGGCGGAGCCGGGGAAATTGTCCGCCGCGCGCTCTGACCAGAGATTACGAGCATTGTCATAAGCGGGCACAGGGCCGCTGACATTTTCGCTCTGTGCGGTGCCGATCTGGGTGAGGGAAAGCGCCGACAGGACAAATAGCGCGAGCGACAACAGCTTCTCACGTAATGTCAGCCGCAGCCCGCCAAAAGGACGCACAGCTTTGGATCGCGCTGATTTTGCGCGACTCGCAGCCTGCCTTTTTGGTGGCTGACTATTGCCGTAATGCCCCATAGAACCTGTATTTTCATCCTCACGCACCGCAACCTGGTGCACTCTCATAGAGGCTATAGCACATTACTCCATTATGGAGATATGTTGCATAGCACAATTTACCTTTGCGTCCCGGTGCGGGACACAGGCACGTAATGAGCTTAACGGATTACAGGTGTGAAAAATTAGTGGTTTCTAAGAGCCGTCTGCTCATGACTGTTGACCAGACGCATCGCCAGCACATAGCCCATCATGCCGAAGATGATGCCGCCGATAGCGGGCGCAGCGATCACGCCTGCAGCTCCGGCCAGCCAGTCACCGATGACGAGAAATGGCAAGATACCCAATGTATTGCGGCCCCAGTTGAGCCACGTAGACCAGCGTGGCCGCTCCAGATTATTGAAGGCAGCGTTGGAAATATAGAGGATACCGTTGAACAGGAACAATGGCGCGACAATGCCACCAAAGACCTGAAGCAGAATCAGCCCCTCTGAATCCAGATCAAACAGCGTCGCGGTCAGGGGCGATGCAAAATACAGCACCGGCCAGATCAACAATGTATAACCGGTAGCGAAGATCACGGCGCTGCGGATTGCCTCCCGCACCCGGGCATAGTTACGCGCGCCATAATTCTGTCCGACAATTGGTCCGATTGCGCCGGATAGTGAGAAAAGCAGACAGAAAGCCACCGGTACGATCCGACCGATAACGGCATAGCTGGCAATCACTGTTTCATTATATTCAGCGAGAAAACGGAAGGTGAGAAAACCGCCCACCGGTGTCGCCAAATTGGTGAGAACTGCAGGCCCCATAATCTCGCGTATCGGCGCCAGATCGGCCATGAAATGCTCTTTGTTGAAAGGAGCGAACCCACCATAAAGCCGCAATACCGGCCAGAAGCCGGAAATCGCCATGGCAAAAGTTGCCAAAACCGTCGCATAGGCAGCACCGGCAAAGCCAAAATCCAGACCGAACATCAGCAGCGGATCGAAGATCGCATTGGTTGCCGCCATGGCCAGGGTGACGTTCATGGCTCGGCGCGCATCACCATGGGCGCGCAAAAAGCCGGAGCAGATCATGCCCGTGACGGTGACGGGACTGAACGGCGCGACGATGCGGATATATTGTATTGCCGCTTCGCGCGCGGTTCCTGTTGCGCCGATAAGATCCATAAAGCCCGGTGCGAACACCCAGAAAATCAATGCCAATGGCAGAGACAGGGCGACACCCAGCAGCATAACATGGGTAAAAAGTACATTGGCCTTCTCACCGCGGCCCATGCCAATGCTCTTGGCGGCGAGCGCCGAGATGGTGATCATCAATCCTATATTGAGCGCCGAATTAAAGAACAGCAGGGTTGCAGCAAATCCCATTGCCGCGGTTAGCGCCGGATCGCCAAGCTGGGCGATAAAAAACAGGTCGAGAAAATCGACCAGAAACATCGCCAGCAAACCGAAAGACGAGGTCAGCGTCATCACGGCGACATGGTTCATCAGTCCGCCCGTAAGGAATTTCCCGGGCTGTGCGCTCAGCGATCCGCGTGGCGCGCTTTCCCCTGCACGTGTCGGCGGGGCGCTTTCGCCAGATATGGTCTGGCCGTTCTGGGTAGCGCGTTTGAAAATCGGGGTTCTCGCAACTCTGGGGCGGAATAGCTTTTCGAAGATATAGGGCTGAGGTCAACAAAGGCAAAGAAGCATTTCTTTTCGAAGGGCATATTGCCGTAGCTGCCGAGTGCTTAGACACTGACATTGCGCATATGGGGAAGGCTTATGCAGTGAACGTTACTCGGCTGGTTCCGCCTCAGGCTGCGCACAACGGCTGCGGTCCCCAGCTTCACAGGCGGCAACATCTTCCTGCCATTGCTTCACTGCGGCAGCATGTTCCGCCCGTGCCTTTTCATAGGCTTTCACTGCCGCATCATATTCCGCCAGCGACCCTGCGCGATCAATCAGCTCTTCACTCTGCTCAGCGATTTCTTCCTGATATTCGGCTTCGGCTTCAGCATTCTGCTTAAGCTGCTCGCGCGCCATTTCCGCTTGCTGGGTATTGGCCTCAATACGCGCTTTTTCCTCTGCGCTCAGTTCCTGTTCGGCGGTATCTGTGGCCTTTTCCTGCGCTGTTGCCGGGTTGTTAAAGGCTATCGTGATGGCCATTGCCGAGATGGCTGCAATATATCGAATCGTCATCATGTACCCCATATCGTTACGCGAGTGATGCTAGCCCGGTTTTCCGCCAAACCCAATATTGCTGAAATCTTTATGCAATTCTGTCATAGAAGTGACGCCAATCTGTAAATCCAGACGTAATCTCTGACATGATAGGCACGGGCAAAAGGGTAGTATGATGAAAAAAGTTTTTGGGCTTTTGCTGCCCATATTGCTCGGCTTTAGCGCTGCCTCTGCCAAAGACAGGGCGCCGCGCGAAATTACACTGAGCGGTGACTATACTGTTTCCGGAAATGTCGTGCAGGATGAGGGTCAGCTTTTCCCGATGCAACTGGAGGTTGATGGTGCAACGCCAAGCCGTCCGGTACTCAACCAGGATTTTGCCGAACGTGCAGATGTTGAAATCAGCCCTATCCGCGGTGTTGTTCTTGTTGGACCCGTCAAGCTTCAGGCAAATACGAAGATTCTGAAATATCGCATCGCAGGATCAGAAAAGAGGCGTCGTGCATTATGGGCTGATCGCATTTATGCGCCGGATTCTGACGGTGGCATTGGGCCACTTGGCTTACCTCAGGAAATTATCCATCTGCAGTGGCGCGAGGAGAAGCCAGGCGAACAGCTTTGCACGATGCAGTTGGAGACCAAGAGAGAAGCAGTTGCCGAGCTTCGAATTGACGGTAAGGCAATCAATGTGACCTTCACGCATAAACGCGGGCAGACGCTGTCATCTGCCGCAGCCGGGGCCGTCATTGCTGAACAATATGATGGCGAATTCACTGGGGAAAGAACGGAGGTGGAAATCGCCTTTGGCATTGAACGGCCAATACGCAAGATTGCCCTGCGTCAGCCGCTCAGTTTCTGTGATGTTACGCTTGATAGTTTCTATGTCCGCACTTCTGATTTCGGCGATGCATCGGATATTGTCGACGGAGATTTGCGTCGCGCCAATGCGGATAGCAGTGAAATTATTGTGATTGGCAAACAGGGTACAAAGGACAAGAACCGCTATTTCCTGACCGTCGGCCAGGATGATTTACAGCATTGCTCATCGGTGACCTATGACCAACGCCGCAAGGAGATACGCCTGTCATGTCTGGCGGAGTGACAGACTTTATCCCGCCTCATCCGATGCGCGTTTCACATAGGCTCCATCAAAAACAGTCGTCCATGTCTTCTCGCCATCGGTCGATTGTTCCCAATGTTGGCGCACTGAACCATCGTCATTGGGGGTCCAGGTGACGCGATTGACCGGTGATCCCGCAACGTAGCCGGGCCAGTTCTTATTGCTCAGCACCATCTCGCCGGCATCATTGACGCCGCCCTCGATATAGAGCGCATTGCCATCCACGCCCATCCAAGTCTGATGCCAGATATCGCGTGTAGCATCGTAAAAGCTCATGCTCATGCCAGTATAGCCGCCTTTGGTGCTATAGCTTTCGCGGACGACGCAGCCGCGATGCATGGGCTCGATGCGATTGATCCCGGTTGGTGCGGATTGCCCGGCAGGGGTGACATCCCATTCGCCAAGCCAGAAATCAAAACCACGATGGGCGTCGGTTGAGCAGGGCGGGGGTGGTGTCGGTGTAGCGGCAGTGCTGTTTTGCTGCGCCAGTGCTGCGGTACTGGAATATAGCAACATAGCCCCGATAAAGGCCGAACTCGCCAGTGCTTTGCGAAAATATATTGGTGATTTGCGCATTGTTTCTCCCCTTTTGATCCACCGTCGCGCGATCCTCTTAATCCACAAGCAGCTTTCGACCAGCCCTCTATGGATATATACCAGCAGCATCGGGCGTTGCATTTTGCCGTGCCAATCGCCATTTCCTTACCCATCAGGGGATGGGCGCGTACCCGCGCTTGCCATCAGAACATTTATGGAACATAAGGTCCAACATGCTGACCAAAATTTCCGTGCGCGGCGCGCGCGAGCATAACCTTCAGGGCGTGGATATTGATCTGCCGCGCGACAAGCTGATCGTCATCACCGGCCTGTCGGGCAGCGGCAAGTCGAGCCTTGCGTTCGATACTATCTATGCCGAGGGGCAGCGGCGTTATGTCGAGAGCCTGTCCGCCTATGCGCGCCAGTTCTTGGAGATGATGCAGAAGCCCGATGTCGAGCATATTGAGGGGCTGTCCCCGGCGATTTCGATCGAGCAGAAAACCACCAGCCGCAATCCTCGCTCCACCGTCGCCACCGTCACCGAGATTTATGACTATATGCGGCTGTTATGGGCGCGCGTCGGTGTGCCCTATTCGCCGGCGACCGGCGAGCCGATCACCGCGCAGACGGTCAGCCAGATGGTCGATCGGGTCAAACAGCTGCCCGAAAAAACGCGGCTCTATCTGCTCGCGCCGGTGGTGCGCGGCCGCAAGGGCGAATATCGCAAGGAGCTGAAAGAGTGGCAGAAAGCGGGCTTTACCCGCGTCCGCGTCGATGGCGAATTTTATGATATCGAGGAAGCGCCTACGCTCGACAAGAAATACAAGCATGACATTGAGGTGGTGGTCGACCGGCTGGTGGTGCGCAATGATGACAGCATGGACACGCGGCTGGCGGATAGTTTTGAGACGGCGCTGAAGCTGGCCGATGGGTTGGCTTATGTGGATTTGGCCGAGGGGACGGTGGCGGAGGCGATGGCCAATTCTCCCCTCCCGCTTGCGGGAGGGGCCGGGGGAGGGCCTGAATCCTCTAGCGTTGTGGGTGATAATCCCTCCCCTAGCCCCTCCCGCAAGCGGGAGGGGAATATGAAAGGCACCGGCGTCCCCGATAACCGCATCATCTTCTCCGAGCGCTTCGCTTGCCCCGTCTCCGGCTTCACCATCGAGGAAATCGAACCGCGGCTATTCTCCTTCAATGCGCCGCAAGGCGCCTGCCCGGCCTGCGATGGTATTGGCGAGAAGCAATATTTTGACCCTGATCTTGTCGTCCCCAATCCGGAACTGACCCTCAAACAAGGTGCCATCGCGCCCTGGGCTAAGTCCAACCCGCCATCGCCCTATTATATGCAGGTGCTGACCAGCCTCGCCGACCATTTCGGCTTTGATCTTACGACGCCGTGGAAGGATATGGAGGAGCAGGACAAGGACGTGATCCTCACCGGCACCGGCGGCCTGCCGGTAACGCTGACCTTCAAGGATGGCAAAAAGAGCTATCAGGTGAAGAAGCCGTTTGAGGGCGTGATCGGCAATCTCAATCGTCGCCTGTTGCAGACCGACAGCGCCTGGATGCGCGAGGAGCTGGCGAAATTCCAGACGGCGCAACCCTGCGAAGTGTGCCATGGCGCGCGGCTCAAGCCCGAGGCGCTGGCGGTCAAGATCGCGGGTGAGGATATCTCCATCTCCACCCGGCGCAGCGTCGGCGATGCGCTTGCCTGGTTTGAGGTGCTGGAGGACAAGCTCACCGATCAGCAGAAACAGATCGCCAAGCCGATTCTCAAAGAGATTATCGAGCGGCTCGGCTTCCTCAACAATGTCGGCCTCGACTATCTCAATCTCGACCGCAAATCGGGCACGCTTTCGGGCGGCGAGAGCCAGCGCATCCGTCTCGCCAGCCAGATCGGCAGCGGCCTGTCGGGCGTGCTCTATGTGCTGGATGAGCCCAGCATCGGTCTGCACCAGCGCGACAATGACCGGCTGCTGGTAACACTCAAACGTCTGCGCGATCTCGGCAACACCGTTATCGTCGTCGAGCATGATGAGGACGCCATCCGCCAGGCCGATTATATCGTCGATCTCGGCCCCGGCGCGGGTGTGCGCGGCGGGGCGGTGGTCGCGGAAGGCACGCTGAAACAGATCCTCAAATCGAAAAAATCGCTCACCGCCGATTATCTTACCGGGCGCAAGGAAATCGCCGTCCCGAAACAGCGGCGCACCGGCAATGGCAAAAAGCTGACGGTGCACGGCGCGCGCGCCAACAATCTGCAAAATGTCACCGCCTCGGTGCCGCTCGGCACCTTTACCTGCGTCACCGGCGTGTCGGGCAGCGGCAAGTCCAGCTTCACCATCGACACGCTCTATGCCGGCGCGGCGCGGGTGCTCAATGGTGCGCGCATCATCGCGGGCAAGCATGACAAGATTACCGGGCTAGAGCATTGCGACAAGGTGATCGATATCGACCAGTCGCCGATCGGCCGCACCCCGCGCTCCAACCCCGCGACATATACGGGCGCCTTCACTAATATCCGCGACTGGTTTGCCGGCCTGCCCGAGGCGCAGGCGCGCGGCTACAAGCCGGGGCGGTTCAGCTTCAACGTCAAGGGCGGCCGCTGCGAGGCGTGTCAGGGCGATGGCGTCATCAAGATCGAGATGCACTTCCTGCCCGATGTCTATGTCACCTGTGAGGAATGCGGCGGCAAGCGCTATAATCGCGAGACACTGGAGGTGAAATTCAAGGGCAAGAGCATCGCCGATGTGCTCGACATGACGGTCGAGGACGCGGTCAGCTTCTTCAAGGCGGTGCCGCCGATCCGCGACAAGATGGCGATGCTGAACGAGGTTGGCCTCGGCTATGTCAAGGTCGGCCAGCAGGCGACAACGCTCTCGGGCGGCGAGGCGCAGCGGGTGAAGCTCGCCAAGGAACTCTCCAAACGCTCAACCGGCAAGACGCTCTATATCCTCGACGAGCCAACCACCGGCCTGCACTTCGAGGATGTGCGCAAGCTGCTCGAAGTGCTGCACCGACTGGTAGAACAGGGCAACAGCGTGGTGGTGATCGAGCATAATCTCGACGTGATCAAAACAGCGGACTGGGTGATTGACCTGGGGCCGGAAGGCGGCGTGAAAGGCGGGCAGGTTGTGGCTGAGGGGACGCCGGAGGATGTTGCTGAGGTGAAGGGGTCGTTTACGGGGCAGTATTTGAAGGGGATGTTGGTGAAGTGAGCGATTTTAGGCCTGCTTTTGAGGCTGGTTTGCAAGTGCTGGCCGCGATTAGCAAGGCCATGGATGACAAAGGGTTTCGACCTCCTGTGCTGGTTGGTGGTGCGGCAGTTGAATTATTCACCGTTAGTGAGATCGCCACAGGAGATTTTGATCTTGTCACTGCACGGCAGGATGTATTGGAACCGATAATGCAGACGCACGGCTTTACCAAACCGCATGGCCTTGGTGTGAATACCAGAGGCTGGGTGCATCCCGAGTTAGGTCTGGGTTTTGAGGTTGTTGGTACTTCACTGTTGGATGGAGCGGCAGATCAGAATTATATCCGTATCATTGAAGTGGGGTCATCGCAGCACGTGGCTATCATTGGCCCTGAAGACTTGATTGCCGATCGCATGGGACAATATGCATCTGGAACCGCTCCAGAGATGCTAGAACAGGCAATATTTCTGTTTACCCTTTCCAAAGACCTTGATCGTAATTATATGGAAGAAAGAATTAGGCACGAAACAGCAGGAAAATATGGCGTTTCAGACGTTGAAGACACGCAATAGCACTATATCGCTCGACGATGTTGGGCGTAATGCTGCGCGCCTTAAGACTGCACTGCCTGATTGTGAACTGCCCCGCAATTCCGGCAAGCGTCGTACGGCTAGCAAAAAGGCGCTGCTTAAAGCTATCGAACAAACCGGCGCACGCTGGTAACTCTACTAATAACTTTGTAACCGACCACCGGCCTGCGTTTCGAAGATGTGCGCAAGCTATTGGAGGTACTGCACCGGCTGGTGGAACAGGGCAATAGCGTGGTGGTGATCGAGCATAATCTCGACGTGATCAAAACCGCGGACTGGGTGATTGATCTCGGACCGGAAGGCGGGGTGAAAGGCGGCGAGGTGGTGGCCGAGGGGACGCCTGAGGATGTTGCGCAGGTGAATGGGAGCTTTACCGGGCAGTATTTGAAGGGGATGTTGGCGAAATAACCTCCCCTCCCTTGAGGGAGGGGATTGAGGGGAGGGTGTGCGACGCTGATGGCTTGGTACACCCCCACCCAACCTCTCCCTCAAGGGGGAGGAGAATTTGGGGGCGAGAGATAGCCTGACCGCCGAAGCCTTGGCGAAGGCGGATGGTGAGTAAGAGTATCCTCCCCATTCATGGGGAGGGGGACCGCCGAGGGTGTTGGAGGGGGCCAGCAGTTTGCTGGGATGGTCGCCAGACCGTGCTCAGATGCATGCTATCACCAAGTCAAATGTTTCACGCGAAGAACGCGAAGAACGCGAAGATTTTTAAGGGTGAGAATGTTTTTGGAAAATAAATAGTATATATCGCAGCTATTCTGCATGGTGCTAAATTATTATTTGAATAATATTTAAAATATTCAATTTAATGCAAGGAATTTTTCATGGCTTATAACGCTTTAGTCATTAGGATATTTCTATCCTTCCCAAGCGATTTGGAAGCAGAACAAGAGCGTTGCAAGCAATTGGTATCAGAGTGGAATGCTATTAATGGCTACAGACTTGGCCGATATATAGAGTTGCTGACGTGGAAGGATGTCGTAGCACCACAATTCTCTGACCGGCCGCAAAATGTAATCAACAAATCAATCGGGGAAGATTACGACTGGTATATCGGGATGATGTGGGGCCGATTTGGTGCTCCGACAGGTACCCACGATTCAGGGACAGCAGAAGAGTTTGATAATGCTTTATCAAAATATAGGGCAGGAAGCCTACTAAACCTGAGTTTTCTTTTCAAAACTACTGCAATTCCAATTAATAATATCGATACAGAGCAGATAGAAAAAATAAATAATTTCAAAAAGATACTATCTGAAAAGGGTGGATTGTACGGCGAATTCGACTCAATGGAACAATTCGAAATTACATTTAGGAAAATATTGAACGAAATTGAGTCTGTGAAGTTAGAAGAATGGGCTCTGGAGCATACTTCAGAGTTAGATAGTCCGAATAATACATCTAATGAAGGGTGCGTTGGTAACAACGAAAATTTGTCTGACCTGAGTTTAGACTCAGACATAGGACTATTTGAGATTGCCGAAAAGCTTCAAGATTTGCTTAGAGAGCCGACTGAATTCTTAAATGAGTGGGGTGAGGTAACTAATAATACCAGTGAAGAGATTATATCAATATCTGACAGTATAAATAGGGCGGTTTCAGTTGAGCCAGATAATCAAAAACTGATACGGTCATTAATTGATAAAACTTGTAGTGTCATGGATAAGGCATCTGAGTTTTCTGAAAATAATGTACATAGGTATTCTAATAATTCAGAAGAGATAGGGTATTTAACGATAATGCTATCTGATATTATTGGTGATTTTTCTGGTGATGGTGAGGACAAAAATATTATTATATCTGCTATTCAATCAAACTTGAATTCTATGTTTGACTTTAAAAATTCTGTATTAAGTCTCAATAAAACTATTATGGAATTGCCAAGACTAACCACAAGGTTCAACAAGTCTCGAAAAAGGCAGGTGAGTATTAATGATGAGATAGCTAGGGAAATAGATGTTTATATCAATGCGTTCAAAACAGCTCTCAATGGGCATAGCTAACGCGAGATGTTTCGCTGCTGCGATCAACACTACACATTGCATGTCCTACACCCCCAATCCCTGATATTCTCGCCCCGGCTCTTTCATACTGTTGATCCGGTGCTGCGATTTTTCCGCCTTTGGGGGCAAAACTGTCACCCTGCGCTCTCACCGCGTGGCTTTGTGTTTATCCATTGTTTTCCAGTATGATAGCGATGTTGGACAGGCCTGATCCGGCCAAAAACCATGGGTGACAGACTGTCACTTGTGTCACTTAGGAGCGTGTCCTGGAGGGCGGGATACGTTGTCATCGCGTCAGGAGGTGTGCTGGGATAGGAGCGGCGTGCAGGACGGGCTGGTTGCCCATGCAAGCGACGTGACGACGCCAGCGCGCCTCCTGACACGACCCTGCGGGGCGGGCCGATTTTGGCCCAGTGCTTCGTTGCTCGTCAGTCACTATGCTATGGCATGGCTCCTTCCTCGCGCCTCGCTCTGGGCCAAAATCGGCTCCGTGCCAACGCATCCCGCCCTTCAGGACACGCTCTGTGTTGGATGTTCGCGCGGAGGCGCGGAGGGGGAGGCAGGGCGGCGAACGACCTGCCTCACAGGTGTGAACTTTGCGAACTTAGAGGCACGACCTCTTCGCGGCTTAGCGTCTTTGCGTGAAACTATTCCCCTCCCGCATGCGGGAGGGGTTAGGGGAGGGCCCGACCTAGTGGTGCTGCGCAAGTGGCATACCCCACCCCGCTGCGACTAAGGGCCTGACGGCCCCAAGTCTCGCTGCCCCTCCCTCAAGGGGAGGGGAGAGGTTGGTGTAAGTGGCGAGCGGCCTCTCGACTTCGCTCGAGGCGAACGGGGGGTGCGCGGCGTTCTTTGCGTGCTTGAAAATCTTCGCGTCCTTCGCGTGAAACCGAGATAGGAGACGGCGCTTTCCGCTGGCGCTGCGCAAGTGGTTTCTCCCTACCCGCTGCGACTAACCGCCTTCGCTGAAGCTTTGGCGCCAAGTCTCGCTGCCCCTCCCTCATGGGGAGGGAGTTTTGGGCGTGACCCTTAGCCAGCTTGGCCTGTCAATCTCCAACACGCTTTCCTACACCAATCCAACAGCACCCCAATTGCACTGGCGCATCTCTGAGGCTCATAGGTGTGAACTTTGTGAACTTAAGCTGCGGCTCTGACCCTGATAGTCTATCGCCCCTAATCCCTAAACCCGCCGAAACCCTGGGCGTTTGCTGGTTACGACCGGGCGGTAGCGGGTAAAGACGTGGTTTTCGTCCAGCGGCTTGATCACCGTGTGGTCCCAGCTCTGGCCATCGGCTTTGGTGGCGAAGCTGGCGGGGTCGAGGGGAGCGTCGCTGCGCAGACCGAAGGCGGTGCGTTTGCGGTCGGGCCGGGTCCAGCGGATCTCCGCGTTGATGCTCTGGCCATTTTTGAGGCAGAGTTCCACCCGGTCGCCAATGCTCAGCGGTGCCTCGGTGATGCCACCCATGCCATGCGTCGATATATTGCGGATATTGACCTCTATCGGGCCCAGCTTCGGGTGCACCATGCGCACCCGCATCAGCCTTGAGCTACGCGGTTCGCTCTGGTTACGAGCATGGTCAATACACTGATCTTCAGAGCGCAGGGCGACATGATCATCGGCAACCAGCCGCGCAGGCGGTGGAGGTCCGCCCAGGCGGGGCGGCTCAGGTGGCGATGGTGATCCCTCGTAAAACCGGGACATGAGGCAACCTTGCGCTTATGCTTGCGGCACTTGCGATAAGTCCCGCGACATTTGCCCCACATATATATCCGCGACTAGCATAGTGGGATTAACAAGCGGTAAAGGGGTGCCTGCCATCTTTCCGGAAGCGTTGTGGCAGACTGGTTACAAGCCTTCCGGAAAGGTCAACGCCATGCCGGCATAGATCAGTGTTAAGGCGATGATACCGATCAGCAGCGCGATATTGACCCGGCTGCTCTTGCTGAAAAACAGCCACACCGTCATCGGCATGACAAGCAATCCCATCATTGCTGTGACAAAGAATATCGGGTTTCTCGCGATTTCTGTTCAGGTCTCCGTCATGCTTTCCGGGGCTATCAGCGCAGCAGAAATGGCCACGATCAGCTGAACGCCCAACAGGCTGCCGACAATGGTGCGCTTCTGTGCAAGTGCCAGACGTCGAAATCGGGCCAGCGTTCGGGGTCTTCGGGGAAGATCAGGCTGGCGACGAGATAATACCAGCCGATAACGAACAGCATCAGGATGACTGTGCCGGTGTTGAACGGCATAGTCTCCCGCACCTGATAGAGTTGTAGCCAATAGGTCGCCTGGTCGAGAATGACATAGACGCCGAGCAGCGGCACTAGCCAGCCGATGCGGACCTGCTGGACTTGCCGCTCAGGAATGCCATCGCCGTCCACATCGATGCCGATGCCCGCGCGGCGGCGGGCTGCCAGCTTCAGCACCAGCGAGAAGCCGCGCAAGACCTCCGCCACGGCAAGCCCGAGAAGCAGTGCAAATATCTCCAGCAGGAAGTGAAATCCCGTCAGCATAATGGTCCCCTGTTGTACATATGGCGATATAGCCGGTTTGACGCGCCCGGCTGCTGGCTATAACAGCGCGGTGCGAGACGCAATATGGCTGCTATCAAGGATATGCACCGATTGGAGAGCCAATAATGAGCGAAAACAGCACTATCTTCGTCCTGAACGGGCCCAATCTCAATCTGCTCGGTTTGCGCGAGCCGGAGGTTTATGGTTCGGAAACACTGGATGATATTGCGGCAATGCTGGAGGACAGGGCTGAGGAACTTGGCCTTGAGGTTGATCTCAGACAGTCCAATCATGAGGGGCATCTGATAGATTGGCTGCATGAGGCACAGGGTGCTGGTGCGAAGGCGGTGCTGCTCAATGCCGGGGCCTATACGCATAGTTCGATTGCGCTTTACGATGCGATCCGCGCTATCACTGTGCCGGTGATCGAAGTGCATCTCTCTAACCCGGTGGCGCGCGAGGATTTCCGGCATGAGAGCTGGGTAGGGCGTGCGGCGCATGCAACTATTTCCGGCCTGGGCGCAGGGTCTTATCTCTCCGCGCTGGAGGCGGCGGCACGTCTATAGATTGACACAGTTGGTTGAATGCATGCCGCGCTTAGGGCTTGTCATAACGACGTCAAAACGGGCATAGGCGGACGAAAGATAATAGACGCACGCAGTAGACGGGCGCGAAAAGCAGTGAAGGGACTAGCATGAGCGACAATAGAAAGACGCGCAGCAATGATGGCATCCGTATTGATTCCGCATTGGTGCGTGAGCTGGCCGAGCTGCTCGGTGAAACAGAACTCAGCGAGATTGAGGTTGAGGATGGCGACCGTAAGATCCGCGTTGCCCGCACTCTGACGGCGGCACCAGTGGCTGCGGTTGCTGCGTCTCCGGCTCCGGTTGTTGCAGCTGCACCGGCAGCGGCTCCGTCACCTGCTGCCGAGGCTCCGGCTGCTACTGGCGCTGATGTGGACACTGCCAATGCGGTGCAATCACCAATGGTGGGGACAGCCTATCTCGCACCATCACCTGATTCCGATCCCTTTGTGCAGGTTGGTGACAGCGTCAAGCAAGGTGACAATCTGTTGATTATCGAGGCGATGAAGGTAATGAATCCGATCACCGCCGATCGCGCCGGAACCGTGAAGGCGGTGTTGGTTGAGGATGGTCAGCCTGTAGAATTTGACCAGCCACTGGTCGTGATCGCTTGAGGCGCTGATCCATGGCTATAGAAAAAATCCTGATCGCCAATCGCGGCGAAATTGCGCTGCGTATCCACCGTGCGGCGCATGAAATGGGCATCAAGACGGTGGCAGTGCATTCCACTGCGGATGAGATGGCAATGCATGTTCGCTTGGCGGATGAGGCCATCTGCATTGGCCCGCCGCCAACGCGCGAGAGCTATCTTAACATTCCAGCTATTATCTCGGCGGCAGAAATCAGCCATGCCGATGCGATTCATCCCGGCTATGGCTTCCTGTCGGAAAACGCGAAATTTGCCGATATTGTCGAAGCGCACGATATCGCCTGGATCGGCCCCAAGCCTGAACATATCCGCACTATGGGCGATAAGGTACAAGCAAAGAGGACTGCCGGTGATCTGGGCTTGCCATTGGTGCCAGGGTCTGACGGCGCGCTGGAGTCACCGGAAGAGGCGCGCAAGCTGGCGGCGGAGATTGGTTATCCGGTGTTGATCAAGGCAGCATCGGGCGGTGGCGGCCGCGGTATGCAGGTGGTGGAGCGTGAGGATGAACTGGAAGGCCTGATGCAGCAAGCATCGACCGAGGCGGCCGCAGCCTTTGGTGATCCGACTGTGTATATGGAGAAATATCTCGGCAATCCGCGCCATATCGAGTTTCAAGTCTTCGGCGATGGTGAAGGCAATGCGGTACATTTGGGCGAGCGCGATTGTTCGCTGCAACGCCGGCACCAAAAGGTGCTGGAAGAAGCGCCGTCACCAGTCATTACCGAGAAACAGCGAGCCGAGATGGGTGATATTATTGTCAAAGCCATGTCCGACATGGGCTATCGCGGCGCAGGGACGATTGAGTTCCTTTACGAGGATGGCAAGTTCTATTTTATCGAGATGAACACCCGGCTTCAGGTCGAGCATCCGGTGACCGAGGCGATAACCGGTATTGATCTGGTGCGTGAACAGATACGCATCGCCGCTGGCAAACCACTCAGCTTCACGCAAGATGATGTGCAATTGCATGGCCATGCAATTGAATGCCGCATCAATGCCGAAGACCCGGAGACCTTCGCGCCATCGCCCGGCAAAGTGACTGGTTATCATCCGCCGGGCGGGATGCACGTCCGTGTCGATAGCGGACTGTATCACGGTTATACCGTGCCGCCTTATTATGACAGCATGATCGCGAAATTGATCGTATATGGATCAAATCGGGAAAAATGTATGATGCGCTTGCGACGTTCTTTGGAAGAATATGTCATTGAAGGTATGAAAACAACTATTCCATTGCACCAGGCACTGCTTGATGACCCGGAATTTCAGGCAGGTGACTATACCATCAAATGGCTGGAGCAATGGCTCGAAGAGCGGGAAGCATAGATAAGCTTTTCAAGGAACTACAGGATCTGCTTTATCTGATTTTCAAATGATAGTTTAAGAATCAGACTTTAGCCATCACTGATCCGCACATCTGCAAAGTATTCATCTAGCTTGTGCCTGCCTTTGTCAGACAATTCAACGAATACACGCCTCAGGTCGTGTTGATCACGCTTACGTATAATCAGATCATTTTTCTCAAGTATACTTAACCATCTCAGAGCAGTAGTTGATGGTACGCAGGAAGCTATACAAGCAGAAGAAACACTAACTTGGCGATGTTCAAGCGCAGCTACATAAAGATCTAACAGAATGTCCCATGCTGGATCAGCAAACATATCTGGATCAAAGAAACTAAACCGCCGATGACGTGATTTAATGACTTTTTTTATTTCTTCAGCATAAGCTTCAGCATCATAAGTTAATTTTTTACTATTATTAAGATAATCAACGTCAATATCAGATTTTACGGATTTTATCGAAGCAGATTTGTTGCTGTCTATATAATCTATAGATGTTTGAAGTTGCTTCCTAAGCTTATCGATATTCTCAAGAAGCTTGGATAATTCGCTTTGTTTTTCATTTAGCTCTTCATGCTGCACATTGGATAAGGAACTTTTAAACATACACATAGTCCAATATTTGAAGGTTAACTGAGAGCGACCCCATTAACGCTATCAATAGTCCATATCCGTGCAGATTAATAGCCCGATTTCGTATAATAATGATCCATTTAGGGTGTAAAAAAATGAAAAGAGCTTTAATTACTAAAAACGGAAATTATTTTACTTGAAATAGCTATTTTAATTATCTGAAATTGAAAATTTTTCCCTCTTTAATTATCTAGATATTTACGGTTCATATTGCGCAGTCGAGCGATGCTGGAACTGTCTTTTTATTCAGAATTAGAACCAGAATGATACTCAATCTAAATCTAGAACATCAGCATTATATTTTAATACGCAGGATTGAGATTATACATGTGCATATAATGCAAAATGAGCAATAAAGTTGCAAAATAGGAATAGATATTTTACATCAAGAAATATGAGTATACATCTTTGATTTCTGAAAGTTTCTAATACATCACTTCATCAGTTTTTGTGCACGCGTGCGCCATGCGACAGCGAGCTTGGGAAGATTTGCCGCCTCTGACAGCAGCTCTGGCTCTTTCTTATGCCCGCCACCGATGAGCAGTCGGAAAAGTCTTGCAACACTCCAGGCATCATCGCCTTTTTGTAGGAGTATAAGTGTGTCATCAGGACGGACGTGTCCCGGTTCAATTACTCGCGCATACATGCCGCAATAACCGCTCTGAATAATCGCTGCCATCACACTGTTCCGGCCCTTGCGCTCAAAACGATGATCGAGTTTCCAACAAGGTTGGCGACCATGACTGATCTCGATGATCGCTTCTCCAAGGTGAAATTGATCGCCAATATGGGTGTTTTCTTCTGTTAGACCGAGCGTGGTGATATTTTCACCAAAAGCTGCTGCTGTATCGAGTAGCGGATGGTCTCCGAGTCTTTCACGCCACCAGCTATAATGGTCATGCGGATAAAGATGCACAGCCTTATCAAAGCCGCCATGATGAATCGGATCGGCAACCTCATCATTCGAAAAGCCCATAGGCCCAAGCCATTGTGGTTCGGTCACTGGCATCTTGGCGATTGCGCTTAACGTGCCGTCTTCACGGAAAGGCTGCGCTTTTCCTACGTTCAGGCTGATAATTGAAAATTTTTCAGTGGATTCTGACATAGTGATAGAAATTACCTATCGCAGGAAAAGGTGGAATATTTTTCCAATCATTCATTTTAAGTGCTACTAACATGAACGCACGGCAACTTGATGGTTCAGTAAAACGACACTGCCACATTGCTAAAGACAAGTTAACAGCTGGCGCGAAAACCGCTGCCGCTCGTAACAGGAGACTGACTTATGAAACAGCTTCGCATAGTGGCCCTCTTCGCGGCGACTTTCCTCTCACCATTAATGGCGGGGCAGGCTGTGGCTGCAAGCAGCATTAGCAATGCCAATGGATTACAGACAGTGCGTATCTCGCCTGCTTCCCCTGCAGGGATGCTGATGCTCGACATGCAAGACCGCGCAGAATTCCAACGCCGTCGTGGTGGTGGCGCTCGTGCTCGTGGTGGCCGCAGTGGAGCCCGTTCTCGCGGTGGTCGCAGTGGTGCACGTTCGCGAGGCGGAGGCAGAAATAACTTCCGTGCACGCGGCGGCGGTCGTCGTAATGCAACCCAGCGCCAGGCACGCCGTAGTGAGCGTCGTGCAGGACGTGCTACCAACAGAGCGCGTCAGGATCGCGGACAGGCCCGCCAGTCGCAACGTAATTTACGCCGTAGCGAACGTAACTTCCGCGGCGAGGCACGCAATTTTCGCCAAACCCGTCGCAATCAGGGTGCTGGAGCGCCAGCGACTCGTGAGGCACGCCGCGATACACGTCGTGCGGGCAGGCAGGTTGACCGCGATCGCCGGAATTTCCGTCAGGATCGCAACCAGGCACGCCGTTCAGAACGTCGCGCTGGCCGTGCAAGACAGAATGCGCGTGTTGATCGCCGCGCAGCACGTCAGGATCGGCGCTTTCGTGATGGTGTAGATGTTCGCGATTTCCGCAATGGCCGTCGAGGCTTTAGAGGTGACCGCAGAGGCGTCCGTGGTGATCGCGCTGGCTTCCGAGGTGACCGTCGGGCTTTCCGTGCTGGACGTAATTTTCAGCGGGGACGGAACTTCCAGCGTGGCCGGGATTTCCGTCGCGGTGCACGGTGGAACCGTCGGGCATGGCGCAACAACCCACGCTTTAACTGGCGCGCGCATCGCCGCTTCAACCGCGGTTTGTTTCGTGCTGGTTTGTATCGCCCGCCCATTTTCGGCTTTGGTTTCCGCAGGGTAGGTATCGGCTTCTTCCTGGGTGCGCCTTTCTTCGCGCAGCAGTTCTGGATCAACGATCCCTGGGCCTTCCGCCTGCCGCCGCCGCTCTTCGGCCAGCGCTGGGTGCGTTACTTTGACGACATGTTGCTCGTCGATATCCGCACCGGACAGGTGATCGATGTGATCCCCAATTTCTACTTCTGATTGCCAATCCCCTTCTGGCAACTTCCTCGCCCTCCAGTCCTACTGGGGGGCGCTTTTTTGTCTCTGCGGCGCCTCTTCATCGGTTTCTGATGCCTGTGCAGCCTGATGCTCCCGCTCGAGTCGCGCTGCCTCGCGTGCTTTGGCTGCATATTCATGATCAAATTCGGGCAGTTTGGAGAAGTCGACGATATAGGCTGGCGGTTTGGGGCAGGGAGGGATGAAACATAATCCACTGATAGTTGGCTCACCCTTGAAAATACCCGGCCCGGCAACATCGGGTGCTGGTGGTGGGCCGCCTAATGCAGCACGGCTGGTTGTGGAAGGCGGTACGCGATATTTGGCGCCGTCATCGATCTGGGCGCATACGACAACTATATCGTCATCCGGATTCTGTTCGGGGCATTTAGGACGAGGCTTGATCGCGGTTGTACGCTGACGAGCGCGCTCGATCATCTGCTTGACGGTGTGTTCCGGTTCCTCACCTACACTATCCGATTGCGTTGTATTTTGCGCATATGCCGGCAAAGCATGCAACCATATTATCGCAACAAGCAGAGAAGCCGATATTCCGGCTGCATATTGCCGCTTCGCTAGCCGCAAGAGACGCTCTCTTGGCGTATATGTTCCACTCCACTGGCCCGACAAAATGGCATAGTTGGCCCTCGGTTCTCGACAAGCGTGATCGGCTTACCTATGGGGCGATGACGGCAGTAATATGACGCTGCAAAAAGAACACCGATATGGGGAGAATAGCAGGATGAATGACAGCGTGGCCGGGCAACTATTGGACAATCTGAATCGGGTGCTGGTGCTGGAAATGGTTCGGGTAACCGAGGCTGCAGCCATTGCTGCATCCAAGCTGATCGGCCGAGGCGATGAAAAGGCTGCTGATGCCGCCGCTGTTGAAGCCATGCGTGGTGCACTCAACAAGCTCTACATCGATGGCACTGTGGTCATCGGTGAAGGCGAGCGTGACGAGGCACCGATGCTCTATATCGGTGAGAAAGTTGGTCTGCAGACCAATAAGGCACCGAAGATCGATATCGCATTGGACCCGCTGGAAGGCACCACCATCACTGCCAAGGCTGGCCCCAATGCGCTGGCTGTTCTGGCGATTGCTGACAAGGGCAACCTGCTCAATGCACCCGATGTGTATATGCAAAAGCTGGCCGTAGGGCCGGGCTATTCGGAAGATGTGATCGACCTGAATGCCAGTCCCAGCGATAATGTCCGCGCTGTGGCGAAGGAAAAGAGGGTTGATCCGAGCAATATCAATGTCTGCGTTCTCGACCGTCCACGCCATAGCGCGCTGATCTCTGAGTTGCGTGCTCTCGGCTGTGGTATCATGCTGATTCCCGATGGTGATGTTGCCGGTGTTATCGCCACCACCAATGAAGATACGACTATCGATATGTATATGGGCGAGGGTGGCGCGCCAGAAGGCGTTTTGGCGGCGGCAGCACTGCGCTGCGTCGGCGGTCAGTTTCAGGGACGTCTGGTATTTCGCAATGACGATGAACGCACCCGTGCCCGCAAATGGGGCATTGAAGACTTAGACCGCGTTTATAAGCTCAATGATCTGGCCAAAGGTGATGTGATCTTCGCCGCGACTGGTGTGACAGATGGCTCGCTGCTCGAAGGCGTTAAACGCCTGCGCGGCGGCGTAATGACCACCGAGAGCGTAGTCATGCGTGCATCATCGGGCACCGTGCGCTGGGTGAAAGGCGAGCATCGGGTTTAACTCAGGATAAGCCGATACAGTTTTGCCCGCTAACTGCACATGTGCTATTGTGTACACAAATGCATGTAAAGGATACATTATGAGCAGTATAGCAATGACAATCCGTGTTCCCGACGAACTGCATGAGCGACTGATGCGCCTGACCAAGGCGACTCAGCGCAGCCGTTCCTGGCTCGCTGCGGATGCAGTAGCGCGCTATGTTGATCGTGAACTGGCGATTATAGAAGGCATTGAGCAGGGGCTTCTGGATACGCAGGCAGGTCGCACTATGGGCCATGATGCTGCCATGGATGACCTTCAGGCAGTAGTGGACAAGGCACGGCAGGAGCAGGCGCTACGCAAATGAGGCGTGTTGTCTGGTCGCAAGCGGCGCTGGACGATATGCGTGATCAACTGCATTACATCGCGGTCGAAGACCCGGATGCAGCCGGGCGCGTGGTTTCGGCGTTGCGCGAAGCGGGAAATGCGCTGGCAGATTTCGCTACTGGGCATCCAGGCCGGGTAGCGGGAACATATGAAAAATCGGTGCGCGGTCTGCCCTATATCATTGCCTATGCCATTAGCGATGATGACAGCAGTCTATCGATCTTGCGGGTCATTCATAGCGCGCGAGACTGGCAACCGTACGGTTGGCCAGAATAGCCTTTCTTGTCGAAAAACCGAATGTGAAGGGTAAAGCGGTAGATTGTATGCTCCCTCTAAAATACTCCCATCTCCAGCCCAGCAGCCAACGCCGCGCCCATTTCTTCTGCGGCGTCACGTTTGGCTTGGGGGACTGTCTTGGGGGCCAGAATTTCATCCGCAGTTTGCGCCTGTGTATTGACAATCATGCCATCCATAGCCCGTTTCAGTCGCCAGCCTGTGGCTATACGCTCAAGTTGTTTTAAAGCGTTTTCACCATCCGATCCCGCGGCGATGATTGCGCCATAGGGTCGGCCTTCAATCCGCCCTAGCAGCGGATAATAATGGCTGTCAAAAAACTCCTTCATGCCCCCGGCTATGGCAGCGAGATTTTCCGGGCAGGCAAAGATATAGCCATCGGTTTCCAGCATCAGGTCTACGGTTGCGTCTTTGGCCTCAACCAGATGGGTAATAATCTTGCTGGAACTCAATGTACCCTGATAGGCGGCCTCTGCCAAAGACTTAGCAGCACCGGTGCGGCTGAACCAGATAATGGCAAGCGATTTGTTCACCATGGCTTTCTCAGCATCTTATACTCCTATAGGCGCTTTATAGCTATCCATGCCTTTATCTGGATATAGCAAGGTGACGCGCTTCTAGGGTCAGGAGCTATGAAATCCATGGAGCGAGGTTTGAGGCAATTTGCCCTTGTGCGAGGAAGGAAAGCGCAGTGATAGTGGTTCTATCGCAAGCTTTTCTGACGCTGCACAGGGGCAAATTGGTCAAATCCTGAAGGGACTACAAAATGACTTCCATCTCGGGCAAAAATACGCTTGGAAAGGCAATAAGCCTTCCCGGCGCGCATTTTCGCCCGATATGTTCGTCATTTTGACGCCTCGCCCACGGATTTCATAGCTCCTGACCCTAGAATTACCTTATCACTTATTACAGATAACTTGGGGATGCCTATGTTTACAAGGATAGCGTTCATTGTTGCCGCCTTATGTCTTTCTGGTTGTGCGACGGAATTTCGCGGTGACTGGCGGCCTTATGTTGGCAATGACAATGATCTGTGCCTGCAAGGACCGTATGCGGCGACACCCAATGCCAAACAAAGTCAGTTCTTTGTCACATCACGGCTGCCCGATTGCCGCACGGCAGAATTCATGCTGACCGACCAGCGTGGCGATAAAATTCGCTATGGCCGTTTAGGCGCTGACTGGACCAATGATGATGCTGATATTCTTGATATCGCGTTTATGGGCCATACTGCCTGGGAGGCCGAGCTCAGCAAAGCGGCCCGAAATAACAAGGGTACCGTTCTGGTCTATATTCACGGTTTCAATAATACCGCCTATGAGGTCGCCGAGGCAGCGCATGGAATTGCGAATGTCACAGGCTATAAAGGTCCGGTGATCAGCTATCATTGGCCCTCACGCGCTCAGGTTATCAGCTATGCAGTAGATGAGGCCAATCGCAATTGGGACAATCTCTATCTTACGCGTGTGCTAGCCAACATTGCCCAACTGCGCGATGTGAAACGGATCATCTTGGTGGCGCATAGCATGGGCTCGCGCGGTGCCATTGCGGCACTCAACACTATGGATACCCAACATGCATGGCTGAGTGGCAAGTTTGAGACCATTATCATCGCAGCTGGCGATATTGACCGCCAGTATTTTGAGCAACAGCTGCGAGATGTGGTCCTGACCCGTGAAAAGGCACAGCAGGGCCGTCACTTTGTCGCCTATGTGTCCGGCAAGGATATTCCCGTACGTATCTCAAGGCGGCTGCATCTTTATGAACGTATGGGCTATACTGGCTGCATCAATGCCGACAAACTGCCGCCCTGTTATGTCGAACCGGTCTGGCCTGCGATAGTCGATGATAAAGGCCGTATGCGAGGCGCAGAGACAGTACGAGGGCTTCGCATCTATGACACAACAGCCATTGAAGAGAGCTTTTTGGGACATAGTGACTATCGCTGTGTGCCGGTAGCCATAGAGACGCTTCGTGAGGCGATCTTCAACCCAGAATCATTACGTAACCAGTCCTATGAGGTGATTCCGTTGGAGCCAGATGGGCGCGATGGTGTTTGCGATTAAGCCGCCTATGGCCAATGTTGAAGCATTACTGTCAGACGTTCGAGGCTGTGAAATTTGTGATCGCCTACCTCTCGGTCCGCAACCCTTGCTGCAATTGGGATCAAAAGCACGGATATTGATTGCCGGACAGGCACCGGGACGTAAGACGCATGAGGCGGCAAAGCCTTTTTACGATGCCAGCGGGGCACGCCTGCGTGACTGGCTGGGGGTGACAGAAGCACAGTTTTATGATCCAGATATTTTTGCAATCCTGCCCATGGCCTTCTGTTTTCCTGGCTCGGGAAGAAGCGGCGATGCCCCACCGCCGCCGATATGTGCCGAGACGTGGCGCGGACCTTTGCTCAATGCGCTGCCGAATATCGCATTGACGATAATATTGGGCCGCTATGCTATTGGCTATCATCTTCCCGACGATAAAAAGACGCCGATAGATGCCCTGTCGCGCCGATGGCTGGACGATAGCGGTGACACGCTGGTGCTGCCGCATCCCAGCGGGCGTAACAATATCTGGTTGGCGAAAAATCCGTGGTTTGCGGCTGAGCTGGTGCCGAAGCTGCAGGCGCGGGTTGCGCAGGTGATTGGTGATTGTTCCCCTCCCGCTTGCGGGAGGGGCTAGGGGTGGGCCTGAATATTGGGCTGTACTCTGCGATTTAGACCCACCCCCGTCCCCTCCCGTAAACGGGAGGGGAGAAGGCGACAGCTGTGGATGACTGATAATTTCCGCTTCGCCCATCCCGCACCCCATGCCAATATATGCCCATGAGCGATACACTCGAAGATACCGCCCAAAGCTACGCCCTCGGCATCAGCCAATCCTTTTCCGGTCAGCCTTGGCGCTGGCGCGGGGGGCAGGGGGATTATCGCGAGGGGCTGAAGCCCGATGATCTGGTGACGCAATTGCTGCTCACCCGTGGCGTGGCGCGCGATGATGTGCAGCGCCAGCGCCAGCCCACTTTGCGCAGTTTTATGCCTGACCCGTCGATCTTCCGTGATATGGATCGCGCCGCCGAGCGGCTGGCCGAGGCGGTAATTGCTGGCGAAACGGTCACCATTTTTGGCGATTATGATGTCGATGGTGCCACCAGCTCGGCGCTGTTGATCCTGTTGCTGAGCGATCTGGGGCTGGAGGCAGGCGCATATATCCCCGATCGGTTGATGGAGGGCTATGGCCCGTCCGGCGAGGCTTTGGTCAAGCTTGCCGAACAAGGTTCAACGCTGATTGTCACCGTTGATTGCGGCGCCATGGCGTTCGATGCGCTGTCCATGGCGCATGAAGCGGGTGTCGATGTGATGGTGGTCGATCATCACAAATGCGCACCTGAATTGCCGCGCTGTTTCGCGCTGGTGAACCCCAATCGGCAGGATGAAGATGATGATGCGGCGGCACATGGCCATCTCGCTGCGGTTGGCATGGCGTTTCTGCTTGGTGCCGCGCTGGTGCGGACATTGCGCGGGCGCGGCTATTTTGACGGGCACGATGAACCCGATCTGATGACTTTACTCGATCTGGTGGCGCTGGGCACCGTCGCTGATGTGGCGCAGCTACGCGGCCTGAACCGCGCCTTTGTCGCGCAGGGGCTTAAAGTGATGGCGCGGCGACAGAATATAGGCATGGACGCCCTGATCCGTGCCAGCCGCCTGACGCGCGATCCGATCTGTTCAGACCTTGGCTTTGCGCTGGGACCGCGCATCAATGCGGGTGGCCGGGTTGGCAAATCCGATCTCGGCGTGCGGCTGCTGACGACCCAGGATGTGATTGAGGCGGAGAGCATTGCGGCGGAACTCAATCACTTCAACGATGAGCGTCGCGCCATCGAAGCCGCGGTGCAGGAAGAGGCCGAGGTGCAAGTCGATGCTCAGGCGGATAGAGCCGTGGTTGTCGTCGCAGGCAAGGGCTGGCATCCGGGCGTCATTGGCATTGTCGCCGGGCGCTTAAAAGAACGGACCGGGCGACCAACGATCGTTATTGCGCTCGATGATGAAGGCGTTGGCAAGGGTTCTGGCCGTTCGATCAGTGGTGTTGATCTTGGTGCAGCGATTATCGCCGCGCGCGAGCAGGACTTGCTGGTCGCAGGCGGCGGGCACGCCATGGCGGCAGGGCTGACAATAGATGCGGACAAGATTGAGTCCTTCCGCGAGTTTCTCTGCGAGCGGCTGGAGCGCGATATCGAGCAGTCTCGCGCCGACCGCGCGCTGCTTGTTGATGGCGTCTTTGCGCCGGGCGGTCTTACCACCGATCTGGTCGCATTGATGGATGGCGCTGGCCCCTATGGCATGGGCTGGCCGGGGCCGCGTGTCATCATCGGCCCAGCACGTGCGATCAAGGTGGATATTGTCGGTACCAATCATGTCCGCGCCATTGTCGCTGGCGATGACGGCAAATCGGTCAAAACCATCGCCTTTCGCAGCGCCGATACACCGCTGGGTCAGGCACTGCTCAGCCTGCGCAAGGACCAGCGCATCTGGCTGGCGGGCCGGGCAAAGATCGACGAATGGAATGGTCGCAACAGCGTGGAAATGATTATCGATGATGCGGCAATGGCCTGAATGCTGGCGATTTCCGCCTGTGTGGCAAAGAATCTTATGCTACAGCGAATTGCAGACTTGACCACACTGGATCAAAACCCTAAGTGCGGCAACTCGCTGCCACGGCATGCATGTGGCCCCTTCGTCTAGCGGTTAGGACGCGGCCCTTTCACGGCTGAAACACGGGTTCGATTCCCGTAGGGGTCACCACCTTATATGCGTTGGTGCGTTGTTTAATTGGAGACATGAATTGCTGGAACAAAAGACCATATCGGGTCTGCGACATATCGCTTTCCAGTTTCTGCCCTAAGCATATCTTCCATGCTGCGGCCGAGACGGATTTCGACGGTCGTACACCCCTAAAACCCTAATCAGGAAACCATGCGGGCCTAGGCGCTGCCGTAGCATAGGCTGTGTCTGCCCGCCGGGGATATGTGGAATATCATGAACGAATATCAGATGGTGAAGGCTATGCTGCTCCATATGGGGCAGGGGCTGGACAAGGATGCGCCGCTGGCAAAGGCGCTGAAAGAGTGGATGCTCAACAATCAGAGATGGTTGAAACTGGGCATCGACAAAAGAACAAAGGGCTGGAGCCGTTTGATTGCAGCTGCGGAGGAATGGCGCGTGCCTGATGTGCAGACGCCCTATGTCATCGAACTGGCCAATGGCATAAGCGATATTTTGGAACTGGATCAGGCCAATCGCACGCTTCTGGGCTATCTGGTTGCTTGTGATCGCCTGCAGCATGTCAGCGCGCTTGCGAATATCGCATCGCGTAATGGGGGTGATTTGCCAGCGATGCTGGGTGTGCTGTCCGGCGCGGATGTGCAGGATGCGCTGCGCTTTGTGCGGCGCAGCCCTGTGCTGCGTCTGGGGTTGATTGACTTTCGCTCTAACCATTTTGGTGAGACCGAGATCCGGGTGCGCTGGACGTTGGAGCGGTTGCTTGATCGCGCACCTTCACTGGGCAGTGAGCTGAAACAGGCGCTTATCGGCCCCACCAGTGAGACCAGCCTGGCCATGGCGGATTTTGCCGAAGTTGAGGATGCGGTGCATATGGCGCAACTCTTGGCGGGCGCTGCGCGTGATCAAGCCGAGGGTGTCAATATCCTGATCTATGGTCCGCCTGGCACGGGTAAAACTGAACTCGCCAAGGTGTTGAGCGCCGAGGCGGGATTATCGCTACATGCCATTGGCGAGGTTGATGAGGATGGCGAGGAGCCGGAGCGTTATGACCGGGTCAATGCCATGGTGCTGGCGCAGCGCGTGTTGCGCGGCAAGCGCGATTCTGTGCTGATGTTCGACGAGATGGAGGACTTTATCGGTGATGCGCGTCCGGGACCGGGCGACTGGATGAGTGGCCGCCCGGGCAGCAAGGTCTTTGCCAACCGTATGCTCGAAGGCAATGCGGTGCCGGTGATCTGGATTACGAATGCGATTGGCAATGTGGATGATGCGATCATCCGGCGGATGACCTATGTGCGGCGACTGGATTATCCTTCCCGAAAGGCTGGCCAGCGCATTGCGCGGCGGATCTGTCAGGATGAACGCGTGATGCTGACCGAGCAGACCGGTGCGCTGATTGATGCAGCAGCGGAGACGACGACGGTCATGCGTAATGCCGCGCGGGCAGCGCGATTGACCGGCGATGCGCAGGCAATGGACCGCACGGCGACCTCGCTGGTAAAGACGTTGCGGCGTGGTGCCTTGCCGCATCCAAAACCGTTGTCGGTTGATATGGCGCTGTATAATAGCGATCCCGCTCTGGCTCCGCTGATCGATAAAATGGCCAATCAGAAGCTGGACGATGTGTCGTTGATGCTAAGCGGTCCTCCGGGCACCGGCAAGACGGCGCTGGCACACCATTTTGCGCGGCGGATGGATAAGCCCTTGCTCGAACGGCGCGCTTCAGACCTGTTGTCAAAATGGGTTGGCGAGACCGAGCAGAATATTGCGGCGGTGTTTGCCGAGGCACGGACGCGCCAAGGGGTGCTGTTTCTTGATGAGGCGGATTCGCTGCTCTTTGATCGTGGCACCGCGCGGAACAATTGGGAAGTCGGACAGGTCAATGAGTTTCTGTCCTGGCTTGATCGTCATGACCAGCCGGTTCTGTCGGCGACCAACCATGCTTCGCGGCTCGATCCAGCGATGGTGCGGCGGTTTGATTTCAAGATTGACCTCAAGCCGTTGGACCGTGAAGGACTGGATTATGCGTTTCGCTTGTTTTTCGGGGAAGAAGCTCCTGCGGAGATTGCCGAGTTGCGCAATCTTACGCCCGGTGATTTCGCCGTGGTGAAAAAGCAAATGCGGTTCCAAGAAGACGCAACCGTGCGCATGATTATGGCGGCGCTGCGCAAAGAAAGTGCGCTAAAGCCTGAAGGCGGCGGCAAAATCGGGTTCTGAACGACTCCTGCCTGTTCATGATATTATGTGCTGCTGCTGTTCCCATGCGAGTCGCGATAGTATGTCGAAGCCTTTGCGCCTTTTCTGGTTCATGATCGGGGCTATTGCTCTGGCATTGGGGGCGCTTGGTGTGTTTCTGCCGTTATTGCCGACAACGCCTTTTATTCTGCTGGCCGCCTTCGCCTTTGCGCGTTCGTCCGAGCGGGTGCATGACTGGTTGTTGCAGCATCGTATATTCGGCCCGTTAATCGCCAATTGGCGTGACCATGGTGCCATCAGCAGGAAGACAAAATGGGTGAGCATAGCCTCTATGATCGCTATTTTTGCGCTGTCGCTGGCTATGGCGGTTCGGCCCGGCATATTGGTTTTTCAAGCTGTGGTGCTGTTCTGCGCCGGATTATTTGTCGTTACCCGGCCAATCCCGCGAGAGACTGAACAGCCAGAGGAGAATGGGGAATCGGATAATTCCGGTTCCTAGGATGAGGACTCTGGGCTAGGCGCTAAAATACTGCATGCTCGCCAAGCTCGTTTTTGGCGCTGCCTTCCACCAGTTTTGCATAGTGCTCAAACAGTGTCTCGCTGCCATATTCGGGTGTTGCATCGGCATCATATTCGCCCGTTTTCGGGTTCAGCACCAGCATAGATTCGGTCGCATAATAGCGGCCAATGCGTGCCAGCTCGGCTTTGTCTTTCGCTGCGGGAATTACCCAGCCAATTGCCTGCAGTACCGCAATAATAGCACTCATCATGACGGGTGGTACGCGGCTATATTTGGATTCCATGCCCAGCAGGGCGAACAGCTTTTCGCCCTGTTGCAATGGTGTGATTGCCGGGCCGGGTCCGCCTATCGGCAATATGCGATTGTGCAGCGCCGGATCATCGAGGCAATCGGCGAGATAGTTGCCGAGATCGTTGTCACTGATCGGTTTACAGGCGGTCAGTTCGCCATCACCGAACAACAGAAAGGATTTACCCGCTTTCACCCGGTCAACCTGACCTGAAAGCGATTTGAAAAAGGCAGTGGGACGGACGATAGAGTAAGCCATGCCCGATTCCATTAACGCTTTTTCAAAAGCCAGCTTGGCGTTTTGAAAAGCCAGTAGCGGTTTTTGCACGCAGATTGCGGATAGCAGAACCATGTGCGGAACCCCAGCTTGCTGCGCTGCCTCTAGTGCATAGAGATGCGCCTGATGATCAATCGCCCAGGCATCTTTGGGTGCACCTGTACGAGAGGCAAGGCAGGAAATCAGCGCGTCAAAATGTTCGCCGCAAAAGCCGTCATTGCGCCAAGATTGTCGGTCGGTCAGATCACCATAGCGTAGCTGTGCGCCATCAAGCTCTTCGGGTATGGCCTTGGTATTTTTTTCATGCTGCCGCCGTAGAAAACAGGTAACGTCATGTCCGCGCTGCATCAGCACCCGCACTGTGGCCCGCCCGATTGTACCCGTGCCGCCAAGGATCATAAGTTTTTTGCGCGCTATAGAAGGGGTTAAGGGGGCTTTGGTCATGATATCCATTAGCTCTAGCAGATAAAAATTCAGGAGAGTCATTCAAAAATCCCGGTTTTTCTATATATCCGGTCGGGCGGAGAAAAAAATGGGGTGATCTAATGAACGTTCCAGTTGTGCAATCGGTAACGCGAAATGACCATCCCTTACGGCAATGGGCCGTGGATGAGATGAACCTGCGGCGCTTTGCCCCGGTCTCCAATGATTGCCAGATTTATCAATATGTCCTGCTGATCGATCAGGAGCAGCGACACGCAGAAGACCAGCATTTAATCACCGATCGCCCGGACTTTGCCGACTGGCATCTCAGCGCTCGCAGCGCCGCTGCCAAAAACGATAATGGCCTGTATTTCCTATGGGAGCGCCATACTGAGGCGAGTACCATCACCCTGATCCTGCCGGCCAATATGCCGAGCAAACTTTCAGATCCCTATCTGCACTGGCTGGAAAAATGGCCGGGCGCAATTTTGCGGGCCACTCGGGTGCGGGTTGTGCCAGGTGAGAAAGAAGTTGCGACCAATCTGGAAGCCATGGGCATGGTCGATAGCGATATGGTCTGTTGTGATGTTAATGGCGCGCTGCGTATCTGGTCCGATTTTGGCATTCATAAAGATGGCTTTGGCCGCTTGCTCGTGCTGGCGGGCGATGTTTCCGATGTCGAGCGTGGTCGAATTGTGCAGCGGGTTCAGGAACTGGGCAATTATCGCAATATGGCGCTTATGGGCTTTCCGATGGTGCAGAAATATGGCCCTGATGTGGATGAGCTGGAGCAGCAGCTTTCGCATCATGCAGAACAGGTTGCCCAGGCCGCCGACGAGGACAATGATGATGCGTTGTTACAGCAATTGGCTGATATTTCCTCGCGACTCGAGCTGATCCGCTCCGCCACCGGTTTTCGCCTCAGCGCTACCACTGCCTATGCCGAAGTCGCTTCGGATCGCCTGCAGGCGCTGGAGATTACCCCGGTTGAGGGCTATCAGACACTGACCGAGTTTACCGAGCGTCGGCTGGTACCTGCGACACGTACCTGTGCTACCTTCCAGGCGCGGCTGACCCGCATTGCCGAACGGGTCTCGCGGGTGATGCACACGCTGGATGTGCGCATCGACACCCGCATCAAAGCACAGAATCTCAGCCTGACGCAATCGATGGAACGCTCTACGCTTTTGCAATTGCGTTTGCAGACCTTGGTTGAAGGCCTGTCGGTGATTGCTGCTGCCTATTATCTGGTTGGACTGATCGGATATATGGTGAAGGGCGTATCGGCGTTGCAGAAAGGCTATTGGCCGGAAATCATTATGGGAGCCATTACGATTCCGGTGATTGTGATTATCTGGCTGTTCGTCCACCATCTGCGCGGTAAAGTGCTCAAGGAAAGCGCTCTGGACGACGATAGCTCAACAAAGGATTAGCACTGTAAGACTACTGTATAGGGCACAATGAAAAGCCGTGGATGATAGGGCAAACGCTGTGCTCTATCATCCACGGCTTGTATTTGTTAGCTATTTGGCAGCTATATTAGATAGTTCCGTCAGCCTCTATTTCGGCCCAGATATCCTCAAACGTCTTTTTGCCGAGCCCGGTAAGCGAGCCCGCAGCAGTCTTGGCCGCTTCCAGATTGTCTGTCATGCCTTCGCCTTCCACGATGACAACGCCGACCATACCGGCCGAAACATGCGGAACGCACTTATAACCGTAAATGCCTGGCTTGGGGAAGGTATAGGACACTTCCTTGTTAATCTGACCTTCCCAACCGGTCACGCCTGCGGGGACCATATCGGGCAGTGACGAAGATTGATGTGCTGGATCAGTAGGCACGAATTTAACCGTGTCGCCGACTTTCGCCTTCAATATATGCGGTTTGAAGACCATGCGCTTGGTAGGATCATCAGGATCGGCATTGAGCATTTGCACTTCGATTACGGTGCCATTGGCCTCTACCTCAGGAACGGCCGCTACTTCTTCTTCAGCGGGCGCTTCTGCTTCTGGTTCAGGAGCCTCGGCGGGTGCTTCTGTCTCCGCAGGTGCCTCTTCCGGGCCTTCTTCAGTTTGCGATCCGCCACATGCTGCCAAAGCGGCAATGCCTGCTGACACAAACAATGCGGTCGATAGTTTTTTTATGCTCTGCGTCAATTTGCTTCCCCTCTTGGATAGATTTGTAGCCTATGGAAGCTACATTTTTCTTCAGCTATGTGACTATGCGCTATTGGTAAGCATTTGCAATATGATTGCAAGAGGAAATCCGCATAATTCAGATAGAAACGGCTCTGATATGCTTTGATATAAAGTTAATTATATCAGGTGTTTAATACGTTTTGTCTATTGGTACGCTAATATCTTTGACTATCCTCCAAAAAAACCTAAGCTAGTCCTGTTGATCCCCTAATCAACACCAGACGATGGAGAGCTTATGACCAACTATAAAGGATTCGCGGCGGTTGCCGCGTTGGCTACTATTGTGGCCGCTTGCGGTGGTGGCGCAGAAAGCGAAGCGCCCGCAGAAGAAGCAGAAGCACCCGCAGAGGCCGAAGCTCCTGCTGAGGAAGAGGTGGCTCCCGCTGAGGAAGCCGAAGCCCCCGCTGAGGAAGAAGCTGCAGCAGAAGACGAAGGTGGAACCGATCTCGCTAGCCTGAGCGGCGATGCAGCCGCGGGTAAAGTGGTGTTCAGCCAGTGCCGCACCTGCCATGAGGTCAAAGAAGGTGTGAACAAGGTTGGCCCATCGTTGGCCGGTGTTGTCGGCCGTGAAGCCGGAACTGTCGAAGGTTTCAGCTACTCAACAGCCAATGCCAATAGCGGCATTACATGGACTGAGGATGTTCTCTTCGAATATCTTGAAGATCCACGTGGCTATCTGCCGGGTACCAAGATGATCTTTAACGGATTGTCCAAACCGGAAGATCGCGCAAATGTCATTGCCTATTTGAAAGATCCGAGCTGATCTGAAGAGAGTATATCGCATTGGAGAGGGCCGGATTTTCCGGCCCTTTTTATGCTCAAGCAGAATAAAATCCTCCCCGTGCACCATGCGCATGGGGAGGATATATTCTTCCTTATCTGAGAAAAAGTTCTTTAAGCCGCCACGTCCCGACGCGCCAGCTCGCAATGCGACCAGATTTCGCTGAGCGCATTGAGCAATCGATCAATATCGCCATCGCTGTGCACCGGTGACGGTGTCAGGCGCAGTCGCTCCTTGCCACGTGGAACGGTGGGATAGTTGATCGGCTGGACGTAAATGCCGTGATTGTCCATCAGCCAGTCGCTGATGAATTTGCACTTATGCGCATCGCAGACCATCACCGGGATGATATGGCTGGGGTTGTCGAGATGCGGAATGCCCATGCGATCCAGAGCGCCGCGTACCTTCCTTACCCGCTCCTGGTGGCGTTCGCGTTCCATCGTGCTTGATTTCAGATGCTTGATGCTGGCGCAGGCCCCGGCGGCGATGGCCGGGGGCAGGGCGGTGGTGAAGATAAAGCCGCTGGCGAAGGTGCGGACATAATCGCAAAGATTGCGTGAGGCTGCGATATAGCCGCCCATCACGCCGAAAGCCTTGCCCAAAGTGCCTTCTATAACGGTGATCCGATCCATCAGGCCTTCGCGCTCGGCAACGCCGCCGCCGCGTGGACCGTAAAGGCCAACTGCATGGACCTCGTCGATATAGCTCATCGCACCATGCTTTTCGCAGACATCGAGAATCTCTGCGATTGGCGCGATATCGCCATCCATGGAATAGACGCTCTCAAACGCCACCAGCTTGGGCCGGTCAGGATCGAGTGTCGCCAGCTTGCGGTCCAGATCTTCAGGTGAATTATGCTCAAAGATCATACGCTCGGCGCGGCTATGGCGGATGCCTTCGATCATCGAAGCATGGTTTAGCGCATCGGAAAGCACGACGCAGCCTGGAATACGTGCGGCCAAGGTGCCAAGCGCGGCCCAGTTGGAGACATAGCCCGAAGTGAACAGCAGGGCATCTTCTTTGCCGTGCAGATCGGCCAGTTCATTTTCGAGCAGCACATGATGGTGATTGGTACCGGAAATATTGCGTGTGCCCCCCGCACCCGCACCGCACTGATCAATCACATCGTGCATCGCCTGTGTGACCTTGGGGTGTTGCCCCATGCCGAGATAATCATTGGAGCACCAGACGGTGACCTCTGTGGTGCCGTCTTCGACGTAGCGTGTGGCATGCGGGAATGACCCGGCCTTGCGCTCAATCTCGGCGAAGACGCGATAGCGGCCCTCATCGCGGACGGCCTGCAGCTCATCGCCGAAATAGCTTTCATAATCCATGCCCACACTCCTCATTATTATTCATAGTCATAGCGTTGTTTTTCGCGTGCTTCCAGTGCCCATTGCCACAAAGCTGAGTCCCGAAAAGGGATGATGAAGAAAAAATGCTCCAGTGCAGCCAATAAACACAGGCCACCCAATAAAGTTGCCTGAACAATCTCGCTGGTCACTGAAGCGGTGAAGGCAGTGAAGCCGAAATAGGCTGCTAATGTGAGAATCGCAAGGATTGTCACAACCAGCATTGGCCGCAGCTTTTTTGGCCCGAAATAGCTTTTGAGATAGCCAAGATGGCTGGGCAGCAACTCATCGCTCATATGCGGTACACCGCGATAGATATTGAGCTTGGATGACAGCCGGAAAATCAGCAGCAGCGCAAAGGTTAGCGCGCCAGTAGAATTCTCGGTAAACCAGGCGAGAGATAGCAACAGCCCCGCAGTCATCGCCAGTGCTACCTCATGATGGATAAGCGCCATGGTCGCTAGTGAAAAGCGCTCCCAGCCTGTTGCATTTTCCGGGCATGGGTCGCGGTGCGAGCCTGCGACTGCGCCGGTCAGGAAGCTGATCTCATGCCAGCTCCAGATCATCAGGCCGGCAAGGAAAGATGTGTACACCGCCCATATCGCATTGGTGCTGCTACTGATCACCAACAGCACCAGCCCACCAATGCCGCAGCCACTGGCGATAATCAGCGACCGGGCAAAGGACTGGCGATGGCGATGGTTCAGCGTCGCCACCAGTCCGGTGCTGACGAACCACAGGGCCGTCACCACAATCATCGCCAGAGCAAGGTCGCTAAACCCTACCATGCAGGCTGCAGCCTGATCGATTGCGGCAATTCATTGGCTTTTGGCTTCATGAAATACATGCGGGCAAAGGCCATTCCAGCCTTGGCAATATGCTTCACTTGGCCCAGCTTACCCGAGATACCGCCACGGGCTTTGGCATCTTCAATGCCATTGGAAGCCATGCGCAAATCCTCCATAGCCTCGCGGAAGCGCGGATCATCGGTATCGAGTTTGACCGGGAAGACCTGTTCGGAAATCTTGGTACAAATGTCGAATACCTGATAGTCATATTCCGCCGGATCAATACCCAATGCCTCATGAAAGACAGGACGGTTGTGATCACGGACATACATGGTGGCGTATACCGACAGCAGGAAGAAACGGATCCACAGCTTGTTATGGCCTTTCAACAGCTTGGGATCGGCCCTGAGCAGCATGGCAAAGGCTTCGCCATGGCGGAACTCGTCATTGCACCAGTCTTCAAACCAGTTGAAAATCGGATGAAACTTTTTGTCCGGATTGCGCGCCAAATGGCGATAGATATTGATATAGCGCGCATAGCCGATCTTCTCTGACAGATAGACTGCGTAGAAGATGAATTTCGGCCGGAAATAGGTGTATTTCTTCGTCTTGGTGAGGAAGCTCAAGTCAACACCAATGCCCGCGCCTTTCAGCGTTTCGTTGATGAAACCGGCATGGCGGCTCTCATCGCGTGCCAGTAGCTTCATCAGCCGCTTGACATCCTTGTTCTTGGTGCGCCGGGCAATCTCTGCATAGAGAATGCAGCCGGAAAACTCTGAAGTCAGCGAGCTAGCGAGAAAATCGATAAACTCTTTCTGCAGTTCCGGTTCCAGACTTTCGATAACGCCATCAAAAGCATTGGTTTTACGGAAATGGTTCTTGTTCCGATCTTCTTCCATCTCCTGCATCAGCGCTTCCCACTCTTCGCGCACCGGAGAGAAGTCCAACCGGTCCATCGCATCGAAATCGGTGGTGTAGAAACGCGGCGAGAGAACTGTCTCCTGCTGCGCAATTGCCATGGTATCGGGTGAACCATGCAGGGCGGGTTCAAGTTTTTTCGTCGGTGCGTTCATCACAGCCTCCCCGGGTTGAAACTGACTTCGTATAATTCTTCCATCTCAAAATGACCTGCTATTTTGGTCCATAGCTGCTTTAGCGGACCAGCGCGTTCCACCGTGGCGGTGCGGTCATAGGCCACTTTTTCACCAAAGGAGACGATGATCGGTTCGCCATGCACCAGCACCTTGTCTCCCGGATAGATCGGGATATCGCCATCGAGCCGGACATGGGCGTGAAAATGGTCCGGGCTTTGCTCGATTTCGATCTGGCAGCCGGTATCGAATTTTTCTGAGGAGAAGATAGACATTAGCTGGTTTTCCCTTCGATCATGGATGCAAACATGTTGGTATGGTCAGGCCCAAAGCCGTGTATCTCGACTTTTTTGCCGGTCGTCGGATCATCAAGCGACATTGCGCCATTTTCCCAGAGGACCAATGTGAATGGCGTCTCTGCGCCAAATCCGGCAGCACGGCGTGCCTTGATCAGACGGCGCAGACTGGCGCGCATAAAACCGCCTTCACCATAGGGCACTTGCAATACCGTATCGCCGGTCACCGCATCCGTAACGTCGACGCCGCCTTCTTCGGTATCGGTGAAGAAAAGGGTGCGCGTCTTGGCTGGGGCTATGGATGCGGCCGCTCGTGACAGCTCAGGGCTGCCTGATTTGGGTAGATAACCATTGGTCACTGCCGCCGTCATGGCCAGACAGATAAGGATGAACACAGCAGTGCCGACGATAGCAGCTTGCGGTACGCCGCCTGGCGTTACTGCGCTGTCGTGATCATGAGGGTGAGGATGGTTCATGCAGGCAGGCCTTTCAGCGGGACATCGTCCGTTTGGGTTTCGGCTTTTGGTGCAACGTCCTGCAATTTGCTGGTGGCTTCAAACAGCATTTTGGCGATAGCCGGAGCATCGGCTATCGCCCGGATCATCGGCCGCGGGCGGATGATGCTGAGCGAAGTGGCATGCGGCCACAGCATGAAATAGCCGATCTTCGGTGCGCCCTCCAATTGCAATGCAATACTGCCATAATCATCACCCAGCATTTTCAGGTCCGCTGATTCAATGCGGGTAAGCGGCATATTGAGGCAGTAAGTCAGCGCGACGCCAGAGCGCAGCACAACCCGCTTGTTGGTCAGCGTGTACAATGTCGTGCGCTCGACCAGCACCAGATAGCCGATGAATATAGCGACACTGACTGCGCCTACAGCCAAGAGTGTAAGGCCCGTCGACAAGCTGGTCTGCACGGCATTGATGGCTGAAAAGACAATCACAAACGCAATAGCAATGCGAATATGCAGCGCGGTTCGTACCATGACCTTCCAGTCGGGAGAGCCCTGCCAAATGATATGTTCCTGATCTGGCAGTTCTTCCGGCAGACCGGGGACGGGTTCAGTGTCATATTCGCTGCTCATACCAGCGGCTCCTGACGATCTTTATTGGCGTAGAGATAGCCGCCGCCAAAATAGCCAATGACACGCTCTTCCTCGTAAAAGGTAATTTGGCCCGGTGTTTTAGGCGTCGGTGCGGCAGCGAACTGGTCGGCGTTGATTGCATCGATAATCACACGTGATTTTCTGCCTTGCACTACCGACATCGCCATAGGTGCCAGTACCTTATTGGTGCCGGTGTCGACTTCCAGATACCGAATGACGTGCTCAGCGCGGTCAACCCAGATATCCGTTACTGTGCCAGCAACCTTTCCATCAGCACCATAGACCGTCATGCCGAGCGGATCGGCATCATTGCCGTGGACGCTGATATAAGGAACGGTGCCGATAGGTACGATGCGATTGCGGCCTTCGCCATCAAGGTCAGGGTGATCTGAGCGCTCGGCCCATGCTGCCGGACCGATGCCATCTTCAAATGGATTGCCGGTTGGCTCATAAGGAGCGCCAGCGGACCGAAATGTACGCTTGGCAGCAATATCGACCTTTTCCTTACCGATGGTCGGAGTCGTCATATCCGGGCGATCAAACGGCATTTTGAAGGTCTTGGGCTTACCATGCAGCAACGGCCCGCCCAGCGTATCGCTGCGTCCGGTAATTTCATGCTCCAGCGGATAACCTTCGCGACGGTCTTCGCGGCGTAGGTGAAATATCAGCCCTATGAAAAAAGCAAAAAAGGCGATCAGGGCCACAAAGGCCACATCATATGCTCCTACAAAACTCGTATCCATCTCACATCTCCTCAGTCATTTCCGGTTCAATCAGGTCGGAAATTCGCTCAAGCCAAAGCGTTCACCTGCATTATCCGCGCGCTTTTCATCGGTATCGGCAATGGGCAGCCCAATGACCGGTCCGAGAACGATCAGCGTCACGAGTAATAAGAAAATCTCCAGGCAATAGACCGCGCCATAGCCGCTGGCGCGTACTGCCAATGTATGTCCCAAACCATCGGCCAGTGCGTAATAGGCAATGCCATCGCGGATTAGCCCGCCCAGCACGATACCCAGCCCGGCTGCACTGGCCTGCACTGCGCCCCATGCGCCAAGGGCAAGCCCCGAAGCGCCTTCTTTCGCCAGTCCCATAGCTGCAATCATTGTGCCCACCGAGAACAGGCCGGTGCCAAAGCCAATGGCGAATGCACCGCTGAACAATAGCGGGACCGAGCCAAGCGGCGCGGCAAAGAGTGTCATCAAAAAGGCGAATATACCGGCGACAGCGCCAACGCCGGCAAGGCGCAGTGGATTGGCACCATGGGTCAGGCGCTGACCGCTAAACGCAAAGGCGATCAGTGCGCCAATCGCCCAAGCACCGGTTAATGCGGTGGTTGCACCAACTGAAAGACCCAGAATCTCACCACCATAAGGCTCCAGCAATGCATCCTGCATCGCAAAGGCCATTGCCCCTAAGCCAATGGCGAGCAGCAAGCGTGTAGTGTTGGGACGTGCGGTAAATCCAGCCCAGATTTCGCTAAAAGGTGGCGATGGCGGGTCGGACTTTTTCAACGCACTGCCGCGTGGCTCCTGTTTCCATAGCGCCACGATGTTAAGTACGATGGTGACCACCGCTGCACCTTGAATAACCTCGACCAGCCGGGTATTGCTGAAATTGGCGAGCAAATTGCCGATGGTGAAGGCGGCAATCATCATGCCGATCAACAGCATGACATAGAGCAGGGCAACGACACGCGGGCGCTTGGCTTTGGGCGCAATATCGGTCGCTAATGCAAGACCTGCAGTCTGGGTCACATGCATGCCTGCCCCGGTGAGGAGAAAGGAGAGACAGGCCGCCGCAACCCCGGCGAGGAAGGTATCTTCGCGGGTGATGAGAACCAGTGCAAATGGCATGATGGCAAAACCACCAAACTGGCCCAGGGTGCCAAACCAGATATAGGGCACACGTCGCCAGCCGAGCAGCGAACGGTGAGTATCGGATTTATAGCCGATCAGCGCGCGGAAGGGCGCGACCACTAGCGGAATACCGATCATTAGCGCGATAATCCAGGTCGGGATGCCAAGCTCAACAATCAGCACCCGGTTAAGCGTGCCGTTGAGGAGTACGACCGCCAGACCAACGCTGACCTGAAACAGCGCCAGCCGCAGCAGGCGGCCGAGCGGCAATTCAGTGCTCGCCGCATCGGCAAAGGGCAGGGCGCGGATACCCACGCTCTGCCAGAAACCGATAAAGGAGGAGCCCTGCTGTTTCACCGGCGATGCATCCCCATGGCTTCGGATTTGTAGAATCCGCTCGATATCCGCTGGGTGAAGTCAATCTCCCAGTCGGACAGCGCAGTTTCGATGGCTTTGCTCAACCGCGCTTCGGAAAGTGGCTTGATGGCGGGAGAGCGGTCACTACGCGGGAAAGCCTTGCCGACAATATGCATGGTGCGCAGCAGTGCGGTGCCCGGTGCAAAGGTATAGGCGATATTATTGGCGCGGTCGGACCAGGCTTTCAGCACTGCAATAACATCGTCCTGACTGTAATGAATGAGCGAGTCCATGGCGATGACATGGTCAAAAATGCCAAGGTCGCGGTGGCGCATATCGCCGACTTTCCAATCGATGGAGAGACCTTCAGGCGCGCGCTTCTGTGCGACATCGATCAGCCCCTGCGACACATCAACCGCGACCACATGCGCACCGCGCTTTGCGGCCTCAATCGACAGCGCGCCGGTGCCGCATCCGGCATCAAGCAGCCGCATGCCGTGCATATCGGTGGGCAGAGTGTCGAGCAGGATATCGCGCATCTTGTCGCGACCGGCGCGGACGGTGGCACGGATACCGCTGACCGGCGCGTCGGAGGTCAGATCTTCCCAAGCCTTGCGCGCGGTCTGGTCGAAATAATGCTCCAGCCGCTGGCGGCTTTGGTGATATGTAGTGGATGCGAGGCTTTGTCCCATCATTCAAACCCCAGAAAATCGAAGATATCTCGGTCTTTCATCGGCTTGGTTTCAAGCGGATCGGCACCGTCCCAAAGCTTTTTTGCCAGCGCGATATATTCCTGCCGCGCCGTTTCGACTTCGGGCGTGTCTTCCATCTCGAAAAGCGTGCATTTTTTCAGCCGGGAACGACGGATCGCGTCCAAGTCCTTGAAATGTGCCAGACGCTTCATGCCGATGGCGTCGGAGAAACGGTCAATCTCGTCAGTCTGGGCCGAACGATTGGCGACGCAACCCGCAAGCCGGACATTATAGTTTTTCGCCTTGGCGTTAATCGCGGCGACAATGCGGTTCATGGCGAAGATGCTGTCAAAATCATTGGCGGCAACAACAAGCGCATTGTCGGCATGCTGCAACGGCGCAGCAAAGCCGCCGCAGACAACATCGCCAAGGACATCGAAGATCACTACATCGGTATCTTCGAGCAGATGATGCTGTTTGAGCAATTTGACCGTCTGACCAACAACATAGCCGCCGCATCCGGTGCCGGCTGGCGGGCCACCGGCCTCGACACACATCACGCCATTATAGCCCTCAAACATATAGTCATCGGGGCGCAGTTCCTCGCTGTGAAAATCAACGGTTTCGAGCACGTCGATCACTGTCGGCATCATCTTCTTGGTCAGGGTGAAGGTGCTGTCATGCTTTGGGTCGCAGCCGATTTGCAGAACACGATGGCCGAGCTTGGTGAAGGCAGCGGAGAGGTTGGAAGAGGTGGTCGATTTGCCGATACCGCCCTTGCCATAAATGGCGAACACCTTAGCAGTTTTGATCTCGTCTTTCGGGTCGAGATGGACCTGAACACTACCGTCGCCATCAGGCGGCGTATCGCTGCCGTCTAAAAGGGTCATTGGGGGGTCTCCTCTCTCCAGGAAATGATTTTATTCAGTGGCATCATTCGGCGGGCACCAGGCCTTCCAGCCGGTCCTCCAGATCGTCACAGGCGGCCTGTAATGCGGCGAGGGTTGCCTCATCCGGCTGCCACAGGTCGCGATCACATGCTTCGAGCAGCCGCTCGGCCATACGTGACGATGATTTGGGGTTTAGCTTCGCGAGACGCGCGCGCATCTCGTCGTCAAGTACAAAGGTTTCACTGATCTGTTGATATACCCAGGGCGAGACAGTCTCGCTGGTGGTTGCCGACCAGCCCAGCGTATTGGTGACATGCGCCTCAATATTACGCACGCCTTCAAAACCGTGCTTCAGCAGGCCTTCATACCATTTCGGGTTGAGCATCCGGGTACGGGTTTCCAGATCAATCTGCTCACCCAATGTGCGCACCTTGGTGTCGCCCTGGGTTGCATCGACAACGTAAACCGGTGTGGCTTTGCCGCGGGCTTTCTCGACCGCTTTGGTCATGCCGCCAAGGCCATCGACATAATGGTCAATGTCAGTAACGCCGAGCTCGACCGATTCCAGATTCTGATAGGTCAGATCGACATTGGCGAGTTCGCTTTGCAGCAATTCGCGCTGCTGCACCGGCTCGCCGCTGCGTCCATAGGCAAAGCCCTTTTTGGACTCGAACATGTTGGCGAGCTCTTCCTCGTCATCCCATGTCGCGCCGTCGATCATCTGATTGACATTGGCGCCGTAAGCGCCCTCGGCATTGGAGAAGACACGTAAGGATGCGGTTTCCAGATCGCAGCCATGCTGTTCCTGATGCGCAAGGCTGTGTTTACGCACAAAATTCTGGTCGAGCGGCTCATCGGCGCTGGTAGCGAGCCAACTCGCCTCGGCCAGCATCCGCGTTTGCAGCGGCAACAGATCGCGGAAGATGCCCGACAGGGTAATCACGACATCAATGCGCGGACGACCGAGTTCTTCGAGCGGGATCAGTTCAGCGCCGGCAAGGCGGCCATAATCATCGAACCGTGGCCGCGCGCCAATAAACGCCATCGCCTGGGCAATCTGCGAACCTTCGCTCTTCAGATTGTCGGTACCCCATAGCACCATGGCTATGCTTTCGGGCAGTTTTTCGCCATTTTCTGCATGGCGCGTCAGCAATTGTTCGGCCTGTGTCATACCCAGTTTGGTCGCAAGGCTGCTGGGGATGCGGAACGGGTCAAAGCCGTGAATATTGCGGCCGGTTGGCAGCACCTCGGTATTGTTGAGCACATCTCCGCCCGGAGCCGGCGGGACATAATGACCGTCCAACGCCGCCATCAGCGAGCCGAGTTCGTCACTGCTGTCGAGCTTGGCGGCGATTTCCTCGCGCTCTTGATCGGGGCTGGCCTTGGTCATGGCGTCGATCAGGTCTTCGCGCTCCTGATCCTCCAGCTTGCCGCCAAGCACATGCAGGCCCTGTGGGATCAGCTCTTTTTCCAGCTCATAGAGACGGCCCGAAAGTGTTTCCAAGTCGCCCGCCTCGATATCCAGTTCGTCGCACTGCTCCTGGATCATCTGTTCCAGCTCAGTACGCTCGGGATCATCAGGAGACGCGGTGCGCCAGCTTTCGAGCATGGATTTCAGTTCGACAAAACCCTTATAGAGACCCGCTTCGGCCAGTGGCGGCGTCAGATAGCTGATCAGCGTTGCACCCGAGCGGCGCTTGGCAATAATGCCTTCAGACGGGTTGTTTGAAGCATAGAGATAGAAATTGGGCAGATTACCGATCAGCCTTTCAGGCCAGCAGCTACCGCTCATGCCGGTCTGTTTGCCAGGCATGAATTCCAGTGCGCCATGGGTACCGAAATGCAGCGCGGCATGGGCACCGAAATCCTCGCGGATATAGCGGTAAAAAGCCGAGAAGGCGTGGGTCGGGGTAAAGGTGCCTTCGAACAACAACCGCATCGGGTCACCTTCATAGCCAAAAGTTGGCTGAACCCCGACAAAGATATTGCCGAAATGCGCGCCCAGTATCTGGATATTCTGCCCATCGCTAAGCTGTTTGCCGGGAGCAGGACCCCATTGTGCCTCAATTTCTTTCAGATAAGGCTCGCGGCGGACATAATCATCGGCAGAAATGCGCACCGCGACATTGGCGTCTGCGCCATATTGCTCGGCATTGCCTTTCAGAACAATGTCCTGCAATTCGGCCACCGTTTCCGGCGCTTCGACCGAATAACCCTCGGCTTTCAGACGATGCAGTGTTGCATGCAATGATTCAAACACCGAAAGAAAAGCCGCAGTACCGGTCGCGCCGGAATTGGGCGGGAAGTTGAACAGCACCAGCGCCAATTTGCGCTCGGCCTTTTCGGCACGGCGCATCTCGATCATCCGCGCTACCTTGGAAGCCAGAGCCGCCGCCCGCTCGGGGCAGCTATGCATGGCGCGGACATTGTTTTCATCGGTAAAGTGGCAGTTACGGCTGCAGCCATGACAGCCTCCGGGCGAACCGTCCGAACGGCCACCAAAGACTGTCGGCGTAATCGCGCCGTCAAGCTCAGGAATGGCGAGCATGATCGTGGTTTCCAGCGGCAACAGTCCGGTATCGCCGGAGCTCCAGTTTTCCAGAGATTGGAACTCAATCGGATGCGCCGCGACATAGGGGATATCCAGCCCGCGAAGCGCCTCAACTGCGGCATCGACATCATTATAAGCAGGGCCACCGACGAGCGAGAAGCCGGTGAGATTGATAATCGCGTCAACTGTAGGCTTGTGATCTTCATCGACAAAATAGCTATCAATTGCCGGGCGCGCATCCAAGCCATTGGCAAAGGCCGGAATGACCTTGAGGCCCTGCGTCTCCAGCATTTCGATCATGCCGTCATAATGGCCTGCATCCTTGCCCAGAAGATAGGAACGCAGCATCAGTAGGCCGACCGTCCCTTTCGGCTTTTTCGGTGCCGGCAGGAGGCTCGCATCTTCGGTCAGCCGCTCTGGCATATCCGGGTGATAGACACCGACCTCAGGATATTCGCGCGGCGGTTGCACGTCGAAAGTATCTCTCAGGGCTTCGCGCTCGCCGCTGGCATATTTGTTGACCAGACCGCGCACCATATCGACGACATTGTCATCAGAACCCGCGAGCCAATATTGCAGGGTGAGGAAATATTGCCGCAAATCCTGAGCCGAGCCGGGGATGAAGCGCAGAATTTTTGGCAGGCGGCGCAGCATTTTCATCTGGCTGGCACCTGCGCCACCGCCAGGCTTTTTCGAGCCGCGCAGCTTTTTCAGCAGCGCCATCGGGCCTTTGGCAGGCTTGTCCATGCTGTAGCTGCCCAGTCGGGTCAGCTTGACGATTTCCGCCGTCGACATCAGGCCGACTATGGCGTCGCAATCATCGCGCCGGGCTTTCAGTGCCGAATGGATCATGCGCACCTGATCCTCAATGAAAATCATGGTGACGATGATGATATCGGCGGTGGCGATATCGGCTTTGGCGGCTTCGAGCAGCTCAGGATTGCTGCCCCAGTCCGCTGCAGCGTGCAGATTGATGCTGATATTGTCCTTCGCCAATTGTTGATTGGCGCGCTCAACCGCAGCGGTGAGGTGGTTATCCAGAGTGATGATAACCGTCTTAACAGTGGGGGAACTGTTATTTGGCATAATGCGCCTTCGCGTCGTAAAGAGTGTCCAGTTCTATCGTTGCTATTCCTTGCTCTGCGGCGAAGGTTTCGGTGTTACGACGTGCCTTTCCCCGCACGAAGAATGGTATTTTCTTAAGTTCCTTCATCGCTTCATCGGTCCAGACAGTTTCATCCTCCCCAGAATGGGGAGGGGGACCAGCCGCAGGCTGGTGGAGGGGGGCTTCCACTTGCGAATCTCTTGCGAGAGTTTGCACATCTTCGAGAGGTTGTGCCGTGTGGCCTGCCCCCTCCACCACGCCGCTTTGCGGCGCGGTCCCCCTCCCCGTGCCAGGGAGGACTGAGTGACCGAGATGCGACGGACCGGCTTCATCGCTGAACTCAAAGTCATCGCGGAACATGGTGAGCAGATGCTCTTCCAGCCCCATGACCAGCGGGTGCACCCAATCGTCAAAAATGACATTGGCGCCTTCAAAACCCATTTGTGGGGAGAAGCGCGCCGGGAAGTCCTGCACATGCACTGGCGCGGAAATCACCGCACAGGGCAGCGAGAAGCGTTTGGCAATATGCCGCTCCATCTGGGTGCCGAGGATCAGCTCCGGCTGCGCTTCTTCAATCGCTTTTTCGACCGCCAGATGGTCATCGGTGATCAGCGGCTCGACATCATATTTCTTGGCAGCAGCACGGACATCGCGGGCAAATTCGCGATTATAGCAGCCCAGGCCGCAGACCTTATAGCCCAGCTCTTCGCTCGCGATACGCGCGGCGGCGACGGCATGCGTCGCATCGCCAAAGATAAAGACGCGCTTGCCAGTGAGGTAGTTGGAGTCAATCGAGCGGCTCCACCAGGACATGCGCGACAGGTTGCGCTCCAGCATCGGTTCGGGGTCAACCCCGGCAATTTCGGCGACCTCACGGACAAAATCCTGCGTTGCGCCAATGCCGATAGGTACGGTGCGAACCATAGGCTGGCGGAAGGTGCGCTTCAGATAATCCGCAGCCATTTCGCCAATCTCGGGATACATGACGATATTGAAATCGGCTTCACCGAGGCGGGCAATATCGGCAGCGGTGGCGCCCATCGGCGCCGTGACGTTGACGTCCACGCCCAAGCCATCGAGCAGCCGCGTGACTTCGACAATATCGTCACGGTGACGGAAACCAAGCGCAGTCGGGCCGAGCAAATTGGCGAGTGGACGACGGCCCGTGGTTTCACGGTCGCTCGGTGCGCGCTCCTTGTCGGCAACCGAGCGGACAATCTGGTAGAACGTCTCCGCCGCACCCCAATTTTCCTTGCGCTGATAGCTAGGCAGTTCGAGTGGAATGACAGGGATGGGGAGGCCCATTTTCTCGATCAGGCCGGCAGGATCATCCTGTATCAACTCAGCAGTGCAGGAAGCGCCCACCAGCATCGCATCAGGCTTGAAACGCTCCAGCGTATCGAGCGCAGCATCTTGAAACAGCTCGGATGTGTCCTTGCCGAGATCGCGAGCCTGGAAGGTGGTGTAGGTCACCGGCGGACGATGGTCGCGACGCTCGATCATGGTAAACAACAGGTCGGCATAGGTGTCGCCCTGGGGCGAGTGCAGCAGATAGTGTACACCCTTCATGCCGGTGGCAACACGCATGGCTCCTACATGGGGCGGGCCTTCATATGTCCAGACGGCTAGCTGCATCGCTTACACCTTCAACACATCACGGCGGCGCATCGGCCGGGCGAACAGTTCGGCGAGGTCTCCCGCCTGATCGAAACCATGGATGGGCGAGAACACCAGCTCGATCGCCCATTTTGTGGAAAGCCCTTCGGCCTCAAGCGGGTTGGCCAGGCCAAGACCGCAAACGGTCAGGTCGGGCCGCGTTGCGCGCACACGCTCAAGCTGTTTGTCGACATGCTGGCCTTCGGAAAGCTGTATCGCAGCCGGCATATGCTCCAACTCTTTGGTGAGGTGGCTGCGGTGGAGATAGGGCGTGCCGACCTCGGTCAGCACCATGCCCATCTCATTGGCAAGGAAGCGCGCCAGCGGGATTTCCAGTTGCGAGTCCGGCATGAAGAAGATGGTCTTGCCTTCGAGCCGGTCACGCTGATGCTGCATGCTTTTGCGCGCGCGCTCCTGATAGGGCAGCAGCACCTCGGCGACATGGGCTGTATCTATGTCAAAGGCTTTGGCCGCAGCGGTCAGCCAGTCAGTGGTGCCTTCCACGCCAAAGGGGAAGAGCGCATCGATACGCTTAGCGCCGCGTTCGAGCAGGCGCTGGCCGGTATCGCCGAGAAACGGTTGAGCCAGCAGGAAATGCGTATTAAGTCCGATACCGGGCAGTTTGTCGACCGAACGTTCGGGCAGGCTGGCGACATTATCTATGCCGATCTTGGCAAACAGCCGCATAAACTGATCCTCGACAATATCAGGCAGCGAGCCGACAAGGATCAGATTTTTCGGCGCATCTTCGGCCAGCCTCGGCATTTCCGGTACCAGTGAGGCGAGACAGGCATCTTCACCCTCGGTAAAGGTGGTTTCAATGCCGCTGCCCGAATAGTTGAGCACGCGCACATTGGGTGCATGCTGCGCGCCGAGGCGCTGCGCCGCTTTGGCAAGGTCGAGTTTGATGACTTCGGACGGGCAGCTGCCGACAAGGAACAGCGTTTTGATCTCGGGACGACGGTCGAGCAGTTGATTGACGATGCGGTCGAGCTCCTCATTGGCATCGGCGAGACCCGCTAGATCGCGCTCTTCCATGATCGCGGTGCCGAAGCGTGGCTCGGCAAAGATCATCACACCTGCTGCTGACTGCATCAAATGGGCACAGGTGCGCGAGCCGACGACGAGGAAAAAGGCATCCTGTATCTTGCGGTGCAACCAGATAATGCCGGTCAATCCGCAAAAGACTTCGCGCTGGCCTTTTTCTTTAAGGATTGGCGCGCAGTCCGCGCCATTGGCCGCCGGGTTTTTCGGCATAGTGATGTCATGTTGTTGCCGGATCAGAGTATCGCTCATGCCGCCACCGCCTTAGGCTGAGCCCGTACTTTTGCGATCTTTTCACCTTCAAGCCGCGCCATACGCAGTTTCCAGAGGAACTGACCGGCGTTGACGACATAGGTGACATAGGCGGCAAGTGCGACATACATGCGTTCCTCGCTGGTGCCCCAGCCATTGAACAGCATCAGAATATAGGCGGTATGCAGCGCCAGCACTGCCATTGAGAAGACATCTTCCCAGAAGAAGGGTTTGGCAAACAACCATTCATCAAACACCACCTTTTCCCAGATCGAGCCGGTGATCATGATTGTATATAATATAAGCGTCTTGATCAGGATCGAGATCTCGGCGGCGCTCTCACCCTCACCGGTGACCAGATATCGGATCACCAAAAACAGACTTATCCCGAACACCACAAACTGCAGCGGTGCCAAAATCCCCTGAACCAGTGTCCAGCGCGACTCGTCACGGCGTTTTCTCTGCTCAGGGGTGTAGAGCGCGTAGGATGTGCTTGCAGGCTGGGAAAGCCCGGTTTTCGGGGAATTTTTATCCGTGGCGTTTTGATACGTGCCCGACAGCGTCCCTACTCCATTTGTTATGACAGGAGATTAGGAACCTTTTTGTCAAAGTGTCAAGTTTTTTAGACGTTCTAATAAATTGACACTTTTTGCTGGAGCGCATTGCTTATTACGCTATGATGGAGTAAGCTCCGACTCACGCGAGGTGAATACATCCGCTTGGCCGACGTTATGGCACGCCGACCAGACTTTACGTAGGAGAGTCTGTAAAATGGCATCAGTATTCGGGATTGCTGAATTGCGCTCCAGACTGGATGGCTGGAGAACAGGTAAAAAGCCCCATGATGATCTTGATCCGGGGCCACCGGATATCGACCTTAACCAATATAGTTTTACGCCCGGCAAGGCGGGAACCAATGATGATCTGTCATTGGTTCTGGAAAATCTGGTTATTCCCAAATTAATTGCTGAACGGCGATATCTTCACAGCCCATTACTTGATGATGGTACTTCGCTTACCGGCGATGGCGTTATCAGCAGAACTGATGTGGAATATTTTGTTCTGCTGGCGCTTGAAGGTGATGCCCGCAAGCTTCTGGATTTTGTCGATAGCTGTTTATCAACCGGCTTTTCGGTGGAAACCATATATGTCGATCTGCTGGCACCAGCAGCCCGTCGTCTCGGTGAATATTGGGATGAAGATAGCGTCGATTTTTTCGATGTCACCATGGGCCTCTGGCGGGTGCAGGAAATATTGCGCGAATTGACGCTGCATATCCCTCCCAATTTAGAGGTAGGCCACGGTCAGCGTTCGGCTTTGTTTTCGACAATGCCTGGCGAACAGCACAGTTTAGGCACTCTTATGGTAGCCGAATGTTTCCAGCGCGCTGGCTGGGATGCTGATGTTCTGATGGAGCCGACACGGTCCGAACTTACAGGCAAGTTTGCCAATCGGCATTACGACTTAATAGGATTGACCGTTAGCCTGGATTGCCCTACGATAGAAATTACCAATCTGATTAAGGCAATCAGAGCGGTTTCCACCAATCCCAATATTCGCATCCTGCTAGGAGGCCGTGTGATCAACGAACAGCCTGAGCTTGTTGAAAAATGCGGTGCCGATGGAACAGCCGTTGATGCGCCCAGTGCCGTCAAAACCGCTGAGACGCTAGTTCCTGTGCAGGCTAATGTTTTTGAGAAGTTGGCCTAGAGATTGGCAACGGCAAATGGTCCGAACCGATGAACTTTGAAGCAACAGGCGACCATCGCATTCCCTTTAGTGATCCGGACTCCATGTTTGACGGGTTCACCAAAGAGGATATTCTTGAGCTCGCCTATTCTGCAGGCGATTTCATCCTCACCATTGATGAAAATGGATTTGTTCGTGATGTCGCGGTAAATACTCGGGACCATCGACTGGCGCAAAAGTGGGTCGGCAAGAAATGGTCCGACACTGTGAGTGAAGAGAGCAAGGTCAAAATCACAAAAATGCTCGAGTCCGGTAGCGATACCGAGCAAGTTTGGCGACAGGTGAATCATATCAATGACGGCGATGATATCCCGGTCAATTACAAGATGTTGAAGCCGTCAAATACCAGCATGCAGATCGCCATTGGCCGTGATGTCCGTTCCATCGCTTTGCTGCAGCAGCGTCTGCTCAAGACACAACAGTCAATGGAGCGCGACTATCTTAATCTACGCCAGACCGAGACGCGTTACCGGTTGCTGTTTGATAATATTTCCTATCCGGTGCTTATCGTTGATAGCGATACCTATCAGATCCAACAGGCCAATCGGGCATCACACAGCCTGATTAACGCGGCACCCGGAGCGTTGGAGAAAAAGGGCCTTTTGGAGTTGGTCGAACAAGATTTCCGCGACGATGTCATCGCCTATATGGGCGCTATCTCGGTCAGCGGAAAAGTCGATCCGGTCAGCATCCGTCTTGAAGGGCGAACTGGATTTGTAAAACTCGCGGCTTCCACTTTCCGCCAATCGGGTCGGCAATATTGGCTGATCAATGTCGATGATGGTCAGCATGAAGTGCCGGGCAAACGCTCTGATCAATATGTCCTTGATGCCATTGAGAAAATGCCTGACGCATTCGTGCTGACGGATGAAAATCAGGACATTATCGTTGCTAATCGTGCCTTTGTGGAGTTGGTGCAAGCAGGCTCTGTCGAGCAGCTCTTGGGCGTTTCGCTCAATCGCTTTGTCGGTCGACCGGATGTTGATCTCAACCTGTTGAGAAAGCAACTGAAAGATCATCAGAATGTCCGCAACTTCAGTTCTGTAGTCAATGATCTTAATGGCGGTGAAGAACCGGTCGAGATTTCCGCAATATTGGTAGAGCGGGATCAGTCGCTATTCGGCTATTCTGTGCGCAGCATCGGTCGGCGTGAACGCGATTTGCCTGAAGCCAGTAAAGAATTGCCCCGCTCGGTAGACCAGTTGACCGAGCTGGTGGGTCGCAAACCGCTCAAGGAAATTGTCCGCGAAAGTACCGACTTGATTGAGCGTATGTGTATTGAAGCGGCGTTGGTGCATACCTCGGATAATCGCGCTTCAGCCGCAGAGATACTGGGACTTAGCCGCCAAAGCCTATACTCGAAATTGCACCGGCACGGGCTCGGCAATCTCACCGGCAAGGACAATGGTTAGCGCCTTTGAGCGTCAAAATATATTGACTGATTTTATTGTCCAAATAATTTGACACACCCAAAAGTTTGGCATAGCCTCGGCTTATGTCAGAATCGACGCTCTCCCGCACATTTGCGCAGGTGCCTGCACCTAAGGATGTGCTGGAACTGACGAAGCCGGTGACTTGGTTCCCGCCCATGTGGGCTTTTATGTGCGGTGTAGTGTCTTCAGGCGCTTCAATATCCGAAAACTGGCTGTTCCTTGCTGTCGGTATATTGCTGACCGGGCCGATTGTCTGCGGCACGAGTCAGGTAATAAATGATTGGTGCGACCGCGAGGTCGATGCGATCAATGAGCCGGACAGGCCGATACCGTCTGGCCGCATTCCCGGAAACTGGGGCGTTTACATTGCGCTGATCGGCTCCGGAATATCGCTTGTGGTTGCCGCTGCGCTCGGTTTCTGGGTGCTGATCGCTACATGTGTCGCGCTGTTTTTCGGTTGGGCCTATAGCTCGCCGCCTTTTCGCTTCAAAAAAAGTGGCTGGTTGGGACCACTTGTCTGCGCACTCAGCTATGAAGGTTTGTCCTGGTTCACTGGTGCCAGTGTCATGCTCGGCGGATTGCCATCGGGCACAGTGCTGTTGGTGATCCTGCTCTATAGTCTTGGCGCGCATGGCATTATGACGCTGAACGATTTCAAGGCAGTCGAAGGCGATACCGAGATGGGCCTGAAATCACTGCCTGTCATCATGGGCGTGCGCAATGCCGCGATCTTCGCCTGTGTTGTGATGGCGCTGCCGCAATTGGCGGTGATTGGCGTACTGATCACCCAGAACCTCACCATTTCCGCCGCGATCGTCAGCCTGTTCCTTCTGGTGCAGCTAGGCTTGATGATCCGGCTGGTTGGAGCCCCCCGCAAACTGGCGCCCTGGTATAATGCCACCGGCGTCTCGCTCTACGTCTTTGGCATGCTGGCATCAGCATTGGGCCTGGGAGGATATATCTGATGGCGCAAACACTTTCTTCTGGTGATACAGTTCGGCCTGCGAGCCTGTCGCAAACCGCAGGAAAACAGACGGGCTTAAGCTGGTTCGGTATCATCCGTCTTGGTGCAGTGCAGGCCTCGATCGGTGCGATCGTGATGCTAGCTTCGTCACTGCTCAACCGGGTAATGGTGGTTGAATATTCAGTCGCGGCCGCCATTCCGGCAGGACTTGTCGCTTGGCATTATGCCGTGCAGTTGACCCGACCATTATGGGGCCATTTTTCCGATCATAGTGTTCGGCGCACTCCCTGGATTATCGGCGGTATGAGCTTGTTGGTGATCGGTGCCTTAATGGCGGTCAATGCTACCATCATGATGGCCAATCCGAGCATATTCGGCGGGCTATTGGCGATTAGTGCATTCACTCTGATCGGTTTTGGGGTTGGTATATCGGGCACGACCTTGCTGGCACTGCTGGCCTCGCGTGTTTCAACAGAGCGCAAACCCGCTTCTGCGGCGATTACATGGATTATGATGATTGCCGGTATCGTGATTGCGGCAGCGGTGGCCGGGGCCAATCTCGACCCATTTAGTGAGCAGCGATTGGCAGTTGTCTGCAGCTTGGTGGCACTGGCCGCATTCAGCCTGACCCTGTTGGCGCTCTATCGTCTGGAAGAGACCAGCGAGGTTGTCGAGCGGCCCCATTCGGACGAGCAAGCAAAGAGCTTTCCCGAAGTATTGCGCGAGATTTGGCAGGAAGATCAGGCGCGGCGGTTTACCTATTTCGTGTTCCTGTCAATGCTGGCCTACAGCATGCAGGATCTGATTATGGAGCCTTTTGCCGGCTTCCTCTTTGCAATGACGCCGGGTGAGTCCACCACATTGTCGAGCATTCAGCATAGCGGCATTTTGATCGGCATGCTGGTTGCGGGATTGGGTGGCAGTCTGTTCGCGCGCTATTATGGTTCCAATCTCAAGATCTGGATCGTCATTGGCTGCGCGGGGTCTGCGATTATGCTCGCCGGATTGTCTATGGCCGCCTCGACCGGCGGTGCATGGCCGCTGCGAGTCAATGTTTTTGGGCTTGGTTTTGCCAATGGCATGTTCGCGGTCGGCGCAGTCAGTGCGATGCTCGGCCTTGCCAGCAAGGGCGTAGCTTCAGGAGAGGGCGCACGCATGGGCGTCTGGGGCGCGGCACAGGCGATTGCCTTTGGTCTGGGCGGATTATTGGGCGCGGTGATTGTCGATCAATTGCGCAGCATGACCGGAGAAGATGTCACCGCATTTCAGATTGTTTTCGCAGTAGAGGCGCTGTTGTTTATCGCGGCTGCGCTAATGGCGACAACGATGCAGATGCCGCGCAAAGAGCGTCAGACGGGAGCGGTCAAGGAGGCAATAAGGGCATGAGCGATCAATCACAGGCAGAGTTTGATGTCGTCATTGTCGGCGGCGGACCGTCCGGAGCCACCGCGGCGCATGATCTTGCGACGCAGGGGCATAAGGTCATGCTGCTGGATCGTGCGGGCCGGATAAAGCCCTGCGGTGGGGCAGTTCCGCCGCGATTGCTCAAGGATTTTGACATTCCGCAATCGCTGCTCAAGGCGCATGCCCATTCGGCGCGGATCATCTCACCCAAGGATAATCGCGTCGATATGCCCGTAGGTGAGGGCGGCTATGTCGGCATGGTCGACCGCGACGAATTTGATGAATGGCTGCGCAACCGCGCCGCCGAGGCCGGTGCGATCCGCATGACGGGTACCTATGAGGGCATAGAGCAGGGCGATAACAATATTGCCACCATCTGCTACCGCACCGAGCGCAATGGCGAGATGCAGCGTGTCACCACCAAAGCCGTGATCGGAGCCGATGGCGCGCGTTCAAAAGTGGCGCGGGATTCGATTAAGAACGCAGACCGTGTGCCGTGCGTCTTTGCCTATCACGAGATTGTGAAGGTGCCAGAAGAGCATCAGGAAGACTATCGCGAAGACCGCTGTGATGTCTATTATCAGGGGCATTTATCGCCCGATTTCTATGCCTGGATTTTCCCGCATGGCAAAACCGCCAGCATTGGCCTCGGCAGCGCCAATAAAGGTTTCCCGCTGCGCGAAACCACCAAGCTGATGCGCGAGCAGACCGGTCTTGATGGCTGGGAAACCATCCGCAAGGAAGGCGCACCGATCCCGCTCAAGCCGCTGAAGAAATGGGATAATGGCAAGAATGTGCTGGTCGTTGGCGATGCCGCGGGCGTGGTCGCGCCAGCATCGGGTGAAGGCATTTATTACGCCATGGCCGCGGGACGCATGGGTGCCGATGCGGTAATGGAATATCTCAAAACCGCCAATGCCAAAGCGCTGGCTGGCGCGCGCAAGAAGTTTATGAAGCAGCATGGCCGCGTGTTCTGGATCCTCGGCATCATGCAATATTTCTGGTATTCCAGCGACAAGCGCCGCGAGCGTTTTGTCAAAATGTGCGACGACCCCGATGTGCAGCGCTTGACTTGGGAAGCCTATATGCACAAAGAATTGGTCAAACGTGACCCGCTGGCGCATGTCAAAATCTTCCTGAAAGACACCGCGCACCTCCTGGGCATCAAGTCCATGGAAGAAAGGCAGGTCGCTAAAGAAGGATAGGCCATCATATGAAGAAAGCGGCGTTATTCCCGATTGGTCTCGCCGCTTTTCTGGCTTTTATGACGGCGGTGATCGGCAGCACGATCACGGTTCTCGATGAATGGTATTATTCGCTGCAGCAACCGCCATGGGCACCGCCTGACTGGTTGTTCGGGATTGCCTGGACGATCATTTTCGCGATGATCGCATTGGCGGGTTATCTCGCCTGGTTCAAGGCGCCAACGCGGCGCGATATTGACTATGCGCTGACCCTGTTTGCGCTGAACGGTTTTCTCAACCTGTTGTGGAGCTTCCTCTTTTTCAGGCTCCAGCGGCCAGACTGGGCGTTTTACGAGCTGACCTTATTGTGGTTATCCATCTTGATGCTGATCATCTTCTGCGCCCGTTTCTCGCGCGGCGCGGCGCTGCTTCTGCTGCCTTATCTTGTCTGGGTCAGTTTCGCCGGTGCACTCAATTTCCAGATTGTCCACCTCAACGCGCCTTTCGGTTGATGCATGAATGATGGACGCGTTTTTCTCCTCTGGCCGAGCGGTTGACGTGGTGCTGCTGGTCCTGCTGGCCGAGGCTCTATGGCTGAAATGGCAGGGTAGAGACTGGGCGATGATCCTCGGCGCGCTCATGCCTGCGGTGCTGATGATGCTGGCACTACGAGGCGCACTAACTGGCGCAAGCTGGCCGATGATCGCGCTACCGTTGGCGCTGTCCTTCCCGATCCATCTCTACGATATGCGGCAGCGTAGTCGGCTGGGTGATTGATCGTGTATTTAGGCCTTTCTCAGCGGCAGCATATGACTTGACTAGCTTCGGCCTCTAAAGCCCGGAATTTTACCGGAGTAAGCCAAAAGTCCCCTTATAGGCGGTGGTACCTATGTTCGTGAATGGAGATGGAAGCTGACATCAGGCTTCGAAAGTCCTTCGAATAAGAATTGAAGAACCTCATTTTGCCCATCTCTATAGACTGGGCGTGATCAGAAACTTTGCTTGTGTAATAGTGCCAAACGCATCTACGTGCAGATCAGGTCCGTTCTTTGGATTGGTTCGTTCGCAAAGCTTGGTGAAGCGATTGTCAAAATTTGATCTAGATTGGTTTCGGCAACTTTTCTCTCAGCACCTTGTCGCAGCGCTGGTCACGATCGGCGGGCTCTTGCTGATTGGAACATATTGGATGATCTTCTCGATCACCTCCGATATGGACGGCCTAGCAGCCTTTAATCTGGCGGCCCAAAATGGTGTCCCCGCTTTGGTCCTTGGTCTCGTAACGCATGCCACCTTAGACCGTTTTGTTTGGCCAAAGTCGCTCTTAATTAAGCTTTGCGCTCAGATTCCAGGAGCGATCCTCTTCGCCTTAATCTGGTACTTAAGCATCATCATCTTGCAGAGCTTTAATTCCAGTACGCTTGATAAGGATGTTGTGCTGACCGCTTTCATGGCGCCGGCGTTTATTTGGCAGATGTTCCAAGGCGTGACCCTTTATGGATTAGCCACACTGGCAAGTCTTGCGGTCAGTCTCAACAGTCAGATCGACCAGCTCTTGCAGCGACTTGAAGAAGCTGAGGAGCGACTTGGGGAGACCAGAAGGCCATCTCCGCGATCGATTCTCGTGAAGACGCAGGATGAGACACAAAGCATAGAGATCGACAACATCATTATTGTGACAGGAGCAGGCGATTACTCCGAACTGGTGTTGAAGAATCAGACGATACTCTCCACCAGCCGACTTGGTGAGTTTGAAGCGCGGCTCCCAGAGGATCAGTTCATCCGCGCCCATCGATCTCATCTTGTTCGGATAACCGCGATTGCGCAGACAGAGCCTGCTGGCAATGGTCGGACTACACTGCATCTTGAGAACGGCGAAAGTCTGGTCACGAGTCGCTCTGGCAGCCGGTTATTAAAAGATATGGTACTTTAAGAGGCGTGTTGATTAGTGGTTGAAAGGTGTCGGTTCACCGAAACGTGAGCTGATTTGGGATGGGAGAGATACTGGTTGGCCACCACAACCGATCAGGAGTATCCCGATGACTTACAAGTTTATCCAATCGTATCTCGCCTCAAAACAAGTAAAAGGCCTTATACTCCAAGTGGCATTCTGCGTTGCGCCGCTTGCCTTAGTGGCAGTTTCACTGGGCGCTGAGGCCCTAGCAAAGCAATCGGAGGCAAGTAGCCCAGCGGTTGAGAAGGAGATTATGGTCGGACCAGAATTGCCATATGCGTTTTTTCAGAAGCCATCCACCGCGGGACCTCATCCGGCAATCATCGTTTTGGGAGGTGCTGAAGGCGGTGACCAGACAGCACGTCGCAAGGCAAAGCTCTTCACAGAACAGGGCTTTGCCGTGCTTGGATTACCCTATTATCTAAGCGATACCTCACCTCTACGCGTAGCTTTTCCAAAGCTACCAGGAACGTTCGATGCAATCCCGGTTGATCAGGTTGAAACTGCAAAGGCCTGGCTTCAGCAGCGAACGGATATTCGCCATGACGACATTGGGATTTATGGGGTATCAAAAGGGGCTGAAATGGCTCTTTTGTCGGGTTCTCTTATCGATGGCTTTGCAGCGATCGCCGCGATTGTCCCGAGCGATGTTGTTTGGGAAGGGTGGGGTACAGGCACCACGCCCGGTACGGTCAGCTCGTTTAGCTGGCGTGGGCAGCCGCTTCCGTTTGTACCATATAAGGGTATGCAGGAGGAATTTGCGGCGGCTGCGGAGCAAGGAAGGTTAATTCGCTTCCGGGATTTCCATGACCGTGGGCGCCATGCCAGTCCGGCAGCCGTAACAAAGGCGAGGATCGCCATTGACCGTATCGATGAACCAGTTCTGGTTGCAGGCGGAGATGCGGACATAGTGTGGAATTCTGGTGAGATGGCGCAGATCATCGCAGAGCGTCGTGCGGACGCAGGTCTTCCCACGGTCAGCCTCGTTTTTTTGAACGCTGGACATCTTTTGTCTGGAACAGGCGAAGACGCGACCTTTGCATCGGAGGAAGACTTGGCAGCTCAGAAAACCATCTGGCCAGCAACAGTGCAATTCTTCCGAGATCATCTGATGAACTGAACTTTGAGGGTCGGGTGTTTCGATAAAAGACGTTAGGCCCTTTCAATTCATAACCAATCGAGTGGCCTAAACTGGGCCGATGGCTGAATGACGGCCTTTGTTATTATATCAAGCGTGAACAACCATTGTGGTTTTGCGCCAGTGACCTAAGCCACTGCCTGTGTCAGACTTTCGGCCATGCAAATAGCCGCACCCCCACAAACAAAAAGCCCGGCGCGGCGGCCGGGCTAGTGGGTGCCTGAGGGTGGGCGTTACCACCCCAGGGGAAAAATGGATCAGTATTCCGGTGCGTATTTATGTTCGATCGCCCAGAGATACCAGTTGTCGACCACAGTTCCAGTGAGCAGGATGCCGATGCCGCCGGTAATTGTCGTCAGCATTGCGAACCACCATGCCCAGCGGTGAATGGATTCCATGGTGGCATTAAAGCCCATGGTCCACCTCCAGAACAGGCCAGCGCGTTCTGTCGCCGTGCCGCGGTCGGTGATCTGCTCCAGCTCGCGTTCGCCGCCATAGCGGCCTACCGCCAGGATCGTCGCACCATGCATGGCGAACAGCAGCGCCGAACCATATAGGAAGACGATTGAGAGGGCGTGGAATGGATTATAGAACAGATTGCCATATTGCAGCGAGAAGTTGTTCGTCCATTCAAGGTGCGAGAAAATGCCATAAGGCACCGCTTCGGCCCAACTGCCCAAGAACATCGGGCGGATAAAGCCGAGCACCAGGAACAGCCAGATCGCAGCCATAAAGGCCCATGCGACATGGGTTCCCATACCCAATGCTTTTGCGCGCATATAGGTGCGTGCCCACCATAGCAGAACCGATGCAGTCAGGAAGAAACCGGCCATGATGAACCAGCCGCCTTCATTGAGCGGGACAAAGGGCGAAAAGCCCCATTCCGCAGATGGCGGATCCAGCGTCAGCCAGAAGAATTCGCGCATAAAGGCCTGCGGACTCCAGTTGACAGAGGCAGCAAAATTCATGCCGATGATAACCAGCGCAATAAAGCCTGTAATCAGAGAGGCCAGGCCGAGCCAACCAAGATAGACCGGCCCGATCTGTGCTTGACCAAATTTGCCCATCCAATAGCTGGAACCGGTGACATTATAGCGTGGTTCGCTGGTTCCGGCCTTGTGCGGCATGCCCATTTCCGGGGCATGCGCCAATTGCACTTGTGTAAAGATATTTTGATATCGTGCCATTTGCTTTACCTCCCCTTACTCGGCCCAAACCGGAATGCTCTTCCACCAGTCCCACCATTCGGGCCAGCCTTCGGCCCAGATTGGTCCTGAGATGAAGATGCAGACGGCACTCCAGAAACCGGCGTTCAGCGCCAGGAAGAGTCCCAGGCGGTGGATACCGATGGTGCCGACCGAATAGCCGATAAAGTCGCGGAAAAAGGTATCTTCATATTCCGGTGTCTTGACGTTCTCGCCCTTTTGCGGGTTGACCGCTGAAAGGATCAGTGCGCCATGCAGCGCCAGTGCAAGGTTCGTCGTGAAGAAGAACGTAATGGCAATCATATGCGCCGGATTATAGTGGAAATTCACATACATATATCCAGTATTGGACACCCAATCGAGGTGACTGAAAATGCCATAGGGGAAACCATGTCCCCATGCGCCCATGGCCAGCGGCCGGAAAACGACCAGCGTGACATAGGCGAAAATCGCGAAACTGAAGGCAATTGGTACATGATAGCCAATACCCAGTTTTCGACATATTTCTACCTCGCGCAGCGCCCAAGACACAAAGGCCCCGATCGCGCATATGGTGATGATTTGCCAGAGCCCACCTTCCATCATCGGTGCCAATGCCAGACCATAGCTGATGTCCGGCGGATCAATGGAGATCAGCCAGGGATTCCATGTCGGCCCCTGGGATGCACCATAAAGGATCAAGGCCGTCCCGAGTAAGGCGCATATCGCCGTTGTGACGCCAAAAAACCCAACGTAAAACGGGCCGATCCAGAAATCGAACAGATCCCCGCCGATCAACGTGCCTCCGCGGACACGATATTTCCTCTCATAGCTTAAAAGCGCCATCGCTCAATCCTTCAGACATTATCTTCATGCACAGCACATTTTATATGTGCTCACATCCTGGCCTAAATCACTCCAATGGGAGGCGCGACAGTTGCCCATCGCGACCTCCTTGGGAGCTTGGGTTCAGGTTAGCTGCTCAGACTGTTCGAGCGTGACCGAGGCTGTGTCAGCCGATGGCTTCTCCAACCAGTTATACCGATCTGTGCTCAACAGAATGAAGTGAATAAAGATTGCTAGCGTGAACAGAAAAACCGCAAGAGCGACAAACACTCTTCGCGGATCGAATGTCATCCACAGTCTCCACATAGTTTTTCTCCTTAAGCCAGCAAGGCCAGCGTTGCTTGCGCAACCTGGACGCCATCATTCAGCATCGCGTATCCGGGTGTATCCGGGAACCACGGCTTCCATACCCACATCAGAATGTGCGCAATAATTGCGACTGTGGTGAAGAAGCCCATGCTGGCGACAAAGAGTTTGTGCAACTCTTTCGCCTCGTCGGGGGTTAGATAGGCCTCAGGGCCTAATCGTTCTTCAGTACTCATATAGTCCTTCTCCATTCTAGCTCCCGGAAAGCCGCCAGAGGCGCCTCCCACGGGTGTTCCCTGACGGCACCCATTGCCGACAAGGTTTCGGACGCGAAAAGGCGTTAGCCTCTCGCGAATAAGTGGAGCGGATCATGCGTAATCATGCGTTCGCCCCTTCAAGTAATGCCGATGCAAGACGATCGGCAGAAACATGGTCTTCCCCTGCACGCCGGGCCTGTCGCTCGGCGGCATCGCGCAGATTCTTGGCGGCGGAGATGCGCACCAGAACCGGCTGTTTCTCGACAATGGCGTCGAGTTTTTCTTTCGCTTCCTTGTCCCATTCCAGCGGTGGTTCGGAACGAGCCGGGGTGGCCTCGCCCTTGTCCATCTGGGTAGAGAGCGGAAGGATATGGAACAGTGCATCGAACAGTGCGTTGCACACTTCCTGCACCAGATAGGTCGCACCGCCATAGCCCATATAAGGGGTGCCAGTATGGCGGCGGATGGCTGCGCCGGGGAAGGATGCGGGGATGAATATCCCGCGCCCGCCAGCCTCGGCCATGTACATGCGCTCATTATAGCTGCCGAACACCATCATCGGCGCTTTTTCGTGAATATCTTCGCGCACTGCCTCATTGTCGGGCTTCACGCCCGCCGTGCGCCCATAGGAGAAGGAGCAGGGCATCCCCATGTCATTCTCCAGGAAGTTGCGGATGCCGCGGGCATAGGTTTCATTAGCGACAATGCCGAAATTGGCGGTGCCGAAGAAATCCTGCGTTACCGAGCGCCACAAATCCCAAAGCGGCTTGATGGTAGTGTGCTTTTCCTTCTCAATAAACGGTTCGGGGTCGAGATCGGTCATCTCGCCCAGCTGGCGCAGGAATTTGGTGGTGGAATCCAGCCCAATTGGCGCCTGCAAATAGGGCCGTTCGAGCAATTCGCAGAGATTGCGGCCAAATTCGCGATACATGCAGACATTGACCGAGGCATTGGCGAGCTGACGGATGTCCGCCAGATGGGTGCCGAGCGGGAACACCATATTGACCTCGGCGCCAATGCCTTCGATCAGCCTGCGGATTTCAGCCAGATCGGACGGCATGTTGAACATGCCATAGCTGGGCCCAATGATATTGACCTTGGGCTTGTCACCTTCCTTCAGCACCTTGGGCTTGGGCATTTTCTTCGGCCCGAACTCGGTCCATAGCCAGGACAGAGCTCGGTCCTCGGACTGCCATTGATCCTCATCAATGGTGCGTGGCAGAAAGCGCTTGATATTGGTACCTTCGGGCGTCACGCCGCCGCCGATCATCTCGGCGATTGAGCCGGTAACCACCACAGCGGGCAGATCAGGGTCGAGCGACTTCCAGGCGCGTTTCATCGCGCCCTCGGTGCCGGTCTTGCCCAGCTCTTCTTCAGCCAGCCCGGTAACCACAATCGGCAACTCATGCGGTGGCAGACCATCGGTATAGTGCAACACCGAGGTGACTGGCAGGTTTTCGCAACCCACCGGACCATCAATGATCACCTGCAGGCCCTTGATCGCGGTAAAAGCGTAAACCGAACCCCAATAGCCTCCGGCGCGGTCATGATCGAGTATCAGTGTCATGTTCCGATCGCCTCCGCTGCCTTGGCGGCTGCCGCATTTTGCGCCGCATATTTCTTCTTGAACTTGGGCCGGTCAGTCGGCGTGTCTTCCCAGATACCGGCGGTATAGCCTTCGCCAACGCCTTCAAAGAATTCGGTCATCTTGTCGAAGCGTGCCTTGTTGCCCAACGCGCCGTTGATCACCTGCGCCAGACTGCCTGCACCGGCCGGTCCCATCAGCGGACGGGCCGAGATCAGATTGGTGAAATAGAGACCCGGCGTGCCTTTGGACTTGGCATGCTGGACGACCGGTGTGGTGCCGATGGCGAGGTCAGGCTCATACTCGTCGACCGCAGCATTGTCCTGTTCCAGGCTGGCGCGATAATTGACTTTGCAACCATGTGCTTCGAGCCATTCGCGATCCGGGTCGGACCATTTGGTCTTGGGGCAGGCAGAGCCGACATAGGGCACTTCCGCGCCACTTTCGATCAGCAGACGGGCGACCAGAAGCTCGGAGCCTTCATAGCCAGCTACGGTGATGCGCCCCTTGATCGGCATCGCCGAGAGCGCGCCGTCAATGGCGGGCAGCATCGCATTTTGCGCCGCCGCAATCTGGTCGGCGCTACAGCCATGGGTTTCGCCAATGGCTTTGAGCCAGGCGGCAGTGCCATCACGGCCCACAGGAGCGGAGCCGACAATCGGACGACCGGCAGCCTCGAACTCGCGGATGCTGGCAGTGTAGAACGGATGGATGGCAGCGATAACCGAGCCATCCAGCGCGCTGTACAGCTCGCGCCACTCACGGGTTGGCACAACCGCACCAGCCGCCAAGCCAAGTGGGGCCAGCATATGGCCGATGCCTACAGGATCAGCCGGGAACATCTCGCCCAGCAATGTCACCGTAGGTTTGTCCGAACGCTCTTTCGGCGCGGCGACAGGGCCTTGCTCGGCTTCCTCACGGGCGAATTTAAGCATTGCTCCTGCGAGAACATCTTTGGCCTCGGCATGGGTTGGAACACCAAAGCCGGGCACATCAATGCCTATGATCCGAACACCATTGATCTGGTCCGGTAACAGCCTCAGCGGCACACCGCTGGCTGTGGGCACACAGAGATTGGTGATGACGATGGTGTCATATTTTTCCGGATCAGCCATCTGCTCGACAGCTTCCTTAATGTCCTCGAACAGCTTGCCGGTGACCAGCGTTTCTGAACTGAAAGGCACATAGCCGACGGTGCGGCGAGCGCCATAAAAGTGCGAGGTGAAGGTCAGGCCATAGACGCAACAGGCCGAACCGGAGAGGATCGTCGCAGTGCGCCGCATGCGCAGGCCGACGCGCAGCGAACCAAAGGCTGGGCACATGCTTTGCGGCTGGTCATGTGGGCCGACCGGATAGTCTTTTTCATATTGGTCGAGAATTTCGCTTTTACCCGCCTTTTTGGCGGCCTCGCGCATAGTCTCAGCACCACCATGACAGCCAGAGCCTTCCGGCACAGGCGGGGCATCGGGTTGGGCTAAATCAAGCCGGTCAGGCGCGCGTTCCTGCTTTTCGACAGGAGACTTGCTTGGCGCTTTTGCGGTTTTTTCTTCGCTTGCTACGCTTTCTACCGGCTCGACAACTTTTGCGTTAATCAGGCCGGTGTCGGGCACAGCTTCTGCAGCAAGTTTTTCGGCCTCGGCAGCGACGTCGGCGTGTTTGGTCTTCTCTCTGACCAGATCGGGGGATGTTTGAAGATCAGTCACGGCTCATACCTCGTCGTAAATCACTTCGAGGGAGGCTTTTTCTTCATATACGCCGCCGCGCATATCCGCCTGGGTTGCAGGAACGAGTTCAATCTCGCCGCCCACTTCTTCTGGTGTGAAGAGGTCGAGCAGACCTTCCTGTGTCAGCGGCACCGGATGCTGTGGCGGTGCTTCGGCGACATTGGTGGCGAGTTCTTCAAACAGGCCGCTCCATTGGCCGCCGGGCTTGCCGATGATCTGATAATTGGCGGATTTGCGGCGAATATCCTCATCTGCGGGGATTGCTGTCAGCACAGGGATGTCGACGGCCTCAGCAAAATTATGCGCCTCGCCGGTACCGTCATCTTTGTTGATGATCATGCCGGCAACGCCGACATTACCACCCATTTTGCGGAAATATTCGACCGCTTTGCAGACATTATTGGCAACATAGAGCGACTGCAGGTCGTTCGAGCCGACAACAATCACCTTCTGACACATGTCACGGGCAATTGGCAGGCCGAAGCCGCCGCAGACGACGTCGCCAAGGAAATCGAGCAGGACATAGTCAAAGCCCCAATCATGGAAGCCCAGCTTTTCCATCAGCTCAAAGCCGTGAATGATGCCGCGTCCGCCGCAGCCGCGGCCGACTTCGGGTCCGCCCAGTTCCATGGCGAATACGCCATCGCGCTGGAAACAGACATCTTCGATGGTAACTTCCTCACCCGCCAGTTTCTTGGCCGAGGAGGTTTCGATAATGGTCGGGCAGCTTTTGCCGCCAAAGAGCAAGGATGTGGTATCCGATTTCGGGTCGCAACCGATAAGCAATACGCGCTTGCCCTGTTGCGCCATCATATAGCTGAGGTTCGACAAAGCAAAGCTCTTGCCGGAGCCGCCCTTGCCGTAAATGGCTATGATCTGCGTTTCTTTTTTTACTTCACCCGTATGTACGGGATCAGGTTCAATGGCCGCTTCTTCACGTAGGGTCTTAAGATCAAGCATGGTCATTCGGTATCTCTCCAGTCGAGCACCATTTTCAGGCACTCAGGGTTTTCAAAGGCTTGGGGGTAAGCCTCATTTGCATTTGTTGCGGGTTCAACGCTGGTAATCAGGCCGGACAGATCCAGCGCCCCGGTGTCGATCAGCGCGTTGACCGTCGCCAGATCTTCGGGTTGCCATTCTGCCGCGACCCGCAGCCGCGCTTCGCGTTGAAAAGCGGGCGGAAACGCAAAACTTATGGGTTGGTCGTAAAAACCGGCCAGGGTGATTTCGCCGCCTTTGGCGAGCCGCTGAATCAGCGGTTCGATCACGCTGTTGCTGCCGCTGACCTCGCAGATCGCGGCGTAATCACTACGTTCATCCTCATCCGGATGAACAACATTATAGCCTTGTGCGCCATCCTGCCGATCCGGATTGATTTCCCAAACAGTCGGGGCAGGGGCACCGGTCGCGATGGTAAGGCGGGCGATAAGCCGACCCAGCACACCATGGCCGACAATCAACTCGGGCGGCTCGGTGCGGTTGATCGCGTGCAAGCCGGTGGCCGCAAGCGCATATAATATACCTTCCCGACCCAGCTTTTCCGAAACCGGAAGCGCCCGGGCAGAGGGGAGAATGACATTGCTGGCCGATCCACCGAACAGGCCGCGCGCATCCTGATAGCAATTGGCACCGGGAACAAAGACCCATTCGCCAACACGCTCCTGCGCCTGCGGGCCAGCATCAATGACGCGGCCTACCGATTCATATCCGGGAACCAGCGGATAACCCATGCCTGGGAAATTCGGCATTTTGCCGGTCCAGAGCAGCTTTTCGGTGCCAGTGCTGATGCCGCTCCAATGAACATCGACCAGCACATCACCTTCACCCATTTCGTTGAGCGCAATCTTTCTCACCGCAAGAGCGCCGGGGGAATCAATGATGATAGCGGACGTGTCCAACTGTCGACCTCCCTGGATTGCCGCCCGAAAAATACGGGGACTCCATGACTGTCAACTTATAGCAACACCAGTAATTGTCAAATTAAATTGACACCTTATCCTGTCATTTGTCCGCTACTACTGCTTTAGCAATGAGGGGCTGTGCGGTTTTGATCTCTTTAACCCGCGAAAAACCTGCGTTTTTAAGCATTTGGCGATATTCTTTTAGTGAACGTGGACGCCCTGAGCGCATTGCCCAGAGATAGAGGCCGAAATAGCCATCCCCCATCGGTTCTGCCCCCCGAGTCTCTGCCATAGGCTCGATAATCAGGAGTCGGCCATTGCTGGGCAAGGAAGCCTGGATTTTCGCCAATAATGCGGTGACAATCGGGTCGTCATGATCGTGCAAAATGCGGTTTAGCGTGATCAGATCATAGCCCGAGGGCAGGGCATCGGTGATAAAGCTGCCGGGATGTGCGGTGATGCGGTCTTCCAATCCCAAAGAAGCGAGTCGTTCTGCCGTGCTGGGCATCACTTCGGGCAGATCGAATATGCCGATGTCGAGCTGCGGCGCGACCTCGGCAACAGCAGCGGCAAAAGCGCCTGATCCGCCGCCAATATCCAGCATCCTCTGATGTTTGCCAAAGCCGTAGCGATGGACAATCTGCTCTGCGACCATAGGCTGCGTCGCGGCCATGAGTGCAGAATAATCTGACGCGGAGTCAGATGCAGCCCCGGTTTGCGCATCGTCGCGGGCGGCATAGGACCAGAAGTTGGAGAGTCGCGTCGGCGATTGACGATCATCGCGCAACAGATCGAGCAGATCGGTAATATCGCGATAGATCATATCGCGATGCCGGGCCATGGCTTTGGCGCCCTCATTGGAAGACAGCGGTGCCCCGGCAACCCCCAGAGTCCAGCCTCCTGGAATAGGCGACTCGACTAACTCCAGAGAGCGCGCCGCACGTAGCAAGCGGTCGGCGGCATGATGACTAAGGTCGCAATGCGCTGCCACATCCTCTAGCGAATGCACGCCGTCGGAAAGAAATTCGAGTAGCCCGGTTTCGACCACGGTGCCGATGATCTGGGAATAGATAAAGCCATTGATCAGATTGAACTGTTGTGCCGCTTTGCGACGCGCAAAGCCGCGTACCAGCGGGGTGTTGGAGGCCCAGCTCAAGAATTTCTCGCTGCTCAGGATTTGGTTCCGCCGTAGCACATAGCGGGCATACCAGGTCAGTTTTTCAGAAGTGATGTCATGCCTCCCATTCATTCCCCAATGACAGTATGAGTGTCAATAAGACTGGACATTTTGCAAATCTACGTCAAACTGAACTTGGGGTCTGGCCCTATAGATTGATGTTCTATCCTTTAGGAGAGAAGATGAGGGAAGCGCCAGTCATCATTATCGGAGCAGGGATTGGCGGGCTTGTCAGCGCCGCCTTGCTCTCGGCGCGCGGTGTGCCGGTGATGGTGGTGGAAAAGGAGCAAAAACCCGGCGGCAAGGCGCGCAAAGTGGACGTGGCTGGGCATGGAGTGGACGCTGGTCCCACCGTTTTTACCATGCGCCCGTCACTCGAAGCGATCTTCGCCGATGCCGGCGCTGAGCTGACCGAGCATCTTGATCTGAAACCAGCAGATCGCATCGCCCGCCATGCCTGGGATGATCGCGATGTGCTCGACCTGTTCGCCGATGAGCAGCGCAGCATTGATGCGATTGGCGACTTTGCCGGTGCGCAGGAGGCCGAGGGTTTCCGCCGCTTCAGCCGCGATGCACAAAAGATGCTCGATATATTGAACGAGCCTTTCATGCATGGCAGCAAGACCAGTCCCTTTGGCCTGATGCGCCGTGTCGGTTGGAGCCGTGTCGGCAAGTTGCTGGCGATCAGGCCGTTTCAGACGATGTGGAGCGCGTTGGGCGGCTATTTTAAGGATGCCCGGCTGCGCCAGCTTTTTGGCCGCTACAGCACCTATTGTGGTTCTTCGCCATTTGAAACTCCGGCCACACTGATGCTGATCGCCAGTGTCGAGGCACGCGGCGTGTGGCTTATCACGGGCGGTATGAGTGCATTGGCCAAGGCGCTGGAAACGGTGGCGGCCAAAAACGGCGCGGCCTTTCATTATGGTGATGCGGTGAAGGAAATCACCATTACCGGAGGCAAGGCCAAGGGCGTTACGCTTGTCAATGGAAAGCAACTCGAGGCACAGGTGGTAATCTGCAACGCTGACCCTTCCGCGCTCGGCACCGGCCTGTTCGGCGCTGCCGCCAGCAAAGCAGTCGATGCGATTAACCAGGATAAGCGCTCGCTGTCCGCCATGGTGTGGCTCGCTCATGCAGAGACCGACGGCTTTACGCTCGACCATCATAATGTGTTCTTTTCCGATGACTATCCACGCGAATTTGCCGAAATTGCATCGGGAAAACCGCCCGAAAAACCGACCGCCTATGTCTGCGCATTGGATCGTGGCACCGGCGGATGGCGCAAAGGGGAACCGGAACGGCTGCAAGTCATTGTTAATGCACCAGCCAATGGCGATTCCCACGAATATACCGAGGAGGAGAAAGAGCGATGCACAGCAAGCATGCTGCATCAACTGAGCCATTGCGGTCTGGACGTGAAACAGCCCATGGCGCATCAACTGGTGACACCCAGCGGGTTCCACAGGCTTTTTCCGGCGACGGGTGGAGCCCTTTATGGACGGGCCTCGCACGGCTGGGCGGCGTCCTTCCTCCGGCCCGGAAGTCGAACGCGGGTATCTGGTCTCTATTGCACGGGCGGGGGCACCCATCCGGGAGCCGGGGTCCCCATGGCCGCCTTGTCGGGCAGGATAGCGAGCCAGACGGTGCTGGAAGACCATTTTTCGACGCGCATGTCCCGCCCACCGGTTATCATTGGTGGTATCTCGACGCATTCAGCGACGACAAGCGCTATGGACTGACGATTATCGGTTTTGTCGGCAGCGTTTTCTCGCCTTATTACAAGCGCTCCGGGCGCGATATTCCGCTCGATCACTGCTCGATCAATGTTGCGCTATATGGTGACAGACACTCCCGCTGGGTGATGACCGAACGCGGCGAGAAAGACAGCCATCAGGAACGCGATATGCTGAGTGTTGGACCAAGCGCGATGCGCTGGGATAAGGATCGACTGATTATCGATATAGAAGAGCGCGATAGCCGTATCCTCAACCCGTTCCGCAGGCGGGTGAAGGGGCAGGTGATTGTCTATCCCGAGATGATCAACACTCGCAATTTCCACCTTGATCCACAGGGTCTGCATAGCTGGAAGCCGATCTCCCCTCAGGCGCGGATTGAGGTGAAGATGGAACGGCCCGATGTCTCGTGGAAAGGCAGCGGCTATCTCGACAGCAATCATGGCGATGAGCCGATTGAGGATGGTTTCCGCAGCTGGCACTGGTCACGCGCGCATATCGGCAAAGAGGTGGTCGTCAGCTATGAAGGCCAGCGCCGGGATGACAGTAACTTTGCCAGCGCCTTGCGCTTTGATGCTTCCGGCACGCCGCATGAGGTGGACCTGCCCATGGTCGCGCCCCTGCCGCGGACATTCTGGGGGCTGGAACGTCAGACCCGGGCAGATCGCGGTTTTGCACGTGTGGTGAAAACCTGGGAGGATTCGCCCTTTTATGCGCGTTCTGCGCTGTCGATGAAGCTGTTTGGTGAACCGGTGATGGCGGTTCAGGAGAGCATATCGCTGGATCGGCTAGTCAATCCGGTGGTGCAGTTGATGCTGCCCTTCCGCATGCCGCGGGAAAAATAGGGCTAAGCTCAGAACCTCTTGGCATGAACGAAACGTCTCGTCGGCCCTGCGCAGGCGGGGCCAGGGCTAATTTTTCTCGCGCAAAGGCGCTAAGGCACAAAGAGGTTATTGTTTGCGATATCTCTTCGCGCCTTAGCGTCTTTGCGCGAGTCTCATAAGTGAAGCCTTGGCCCTGCCTGCGCGGGACCGACATAAACGGAAAGTCAGCGGAAGAAAGTGGAATCTGCACCCAGTTTTCCGTTCGTCTCGAGCGAAGTCGAGAGACGTGTGGCAGGGTGTCTCGACTTCGTCCCATTGCGACGAAGTTTATCCTGAGCGCCTGCCTTGCAGGCAGTCGAAGGGCTCGACACGAACGGGTTAAGAGGGCTTGGAGTCCTCATCCTCCTCATCTTTTTTCTCTTTGTCCTTGGCAATATCACGGGTGATTGACCAATATTGCCAGCCGAGAAATCCCATAACGATGGCAAAAAAGCCAATCAGTTCAATCAGGCCAAAATTCATTGTGCGGCTCCATTCTGGCGATCATTCCGTCCTTCTCGCTTAAGATGTAACGCGCCAAACTCCCTTATGATCCGTACCGCCTGTTCCGCGTCCTCCTCATGCGCCAGATGGCCCAGTGCCCCCATTTCCTGAGTTACAGCGTCGGTTATGCGCTCCGCTGCGTCCAATATTGAGGATTGCGATATCGCCTTGTCCTTCTCGGCATAAAGTAACAGCGTCGGCGTTCGCAGCTCTGTCAGCCGGCTGCCCAGCGTATCCAAGTCCCAATTCGCCATCATCCGGATCGCACCGTCACAATGGCCTGAATGGCGAAACAGGCGGCCATAATAGTTGAGCCCTGTGGCATCCAAATCTGAGCCTGTGGCGCGTTTGAGGAATTTCTCTGCTTCTCCCGGACGGCTCGCCATGCGCGAGAAGATGATCGCGGTGAACGGATTGGTGAACAGCACCCGCGCCAGTGAGGGGAAGATTTTCGCCCCAAGACCGGGAAAGGGCATTAGCGCCGGGGTAAAGCCGATCAGCGGCACGTGCCAGTCATGATCAAGCAGTATCTGCACGCCGATGGCAGCGCCAGCGGAGTGGCCGACAACCAGATCAGGTTGTACTTCAAGATGCTGTATCAGAGCGTTAATCGAATGCGCCATGGCGGGCAGAGTGACGCGCCGCTGAAAGGTCGGGCGGGTAAAGCCATGGCCGGGCAGATCGAGCGCGATGACATGATGGTCCTCGGCCAGCAGCGGCATGATATCGCGCCAGCTATGCGTCCCTGCACCGGTGCCATGGATCAGCAGGATTGTAGGCGCTTCATCCACGCTTTTGCCCATTTGCTGCACATGCCAGCGATAGCCCTGGGTGCTGACAAAGCGGCTGGCGGCGCGATTGGGCCAGTCCTTGCCCTCGCGCTCCCAGTCGGGATAGCGCTGGCTCATCGTCCCGGGCCCTGGCCGACACTTTCTATCGCCTCGACCATGGCGGCGCTCTGGGCACGGGGTAGCGGAAAATAACGGCCATTCAGGGATTTCGCGAGCGCGGCTGCTTCGGGTCGCGGGCGGGGTGAGATATCGAGGACAATGGAAGGCAACGCCTGCGCGGCGATGGCCTTGGCAGCATTCTCCGCCTCTTCCATCGCGCCTTTGCGATCAGGCGTGCCATCGCTCAGCACATTGGCCTTGCCGTCGGTGAGTAGCGCAATGGTTGGCGTCTGACCGCGCTTGACTGCTGCTTCAGCAAGCTGCTGCGCCGCGATCAATCCCGCTGCCAAAGGTGTGCCGCCGCCGCCGGGTAGTGCACTGAGGGCGCGTCTTGCGCGTGTCAGCGAGCGCGTGGGAGGAAGCAATACCTCCGCGCCATTTTGCCGAAAAGCGATCAGCGCCACTTGGGAGCGTTTGACATAGGCTTCGGCCAGCATCAACTCCACCGCACCTTTCGCCTCGGCCAGTCGTGCCAGCGCTGACGAGCCCGATGCATCAACGGCGAAGATCGTCACTGTCTCGCGCCGTTCTTCAAAATAGCGCACGCGCAGATCGGATTTGCGGATATGGATTTTCTCCGGGTCCGCATCCTTATCAGCCTGCTGGGCTGTATTGCGTCTTATGGTCTGCCAGGGAGCAGCGGCACGCAGGCTGTCGATTAGTGCCAGCCGCTTGCCATTGCCCGGCAGGCCGGGCCGCGTGCCCAATGGCCGACCGCGCATGGTGGATTTGCTTTTCTGCCCCGATTTGCCCGCGCTCGATGGCCCCGCGGCGCGGACATTGTCATTGATCTGGTCAAGCACATGCGGCGGGATGGCGGCGGCTGCGGCTTCGAGCAAGATATCCTCGAGCGGGATATCGTCGAGGCTCTGCTCCTCATCGCCATCGCCGGGATCGTGCTCTGGCTCCTCAGGTTGCTGGTCTTCGGGTGGAGGAGGTGCTTCTTCCGGCGGCGGTTCAGCGGGCGGCAATTGTGTCGCACGTGGAGCGAACACCAGCCGTACTGCTGTCGCGATATCATCGTCGTCGACCTTGGCCTGCTCATAAAGCGCCGCATGTTGCCGCGCTACACTTTGAGCAAACAGTAGTGGCCGCACCGAATAGATGCCAAGCATCGCCGCTGTTACTGCCAGCGATTTCTGCTGTTTCTTGCTAAGCTTGGCCGGTTTTGTCTCCGGTGATGTCGGCGCCAGATCCACCGCTTCCAGCGCGCGTACACGGCTCAGATCGCAGCGAAACGCTATACGTTCAATCAAACCACGCGGTGGTGCTTCATCGGCTTCTACCGAGTCATCGAGTAGGATTACCGCCAGATTTTGCGTATCCAGCGCCTGCGCGATATGCGCCGCGACATCTTCTGCCATGCGCTCGGCCATGGGGATCAGCAAAACCCCGCCTTCGGCCTGCTCAATCAATCCGGGCCGTTCAACACGGCGGCCGCTGGCGAGGGTGGCGGTCAGATCGACGCCGCCCAATAGCCGCTCATTATCGACATTGATCGGCACCTTGATCACCGGATAATCGGCGCTCAGCCTCTCGACCAGTTGCTCTACCAGATGATCGCGCACCGGGCCGAAGCCGCGCAGGCAGATGCCGCGAAAGGCGAGGGGGTCATTGAGGAAGAATTGCGCCGCTAATGTCTGGTCGGCGGCGTCGCTCGCCGCGTCTATCTGGTCCGGGGCGGCGGTGTCGTTCAATCGAACAGCTCTTCCAGCGCTCGCTCAATCCGCACCGTCGATCCGGTTTCATCGAGCACATCACGCCGCAGCCGGTGGCGCAAGGCCAAAGGGGCCATGGTGCGCAGATGCTCGCGCGTGACTGATTTGTCGCCATTAAGCGCCGCCAGTGCCCGTGCCGCGCGCATCAGCGTCAATTCGCCGCGCAGGCCATCGGCGCCCACGGCCTTGCAAATTTCGGCGGTTTCTTTGAGGGTTTTTGCAGAAGTCTTGATCGACGGCAGCGCCTTTTTTGCCTTGGCGATCTTGCGCAGCACTTTGGCGTCTTCGGGCTTCCATTTCTCGGTGAATTTTTTTGGGTTGCGTTCCTGCTCATCGCAGCGGCGCATGATTTCCACCCGATCGTCAATCGACTCCGGCGTGCGTACTTCGACCGACAGGCCAAAGCGATCCAGCAGTTGCGGCCGCAACTCGCCTTCCTCCGGATTGCCACTGCCGATCAGCACGAATTTCGCCGGATGACGGATGCTCATGCCATCGCGTTCGACCAGATTTTCTCCCGATGCGGCCACATCGAGCAGCAGATCGACGACATGATCCTCAAGCAGGTTGATCTCGTCAATATAGAGGAAGCCGCGATGCGCCTTGGCCAGCAGACCGGGTTCAAATTCCTTCTCGCCATGCGCCAGCGCGCGTTCCAGATCGAGCGTGCCGAGCACCCTGTCCTCGGTCGAGCCAAGCGGCAGGTCAACAAAGGGCACCGGCACCCTGCGCACGCGCTTGGTGGCTTGCGGGTCGATAAAGCCGGCATCACGATCCGGATCGCAATTATAGCGGCTGCCTTCGAGCACTCTTATAGGGGGCAGGGTAGCGGCTAAGGCGCGGGCGGCGGTGGATTTTCCGGTGCCACGATCACCAAAGATCATGACCCCGCCGATCCGACCATCAACTGCGGAAACCAGCAGGGCGAGCTTCATCTCGTCCTGACCGACAATGGCGCTAAAGGGGAATGCACTCATATCTATGGCGTAACATGGACATGGGTGTATGAAAAGATAGACGCTTCAATATGTAAGCGGTTGTGGTGTCAATTGGTGTTTACACGCAACACACCCTTGGTTTTCGCGCCGGATTCATCAAGCGTAAGTGTGTAGGCTTGGCCATCATCGGTAGTGCCGCTGACGCCTGCGCCTTTGCGTTCTGCGGTGCCGCCATCTTCGGGAATTTGTGTCAAAAACCAGTCGGCAACCTCTTCCTTGCCTGCAGGTGCAGTGAATTTAATCGCGACCTGTGACTGGGAGCCGTCACCGTCGCTGTCGCTTTCAATGGCGATGCCGGTGACTTTTGAACCGGGATAAAGTCCTTCTGCACGGCCATTCGCATCTTCGGTCGAAATTGCATCGATCGGAAGATCAAGATCCATGGAGAAGCCATCCGCTTCGATGGAGAAATTGACATTTTCGTCTTCAGCTTCGGCGTCCTGACTTTCGCTTTGAGTGGCTTCCGCGCTCCCATCGCTATCAAGCTGTTTGCAGCCTGTGATGGTCATGGCAGTGGCAGTGCAGAGAAAGGCGAGAGGGACTAAGCGGCTATGACGCATGGATATCATCTCCAGTAGTTATACTGTATTACTTTTATATATCACTAAAACAGATTGCAATATGCGTCAATCGCAAAGAGCAGGAATATCGCTAAACGGGAGAAGAGTGCTGGACTTGTATGTGCCCTAAGCAAAACGGGGGCCGACCTTGCGGTCGGCCCCCACTGCGCCGATTGTCGGGCAATACGCATTGGAAATCGCTTTCCAACCTCGATTTTCGCGCAGAGATACGGGATCCTACTCATAAAATCGATGCGAACCCAGAAGGGTCCAGCGATGCATTTCGCCCGACCGCCCGGCGTCCGATGTTTCCAAGCGGTAAGCTGATCCGAAGATCGTACTCACCGCTTGTCCACATCTGACAATACCTTCACACGCCTTTCTGATCCGTTCTTCCCTTGCTTGCGCAACGACATTCACTTCACAGTCCGACAATCCAGCATTGTCCATCGAATACATCGCATCAGACAAGCCAATCCGGTTTCTTCGATCATCGAAATTCTTTATGTCCCGACTGTGCTTTCCACCTTGCGGCTTCCTTCACAAGACTTTCCGTTTCCGCTCCGCTTTCCACTGTTGCCAGCTTCCTGCCTCACTTACGTTTCTTGTCCGTACTCCAGAATCTCCAGTATTTTCATACTTTTGCTTCCGTTTCCCGTCAGAGCCATCTGCCCTTTCGACAATTCAAAACTGTCACTCGCCGGTTGGCTTCGCAATCAAAATCGCGCGACTTATCCACAGAGGCTGACGCTTTACAGTGGATAACTTTGTGGACAGTAACTTCCGATCCTGACAGGGTTATAGAGTGGTTTGGTCGCGCAATTTTATGACCCCGAAAAGACCCGCAACTAGATCTTTACTGAGTCGATTCCGACTCGAAATCTACCCTCTGCGACGTCCCAGCAACCGCAAGCGCAGAGCATTGAGCTTGATAAAGCCCTCAGCATCGCGCTGGTCATAGCTGCCAGCGTCGTCCTCAAAGGTGACGACATCTTCGCTATAGAGGTTGAACGCGACATCCGCCTTGCGGCCAACCACCTGCGCCAGTCCTTTATAGAGTTTCAGTCGCACCGTGCCGGTGACATTGCGCTGGCTATGGTCAATCGCTGCCTGCAGCATTTCGCGCTCGGGTGAGAACCAGAAGCCATTATAGATCAGCTCGGCATAGCGCGGTGCAAGTTCATCCTTCAGATGCGCCGCACCGCGATCAAGCGTTAGCTGCTCGATGCCGCGATGGGCGATATGATAGATGGTGCCACCCGGCGTCTCATACATGCCGCGCGACTTCATGCCGACAAAGCGGTTCTCGACCAGATCGAGCCGACCAATACCATGAGTCTTGCCGAGGTGATTGAGCTTGGCCAGCAGGTCCGCAGGGGACAGCGGCTCGCCATTGATCGCGACGCCATCGCCATGTTCAAAATCGATGGTAATATATTCCGGCGTTTCGGGCGCATCTTCGGGGTTATCGGTGCGCGAATAAACATAGTCGGGCGTCTCTTCCCAAGGGTCTTCCAGCACTTTGCCTTCCGAAGAGGTATGCAGCAGATTGGCGTCGGTGGAGAAGGGTGCCTCGCCACGCTTGTCCTTGGGCACGGCAATCTGGTGCTGTTCGGCAAATTCGATCAGCTTTGTGCGGCTTGTCAAATCCCATTCGCGCCAGGGTGCGATGACCTTGATATCCGGGTCGAGTGCATAATAGCCCAGCTCAAAGCGCACCTGATCATTGCCTTTGCCGGTCGCGCCATGGCTGACCGCATCGGCCCCCAGCTTATGCGCAATCTCGATCTGACGCTTGGAGATAAGCGGCCGCGCAATCGAAGTGCCAAGCAGATACAGCCCCTCATAGAGCGCATTGGCGCGCATCATCGGAAAGACATAATCGGCAACAAATTCCTCGCGCAAATCCTCGATAAAGATATGCTTGTCGGGAATGCCCATGGCTTCGGCCTTGCGCCGCGCCGGTTCCAGTTCCTCACCCTGACCCAGATCAGCGGTAAAGGTGATGACCTCACAACCATATTCGGTCTGCAACCATTTCAGGATCACACTGGTATCAAGCCCGCCCGAATAAGCGAGGACAACTTTTTTGGGATTATCGGTCATGCAAGGCAACTTTCAAAAGCGGGAATTTACCAGCGCGATTATCAGGCTGGACAGATGCGGGCAAGCCGATAGAAGGCATGCAACAGGATAACATTTCAGGAGAGCAGGGTTCATGGTTACATCACTTCGTACACGCAAAGCCACGGCATTGCTGGCCGGTTCAGCGCTTATCGCGATTGCACCGGCAGCACAGGCAGAAGAAGGCATGTGGACCTTTGATGCTTTCCCGACCGAGAAGGTGCAGGGCGAATATGGCTGGGCGCCGGATCAGCAATGGCTTGATCGCACCCGGGCCGCGGCAGTGCGTCTGACCGGCGGGTGTTCGGCCAGCTTTGTGTCGCCCGAAGGTCTGATCCTTACCAACCATCACTGTGTGGTGCGCTGCCTGCAGGACTTGTCGACACAGGACAGCGATCTGGTTGCCAATGGCGTCAACGCGCGCCAGCGCACCGAAGAACGCACCTGTCCAGGTCAGCAGGCCGAGGTGGTGACCGATATTACTGACTATACCGGCGATATTACCTCTGCGATTGCTGGCAAGGCGGGTGCGGCTCTGGTCAGCGCGCGTGACGCCCGTATCTCCGAGATTGAAGCGAGCGAGTGCCCCGATCGCGAAACAACCCGCTGTCAGGTGGTCACGCTGTTCGGCGGTGGCCAGTATAAGCTCTATAAATATCGCAAATATTCCGATGTCCGCATTGCTTGGGCGCCGGAATTCAAGGCGGCGTTCTTTGGCGGCGATCCCGACAATTTCAACTTCCCGCGCTATGCCATGGATGCCGCATTTCTGCGTGCCTATGAGGATGGCAAGCCGGTGGCAACCCCGGCGCATCTCAAATGGAATCCCCGCGCGCCGCAGGATGGCGAGATTACCTTTGTCGTCGGCAATCCCGGCTCGACCCAGCGCAGCATGACCGGCGCACAACGCGCCTATCAGCGCGAAGTGGCACTGCCCAATCGTCTGCTGCAACTGGCGGAGTATCGCGGTCGGTTGATCGAGGCGATGCGTGGCAGCGAGGAACGCACGCGCGAAGGCGGCAGCCGCCTGTTCGGTATCGAGAACAGCTATAAGGCGCTTTATGGCCGGATGCAGGCGCTGAACAATGCGGAATTTGCCGCGCAACTGGATGCCAGCGAAGCCGAACTCAAACAGCGCAGCGCGGGCACTTTGGAAGGTGATCCATGGGGCGATATTGCGACTGCCGTATCCGCCTATCGCAATTTTGATGAAGCCTATGGCCAGATTGATAGCTCCGGCGGATCGCAGCTTTATGGCTATGCGCGTACCTTGGTCCGCGCGGCGAAGGAACGTGAGAAGCCCAATAGTGAGCGTGAACCGCGCTTCACTGATGCACGTCTGCCGCTGCTTGAAAAGCGCTTGCTGGATGCGGCACCGACTTATCCCTGGCTGGAAGAGCTGAGCCTGCGTTTCTGGCTTTCCAAGACACGCGAGATTATGACCACGGATAATCCTGATGTGCAGGCATTGCTCGGCAAGGAAAGCCCCGAGGCGATGGCCGAGCGGCTCATCGCTGGCACCGGCCTTGCCGACCCAGCGACACGCAAGGCGCTGTGGGAAGGTGGTTTGGCCGCGGTTGAGGCATCGGATGATCCGCTGATCAAGCTGGCACTGTCCCAAGATGCGCGTTCGCATGAACTGACGGAGCAGTTTGAAGAAGAATATGAGGCCCCGGTCACCGCAGCGCAGGCCAAGCTGACCGATGCGCGTTTCGCGGCTTATGGCGACAGCATCTATCCCGATGCGACCTTCACCTTGCGCATCAGCTATGGCCGTGTCACCGGCTGGGAAGAAAATGGCGCGACGGTACCGTTCTCGACCCAGATGGGCGGCACCTATGACCGCGCTACCGGTGCGGACCCCTATGAGCTTGCCGAGGCGTTCAAGGCCAATAAGGACAAGATCAATGCCGACGCCACCTATGACTTTGTCACCACCAACGATATTATCGGCGGCAATTCCGGTTCACCAGTTCTCGACAAAGAAGGTGCGGTGATCGGCGCTGCCTTTGATGGCAATATTCATTCCCTCGGTGGCAATTATGGCTATGATGGCAATCTGAACCGCACGGTTGTCGTCTCCACTGAGGCGGTCCAGCAGGCACTGGAAGTGCTCTATCCGGCGCCGGAACTGGTGGCCGAACTCGCGGGAGATTGAAGCAAACAGGATAGCAGCCATGGCCGAGAATAAGACGCAGGAAAATGACGGCGATGTAAACGCTTTTATTGATGCGGTTGAGCATGACGGGCGACGTGAAGACGCGCGCGTTCTGCTCGACCTGTTCCACAAAATAACCGGCGTTGAACCGAAAATGTGGGGCAGCTCGATTATCGGCTTTGGCAGCTATCACTATAAATATGAATCAGGCCGCGAGGGCGATATGTGCCGCACCGGCTTCTCCCCGCGCAAAGCCAATCTCAGCCTCTATATTATGGGCCCTTATTGTGATGATGAGACGCGGGTGAAACGGGATGCTCTTCTTGAGAAGCTCGGCAAGCACAAAATGAGCAAGGCGTGTCTTTATATCACTCGGTTGAAGAATGTGGATATGGCGGTTCTGGAACAGCTTATCCGCGACAATTGGGACTATATGAACCGAACTTATGCGGTGTGATACGCTTGGCTCTGCCCACCCCGCTGCGACTAAGCGTCTTCCCCTTCGACAAGCTCAGGGTTCAGCCACTAAGTCTCACTGCCCCTCCCGTAAACGGGAGGGGGATATTTGCGCAACACAGTTCCCCTCCCGCTTGCGGGAGGGGCTAGGGGTGGGCCTGAACGATACTCAAGCTTTGCGGTATTCTCGTTCCACCTCGGCAATATAATCCCGCGTTAGCGGCAGTACGTCGCGTTTGCGCGTAAGCTGGATCTGCGCATTCATATGCCCATCATGGAAAAACGCATTGGCCGCAGCAGCCAGATAGAACATCCACATGCGATAGAAACGCTCATCATACAGCGCTTCGATATCGGCGCGCTTGGCCTCACAGCGTTTGTACCAGTGCACCAGCGTATGGCCGTAATGCAGCCGCAAAATCTCGATATCCGTCGCCCAGAGCCATGCCTTTTCAACATGCGGCAGGATCTCGCTCAGTGCTGGAGCATAGCCGCCGGGGAAGATATATTTCTGCGTCCAGGGGTCGGTCACACCTGGGCCATCGGCGCGCGCGATAGTATGCACCAGCGCGACACCATCGGGCTTGAGCCGGTCGCGAATGGCGTCAAAATAGGCCTGAAAATTGGGTCGCCCGACATGCTCGAACATGCCCACGGAGACAACACGGTCAAAAGCCTCCTGCACATGGCGATAATCGATCAGCTCGAACGATACCTTGTCGGCAACACCCGCTGCTTCGGCGCGTTCACGCGCAACCTTTAACTGTTCTTCGGACAGGGTAATGCCCTTGACCCGCGCGCCGGACACCTTGTGGATATACAGCGACATACCACCCCAGCCACATCCGATATCGAGCACCTGATGCTCCGGCTTCAGGTCCAGCTTGGCCGCGATATGCGCCATCTTGTCTTGCTGCGCCTGCTCCAGGCTATTGTCGCTATCGGTGAAATAGGCGCAGCTATATTGGCGATCAGCGTCGAGGAAGAGATCATAAAGCCGGTCGTTCAGATCATAATGGTGCGCGACATTTTTGCGGCTGCGCACCGAGTCATTCACCTGCTGGATTTTGGATAAAAGCCGCTGTGATTTCCAAAGGCCCACACGCGTTGTATTCTCATAATCCCAGCGCATATTATACGCGATCAGCGCCAACAGCCCGAAAATGTCATCATTCTCGATGGTCAAGCCGCCGTCCATAAACGCCTCACCCGCACCGAGTGCCGGATTGCGGGCTATGCGGTTAGAAGTAGCTTTGTCGGCAATCGCAATCCGCACCGGGCCATAATCCTCATGCGGCTTGCCATATTCATAGCTTTCGCCCTCAGGGCCTTCGACTTCGAGCACACCCTGGGTGATAATTTTCTTCAGAAAACGGTCCAGCAACCACATAATTCAAGCGACCTCATGACTTCCCACACAATATTCCGTGCCTGCTATATCCCGGCATACCAGGCATAGTTGGCGACATCCTCCCAATACCCGCCTTTGCCGCCATAAACACCCCCCAGAGCGCTAACGGCCTCTATCCGCACCACATATTTTGCATGTTTATACCCCAATTGCGTCTCGACTCGTAGCCTGAGTGGTGCGCCATTGCCGATGGGCAGCGGTTCATCATTGAGCGCCCAGGCAAGAATCGTCTGCGGGTGATGCGCATCGATCAGGTCGATGCTCTCATAATAGGGGACACCATAAAGCCGGTCGGCGCAATGGAAGACCAGATAGCGCGCCTCGGGCTTAAGCTTGACCTGTTCGAGCAGATGCGACAGGCGCACCCCGGTCCATTTGCCAATCGCGCTCCAGCCCTCGACGCAATCATGCCGGGTGATCTGGGTCTGGCCGGGCATGGCGCGCACCTGTTCCAATGTCAGGTCGAGTGGGTTTTCGACCAACCCGTCAATAATCAGCGGCCAGCCGGCAAAATCGCGCTCGGCAAAGCGGGCATAGGCGGCGCTGTCGGGTTCTTTGGTGCCATTGGACGGGAAGACCGGCGAGATCGCGCTTTCGGGAAAGGTGGTGGCCAGTGCCTGTCGGTCCGTGAGCGAGCGCTGCACGGTGAAGTTGGCACTCTCTGCGCCGCGCAGCATTTTGCGGAAGGACTGGCTATCATTGAGCATATCGCAGCCGCTGAGCAGACCGCCTGCGATGCCTAGTGCCGCGCCGTTTAGGAGTTTGCGGCGGGTGATATCTCTCTTCCCGTTCGGGCTGAGCTTGTCGAAGCCCTGTCCTTTCTTGGAAGTGGAAGAACGGCCCTTCGACAAGCTCAGGGCGAACGGTTTGAGAGTGTTTGTCATTCAGCACTCTCCAACGGAATACTGACCCGCCCCGAGGTAATCCCGCGCAATTGCTGGATCGGCCCGCTGAGCAAAACCATCAGCATATGCACCAGGAAAAACGCCACCAGCGCAAAGGCGATGATAAAATGCCAGGACCGCGCCGATTGCCGCCCGCCAAAGAGTTCGGGCAGCCAGGGTATAGCCGCATTCATCTGAGGTGACATTGCGAGGCCAGTGGCAATCATCAGCGGCAGGGCGATAAAGATCACGCCGATATAGCTGAGTTTTTGCAGACTGTTATAGCGCAAGGCTTCGCGTCCTTTGGGGAAACGCAAGCTCATGTGATGCCATATAGTCGCAGCGATATTGCGCGGTGACCAATCTTCACGACGCATATGCAGATCATTGGCTATATGCTTGTTAAACAGACTAAAAACCATAAACAGCAACAGGCTGACCGATAGTATCCAGGCAAAAAAGAAATGCCATTGCCGCCCGGCGGCCAGATCATAGCGCGACGGGATGGTCGCCCAATCCGGGAAGGCCCAGTTCTGCACCCGGCCGGCGTCATCGCGCCAATGGCCGATAACCCCGGTGGAAGGAATTTTGGTGCGGTTGATACGCACATAGCTGCGCGTCTCGCTGGTGCCGATGGCCAGCCAGGCTGGCTCAAAATTGTTGCCGGTATCGCCCCAGTAAAGCCTGGGATGGGCGTTGAATATGGTGAAGCCGCTCATCAGCAGCACCAGCAACGTCACCGCATTGGTCCAGTGCCAAAGCCGCGTCGCTAGCCCATGCCGTTTCACGCTGGTACGGCTAGTATCCTGCTGTTTATCGGCCATGAATGAAGCGGCTCCTCATGTGCTACTTCGTAGGCCATAGCGGGCAGGTTACGCAATATTCTCGATCAGGCGTCGGCCGTTTCCGCTTGAGCTGCTTCGCGATCCCTTTGCGCCCGGCTCTTCTTTTCCGCAGCGGTCTTCAACTGGCCACAGGCGGCATCGATATCACGGCCGCGCGGCGTGCGCACAGGGGCGCTGATGCCGGCTTCGAAGACAATGCTGGAAAAGCGCTTGATGCGTTCGGGCGTCGAACATTCATAGGGCGTGCCGGGCCATGGGTTAAACGGGATGAGGTTGACCTTGGCCGGGAGATCATATTGCTTGATCAGCCGCACCAGTTCATGCGCGTCTTCATCGCTGTCATTCTTGTCCTTAAGCATGACATATTCAAACGTAATGCGCCGCGCATTGTTGGCACGAGGATAGTCAGCGCAGGCTTTAAGCAGTTCATCGATGCCATATTTCTTGTTGATCGGGACAATCTCGTCGCGGATCGGTTTGGTCACTGCATGCAGCGATACTGCCAGATTAACCCCGATTTCCTCGCCCGCACGCGCCATTAACGGCACGATACCGCTGGTCGAAAGCGTAATTCGGCGGCGTGAGAGTGACAGCCCTTCCGGGTGCATCACAATGCGCATCGCATCGCGGACATTATCGAAATTATACAGCGGCTCGCCCATGCCCATCAGCACGATATTGGTCAGCAACCGGCCCCTTGGATCGTAATTGGCACCGCTATAGCCGCCACTATCGGCATCATCATCCAGACCGTCCATCACACCCTTTGGCCATTCGCCCAGCGCATCGCGGGCCAGCATCACCTGCCCGACAATCTCTCCGGGCGTCAGATTGCGCACCAGCCGCATCGTGCCAGTGGCGCAAAAGGTGCAATTGAGCGTGCACCCGACCTGACTGGATATGCATAAAGTGCCGCGATCAGCATCAGGGATGAAAACCATCTCGAAATCATGGCCATCATCGGTCTTGAGCAGCCACTTACGGGTGCCATCCTCGGAAATCTGGTCTTCAACCACATCGGGCCGACCAATTACGAAACGCTCGGCCAGCCATGGCCGCATTGTCTTGGCGATATCGGTCATTGCCGCGAAATCGCTGGTACCGCGATGGTAAATCCAATGAAATACCTGTTTTGACCGCAGCTTGGCCTGCCGCGTATCAAGGCCTGCCTCGGCGAAGAGGTCTCGAATCTGCTCTCGCTTAAGCCCCATAAGGTCAATACGCCCATCGGCACGCGCGGTCACATTGTCCGGGCGCGGCACGGGAACAGGGTCGATATGGCCGGGTATCTGCATGGAGCGCCATATAGGCAAGGGGTGAGCGAAAGGGAAGTAGTCGCAGGCAAAGGCTGGCCACATACCAATTTTTGCGCCAATATATCCTAAAGACAGCCATCCAGAATCAGGAGAGCATATCGCATGACATTGCACCCGTTTGTGCAGATCAGAGGATTAAATGGCGGAACCTCTCTGTTAGCACCGTTGCTGATCATAGGATTATTCACCCTTATGGCGACCGAGCCTGGTTTTGCTCAAAGCCGTCTTGGCGGGCAGCAGCAGCGCCAGCTAAAACCTCTTGAGTTAAAAAAAGTCGAACAAACCATTGAGCGCCAGCATCGTGAGGCGGATCAGGATCGCAACGGCTATCTCACGGTTGAGGAATTACGCGGCCAGATAGATGCAATGGCTCAAGCTATCGTCCAGGAGCGTTTTGGCAGAATTGATACTGACGGCAATTCTTCCCTTTCTTATGCCGAATTTTCTGCCTGGCAGCGTAGTCTTGGATCACAAGCTCTGGACAACAGCGCCGCGCGGTCCTTCAATCAGGCAATGGTGCCCAATAGCTTGCCTTTTAAAATTGAGGATCGCAAATTCGGTCGCATATTGCGAATGCTGGTCAAACCATTGAACGTTACGATATTGTCGCAAGCTGATGGCGATTATGACGGGCAGATCAGTGTCGAGGAACTGAAGATTGCCCAGAGCAAGCGTTTCAGGGAACTGGATGAGAATTCCGACGGTTTTCTGGTTCGCAGCGAATATCCCTCACGCGGCGGCAATCGACAGGATGGCGAGCCACAGGGCGAACGTCCACAGGGTGGGCGGCCTGAAGGCGGACGACCGCCTCCTCCTGGTGGCAGGAACTAATGCAAGCCAAGGTCATAATACTAGGCTCCAAGCCCTAGCGTCGTGCACATGCCAGCGCCGCTGCATCCATCGCGGTTGCCGCGCCGGGCAGAGTGTAGCGATCGATAATTCTTCCGCCACTGGCGCTACGTGCGCGGATGGTCATGCTCCGGGCTGATCGTATTGCAGCTATGATAGCGGCATCGCCTGATTTGTCCTTTGCCCAGACATCGCCATCACCGCCGGTGAGGGTAAAGCGGCGATTGCCCACGGTCAGCGCAACCTCACTATCATCTGCAAGTGCTCGGCTGAGGCGGAAATGCACCTGACCACGCACCTGACGCTTTGGCCACCAGCCAATGCTGGCATAGGCTTCATAGCGTGATCGCCCATTGATCTGTGCCGGCTTGGCAATGGCGTAGCAGCGGTTGATATCCGCATCGCGAAACGCACCCCAGCTTTCAAATACGCCCAAGCTATCTTTAGCCAGAACGGGCGCAGTGATTGCTATCGCTGTCATTGCGCTAATCGACCAAAAGTGACGCATATCAGGCGCGCTCTCCGCCGGTGCCGGTCACAACCACATGCTCTTTGCCATTCTCAATACAGGTCACGGAGCCTTGCGGCAGGCCGGGTGCAATCGGTGCGCCATGGACCGGGTCTGCCTCCAGCCCGAGCAGCACCCCGCGCAAAACCCGGCTGGAAATGCCATGCATGATGATCAGCTTATCGCCCGGCGCACCGCCATGCTCTACGGCCCAGTTGCTTACGCGTTCGGCAATGTCTGGGTAATTCTCACCATCGGGGGCAGGGGTCAGCAATCGCGTTTCCATATCGACAATCGGCCCATATTCTTCGCTGACATCGGCATAATAGCGACCGCCCCAGCAACCCATGCCGATTTCCACCAGCCGCGTATCGCTTCGTGCCTTGTGCCAGTCCAGTTCCAGATGCTCGGCAATCACCGCCAATGTCTGCAAAGCACGTCCGGTTTCCGAGGCCCAGAGGGTGAGGGGAGGTTTCGCGCCCAGAACTTCGCGCAGTGCGGCACCCATGTCATCGGCTTGGGCAAATCCGGCACGGGTTAAAGGTGTATGGAGCGTCTCCCCTTGCAACCGCGCCGCCGCATTGAACACGGTTTCGCCATGACGGGCGATAAACAGGCGGTCTGTGATTTTGGGGATATGGGGCATAGATTTGTTCCGGGGCCATAACAAAACCGCAGCCCTGAGCCTGTCGAAGGGCGCTTCTCGGCTTGGTGAGATACTGAGAAGCGGGCTTCGACAGGCTCAGCCCTAACGGTATTGGTTGCTCGATATGTTATCTAGTGGCGCAGTTGGCCAATCCTGACAACCCATTCAATCACACGTGACAAATCACTTCAATCCGCGTATGGGCGCGCTTTCATGAAACAGGATAGCATCACTCTACCGCGCCCGAAGCGCATTGAGGAACCGCCCAAAGTGGGCATGGTATCGCTTGGCTGCCCCAAGGCGCTGGTTGATTCTGAGCGTATCCTGACCAAGCTGCGCGCCGATGGCTATGACATGTCGCCCGATTATGCCGGGGCCGATGTGGTGTTGGTCAACACCTGCGGTTTTCTCGACAGCGCCAAGGAAGAGAGCCTTGAGGCGATTGGCGAGGCGATGGCGGAGAATGGCCGGGTGATTGTCACCGGCTGCATGGGCAAAGAGGCTGATGTCATCCGCGACCGCTTCCCCGATGTGCTGGCGGTCACCGGGGCGGCGCAATATGAGGATGTGGTTGGTGCGGTGCATGAGGCGGCGCCACCGGCACGGGGCGAATATATCGATCTGATCCCGCAGGCAGACCCTGACGCGCGCACCCGCCATGGCGGATTGAAGCTGACGCCGCGCCATTATGGCTATCTCAAGATTTCCGAGGGCTGCAATCATCGCTGTTCCTTCTGCATCATCCCGCAATTGCGTGGCGATCTGGTGAGCCGCCGTGTCGATGCAGTGCTGCGCGAGGCAGAAAAACTGGTCGCAGCGGGCACCAGCGAATTGCTGGTTATCAGTCAGGATACCTCAGCCTATGGCGTTGATAATCGCCATGAGACGCGGATGTGGAAGGGCCGTGAAACCCGCGCGCATATGACTGACCTGGCGCGCGAACTGGGCCAGCTCCGCACCGCTGAGGGCAGGGCGCCATGGGTGCGCTTGCATTATGTCTATCCCTATCCGCATGTCGATAAAGTCATCCCGCTGATGGCTGATGGTGTGTTGACGCCCTATCTCGACATTCCTTTCCAGCATGCTGCGCCATCGGTGCTGAAACGGATGAAGCGCCCGGCCAACGAGGCCAAGGTGTTGGATCGAGTAAAACGCTGGCGCGATATTTGTCCCGATCTCACCATTCGTTCGACCTTTGTTGTCGGCTTTCCCGGTGAGACCGAAGAGGACTTCCAATATCTGCTCGACTGGCTCGATGAAGCGCAACTCGACCGCGTCGGCGGCTTCCGCTTCGAGCCGGTCGAAGGCGCCACCGCCAATGCGCTCGACAATCCGGTGCCGGAAGAACTGAAAGAGGAACGCTATCAGCGACTGATGGAAAAAACCGCCGCGATCAGTGCCGCCCGATTGCAAGCCAAGGTCGGGCGCACCCTGCCGGTGATTATCGACGAGGTCGGCGAGGCGGATGAAGACGGCTCTATCGGCGCAACCGGCCGTTCACAGGCTGATGCACCGAGCATTGATGGCGAGGTATTCCTGCGCGATGTCGCCCCGGATTTGGCGGTCGGTGATATCATCGACGCAACCATAGAAGACGCCGATGCACATGATCTTTATGGAGCACCAACGTCCATCTGAACATTGCTTGATCATCAGGCGCGTTTGCATTCTTTGCGCTTTTTTCCTGCCAATCCTGACGATAGTGTAAACCGGGTTCACAGGGGATTCGGCATGTTCAGAATAGCGATCATAGCGGTATGTTTTGCCATATTGGCTGGGTGTTCCAGCAAAGAGCCTGATCAGGAAGCGATTGACTCGGCGGTTGAGCAGGCGCTTGCGGAGCGCGATCGCGAGGATGCAGCGCGCTACAACACCATGACGCAAGAAGAGCAAGATGGCGACGCGCAAGACGACGAAAATTCACCGGAAGAAGAACCGCAAAAAACCAGCTATTCCACCGAGAGTCTGCGTGACGGCTATTCCAAAGACATGGGTAGCCCTTATTGGATGTGCACCCGCACCCTATCAATAGTAGGCGAACATTGCGGCTGCATGGTCAACCGCGCGACCGATGCCGGTATTCCTAACGCGGCGCAAGTCGGCATGTTCGGCGGCGATGGCAAGCGCGCAACCGAGGCACAGGCCGAGAAATTCACCCGGATTGTGCGCTCCTGTTCTGGCTACAACATCACTGTGCGCGGTACGAAAGCCAGCCAGGAAGCGGATGAGGTCAAAGTTGTTTCTGACGAGACAAAGGCTTCTGGAAAGGGACGCGTGGTCACTTGCGAGTTTGAGAGTGTTCGTGATCGCTATAAGGGCCCATGCGAGTTTGTCATGGGGCCCGGTGGCAGCTTCACCACGCGCAGCCTCGATGGCCCCTATTATGGCAATGTCTATGATATAAACCTTATCGTTGAATCGCGCGGGGTCGGCTCGCTTGTCTTTATGTGGCCGGACGTGCGGGGTGATCGAACGATCATGCGTCAGTCAAATTCTGCCGTACAACGGGACCAATCTGATCGCGCCTGTTGGAGCAATGCTCAGATCCGTTTTTGCGCGCGATAGCGAAAATCCGATCAACCCCTGCTGCGCTTTCTCTGATCGCGGTGCTTTTAACTAACTGGTTAAATCATTGCATCGCTGCCCATGCTGCGGCATAGTCACACAGATGTCAGTAACAACATGCCGTGAGAGCATGGTCTGATCCAAAGTCTTTGGAGAGTGAAGAATGGCTGAGCAAATCGTTGATGTTCTGATCGCAGGCGCCGGGATTTCCGGCATTGGCATGGCGGTGCATTTGAAGCAGCAATGCCCGGGCCGCAGCTTTGCGATGATTGAGCAGCGCGATGATCTGGGCGGCACTTGGAACCTGTTCCAATATCCCGGCATCCGTTCGGATAGCGATATGCATACGCTGGGTTTCGAGTTTGAGCCATGGCGCGAGCAAAAGGCGATTGCAGATGGTCCGTCGATCCTGAAATATCTGCACCACATCACCGACAAGCATGGCCTTCGCCCACATATGCATTTTGGCCATAAAATCCTCTCGGCCAGTTGGTCGAGCGAGGAAGCGCTCTGGACCCTGACGGTTGAAACCAAAGACGGCACCAGCGAGATGAAGGGCCGGTTCCTCTATATGGGCACCGGCTATTATGACTATGATCAAGGCTATGATCCGGTGTTTGAAGGGCGTGAGGATTTTGCTGGACAAATTATCCATCCGCAATTCTGGCCCAAGGATCTGGACTATAGCGGCAAGAAGGTTGTTGTCATTGGTTCGGGTGCAACAGCAGTAACGCTGGTTCCCAATATGGCCGATACCGCAGGCCATGTGACCATGTTGCAGCGAACGCCGACATGGTATGCGGTACGCCCGGCCAAGGATGCCATCGCCAATTTCCTGCGCGCGATCATGCCTGACCAATGGGCCTATAATATCATCCGCAAGCGCAATGTCTGGCTGCAAGACTGGTTCTTCAAACGCGCCAAAAATAAGCCCGATAGCGTCGCCAAGAACCTGATGAAAAAGGTCAAAAAGCCGCTCGGCCGGGAGCCGGATTCGCAAACCTTTACGCCGCCCTATAATCCATGGGATCAGCGGCTGTGTCTGGTGCCCGATGGCGATATGTTCATCGCCATGCGAGAGGGCCGGGCGAGCATTGTCACCGATCATATCGAGCGCTTCACCAAATCCGGCATTCAGCTCAAATCGGGCGACCATCTCGATGCCGATATCATTGTCACCGCGACCGGCCTAAAACTGGCCATGGCGGGGAAAGTGGCGTTCAGCGTCGATGGTCAGACGACCGACTTTACCGACCGTTTCTATTATAAGGGCTGCATGTTCTCCAATGTGCCCAATATGGCGATTGTCTTCGGTTATCTGAATGCGTCCTGGACGCTGAAAGTCGATATTGTCGCCAATTATGTCTGTCGCATATTGAACCGGATGCAGCAGCAGGGGGATAGCATTGTCGTGCCGCAGCTCGATGACCCCGATGCAGTGCCGGAGGAACAAGACCTGTTTGTCGGCTTTTCCTCGGGCTATGTCCAGCGCGCCAGCAGCATATTGCCCAAGCAGGGCGCGGAGATGCCGTGGCGGCTGACGCAGGATTATCTGTTTGAGCGCAATGTACTGCTCAATGAACCACTGGATGACGGTGTTCTGACCTTCCGCAATGCTGGTGCTGTGGCACAGCCCGAGGCCGAACCGATAGCGGAGGCTGCGGAGTAGGGTTTCCTACCCGGAACGGGGAGGGGCACCTTCAGCGTTTTACAATGCTTCTGATATTCTCCGTTTTTCAGTCGGTCTGGAAAAAAGCGCGCTCATCTTCGATAAATTCGGAACATGCCGAGGGTGCCCCTCCACCGCCTCCGGCGGTTCCCCTCGCCCAAGGGGGGGGGATTTATTTCACCAACCGCGAACAAACAAATCCCAATTACCCTTTTGCCTCAGCAGCAAAACGCACTATCTGTGCTGAATGATTGATTTTGCTCGCCTTATCGCGGCCGATAGTGGCCAGAATGCCACCCCGATAACCTGTCTCACAGCGGATCAGCTTGATGATTGGATCACGCAACAGCCCGATACAGTGCGCAGCTTTGTCAGGGCAGCAGGGTTTGCCGCCAAGCCGCATGAATATGTGTTGGTGCCTGAAGGAAAAGGCGATGCATTGCGCGTGGTTGCAGGCGTGACCGATAGCGACACATTGGCGGTCTGGTCGCTGGCAAAGCTGGCGGAAGTTCTGCCCGAGGGGCATTATCGACTTGATGACGATTTAACGCCGGGGCGGGCCGTCATTGGCTGGTGTCTCGCCCAGCATAAATTTAACCGCTATCTTTCCAATGGCGATGACAAAGGCCCGCGTGTCCTCCTCACCGACAAGCTGCCCAATGCCGAGGCGTGCATGGCCGAGGCTGGCGCTACGGCGCTGGTGCGTGATATGGTGAATACGCCGGCTGAGGATATGGGCCCGGCAATGCTGGAGAAGCTGGCCGAAAAGGCTGCTGATGCTTACGGAGCCAAGCTAATAGTAACCCGCGGCGATGCGCTGGAGCAGGGCTATCCCATGATCCATGCGGTTGGTCGTGCCTCAAGCCGCGCCCATGCGCCGCGTCTGATTGAATTGGAATGGGGCAAGGAAGATCATCCGCGTCTCGCTATCGTTGGCAAGGGCGTATGCTTTGATAGCGGCGGCCTGGATATCAAAAGCGCGGTCGGCATGCGGCTGATGAAAAAGGATATGGGCGGCGCAGCGCACGCATTGGCGCTGGCGCATCTGGTGATGGGGGCGAAACTGCCGGTGCGGTTGCATCTGCTGATCCCGGCGGTGGAGAACGGCATTGCGGCAGGCGCGTTCCGACCCGGCGATATTCTTACCAGCCGCAAGGGCGACAGTGTCGAGATCGGCAATACTGACGCCGAAGGCCGTCTGGTGCTGGGCGACGCTCTGACCAAGGCGGGCGAAGATGACCCGGAACTGGTGATCGACTTCGCAACGCTCACCGGCGCGGCACGGATTGCGCTCGGTCCCGATCTCCCAGCGATGTTTTGCGATAGTGAAGATGTTGCCAGCGGCTTGCATGACGCGGGACGCGATGTTGGCGACCCTATGTGGCGCCTGCCGCTCTGGGATGACTATGCCGATATGCTGAAAACACCGGTTGCCGATATCAATAATAGCGGTGGTGCTTTTGCCGGATCAATAACGGCTGCTTTGTTCCTTAAACGCTTTGCCCCGGCCAATGGCGATTGGGTGCATTTCGACACCTTTGCCTGGCGACCGACAGCACGACCCGGCCAGTCACAGGGCGGCGAGGCGCTGGGCTTGCGCGCAAGCTGGAGATATTTGCAGCAGCGATTTAGACAGTAACCTAATCCTCCCCGGGACGGGGAGGGGGACCACCGAAGGTGGTGGAGGGGGCAGGCCGCTAGGCACGGCGCAAGTGGAAATCCCCCTCCGCCCCGCCTTCGTCCTTCGATAAGCTCAGGACTACGGCGCGCCACCTCCCCGTAAACGGGGAGGATTTTATTACCACCATGTAACCATCATCAATTTCTGTCCGAACCTTCTCATGAAATCGCCGAATAGGCTCTAACGGTTTGGATAAGAGAATGACGATGATAGCACAGTGGATGCATGGCTTGGTCAATTATGTGCGGGCCGCTGAGCCGGACCTTACCAACCGGCAATTGGCGGTTCTGATGCTGGTGCATTATGAACCCGGCCCGCATACGGTGCGCGGATTGGCCGAGCGGTTGAATGTCTCCAAACCGGTGATTACACGCGCTCTGGACAAGCTCGCCAATTTGGGCTTTCTAGCACGGCAGGCGGATGAAACGGATGGCCGCAATGTCTTCATTGTCGCCACCACCAATGGGGGGCAATTCCTTGCCAAGTTCGAAGACTATTTCGGAAAAGACGCAAGCGAACGTGCCGCTTTTGCCAGTAACAACGGAATCATGCTCCACCACTGACGCTGCGCCGGTAACCCGTTTTGGCCTGACCGGGCCTTTGCCACCCTATGATAAGCGCATAACCCCGGCGCGCGGTGATCTGGCCGACATACGTCTTGCGGGAAAGATATTTGCCTCATCCTATGTAGCTGCTGTTCCGCATCATTGTGTAGTTGCATCGACGATGCTGCATAAGTCGGCTTCCGCTGAGGCTGAAGCGGTGTCGCAACTGCGCTTGGGTGATGGCTTTGCGGTATTGGAAACGGCTGGTGGTTGGTGCTGGGGCTATTATCTGGATGATGGCTATTGCGGCTATGTCCACGCCGAAGATCTGGCGCGGGGGACGACTGCGCCTACGCATAAAGTGCGCGCCCCTGCGACATTGATTTTTAGTGAAGCCGATTACAAAGCACCGGTAGTGATGCGCCCGGCCATGGGCGCGCAACTGGCGATATCGGAAGAGCAGGGCGGCTTCAGCAAATGCGACTATGGCTATCTGCCTAGCCATCATCTGTGTCCGATTGGCGGCGTGGATGAAGATATTGCGACCGTCGCCGAAGGCCTGATTGGTATGCCCTATCTCTGGGGCGGGCGCAGTGGCGACGGGCTGGACTGCTCGGGGCTGGTGCAACTCGCGTTGGCGTTAAAAGGTGTAGCCGCACCGCGTGACAGTGATCAGCAGGAAGAGGCTTTGGGCGAGGAAATACCGGAAAGTTCGTCCTTGCAGCGCAACGATCTGGTCTTCTTTCCAAACCATGTCGGGATTATGGTGAATGCGTCGCACATTATTCATGCTAACAGTTCCGCAATGTGTGTGTCGGTTGATGCGCTGGAAGATGTTGTGACTAAGCCCTATGCCGATGGTGTGGGCAGACCGATAACCGCAAGAAAACGAATATGACGCTAATTAAGCAACAGTCAAAAAATCCGTTCGTGTCGAGCGCAGTCGAGACACGCTGGCTTTACGCAAATGTCTCTCGACTTCGCTCGAGACGAACGGCAACATTGATATTTGACCTTATTCATTCGCAATCAAAAAGGCTCTGATATGAGCGTGACTATCTTCATTGACGGCGGTGCGGGCACCACGGGGCTAGAAATCCGGCAGCGGCTGGAGCAGCGCGATGATGTGACTTTGCTGGCGCTCAGTGATGCCGATCGTCGCGATAGTGCCAGACGCAAAGAGGCGCTGAATGCATCGGATATCGGTATTCTCTGCCTGCCTGATGATGCGGCGCGCGAGGCAGTCGCGATGGTTGCTGATGGCAGCACACGCATTATCGATGCGTCGAGCGCCCATCGCACCCATGCCGACTGGACCTATGGCTTTGCGGAACTTTCGGCGGAGCAGTCCGGTGCAATTGCAAGTGCACGCTTTGTCAGCAATCCCGGCTGTTACCCCACAGGTTTTCTGGCGCTGATTGCGCCTCTGGTGCAGGCCGGGTTAGTGCCTGCGGACTATCCGTTCACCGTCCATGCAGTCTCCGGATATTCGGGTGGCGGCAAAGTATTGATCAGCCGCATGGAACAGGATGAACCCAATATCGCCTGGCGTGGCTATGGGCTCGATCTTGGCCATAAGCATCTGCCGGAGATGAAGGTTCATGCCGGACTGGCGCATGATCCGATTTTCGCGCCTGCCGTAGTCCATGCTTATCGTGGCATGGCGGTCGAAGTGCCGCTGCATATTGGCGGAGCTTTGGGTGTCACCGAGCCAAAAGCGCTGCATGCGCAATTGGCCGAGCATTATGCCGATGCGCCTTTGGTGAAGGTCCTGCCTTATGCGGAAGATGGCGGCCCGAGCGAATTGCTGATCCGTTCAGGCGTGCCGGGCAGTGATGGTCTGACATTGCATGTCTTTGGCCGCGTCGATGGTACCCAAGCGCGGTTGGTGGCGATGCTCGACAATCTCGGCAAGGGTGCCGGCGGCGCGGCGGTGCAGAATCTCAATCTAATGGCGGGGTTTGATCCATTGAGTGGCCTAAGGTCATGATTGTAAGATATTTTTCTAAATCCAATTGATTTATGTAGCGATCGCTACAATTTGATGCTATCTGGTCTTCTTAAAGGAGATCACCATGTCCGAATCCGCTATTCTGGCCGCCCCGCGCCTTGCAGCAAAGCAAATCATCATCGCCATAGCTTCTGGTATAGTGCTGTGGTTTGCCGCTGCACTCTTGCTGCGGTTTCTGGGCGAAGCAGGCATGCTGGAACAGGGCAATATGGCACTGATCTATGCGCTGATCATTCCCGGCACCATGCCCTTTGTTTATCTCATCCGCATCATCGCTTCGATACAGCCCGGCCAGCTCGGTCCCGCGCTAGCCATTGCCACAGCCGCAGCGGCTCTGTGCGATGGCACGGCATTAATCTGGTTCCCCTACCTCTATGGTGAAACGATAGAGATTGTCGCCATATCCGGCGCAAGCATTCTCTGGGGTGCCGGGGTTGCGATTGTGCTGGGCTTTGTGTTGGATCAGCGCAGTAATTAGCCCTCTCCCCTTCAGGGGAGGGGCAGTGAGACTTAGCGCCGTAGCTTTAGCGAAGGCGGTTAGTCGCAGCGGGGTGGGGGATATCCACTTGTGCAGTGCCTGTGGAACGCCCCCACCCCAACCCCTCCCCTAAAGGGGAGGGAGACTTATGTTCTCACGCAAAGACGCGAAGGCGCAAAGAGTCGGCACCTTGAAACGACCTCTTGAAAATCTTCGCGTTCTTTGCGTGAAATAGAATATTATCCCAGCGCATCCTGTCCGATCTGCTCCAGCCCGAGTGCCTTGAGCAGCACCTGACCTTCAACCATGACCAGCAACCGGCACGCTTCTTTATGCCGTGCTGCATCGTCAGATCCGGTTACGCGACCCTGGCCCCATTCGAGAAAACGCTGACCCAGCCTTTTGCCCACAGTCTGCGCATTGGCATCGCCATTGGCCCCCTCGCTGGCGAGCGCAATCCAGATGCGCATAAAGGGCCAGGCCAGATCGCTTGAAAGCAGCGGCATCAATGCAGCCAGCAAAGCATCGGGCGACATCGGTTCGCTATCGGCAATGGCGTCGAGCATCGCCACCATGCGATCGGCGACCCGCTCCAATATCGCTGCCATCAGCTCGTGCTTGTCGGTGAAATAATAGAGCAGCATCCGGTCGCTGGTGCCCGCGGCTTTGGCCAATGGCCGGAGGCTGGCGGCCGTCAGACCATTTTCCAATACAAAATCTGCCATGGCATCGACAATGGTGTCGACCTTTGCGCTGCGTTTTTTTGTTGGTTTGGGAGCCTCTTGCTGTGCCATTGCCAACGCCTAGCAGACAAATAGCGATTGGCACAGCATCCGTGACGAGCCTATTAAGCGTTTGCGGGCAATAGCTTGGCGTTGCGCAACAGCGCGGCCGAGACCAGTGATACCAGCGCGCCCACCGGGAAAATCTCGGTAAAGGTAATCGGCATACGATAGACGGGATTGGCGTACATCACTGCCGCATCCGCCATTTCCTGTTTAAGCGCTTCCAGCTCTGCAGCGGTTGCTCCCGCAGCCTCACGCGCAGCGAGTTGTGCTGCGCTATATTCCTCAAAAAAGGCATAATCGGTCTGCCACAGGAACAGCTCCCAGCCGACAACATAGACCACCCCGGCGACCACTGCGATGCCAAGTCCGACCTGCAGCGCTTTCCAGAAACGGATGACGCCGCCTTGCTCCACATCGCGATAGCGTTTCACGCCAACAAAGATCAGGCTCAGCGCAACCAGCATGATGAGATAGCCGACAAATTCGCTGCCACCGCTTTCTCCGCCAAACACCATGCCGAGTGTCATGGTACCAATGGTGATTGCGCCTGATAGCGCGCCAAAGAGCAGAATTATCCGTGTCATATTGTGTCTCCCATGTGTTCATCCGTTTGCGAATGGCGCATGGCTAAGCAGCTTCCTTGGCCCAATCCTATCGCCCAAAAGGGTGATTTGGCCATAGTCACCTGTCTTTACGGGAGAATTCTGAGTTCTCTGGCCTTGCTGATCGCCTGGGTGCGGCGCGATACTTCCAGCTTGGTGAACAGGCTGGTGACATGCGTTTTGACGGTGTTGGGCGAGATGTTGAGATGCCGGGCAATCTCTTTATTGGCATAGCCTTCGCCGAGCAGTTTGAGCACATCATATTCGCGCGCGCTGATGCCGAGCGCGGTCATGGCTTTATCGTTACGGGCAAAATCCTGCTGCTTGGGCTGGGTCAGACGCAGACCAACCCACAGCCCGACCAAGGCAAAAGCACAGGCAATAATCACGATGTAAACCGAGCCGGACAGCGCCTGAATTGTGTAGCGATATTCCAGCCATTGCAGCGCGAACGCGCCTGCTGCCAGCACCAGTCCATAAAGAATAATGGAGCGGTATATCGGCTTGAGCATCATCTTGCCTGCTTTAGAAAAAGGCCTGTATCCCCGTCTGCGCCCGGCCGAGGATCAGCGCGTGGACATCATGCGCGCCTTCATAGGTGTTCACCGTTTCCAGATTCACCATATGGCGCATCACCTGATATTCCTCGGAAATGCCGTTGCCGCCATGCATGTCGCGTGCCTGGCGCGCAATATCGAGGGCCTTGCCGCAATTATTGCGTTTGACGATCGAGATCATCTCCGGCGCGAACCGGCCTTCATCCATCAACCGCCCAACGCGCAGCGAGGCTTGCAGACCCAGTGCGATCTCGGTCTGCATATCGGCGAGCTTTTTCTGGTAAAGCTGTGTCGCCGCGAGTGGCCGGTCAAACTGCTTGCGGTCCAGGCCATATTGCCGCGCCGCATGCCAGCAGAATTCCGCTGCGCCCATGCTGCCCCAGCTAATGCCATAGCGGGCGCGGTTGAGGCAACTGAACGGGCCTTTAAGGCCCTGCACATCGGGCAGTAGCTGCTCCTCGCCAACCTCCACCTCGTCCATCTGGATCATACCGGTGGTGGAGGCGCGCAGGCTCAGCTTACCCTTGATCTTTGGCGCTTCGAGGCCCTTCATGCCTTTTTCCAGAATGAAGCCGCGAATGGCGCCGCCATGCGCTTCGGATTTGGCCCAGACGACAAACACATCGGCAAAAGGCGCGTTGGATATCCAGGTTTTGGCACCGGAGATCACATAGCCGTCGTCGGTCTTTTTCGCGGTGGTCTTCATGCCGGCAGGATCGGAGCCGGCATCGGGCTCGGTGAGGCCAAAACAGCCGATCAGCGTGCCCGCGGTCAGGCCGGGCAGATATTTTTGCTTTTGCTCTTCGCTGCCAAAGCTGTTGATCGGGTGGATGACCAGAGAGCTTTGCACCGACATCATCGAGCGATAGCCGCTATCGACCCGCTCAACCTCGCGCGCGATCAGGCCATAGGAGACATAATTGGCCCCTGCGCCGCCATAGTCTTCGGAAAGGGTAACGCCGAGCAGTCCGGCTTCGCCCATCATCGGAAACAGCTCGGGCGCGTCAATTTCTTCACGATAGGCGTCGATTACGCGCGGCTGCAGCGTGCTCTGCGCAAAGCCATGCGCGCTGTCACGGATCAGCCGCTCCTCTTCGCTCAGCTGGTCATCAAGAAGGAAGGGGTCGTCCCAGGTGAAGGATATCAATTGTTCGCGTGCCATGGCGGCTCAATAGGCCTGTTGCGGCGCATACTCAATATCTGTCTCGTGCCGGAGGTTATCTAAGCGCGATAGGCAAGGCCAACGATTGTGCTGAGAATGGCAAAGCTGCCAAAGTGGATCATAAACGGCGCCAGCAGTTTTATGATCCGGCCATAGCTCGGTTGTGGCTGGCCCGCTTCGAGATTGCGCATCTCATCACCAATGGCGGTGGTCTGGCGCATGAGGAAGAGGATGATCAAGCACCAGCTACCGACTATGCCGGTATAGAACAGCGTGTCGTTGCGTAGGAAAAAGCTGGCTACCAACGCGGCCTGAAACAGTATCGACAGGGCAAATAATTTCGCCAGCGGCTGCGTCAGCGTCCATCGGCTGAAGCGGGTCAGTCTGTCGGCAAGGTTCATAGCCACGTCGCTATCGCATGGCTGAGTTGGACGCAAATGCTACTAATGCCAGTTCTAACCCCGTTCGTGTCGAGCGAAGTCGAGACACTTTGTGAAGCGCATCGGCCTCTCGACTTCGCTCGAGGTGAACGGAAGGTGTGGTCTGGGCTTGTTTGCTACCACCTTGCCAGAGGCGATGCAGATGCTAAGCATATTACAAGACCAGCCCCTAAACCCGCGAGGAGCCGCGCTATGCCGCTTCATGTTCATCAATTCCCCTGTCTCAGCGACAATTACGGCTTTTTGCTGCATGATGATGTCAGCGGCGAGACCGCGGTTATCGATACCCCCGATGCCGAGGAAATCCTGAAACAGGCCGAGATTAAGGGCTGGACGATCAGCCATATCTGGAACACCCATTGGCACCCAGATCATGCCGGTGGCAATCAGGCGGTTAAGGATACCACTGGCTGCACCATCATTGCCCCCAGAGGCGATGGCGAGCGCATTCCGGTCTATGATCATCAGGTTGATCCCGGTGACACGGTAAAGCTGGGCGATCATATAGCGCATGTCATGGATGTATCGGGCCATACGCTCGGCCATATCGCCTATCATCTGCCCGACAGCGAGATTGCCTTTGTCGGTGACAGCATCTTCGCGCTTGGCTGTGGACGTATGTTTGAGGGCACGCCGGAAATGATGTGGTCCACCATGTTGCGGCTGCGTAATCTGCCGGACAAAACCACACTCTATTGTGCGCATGAATATAGCCAGGCCAATGCCCGTTTCGCGACGCATATCGATCCGGAGAACAGCGCTCTGGCAGAATATTCTGCATGGATTGATGCGTTGCGGGCTGAAGACGAACCAACCGTGCCAACAACGCTGGCGCGCGAGCTCGACACCAATCCATTTCTGCGCGCCGATGTCGCGGCGATGCAGGCGCATATGGGGCATGAGGGCGATGCCGTCGCCACCTTCGCCGCGATCCGCAGCGCCAAGGATAATTTCTGAAGCCTATGGCTGGCGACAATGAAGATGGCCTGAGGCTGCGCCAGTTTACCGCCAGCCGCAAATGGGATTTTGTCAGCGAAGAGGACCGCTATCTCTCGCGCCGTGAGGAGCCGCGCTATAATTTTGCGCTGATCGGCTGTGGCACCATGGGGCTGGAGCATTTGCGGGTGACGGCGCTGGAAGGGCAGGCGCGGGTGATCGGGGTACATGATCCGCATGGGCCCAGCCTGGCTGCCGCGCAGCGGCTGCATGATAGTCTTAGCAGCAATCAGCCGCTTATCGTTTATGACAGCCCGGAAGCAGCCGCGAACGACCCGGCGGTGGATCTGGTGATTATTGCGACGCCCAATCATTCGCATTGGCAGTTGGTCGAGCCTTTGCTCGCCAGCGGCAAGCCGATGCTGGTCGAGAAACCCATGGCAACCACGCTGGAAGACGCCTTCGCGATGTTGCAGGCGGCAGAGGCGCATCCGACGCTGTTCCAGCTTGGTCTGCAATATCGCTACAAAGCGCTTTATGCCGAGGCTTTGGACCGGCTGGCGGACAAGGCCACCATTGGCAATCTCAAAACGCTGCGCATCGCCGAATACCGTCCGCCTTTTCTCGACAAGGTGGGGCAGTGGAACAAGTTTAACAGCGGCTCGGGCGGCACGCTGGTTGAGAAATGCTGCCACTATTTTGACCTGATGCACCGCATCACCGGCGCGCCGCCGGAGCGGGTCTTTGCCAATGGGTCGCAGGCAGTAAATTTCCGCGACCTTGCCCGTAATGGCGAGCAGGCGGATATGCTCGATAATGCCGATGTGCTGATCGATTATGCGCGCGGTGTCCGTGGCAGCTTCACGCTCAATATGCTTACACCCGATTTCCGCGAGGAGCTGGTGGTCACCGGCGATAAGGGCCAGCTGCGCGGGCAGGAACATGCCGATCCCAATGGCGATGACCAGTTTCGCAATACGTTGGATATTGTGCAAGGCGATGCCGGACGAAGGCTGCATATCGAACCCAGCTATCCACGCTGGATCGAGCAGAGCGGTCACGGTGGTGCGAGCTGGCATTTGCATCGGCGGCTGATCGATGCGCTGGACGGCAAACCTAGCGATCTTGCAACAGCGCGCGAGGGCTTCTGGGCGTTTCTGGTTGGGGCTGCGGCGCAGCAGAGCATTGCCACCGGCGCACCGGTGGAGATTGCGGATATGCTGGATAAGGCCGGGATTGATGCTGCCGACGTGGTGTTTGATACGACCGCATGACGAGTGACAATCTCTGGACCCTGTTCGGCGCAGCGGCGATTATGGCGCTGGTGGCGTGGCTGTCCTGGCTCAAGACGCGCGGCACTGCCGAGGATCGCGATGGCTATTTCCTCGCCGGACGTGGCCTGACTGGCCTGTTCATCGCCGGGTCCATGCTGCTCACCAATCTCTCAGCGGAGCAGCTTATCGGCCTCAATGGTTCGGCCTATGCCTTCAACATGTCGGCCATGGCGTGGGAGGTGACCGCCGGGTTCGCCATCATCGTCATGGCACTAGTCTTCCTGCCGCGCTATCTCGCGGGCGGCTATACCACCTTGCCCGAGTTTCTCAGCAGCCGGTTTGATGAAGGCGTGCGGCGCTATACCGTGGTGTTGTTCCTGCTCGGCTATGGTCTGGTGACGATACCCTCGGTGCTCTATTCGGGCGCGCTGGCGGTGCTGGGCATGTTCGATGTTCAGGGTGTCACAGGGCTGGGACCCACCGCCAGTCTGGTTGCGGTGATATTGCTCATCGGCTGTGTCGGCGGCGCCTATGCGGTTTTCGGTGGGCTGAAAGCAGTAGCGGTCTCGGATACGATCAATGGCATAGGCTTGCTGATCATCGGCTTTCTGGTGCCGGTTTTCGGTCTCGTTGCGCTGGGAGAGGGAAGTTTTACTCAGGGTGCAACGACGGTTTTCACCACCGAGACACACAAGCTCAACGCCATTGGCAGCAATGATGATCCGACGCCGTTTCTGACTTTGTTTACCGGCATGATCTTCGCGACGCTGTTTTACTGGGGTACCAACCAATATGTTATTCAGCGTACCCTAGGGGCGAAGTCGCTGGCCGAGGGGCAAAAGGGCGTGTTGCTTACCGGTTTCCTTAAACTGTTGGTGCCGGGCATGATGCTGCTGCCGGGGATTATCGCCTTTCATCTCTATGGCCCGGATATTGGCGGGCTGGATAAGGCCTATCCGCGATTGGTCGCCGATGTACTGCCCGGCTGGATGTCTGGTTTCTTTCTCGCCGTGTTGCTCGGCGCGGTGTTCAGCTCATTTAACTCGCTGCTTAACAGCGCCGCGACGCTATTTGCGCTCGATATCTACGCGCCCCTTTACGCAAAAAAGCGCGGCGGCAATGTCGATGACGCGACGCTGGTGAAGACCGCCAAGATCGCGAGCCTGTTTATCGCCGTAGCCAGCTTTATTGCCGCACCGTTCCTGCAAAATGCTGCTGAAGGACTGTGGCAGATCATCCGCATTTTCAGCGGTTTCTATAATATCCCGGTGATTGCGATTGTGTTGGCGGGCCTGTTTATGCGTGGCGTCCCGCCATGGGCGGCGAAAGCGGTGATTCTGTTCCATGTCGCCGCCTATGGCGCGCTGCGTTTCATTCCCGCGTTCGATACCGGGCTCAATTTCGTCCATCTCTATGCGATCCTGTTCTTTATCGAGATCGGCTTTATGGCGGCGCTGGCCAAGGGTTTTGGCGGAGTGGATATTGCCCATGAGAATATCCGCCATCCGGTTGAACTCACCCCTTGGCGCTATGCCGGGCCGGTATCGATTATCTTGGTGGCGGCGATTGTCGCGATTTATCTGCTGTTCTCGCCTGTTGGTCTGGTGAATGGATTAAGTGCATTATTCTGGCCATCATTGACGGGCTTGATGGGGCTGACGGTGCTGGCTATCGCTCTGGAGCGCGGCCGCTGGATGAGGAAAAATCGAGAAAGACGTATCTGATGGAGAATTTTCCCTCTGTGATCATGGCCAATGGCAATGCGCATCTGGGTGGCAATCCGACCACGCTTTGGCAAACGATTGGCGATGATGTCGAGCAACAGCTTGCCCAGTCTGGAGCTGTGCTGTTGCGCGGTTTTGGTTTCACCGATGCGCAGGATTTTGATCGGCTGATCGCGGCCACCGGATGGCCGGGGTTTACCTATGCCGAATCGCTCTCCAATGCGGTACGGATGAATGTCACGGAACGGGTGTTCACCGCCAATGAAGCACCGCCTGAGGTGGCGATTCATCTGCATCATGAAATGGCGCAGACACCGATTTATCCGTCACGGCTGTTATTTTTCTGTGAAGTCGCGCCGGGTCAGGGCGGGGCGACGCCGATCTGCCGCTCTGATCTTTTACACGCAAAGATCGCGACCGAGCTTCCCGATTTCGCCGATAAGTGTCAGCGCCTTGGCTTACGCTATACCAATATCATGCCAGGGTTTGACGATGCGGCGAGCGGGCAGGGCCGCAGCTGGGCGAGCACGCTGAGTGTTAAAACCCGTGCCGAGGCAGAGGCCAAGCTGAAAGTGCTGGGCTATGAATGGGGCTGGGGCGATGACCGCGCTCTGGCATCGGGTGAGGAACCCACGCTGCGTGTCACTACATCCGCAATGCCTGCAGTTCGGGTGCTGGACGATGGCACGATCAGCTTCTTTAACCAATTGATTGCCGCATGGATTGGCTGGGCGGATACGCCCGAAGATGAACCCGATAAAGTGACATTTGGCGATGGCAGCAGCATTGATGCGGACGATATGGCGCGTGTGATTGCGCTTTCAGAACAAGTGACTGCTGATTGCGAATGGCAGCAGGGCGATATCGCTATTCTGGATAACTATCGGGTTATGCACGGGCGTCGGCCATTTAAAGGAAGTCGCCGAGTGCTGGCCTCGCTTATTGGCTCTGCTTAAACGCGTTGTGCACAGAGAATATAGCCCCTTCTGCGCACAACACTGTACCAAAGCGATACGAACACAAAATTAACCTTTGCCCGCTCTGGCAGAATCAATGAAGAAAGTCTTAATATTGCGGCATGACTCACCGCAGTGCCGATGGCGCATATTTTTCTGACAAGTGCGACAGCAGCTCCGAAAATGGGCATCCCTTTCGCGCGGGCCTGCCATTGTCTGCATTGACGGTAGAGCCTGATCCGCAGCGTGCGGTGGCGAATAGCCGAGCCGATGATATTCGACTGTTTTTCCTCAGCTTTGCGACATTTTTCCTGGGTATTTCGGCTTTTATCTGGTGAGCCTAAAGGCAGGTCGATCAGGGTTTGAGGTGATCTGCTCTCTCATGGTCATGAAACTCATCATCCGTATCTAAAGGCTCCATCTCTGCTTTGTGCAGCAGCCAGCCCAGCCATGCAGCCACCAGGCACATCGCAGCGACCACAAGGAACTGGTCGAGCGTTGATACGCCGAGCAAGCTTAGTGCTGCCGCCATAGCCGCACCGGCAACCATGCAGCCGGAATTAACGACATTGTTCGCGGCGATGGTGCGCGCCGTACGGCTGATATCGACGGTGGTGGTGAGAAAGGCATAGAGCGGCACCACAAACATGCCGCCAGTGATGGCCACGCCAGCCAATATCGCCAGCAACTGCCACGAACCATCCTGTTCCAAAAAGGTCCAGAAGGTGAAAAGATCGTCGCCTTGCAAACCACTCCAGTTGCGTCCGGCAACATAAAGCAGAATGACAAAAACGCCCATCATGACGACACTGATCGGGGCATAGCGAGCGGAGACTTCACTTTTCAGCAGGCGGTTGATCAGCACCGAGCCGACTGCAATCCCCACAGAGAATACACCAAGGAACAGACTAGCGACTTCGGGCGCGGCGGTGAGCACATTTTTCACCAGCGGCGGGAACTGGATGACCAGAACCGCACCAATGGTCCAGAAAAAGCTGATCGCGACAATCGCGAGATAGAGGCGACGGATATGCAGCGTATCGCTGATTAACTGCCAGGAGGAACGGAAGATATTGAAGTCAATCTTTTCACGCTCTTTCTGTGGCGGCGCATCGGGGACAAAGCGGCTGGATACCCAGCCAATTCCGGCCACTGCGAGCACCATAAAGGCAGCAAATTCGACACCATTGCCCTCACGGTCGATAATGATGCCACCGAGAATAGTCCCGGCGAGGATGGCGATATAGGTCCCCGCCTCGACCAGCCCGGTCCCGGCCAGCACCTCATCCTTGTCGAGATGTTGCGGCAGGATCGCATATTTGATCGGCCCGAAAAATGTCGATTGCAGGCCAAGCAGAAACAGAGCGACATACATCACGCTGACAATCCCGAAATAGAGACCAATCGCGCCGGTAATCGCCAGTCCGATTTCCGCCGTTTTGACATGGCGGATAATCACCGCCTTGTCGTAATTGTCCGCCAATTGCCCTGCCAATGCGGAGAACAGAAAGAACGGCAATATGAACACCAAAGAGGCCACCGCGTTGAACAGAAATTCCTGTTCCGGGTCGTTGAGCACCGCATAGGTCACCAAGATGACCATCGAGAATTTGAACAAATTGTCGTTAAAAGCACCCAGCAACTGGGTGATAAAAAGCGGGGAAAACCTTCTTTTGCCAAGAAGGGGGAGTGCAGATGACATGCGGTGCTATAAGCCTGTTGTTAATCCCTGAGTTACCACCCCTAGACAATAGCAGGCGCAACGCCAACTGCTGATTATGGGCTACCCCAGCGTTCGTCCCGTGATGAGGCAGAACAAGCAGCAAAGAGTCGGTTTCCCTTTGCGCAGACTCTGGTTATGAGCGTCCTCAATGCTGACCTTGCCCAATATCCTGACATTGTCGCGGATCGTTACCGTTCCATTTCTCGTCGCGCTTTTATGGTGGCCGGGATGGCAGCTGGGCTATCTGCTCGGCTTCGCTCTATACTGCCTGATGGGCATTACCGACTATTTTGACGGCTATCTCGCCCGCGCACAAGGCGCAGTGTCAAAGCTTGGCGCGTTTCTTGACCCGATTGCCGACAAGATCATGGTCGCGGCGGTTATCCTGATCCTGACTGCTCAGGGGTTCTTGCGCGGGCCTTATGTCGGCGACCTGCATGTGGTTGCAGGGCTGGTGATCCTGATCCGTGAAATTACGGTATCGGGATTGCGCGAATTTCTCGGCGGCATTCAGGTGTCCGTTCCGGTGACCAAATTGGCAAAGTGGAAAACGACCTTTCAGCTCATTGCATTGGGCGCGCTGATCCTGGGCGGTGCTGTGCACGGTCAGCCATGCCAAGCCCTTGGTCCAACATGTGCGACTTTTGCCGAAAGCTGGGTGCATGTGGTCGGCCTTGCAAGCCTATGGATCGCGGCTGTGCTCACCATCATCACCGGGTGGGACTATCTGCGGGTTGGCCTCAAGCATATGGACTAGATTAGGTGCTTTGGCGTTTTATAGCTATATATGCTAAAATGCATCAAAAGTATGATCATTGAGGCAAATAAATGACTACACGCAAGACCATAACCGTTACTGTACAGCAAGATGAGTGGATAAAATCTCAAATTGTTTCTGGCGCTTATACTAATGATAGCGAATATATCCGCGATCTGATCCGTCATGACCAAGAACGGGCGCAAAAAATTGCCGCGATGCAGAAATTGGTTGATGAAGGTCTGGCCAGCGGCATCAGCGAACGAAGCATGGATGAGATTTTGGCCGATGCAAAAGCCCGATTTTCGGCAAGTAATACATGACTTATCGGCTCAGCAAGAAGGCGGATGAGGATATAATCCGCATCTATCTTGATGGAGCAGAACAATTTGGCGTTGCTCAGGCGGATGCTTACCATGCAAGTCTGGAGCGCAGCTTTGATTTTCTTGCAGAAAACCCGCGAGCGGCACGAGAGCGCGAGGAGTTATCTCCGGCATTTAGGGCACATCCACATAAAGCCCATGTGATACTCTATAGAGTTGAAGAGAGGGGCATATTTATTGTCCGCGTACGTCATGCAAGAGAAGACTGGGTATCCCGGCCAATTGATGATGCTGTACTTTGAGTATTAAAATTCAGTTCCGCTGAGGTTCATTCGGGGGGAATCTTATCACTCCATCCCCGCCGCAAAATATCGGCTAACATATGAAATTCCTCATCGCGCGGACTGTTCTTGCGCCAGGCGAGGGTGATGTCGCGTGAGGCTTGTTCGGCTTTGAGCGGGCGGGTGACGATGCTGGTACCGGTCAGGATTTCGCTGTTCAGCGCCATATCTGGCAGCAGGGTGAGGCCGAGACCGTTATCGACCATCTGCACCAGCGTGTGCAGCGAGGTGCCGATCATCGTGGCGCTGGCGCTGAGCTCGGGTCGGTTGCACGCAGCGAGCACCTGATCCTTTAGGCAATGTCCATCCTCCAGCAGCAGCAGCCGAGTCTCATCGATCAGCTCAGGGTCGATGGTGGTCGGCGGGTCACGTGGGTCATCCTTGGGGAAGGCGACATGGAAGCTATCAGTGAACAGAGTCTCGCTCTCCACCTCGCCACAGGTAAAGGGCATAGCGAAGAGGATGCAATCGACCTGACCATGGTGCAGCGAATCGCAGGCGGCGGTGCTGACTTCCTCGCGCAGATAGAGTTTGAGGTCCGGCTTTTCCTGGCGCAGACGCGGCAATAGCCGCGGCAGCAGGAAAGGCGCGATGGTGGGGATCACGCTCATCCGCAATTCACCAGTGAGCGGCTTGCCCGAGGCCTTGGCGAGCTCGGCCAGCTCCTCTGCCTCGCGCAAAAGGCGGTGCGCGCGCTCAACCACCTGATTGCCCAGCGGGGTAAACCGCACCACGCGGCGGGTGCGTTCGACCAGCGTGCAATCGAGCAGCGATTCCAGCTCGCGCAGGCCCGCTGATAGGGTGGACTGGGTGACGAAGCAGCTTTCCGCCGCCTTGCCGAAATGCCCATGCTCTTTCAGCGCGACAAGATATTGCAGTTGTTTGAGGGTGGGCAGGAAGCTGCTCATGAAGCGGCGGTTTCCAGCGGCTCTGCGGCTTCTTCAGTACGCGTCATTTTCAGCTTATTATCGACAATGGTGAAGGCAACCCGGCCCTCAACCAGATCGAGCGCGTCGCGGCCAAATTCCTCGAAGCGCCAGCCGCTAAGGATTTCCAGCCCCTCGCGCTCACCCGCAGCCAGTTTCTCCAACTCGTCGGTGCGGGCAATCAGCCGCGCCGCGACATTCATCTCACGCACCCGGATTTTCAGCATCAGCTTAAGCAGGTCCGTGACCAGTGCGCCTTCCTTGCCAAGGCCCGGACCACGGCGGCCACGCGGCGGCATTTCCTCGCTCGGCAATGGTTCGGCATCGGCAAGCGCGTCCATCAGTCGCGCGCCAATATCATTGCTCTTCCAGCTATTGGACAGGCCACGGATGCGTGACAAGTCTTCTTGGCGCTTCGGCGGATGCGCGGCAATATCGCCCAGCGTCTCATCCTTGGCGATGCGACCACGCGGCAGGTTCTTGTCTCGCGCCTCAGTCTCGCGCCATGCAGCGAGGGCCTTTAACCGCCCCAGCACATGTGCATTGCGCCCCTGCGCCTTGATCCGCCGCCATAGGGTGTTGATGTCGATATCATATTGCGCCAGGTTGCCGATCTTTTCCATCTCGTGATTGAGCCAGGCGCCGCGTCCGGTCTCACGCAATTTGTCGAGCATTTGCGGGAAGATGGCAGAGAGATGGGTGACATCGCCAATCGCATAATCAATCTGCCGCTGATCGAGCGGCCGGCGCGACCAGTCGGTAAAACGTGCACCCTTGTCGACACGTACGCCGAGCCAGTTTTCGACCAGATTGGCATAGCCGATCTGCTCCGCCTGCCCCAAAGCCATCGAGGCGATCTGTGTATCGAACAGCGGCGCTGGGGTCTTGCCGGTCATGTTGAAGATAATCTCGATATCCTGACCGCCGGCATGAAAGACTTTGAGCACATCATGATTTTCGGTGAGCAGGTCGAGCAGCGGCATAAGATCAATATCCTCGGCCATCGGGTCGATGGCGGCGGCTTCTTCACCATCGGAGATCTGCACCAGGCACAATTCCGGCCAATAGGTGTTCTCGCGCATAAATTCGGTATCGACGGCGACGAAATCGGCTTTGGAAAGGCGCTCGCACAACTCGGCAAGCGTGTCGCTATCGCTAATCAAAGGATGAATTTTCATGAAAACGCTCTTAAAGCCGCCGAGGCGACTTGACAAATGCTAGTCGCACCTGTGTTAGGCGCAGCACATATTTCGCGTCGGGCGAGGTGGGAAGAGTCCCGAAGGCCCGCGCTGCTTACAGATAATCAGGATTATTCCATGCATAGCTATCGCACGCATAATTGTTCCGCGCTTCGCAAGGCCCAGATGGGCGAGACTGTTCGCCTGTCGGGTTGGATTCACCGCACCCGTGACCATGGCGGGGTGCTGTTTGTCGATCTGCGCGATCATTTTGGCATTACCCAGATTGTTGCGGATACCGATAACCCTTGCTTTGCCGAGCTTGACCGGCTGCGCACCGAGAGTGTGATCACCGTGACCGGCGAAGTGCTGGCGCGTTCGGACGAGACGGTGAACCCCAATCTGCCAACTGGCGAGATTGAAGTGGTGGCGCGCGAAGTGACCGTCCAGTCCGAAGCCGCAGAATTGCCGATGCCGGTGGCAGGCGAAGCAGAATATCCTGAAGACATCCGGTTGCGCTATCGCTTCCTCGATCTGCGCCGCGACAAGATGCACGCCAATATCATTCTGCGTTCGGCGGTGATTACATCACTGCGCAAGCGGATGGTGGAGCAGGGTTTTACCGAGTTCCAGACACCGATCCTTACTGCCTCTTCGCCAGAGGGCGCGCGCGACTTCCTCGTACCCAGCCGTATGCACCCGGGCAATTTCTACGCGCTACCGCAAGCGCCGCAGATGTTCAAGCAGATGCTGATGATGTCCGGCTTTGACCGCTATTTCCAGATCGCGCCATGCTTCCGCGACGAAGACCTGCGCGCCGACCGCAGCCTGGAATTCTATCAGCTCGACTTTGAAATGAGCTTTGTCACCCAGGAGGACGTGTTTCAGGCGCTGGAACCGGTACTTGCCGGGTGCTTTGAAGAATTCTCCGGTGACAAAACGGTAACCCCGTCGGGTGAATTCCCGCGCATTCCCTATGCCGAGGCAATGCTGAAATATGGCACCGACAAGCCCGATTTGCGCAACCCGCTGATCATCAACGATGTGACCAGCCACTTTGAACAAAGCGGCTTTGGCCTGTTCGAGAGAATCGTTGGTGGCGGCGGATGCGTCCGTGTGATTCCGGCTCCGAATACAAATGAGAAAAGCCGCAAGTTCTTTGATGACATGAACAACTGGGCCCGCGGTGAAGGCTTTGCCGGGCTAGGTTATGTCACCCGCAAGGGCGGCGAATTTGGTGGCCCCATCGCCAAGAACCACGGCCTGGAGCGTATGGAAGAGCTCTATAACGAGCTTGGCCTTGGCCCCGATGACGGTTTGTTCTTCGCCGCAGGCAAGGAAAAGGACGCGGCCAAGCTCGCCGGTGCCGCGCGCACCCAGATCGGCGAGCAGCTCGGCCTGATTGAGCAGGGCTGCTTCAAATTCTGCTGGATCGTCGACTTCCCGATGTTCGAATATGATGAGGACGCGAAGAAGATCGATTTCAGCCACAATCCCTTCTCCATGCCGCAAGGCGAGATGGAAGCGCTGGAGACCATGGACCCGCTGGAGATCAAGGCGTGGCAATATGACATTGTCTGCAACGGCTATGAGCTTAGCTCGGGCGCGATCCGGAACCACCGTCCGGATATCATGTATAAGGCGTTCGAGATTGCCGGCTACAGCCAGGAAGATGTCGACCACGAATTTTCCGGGATGATTGAGGCGTTCAAGCTGGGTGCACCGCCCCATGGCGGCTCGGCACCGGGGATCGACCGGATCGTGATGCTGCTTGCGGGCGAGGAAGCGATCCGCGAAGTGATTGCCTTCCCGATGAACCAGAAGGGCGAAGACCTGATGATGGGGGCGCCGTCACAGCCTGATTTCAAACAGCTGCGCGAACTGCATGTCCGCGTCGTCGAGCCGCCAAAACAGGGCTGAGCCACAAGCGCCGATTATCGCGCTTGTGATTCTGTGAAAATGTGATACTGTGGTCGCCATGAAGAATGTGACGATCGCACTGGATGACGCTTTGCATCGCAAGGCACGGGTCCTCGCTGCCGAACAGGGGCTATCCCTGTCCGGGCTGGTAAAGTTGTGCCTTGAGAAACTGATTACGGGCGATGAAGTGCCAGATATGGCATCACAAAACACAGTTAAGGAGCAGGCTATGTCTTTCAATCATGCACCAACCGCGCCTGCTTCCAAGGCGTCGCCAACGGGCAAGGGGCCAGAGGGCCAGCCTTATTTTGTCGATGGGAAATGGTACTGGACCAAGGATGGTAAACCGCGTCAGCCGGGTGTGTTGAAGGGTAAGGTCGGGATGACGGACGACTTTGATGATACGCCGGATTGGTTGATCGATGCCTTTTACGGCATTGATAGCCATCTACCGCCACTCAAGAAATGAACACATTTCTTATCGACACCCATATCATTCTGTGGTGGTTTGACGATGATGGTCGGCTTGGCAGTAGCGCCAAGTCGATCATTGCTGACGGTTCAAACACTGTTTTCCTTAGTATCGCATCACTTTGGGAAATAGCCATCAAACATGGGCAAGAGAAGCTGGCTTTGAACGCCGGGCTGGTTGCCAGTCGCCTCCCTGAACTGGGCATTCAAGTCCTTCCCATAAATACAACGCATCTGAGCGCGCTGGAACAGCTTCCTATGCATCATAGGGATCCGTTTGACCGGCTATTGATCAGCCAGTCCTTGGTTGAGAAAGCAACGCTTATCACTGCCGATTCAAAGATTCCGCAATACGGCATTCCGTGCCTCCCCGCCTGATCCCATATTGAGACATTCGCCAAATCGCTCGAATATGGTGGCGGAAGCGGCTTGACCGCGGCGGATTAAACTGGTGGCATTAAACCTGTTGCAAGGGGATCATGCTATGCACGGTTTAACTCGCCAATTTGAGGATCGTATGACGATAAACCTGTCAGACTATGAGAAGGGCGCGTCTTTTGACGGCGATTATGGCGATGCGCTGAAAGCGGTGCAGCGGCGGCTGGCGCGGGTGCATTTTGCTCATATCGTGCATCAAAAGCGCGCGATGATCGTGTTTGAAGGCTGGGATGCGGCGGGCAAGGGTGGCATTATCCGCCGTATGTCGGCCGAATGGGACCCGCGCTATTTTGAGGTCTATCCCATTGGCGCGCCGAGCAAGGCGGAGAAGGAACGGCATTTCCTCTGGCGCTTCTGGCGCAACCTGCCGGGGACGCGCAATATCTCGGTGTTTGACCGCAGCTGGTATGGCCGGGTGCTGGTCGAGCGGGTGGAAGGCTTTTGCACCGAAGACCAATGGCGCCGCGCCTATGACGAGATCAACGAATTTGAAGCGCAGCAGGTCGATGACGGCACGACGCTGATCAAGATATTCCTGCACACCACGCAAAAGACGCAGGACAAGCGCTTTGCCGACCGGCTCAACACGCCGCGCAAACGCTGGAAGATGACCGCCGACGACTTCCGCAACCGCGCCCGCCGCGAGGATTATCTCACCGTCTATGCCGATATGTTCGCCCATACCGATACCCGCTGGGCGCCCTGGGCGGTATTTGACAGCAACAACAAAAAAGCCGCGCGCATCGCGGTGATGAACCATATTGCCGACCGTCTGGAAGAGGCGGTGCCGGTGGAGTTTCCCGAGATTGACGCGGAGCTGGTCAAGCTGGCGAAAAAGGCGTTCGGGTATAAGCCGGAGAAGGAATAGGTTTGGGACTTTAGTGAAGTTTCACGGTAATCCCGTAATTGCATCATTCCATATCATGCAAGATGCGCAGCTGAGCAACTTGGCATGAGTCCGTCATCAGGTTCCTCGCAAGCTCATCACCGGAGTAATTGCGATGACCTCTGCCTTTTCGCAGCTCGATTGGACTTCAGAATATGCAGGGTCTGATGCATAGACCCTGCATGCGGCCGCGACCTGAATGGCGTCACCTCTTGTAAAGACTCTGTCAAGAACAACGACCCGCGCGCGCATTTGTAAGTCTTCCATAAAGCGCGTATCGACAAATTTTTCCTGATAGCGCTTGCGTCCCCGCTCCAAATCCCGACAGAAATAGTCAGTAATCTTACCGAGTGGGCTGTGCTTGGCGGTGTTTTGCTCGATGGACTTAAGTGTAGCGCGGCAATCACTTTTCTTGGAAAACCTGACGGCTCGCCTGACGGTCGGCAATGCCGCGGCAAACTGTTCGACATTGGATACGCTACCGATCAACTGACGTTGTGGAGAATTCCAAAGCTCATTAAAACTAGTGTCTATACGCGTGATATTTTTCAAATCTTTTTCCATCGAATAGATGTGTTCGTCGAGCTGTGCACGAAGATTGGTAAAACGACGGTAAGTCTCAATTTTGCTTCTAATCCTCAATTCCTGTCGCTCCGGATCGCTCAACGCACGCAATTCTGATAGTCGGCGCCGTGCTACAGCAGCATATCGGCCATTTGGATATTCCTTGAGGTAGTCTTCCAGCGCGAAATCCTCCACTGCCTTGCCGCCTAACGACCAATCGTTCCACAAGGCGTCTTCCGCAGCGCGCTTCGCATCCGCCGCGAAATAACCATTGGGATATTTGTTGGCAAAGGCCAGGAGTGTTTCCCACCCCACTTTTGCTTTGAATCTTTTGGCTTTTTCGAGCGCATCGCTCCACTCAACTTCCTGAGCCTGACGCGCTGCCAGTGCTTTACGTTCCTTCTCCGCAATGGCGGCATAATGTGCGTCAATACTTCCGGCCGCGGATGCAATGTCTTCAAGAATCGCCCCATCAGGATTCAAGCCGTAAAGAATATCCAGCTCAGCTTTAGCCTCGTCCCATCGGTCGAGCGCAACCAGCACCTTGACCTTTAGCCCTTGAGCGGTGGCAATTCGCACTCCGCCTGCAGCCGTTTCTATCTCGCGCAACCGATTAAGTGCTTCATTGTAATTCTGCGCTTCATAGGCGCGGGTTGCATTGATGAACTTGACTCGGATCTGGTTCTGGGTGGCCATATCCAACTGTTGAGCATCAGCTTGGAAAGCTGGGACAACCGATATTGTTATGCAGAGTGCAAATAGGGCAGCGATTGCAGGTTTCATACTCTAATCCTCAGCTCTGATACTCAATTGCGCGAAAGCAAGCGGTTCTTCCATGCGATTGTTTCGCGCTCGCAGCGCTGCTTTGCGATACGCTCGCGCTCTTTTTGTTCCCTACGTTTCCTCGCCATTGCGCGCTGATAGCGGCGGTCCTGTTCGGCATAACTTTGGTCGTTATTGTATCTACGAAGAGTAAGGCCAACATAGGGTTCATCGTACTGAGGCACATCGTAAAAGGTTATCTTGGGCGTATCTATGAATTCGCCATCCTTGCCGATGAAGCCCTGACGGTAAGCAATAGTAGTTGCGTAGCCGGCACCGTTGCAAGCTAGATTGTTAAACTCGATAGAAACCTCCGCTATGCCCGATTGATAGTCAAGCACGCGCCATTTGCGCATAGGTATCAGAGTTCGGCCCAATGCATCTACGACTCCTTCAAGCCCGTCGGTCTTCACGATCTTGTGGCCACCCACATCGGTTGCCTCAGAGAGAAAATCGCCTTTGGTACCGGTTTGCGCAAGGAAATCGTCATTTGTTCCTGCATCTCCCTTGCCGGAGGATGATCCTTTAGGGCCCAAATCCGACAAGAAATCACCGGAGCCTACTTGTGTAGATGCATCCGACGATTTTGCGCTGGGACCTAGGTCTGCAAGAAAATCACCGAGTGACTTGTTCGATTGGCTCGCGAGCCGTCGTTCCAAAGATGCATTTTCGCGGGCGAGAAAGTCTGCGTTTGCCGCACTTTCGGACTTAAGGCCTGCCATTACTTTTTCGTGCTCTTCGTCCAGCTGATCAGCTCTGTCCTTGCTCGCCGCTAGATCGGCCTCATTGTTTGACGCGATCGCACCGTATTCACGCGCTTTCGCAATGGCCTCTTCGAAACGCGCGCGTTTATCACGAAAACGCTTGCAGGTTGTGCCATCATCTAGGGGCTTGCCGGTTATATTTTGGTATCTGGCTGCGTAGCGGTTACATTCCTCGATAACACCGCTGGCGTTGAAAGCTGAAAGGGCCTGCTGGTTGTGATTGAGCAATTCCTGAAAATGGGATGCCGGCTGGATCGGATTCGCTCTAACAACCGGTTTGACATAATGCGGTGCGGCTTTTCTGGTCGCTTCTGTGTAGATTTCCCCTGCTTCTTTTAGCGCTTGGGCATCTTTACAGTTCTGTGTTTCACAAGGTGGAGCGGCTGATCCCACCTCATAGGCTGTCGACTGCGCATATAGCACCGCATTTGACAGCGAAAATGGCGTAGTGACAATGGCGGCACCTATAAGCAATAAGTGCTTCCAGGATTTCGAATTTTTGCCCCCTATTCGCATCAGGGAAAAGTAACATAGCTGAATTGTCAAGCCAAGTGACTGCAGGCAAACCGTATCGCTATCTAAATTTCCTCCGTTAGCCTGCCCGTGTTGTAAAAAACTTGGCTCAATACCCAATCGCCACAACTTCCCATTCCTTCGGTCCCGCGGGTAATCTCACAGTCCGCAAATCACCTACCGACGCACCGCGCAAAGCGCGCGCCAGTGGTGAGTTCCAGCCGATCCGGCCTGCTCCCGCATCGGCTTCATCATCGCCGACCAGCGTCACCGCGCGGCGGTTGTCATCCTCATCTGCTAGCTCGACCGTCGCGCCGAAGAATATCCGGCTTTTGTCGGGATGCGCGGCAGGGTCGATCACTTCGGCCTGTTTTATCCGCCGCGACAGGTGGCGTACTTCGCGGTCGATCTCGCGCAGCCGCTTTTTGCCGTAAATATAGTCGCCATTTTCCGAGCGGTCGCCATTGCCTGCTGCCCAGCTGACGGTTTCGACCACTTTAGGCCGCTCACTATGGAACAGCGCATCATAGCGTGCCTGCAGGGCGGTAAGGCCCTCAGCGCTGATATAATTGGGCTTCGGTTGCGATGCCATGGGGCGATGCTGGCCTTAGCCCGGCGTGCGCTTGCCGAGATAGTGGCTGAGGCGATTGGGGCCGTTATAGCCCGCCTTGTCGGGATGCATCACATCATAGACTACGGCGTTTTCCATCACCCGCTGAACATAGTTTTTGGTCTCGAAAATCGGGATTTTCTCAATCCATTCGATGATGCCAATCGCGCCGGTGCGCGGGTCGCCATTGCGGCGCAGCCATTTGTTCACATTGCCGGGGCCGGCATTATAGGCCGCTGCTGCCAGCGGATAGCTGCCACCATAATAGCTGCGCATGCGCTCGAAGTAGCTCGAGCCGAGACGGATATTGTACAGCGGATCCTCGGTCAGCGAGCCGAAATTATAGGCCATGCCGATCTTGCCCGCCTGTTCGCGCGCAGTGGAAGGAAGAAGCTGCATCAGGCCGCGCGCCTTGGCGTGGCTTACGGCGCGCTGGCTGAACTGGCTTTCCTGCCGGGTGATGGCGTGAATAAAGGTCCAGTTATTCTGATAACCGCCGGGTACCGGCATATCGGGGAAGGCAATTGCCTGCAGCCGGTCTATGCCCTGTTTGCGCGCGCTTTGCCCGGCAATCACCGCGAGATCGCGGCGGCCGATTTCTTTTGAGAGTTCGCCCAGTAGCAGAAAATCGCTTTCGCTTTCCGCACGGGCGGAGAGGGCGCGAAAGAAACTGTTATGCACCCGCCAGTCGCCGCTGCGCCGGGTCGCCAGCTTGGCCGCCTGTACCAGCTTGTCACTGTTAAACTGGCCGCGATCGGTCATATTCACGCGGTCAGCCGGAGCCGATGTTGCAAATGGTCCGACTTCGCGTCCCAGCCGCTCAACCGCCAGTTGCCCATAGAAATGGTCATCATATTCAGCGGCCATGGAGAAATATCTCTCCGCCTGTGCGGAATCACCAGCTTCTGCCGCAGCCTTACCGGCCCAGTAAAAGCCTTTGGAGCGGGTTTGCGGGGTTTGCGCCGCATTGCCATAGCGGGCGAACATGCCGACAGCCTTGGCGGGTTGGCGCTGTTGCTGCAGCGCGGTGGTGCCCGCCAGCCAGGTCAGGCTGGTATAGTCATCGCGGATGCCTAGATTTTCCTGGCTGATATCGGTGCCTTCGGGGAAGGCGTCATCAACCTTGGAGGCGATATTATAGGCCAACGTCCATTGGCTGTCATTGGCGGCGGCGCGGGCATTGACCAGCAGCGTTTCATACCATTCTTCTGCATCGAGCGGATAGCTGGCTAGCTTGGGCCGATTGGCAAGCAGATTGCGCGATGTGATCGAATTCCCCGATGCGCGCAGCCGTGTTGCATAGGCGGTGAGATATCCCGGATCGCTGCGCACACTGTCGGGCAGGCTGGCATGATTAACCGGCTGTTTGCGGACCATGTTGAGACGCGCGGCATAAACCGGGCGCTTTTGCGGCGATACGAAACTGAGCTGCGCATTGGCGCGGCTGGCGGCATTGGCCCAGAGCAGTGCGTCCATGCGCGCATCATGATCGTCTATGGTGAATTCGCTGGAAAACAGGCCAAGCATTCGCGCTTCATCGGGCTCTGTCATGGTGCCGTTGCGCCATGCCTCGCGTGCGACCTCTACGCCCTTGTCGCGCTGTCCGGCGGTGTTGAGCGCGACCGCATAGCGTGCGCGGCCGGTGTTGGTGACGGGCGGGAAGCGGTCAAAATAGGCGAGCAGCTGTGTCGGCGAATAGCTGTCCATATTGATCGCCTGCTCCGCATTGCGGCGGAAATTGCGCTCATAGGGCCAATCCGGATAATTCACCAGAAAGCTGGCATATTCCTCAAAGCTGTAATTGCCCGATTTGCGCAGCATTTCCCAGCGGTCAATCGCGGCATTGATATTGCCCGATGTCCTGTCCTGGAGCACCGCGCGGGCGTGTTCCCAGTCGCTTTCCGGCCCGCTGGGCTGGGCAGCGCAGGCCATGGGAACGCTCAGCGCCGTGGCGGCAAGCAGAGCGATAATCGAACGGGAAAATGAACGGGTGGGCACTTTTGGTGCGAGGAAAAGTGATGTCATGCTGGACATTATGGGCCTTTGCTCCTTATCAGGCGCTGAACACATTGCAGGCAATGGATTAATATTGATGTGATTACCCCCATTGCTCAACGCAATAATGCCCTAGTGGCGACTTTTTAGGAGCAAATCCATGTTTTCCGGTTCCATTCCGGCTCTGGCGACTCCCTTTTGCGACGGATCGTTTGCGGAAAAAGAATTTCGCGCCCTGATTGACTGGCAGATCGCCATGGGCAGCAGCGCGCTTGTCCCCTGTGGTACCACGGGCGAAGCGGCGACGATGACGATTGCCGAGCATAATCATGTGGTTGCCGTGTGTATCGAGCAGGCCGCAGGACGCGTGCCGGTGATTGCCGGTTGTGGTTCCAATGATACCAAGGTGGCGCTGGAGCATATGCATGCGGCGAAAGCGGCGGGTGCGGCGGCGGCTTTGGTGGTGCCGCCTTATTATAACCGCCCCAATCAGGAGGGCATTAAAGCGCATTTTGCGACATTGGTTGAAGGCTGCGATCTGCCGATTGTCGTCTATAATGTCCCCTCGCGCACTGTGACAGATATCAGCTGCGAGACTATGGCGGAACTGGCGGCGCATTCCAGCGTTGTAGGCGTCAAGGATGCGACCGGCGAGCTTGACCGAGTCAGCGATCATCGCGCCCATATCGGATCAGATTTCTGCCAGCTCTCGGGCAATGATGATGTTGCGCTGGGCCATCGCGCGATGGGCGGGGCAGGGTGCATCTCGGTCACCGCCAATGTTGCGCCGGAACTCTGCGCGCAGTTCCAGCTGGCGCTGGATGCGAAGGATATGGAACGGGCTCTGGCGTTGCAGGATCGGCTCTTCCCGCTGCACAAGGCGCTGTTTTCAGATGCCTCACCCGGCCCGGTCAAATATGCGATGAGCAAGGTGATTGCCGATTTCCCGGCAGAACTGCGCTTGCCAATGACCCCGCCATCCGAAGAAAGCTGTAAGGCTGTCGACGCCGCGCTGGCCCATGCGGGGCTGATCTAGGTCGTGTTAAGCTTGAATAAGGCAATGCGCGGCTATTAAGGCAACAATAATTAAATCCTCTCCGTTCGTGTCGAGCATAGTCGAGACACTTTTGCGCATATGTCTCTCGACTTCGCTCGAGACGAACGGCAGGACTGATACCAAGAACAGCAATAGTAAGATTTTTAGAAACCAGCAAAATGGCCCGCCCCAAACACAGTACTTTTGACAAGGCGAAAACCGTCGCGGAGAACCGTCGCGCGCGGTTTGACTTTGCTATTGATGATGTCTTTGAGGCGGGCATTGCCTTGCAGGGCACGGAAGTGAAGAGCCTGCGCTTTGGCGAAGGCTCGATTGCCGAAAGCTATGCCGAGGTGAAGGATGGCGAGGTCTTTCTGATCAACGCCAATATCCCCGAATTCAGTCATGGCAATCGATTCAATCACGACCCTAAACGGCCGCGTAAATTGTTGCTGCATGGGCGCGAGATCAGCAAGATGCATGGGGCCGTCGCGCGCAAGGGTATGACGCTGGTGCCGCTCTCGATCTATTTCAATTCACGCGGCCGGGCAAAGGTCGAGCTTGCACTGGCCAAGGGCAAAAAGGCGCCGGACAAACGCGCGACTATTAAAGAGCGTGATTGGAAACGCCAGCAGGGACGCCTACTTAAAGATAATGGCTAAGATGGCATCTTTTCGGAATTGTAGCGCATGAAACGCATCTGGAGCTGGATAACGGCCAAGATGCCGACGCGCGAGAGCATGGAGCGCAACCGCTATATGCGGCCCATTGCGCACCGCTTTTTACGCTCCGAACTATGGCGTTTCACCCGCCGTTCGGTGCCGCGTGGTGTGGCCTTGGGCATGTTTGCAGCGTTTATCATTCCGCTCGGCCAGATATTTCTTGCGGCGTTTCTGGCTCCTGCCTTGCGTGCCAATGTTCCGGTCGCGGCGCTCACCACCTTTATCACCAATCCCCTGACCATCGGTCTCTGGGGCATTCTCGCCAACAAGACAGGCAAGTTCATATTGCAGATCGATTCCATGACCTATGGCGAGCCGCTGAATACCCAAATGCGCAGCACGCTGGGTGAATGGGTCAACTGGCTATTCCTGCAAACCGGCGTAACCGCCTTTGGCTTTGCCGTACTGGCGATTATTTCGGCCTCTCTCGGCTATGTTATCAGCTCTTTCGGCTGGCGCTACTGGATCGGCCATAAACGCCGCCGCTCGCAGGTGGTGCTAAGGCGCAGTTTGTGAACTCCTCCCCGGGACGGGGAGGTGGCTCGCCGTAGCTTTAGCGAAGGTGAGACGGAGGGAGCTTTCCACTTGCGTTACGCCTAGCCGCTGGCCCCCTCCACCAGCTCCGCTGATTCCCCTCCCCGCAAGCTGGGAAGAATTGTGGTGCGCAAATGGGATCAGCTAATTGCCTTTGCCCGATAAAAGCGCATAAGGCATTACCAAATGACACCAGCAAAAAGGCGTTACAGGTGAATAGCGAGGCAGACAGCCTGATCGCTTTAGAAGAAGATGCAATTGGCTTTCCGAAGCCGGTTGCCGCTGCCGTGCTTGCCGCCATGGCGGTTACCGTTGTCAGTGCGTATCTGTTGACCGGGGAATCGCTTATCGCCGTGCTTCTGGCTGCAGCGATGGCATTTTTTGCTGCACTGGCCTGGCTCTATGTGTCGATGACATCGGATGCAGGAGAGAGCGACAGCTATATTGCCGACTGGGCGATTACCTCGGCAGTAGCTGATCAGAGTGACCAGATGATTGCGATCACCGATCGCGCCGGAAGGCTGGTCTGCGCCAATGCTCTTTATGCCCGGACATTCGGCCAATATGTGCCGCCCACTGACCTCAAGCTGGATGGCGGTAGCGCAGCGATTGCGATGGAAGCGGGACGCGCAGCATGGCGCGATGGCGAGGCGCAGGCGGATTCGCTGCGGTATCAGGGTAATGACCATGAGCTTGAGGTGCTACGTATCGGTCGTGCAGAAGATCATCTGCTCTGGCGTTTCCGTGCTCTGCTTCAGACCAGCCTCACAGAAGAAGCCAAGCGGCTGGTTGGCGGCGCGGCAGGCAGGGCCGCCAGCAATGCCGGGCTGATTGCCGCGGTGGTTGGACCGGAAGGGCGCATCCGTTCGGTCAACAGTGCCTTCGCTTTGCGCGCTATGGGCGATGGCAATGCCAATGCCATCGGTCGCGATTTCGCCAGTTTCATGCGCGTCGATGATGCGCAGAACATTTTCTTTGAACGCGAGGGGCAGACAGGCCCAGCGCTGCAACTTGTACACATGCCGCTGACTGATAGTGGCGGTGTCGTAGAGGGTAAGGAATCAGATCACCCGGCACTGGTGTTGCTGCTCGACAGACAAAGCGTCTCCTCGCGCAGCAACTCCACCCTGATGCAGGTTGAGATGATGCTCTCATTGTTGCCCTTTGGCCTGGCCATGGTCAGCCGTGACGGGCGTTTTTTGTTTGCCAATGCGGCCTTTATCAAGGCCAGTGGGATAGGCGAGGACAGGCCGCCGCCCTATCCGGGCGATCTGGTGATTGCTGATGACAAGGCCGCACTGGCTGATGCGGTGCGGCGTTTTGCCTCGGGTCCTGCACAGAGCGGCGATCTGGCGGTGCGTTTTCGGCATCAACCGGAGGAGCCGGTTTCGCTCAGCATCTCGGCTGTGCGTGGCTTTGGTGATGCGGCGGTGCTGCTCTCTCTGCGCGACAGCAGTGAGGAGGCGACGCTGAAGCAACAGGTCGCACAGGCCACCAAGATGCAGGCTGTGGGCCAGCTTGCTGGCGGCGTGGCGCATGATTTCAACAATGTGCTGACCGCCATTCTTGGTCATTGCGACTTGATGTTGCTGCGCCATAGTCCGGGCGACAGCGATTATGATGATGTGCAGCAGATCAAGAACAACTCTGCCCGTGCCGCCAGCCTGACGCGGCAATTGCTTGCCTTTTCGCGGCAACAGACATTGCGGCCACAGATACTGCAGCTGCCCGATGTTATCGCCGAAACCTCACATCTGTTGCAGCGACTGATTGGTGAGAAGGTGACTCTGGAGGTGCGGCATGACCGTAATCTTGGCGCTATCCGTGCCGACCCGGGGCAGCTGGAGCAGGTGATTATCAACCTGGCTGTCAATGCCCGCGATGCGATGGAAAATGGCGGCATATTGAGCATTGAAACAAAACGGATCAGTGCCAGTGATGTGCGCGCGATGAACAGCGATGTGCTTCCGGTAGCGGACTATTCCGCGATTATCGTGCGCGACCAAGGGTGCGGTATCAGCGCCGAAAATCAGGCCAAGATATTTGAGCCGTTTTTCACCACCAAGGATGTCGGCAAGGGCACTGGGCTCGGCCTCTCCACCGTTTATGGCATCGTCAAACAATCAGGCGGCTATATTTTTGTCGATTCCACACTGGGTGAGGGCACGAGTTTCTCCATCTATTTCCCGGTGCATGACATGCGCGGCGAGGTCGCCGCCGAACCGGAAGCCAAATCCTTTGACGAAGCGCCGGATGAGCAGTGGGGCAGCGGTACGATATTGCTTGTCGAGGATGAGGATATGGTGCGGGCCGTCGCCGAGCGGGCGCTGACGCGGCAGGGCTATAGCGTCATTACCGCCAGCGACGGTGAGGACGGCGTAGAACAATTCGCCGCGCATGATGATATTGATCTGGTCATTTCGGATGTCGTTATGCCGATAATGGATGGCCCCGCCATGGCGCGCATCATCCGTGAGCGTGACCCGCAGGTGCCGCTGGTTTTTATGTCCGGCTATGCCGAGGAGCAGCTGCGCAAATCAATTGATGTCGACAATATGGGCTTTCTGCCCAAGCCGTTCACCGTGGCACAGATTTGCGACAGCGCGCAAAAGGCCTTGCGCAAGAGCCGTAGCAAGGCCGAGGCATAGGCTATGACAGGCACACGCAAAAATTTCCTGATCGCCGAAGATGAATCGATGATTGCCGTTATGCTCGAAGATATTATCGAAACGCTCGGCCATGATGTCGCGGCGGTGGTCGATAGCCGCAGTGCCGCCATGGAGGCGCTGGAGCAGGGTGGGGTGAACGCTGCGATTCTCGATCTTAACCTTAGCGATGGCGAAAGCTGGCCGCTGGCGCAGCAGTTGCAACAGCGGGGTATTCCGTTCCTTATCGCCAGCGGTGACGACGCGATGACCCTGCCTGAAGGCGTGGAGCCGGTGCAAAAGCTCGCCAAACCTTTCTCTCTGACCAGTCTGGAGGAGGCGCTTTCCACGCTTGATGGATAAATTTATGTTCTCCCCTTGTTCTTATGGAACAAATCCGGTACAGCCTGTGCATAGCTTATCATTGATTGATCGCAATTTCGCATCTAGCACGGGAGCAGGCACATGGCCGGACAGTTGAAACTCGTTGAAGCAGAGAAGCAGACAAAGACTATGGATCGGCAAAAAGCACTAGATGCCGCACTGGCACAGATAGACCGCGCATTTGGCAAGGGTTCGGCGATGAAGTTGGGCTCACGCGAGGCGATGAATATTGAGGCGGTGTCCACTGGTTCGCTCGGTCTCGATATTGCGCTGGGCATTGGCGGCCTGCCGCGCGGCCGGGTGATAGAGATTTATGGCCCGGAAAGCTCGGGCAAAACGACGCTGGCGCTGCACACAGTCGCTGAAGCCCAGAAAACCGGCGGCACAGCGGCCTTTGTTGATGCAGAGCACGCGCTCGACCCGGTCTATGCCAAGAAGCTGGGCGTTGATATTGACGAACTGATCGTTTCACAGCCCGATACCGGCGAGCAGGCGTTGGAAATTGCCGATACGCTGGTGCGCTCCAATGCCATTGATGTGCTGGTGATCGATTCGGTCGCCGCACTGGTGCCGCGCGCAGAGATTGAAGGCGAAATGGGCGACAGCCATGTCGGCCTACAGGCACGTCTGATGAGCCAGTCGTTGCGCAAGCTCACCGGTTCGATCAGCCGCTCGCGCTGCATGGTGATCTTTATCAACCAGTTGCGCATGAAAATCGGTGTGATGTATGGCAATCCTGAAACCACCACCGGCGGCAATGCGCTGAAATTCTACGCCTCGGTCCGCCTTGACATCCGCCGCACCGGCCAGATCAAGGATCGCGATGAGATTATCGGCAACTCCACCCGTGTAAAAGTGGTGAAGAACAAAGTCGCGCCGCCGTTCAAGCAGGTCGAGTTTGACATCATGTATGGCGAGGGCATTTCCAAAATAGGCGAGATACTCGATCTTGGCGTCAAGGCCGGTCTGGTCGAGAAATCGGGCAGTTGGTTCTCCTATGACTCCGTCCGCATCGGCCAGGGCCGCGAAAACGCAAAAACCTTCCTCAAGGAAAACCCGGAAATGATGGCGAAGCTGGAAAACGCCATTCGCGGCAAGGAAGATGAAGTCGCCGAAGAGATGATGACCGGAACGGAAGGGGATAGTGAAGCATAAGCCATGACTATGCTTTAAGAACCTTTACATCTTATACGTGATTTGAAATGCCAATGCTCGATTGCTTTGATACCGTCTAAAATCTAATACAGGCGGAGGATGATATGAAGAAACTACTATTTGCGAGCGCCTTGGCACTCACCGTATCAGCATGTGCGAATAGCTCCTTGTTGGTTGAGCGTCCCAATTCAAGTGCTTATCGCTCGGATTCTGCAAATATTGTTTATGATAATTCGACTGTCGAGGTCGATGAGGAAAACCTCACCTATACGCAGAAGGAAATGGAAGAGGCCTTTTTCGGTGGTGATGAACCTCTATTCACAAAGGGCGATGGTATGACAGTGCGCTATCGCTATCTATCCTTTGATGAAGGCAGTCAAACGGCGCGCTATTTTGCCGGCCCTTTCGCGGGCGGTTCAAAAGTGGTGATGGAAGTCGATTTTGTTGATCCCAATGGTACGGTGATGTCGACCGTTCGCGGTGAAGGCACGGTATCGGGTGGTTTCTTTGGTGGCTCGAACAAGTCCGGCATTCAGGAAGCGATTGAGGAAGTGGCTGAGTACGCCCATACGCAGTTTCATAACTGACGATAGCACCAGCCATATCTATCTAATCCAAATAGATATTTGATAGGCCTGCATAGCGATGCGCTATGCAGGCCTATCCTGAGATAAAGATACCTACTGAACACATTGGGGTTCTGCTGATGGCGTTCGCTTTGGTGGCGGCATAAGACTGGGCCTAGCGTATTGCTAACAGCGAAAGCAAAGGCTTGCCTAGCATTGGTCGCTATCCTAAATCGCCTGAATGACTTCGACCAATGACATTAGGCAGAGCTTCCTCGATTTCTTTGAAGGCAAGGGCCACAAGCCCATCGCCTCTGCGCCGCTGATCCCGCAGGCGGACCCGACATTGATGTTCGTCAATGCCGGAATGGTACCGTTCAAAAATGTGTTTACCGGCCTCGAAAGCGCGCCCGCGCCATGCGCTACCTCATCGCAGAAATGTGTTCGCGCTGGCGGTAAGCATAATGATCTCGACAATGTCGGCTATACCGCGCGCCATCACACGTTTTTCGAGATGCTCGGCAATTTCTCCTTTGGCGATTATTTCAAGGAAGACGCGATCAGCCATGCCTGGGAATTGCTGACCAAAGTCTGGGGCATTGCATCCGACAAGCTGACAGTAACTGTCTATCATGATGACGATGAGGCGTTCGAATTATGGCAGCGCATTTCCGGCCTGCCCGATGAGCGCATTATCCGCATCGCCACCGATGATAATTTCTGGTCGATGGGTGATACCGGCCCCTGCGGCCCGTGCAGCGAGATTTTCTATGATCATGGCGATCATATCTCCGGTGGTCCTCCGGGCAGTCCGGATGAGGATGGCGACCGCTTTGTCGAGATATGGAATCTCGTCTTCATGCAATATGATCGCGACGGCGAGGGCACGCTCAACCCGCTGCCAAAGCCGAGCATCGACACCGGCATGGGGCTGGAGCGCATCGCCGCGGTATTGCAGGGGACGCACGACAATTATCGTACCGACACATTCGAGGAGCTGATCAGCGCCTCGGTACGCCTCACCGGCTCAGATGATACGGATAATGCCGGCCATCGTATTATCGCCGACCATTTGCGCTCGACCAGCTTCCTCATCGCTGATGGTGTTCTGCCCGCAAATGAGGGGCGCGGCTATGTGCTGCGCCGTATCATGCGCCGCGCCATGCGCCATGCGCATTTGCTCGGCGCGTCCGAGCCGTTGATGCATCGTCTGGTGCCGACACTGGTCAGCCAGATGGGGCAGGCCTATCCCGAACTCACGCGCGCCCAGCCGCTGATTGCTGAGACGCTCGAACGCGAGGAAATCCGCTTCCGCAAGACGCTCGACAAGGGCCTGAAGCTTCTCGACGAAGCGGTGGCTGACCTGAAAGCAGGCGATACGCTGCCCGGCCAAACCGCTTTCAAGCTTTATGACACCTATGGCTTCCCTTATGACCTGACTGAAGATGCTCTGCGCGTACAGGATATCAGCGTTGATCGCGCCGGTTTTGATGCCGCCATGGCCGAGCAAAAAGCCGCCGCGCGCGCCGCCTGGAAAGGCTCGGGTGAAACCGCCTCGGATGATATCTGGTTCGACATCGCCGAGCGCGAGGGCAGTACTGAATTTACAGGCTATACCGCATTGCGCGGCGATGGCGTGGTTGTCGCGCTAATCCGTGATGGCGCCGAGGTCGATGCGCTAAAGGCTGGCGATAGCGGGATATTGCTGACCAACCAGACCCCCTTTTATGGCGAGTCCGGTGGCCAGGAAGGCGATAGCGGCACAGTAGTATCCGGTGATAGCCAGATCGCCACGGTGCAAACTGTAAGCAAACCGCTAGGCCGTCTCCACGCTCACCACATCATCATGACCAATGGTGCGCTGGCGAAAAGCGATACTGTCACATTGCGTGTTGATAGCGGTCGCCGCGACCGGCTGCGCGCTAATCACAGCGCGACGCATCTGCTACATGCGGCATTGCGCAATCATTTGGGTGAGCATGTCACACAAAAGGGCAGCCTTGTTGCCGAAGACCGACTGCGTTTTGACTTTTCCCATCCTAAGGCGGTTACGCCTGAAGAGGTCGCGGCGATTCAAGCCGAGGTTAATGCCCAGATACGCGGCAACAGCGAAGTAGAGACGCGCCTCATGGCGCCGGATGATGCGGTGGCCGCCGGTGCCTTGGCGCTGTTTGGCGAGAAATATGGCGATGAGGTCCGCGTGCTTTCCATGGGTGCATGGGATGACAGCGACTATTCGGTCGAACTGTGCGGCGGCACGCATGTTAATGCGCTCGGCGATATCGGCCTGATGCATATCGTTTCTGAAAGCGCTGTCTCAGGCGGTGTACGCCGTATCGAGGCACTGACCGGAGAGGCTGCGCGCGATTGGCTGGTGCAGCGCGACCATGCGTTACAAGAAGCCGCCAGCGCGCTCAAAACGTCTCCGGCGGAAGTTACCGAGCGCGTCGCAACACTGGTACAGGAACGCAAAAAGCTGGAACAGGAGCTTGCCGAGAGCCGCAAGAAACTGGCGCTCGCGGGCAATGCAGGCGGCGGTGCAGACAAGCCCGCTGCGGATGAAACTGTCGGCGATATTCTTTTCCGTGGCCAACGCTTTGATGGGTTAAACCCCAAGGAACTGCGTGGCCTGCTCGACAATGCCAAGGCCGATCTGGGCAGCGGCGTTGCGGTCATGATCGCGGTCAATGATGGCCGTGCAGCCGCTGCGGTTGGTGTCACCGATGATCTGGTCGAAAGCCATAGCGCGGTCGATCTGGTGCGCGTCGCGGTGGAAGCACTGGGCGGCAAGGGCGGCGGTGGTCGTCCGGACATGGCGCAGGGCGGTGGTCCCAATGGCGATGCGGCGGATACAGCATTGGCGGCTGTTCGTACGGCGATTGCGGAAGATTAGAGGCCTATTAATACCGTCCGGGCTGAGCTTGTCGAAGCCCTGTACTTTCTTGCAAGTAAAGACCGGCCCTTCGACAAGCTCAGGGTGAACGGTAATATAAGCGTAAGTCCTAAGCCCATAGCCTTTCCAGAAAACCCTCGTTAAGACACACCTCATGTCCGCAATCTCCCTCGGTAATGCAACACTATTGGTCGCTCTTGGCGGCGGTTTGGGCGCTGCCGGGCGCTTTCATTTAGGGCGTTTGGCATTGCAGTTTTTCGGGCCGGGATGGCCTTGGGGCACGCTGATTGCCAATGTTAGCGGCGGCTTCCTGATGGGCTGTCTTGTCGGCATATTGGCGCAGCAGGCCAGCGGCGGCGAGAGCTGGCGTTTGCTGATTGGTGTCGGTTTGCTCGGTGGTTTCACTACTTTTTCTGCTTTTTCACTGGAAACCGCCAATATGGTGATGCGCGGCGAATGGGGCGTTGCGGCGGGTTATGCGCTGCTGTCGGTGATCGCCTCTGTGGCCGCGCTGTTCGGCGGACTGATGCTGGCGAGGCTCTGGGCATGAGCGAGAATGCCCAGACGCCGCGGGTGCGCGAATTCCGCATTGGCAAGGACGATGATGATATTCGCGTCGATCGCTGGTTTGCGCGGCATATGGGGCATATCGGCTTTGGCACCATCTCCAAATGGGCGCGTACCGGCCAGATCCGCGTCAATGGCCGCCGGGTAGCGCCTGGGGATCGGCTCAGCACCGGCCAACTGTTGCGGGTGCCGCCTGAAGACCCCGATCATAAGCGCCGCGCCGCGCGTCCGGTGCGTGAGCTTTCCGATGACGACAAGGCGCTGGCCGAAAGCCTGATTATCGAGACAACCAAATCGGCGATCATCCTCAACAAACCGCCGGGGCTGGCGACACAGGGCGGCAGCAAGACCTATCGCCATATTGATGGCCTGCTTGATGCCTATCGCGATGGCGATGACCCGCGTCCGCGTCTGGTGCATCGGCTTGATAAGGATACATCGGGCGTATTGCTGATCGCGCGGACGCCGGGCAGCGCGGCATTTTTCTCCAAGCGCTTTTCGGGTCGCTCGGCAAAGAAAGTCTATTGGGCGCTGGTTATGGGTCTGCCGGAAATCCGCGAGGGGCAGATTGATCTGCCGCTGGCGAAGCAACCGGGCACGGGCGGCGAGAAAATGTATGTCGATCATGAACAGGGTCAGCCGAGCCGCAGCCGCTATCGCGTGATTGAACATGCTGGCGGCAAGGTAAGCTGGGTTGAGCTGCACCCGCTGACCGGACGTACGCACCAGCTGCGCGTGCATATGGCGGCGATTGGCCATCCGATTGTCGGCGATGCGAAATATGGCGGCAAGGAAGCCTATGTCACCGGCCCGGTGAGCCGCAAAATGCATCTGCATGCGCGGCGATTGGTGATTGAGCAGCCCGAGGGCCATCGCATCGATGTGCAGGCCGAACTGCCGCCGCATTTTGCCGAGACGATGGAGAGCATGGGCTTTGATCTGGAATTGGGCGATGCCTTTGATCCGGTTGATAGCGAGCCGCTGCCTGATCGTGCCAACCAGAAGCGCCGAGATAAACAAAGGGCCAAGGCGCATGCCAAACAGGTGCGCAAGGCACGGCGTGGCGAACGCCGCAGTCGCAGCACATCGGCCGCGAGTGCGGCCAAGGCCAAGGCGGGCAAAAAGCCGGGACGCAAACCGGCGACGCGGGGCAAAGCGGCGGCCAAAAAACGGCCTGCGCGCAATGCACCGAAGGGCAGGCGCGGTTGATGCATCCCGATCGCAGCTTCCATATCACCGACCGCGATCTGATGCGGCACTGGGTCGAGGAGATCGGCTTCGGCATGGTCTTCGCCCAGACGCCCAATGGCCCGCGTGTTGCGCATATTCCAGTGTTGTTTGAGGGGCCGGACACGCTAGAATTTCATCTGTCACGCGGCAATGCGCTGACCCGGTACATCACCGAGGGCGATGCTCTATTCGTCGTCAACGGGCCGGACAGCTATATCAGCGCCAACTGGTATGACATCCCCGATCAGGTGCCGACCTGGAACTATTTGAGTATCGAATTAGAGGGCACAGTCAGCCGGATTGAGCGCGACGTGATGCCCGATTTGATTGATCAGGTTACCGCGTATCATGAAGCCAAGGCTGGCGAAGACCCGCCCTGGACTCGCGATAAAATGGCGCCGGATAAATTTGAGGGCATGCTGCAGGGGATTGTCGGCTTTCGTATGGCAATTAAAGCATGGCGCGGCACCGCCAAGCTGAGCCAGAACAAGCTTGAAGCGACGCGATTGGCGGCGGCTGATAAGGTGGCTGCCAGCGGGCGCAAGGCTATGGCGATGCTGATGCGCAATGTGGAGGGTGATGGGTGACGCGTCTGGCGATATTCGATTGCGATGGCACCATGGTTGATGGTCAAGCCAATATCTGCACCGCGATGGAGCAGGCGTTTGTAGCTGAGAAACTCACACCACCAGACCATCATCTGACGCGGCGGATTGTCGGCCTGTCGCTGATCGAGGCAATGCGTCGGCTTGCGCCCGAACCGGATGAAGCGCTGCACGAACGGCTTGCGGACAATTATCGTCAGGCGTTTCAGGCCTTGCGCGCAAAGGGGGATCAGACCGAGCCGCTTTATGAAGGACTGATTGAGCTTCTGGAAAAACTGCGCGGGGCGGAGTGGCTCTGCGCTGTGGCTACCGGTAAATCTGATCGGGGTCTAAAATTTGTGGTCGAGCATTATGGCATCGCCGACCATTTTGTCAGCCTGCAGACCGCAGATCGCCATCCTTCCAAGCCGCATCCATCGATGATTATGCAGGCGCTTGATGATGCCGGGGCTGAGGCCGCTGATGCGGTTATGATTGGCGACACCAGCTTTGATATTGAAATGGCGATCAATGCCGGGGTGCGCGCTATTGGCGTCGACTGGGGCTATCATGATGCGCATGAACTGCATGCAGCAGGAGCGGAGCAAGTGGTAGCCAGCATGGATGCGCTGTTTGATGCGCTGATGGAAGAACCACGACATGGATGAGGATATCGCCAAAAAGCGCTTTGCGATTATCAGCATGGTGCGACTGGGCAGTGCGGCATTGGTGCTGATCGGGCTTTTGCGGATTAACAAGGTGATTGACTGGATACCGGAGATGCTCGGCTTTCTGTCACTCGCTTTCGGGCTGGCGGTGTTTTTCTTCATCCCCGTGGTGCTAGTGCGGCGCTGGCGCACACCGCCTGAGGATGTATCGAAACAATGACTGTGAAAACGCTGACCCAAGAGTCCCAAAATCCGCGCGCCAAACGCTTCTATAAAGAGGTGTCACTCGGCGAATCCGATGGAGATTATGCGATATTGCTGGATGGCCGCGCGGTGAAGACTCCGCTCAAACGGGCGCTGTCTGTTCCGTCTCAGCGACTGGCCGAGCTGGTCGCCGAAGAATGGCAGGCGCAGCAGGATTTTATCGAACCGCAGACCATGGTGCTGACCGGTTTTTGCAATGCGGCGATTGATCATATTGCTGATCATCGTGCTGAGGTAATCAGCGCGATTGTAGGTTTTGCTGAAACCGATACGCTGTCCTATCGCGATGATCCGGATGCGCCGCTTTTCGCTAGGCAACAAGCGGTTTGGGAGCCGATTATCCGCGATCTGGAAGCGGCGCATGGGGTCGAATGGGCGCGGATATCGGGCGTGATGCCACAGCCGCAATCGCCTGACGTACTGGCATTGGCGCAGGCGGTTGTGACCGATGATGATGCGTTTCGACTGACGGCTTTCAGCCAGATTGTCGAACTGACCGGCTCTTTTGCGCTGGCGCTTGCTTTGCGTGAAGCGCGGCAAACGGCGGATGCTGTCTGGGACGCCGCATTTCTGGAACAGCTCTGGCAGGCTGAGCAATGGGGCGAGGATGCCGAAGCGACAGCGCAATTACACACGCGGCGGGAGCGCTATGACGCGGCGGTGACGATGTGGGGGGCTTTGGCAAACTGATTCCCCTCCACCTTTAGGGGAGGGGCAGTGAGACTTGGTGAGCGAAGCGAGCTTAGTCGCAGCGGGGTGGGGGGTATCCGCTTGCGCTGTGCTTGTTAAACGCCCCCACCCCAACCCCTCCCCTGAAGGGGAGGGGCTAATTACTCAATCCAAAGCCGCATAGAGCATCGTCTTGATTTCGCGGCGTATCGGATAGGTCGAAGATGGCATCAACTGAGTCATAAAAATCATGATCACATCCTCAACTGGATCAACAAAAAAAGCAGTCGAGAACATCCCGCCCCAATAGAAATCGCCGGTGGAACCGGGAATAGCGGTGGCCGCATTGTCAATGGTGGTGGCAAAGCCGAGACCAAATCCGGCTCCGGCATTCTCCGCCTCAGAGAACAGTGCTTTGCTGTGCTTTGTCAAATCGCCGCCGCCGGGAAGATGGTTGCTGGTCATCAGCTCCAGTGTCTTGCGGCCGATGATTCGCGCGCCGTCCAGCTGGCCATCATTGAGTAACATACGGCAGAAAAGGTGATAGTCATGCAATGTCGACAACAACCCGCCACCACCGGAATAATAGCCCGGCTTGGGCAACCATGCGGTTTTCGCGCCGCGATCATAGGGCTTCATCTTTTCTTTGGGATCAAAAGAGTAGCTGTCGGTTACGCGGTCGATCTTTTTAGCAGGCAGTTGGAAATGCGTGTCCTCCATACCCAGCGGATTGAAGATATGCTGCTGGAAATAATCGGCCAGTGATTGGCCGGAAATCCGTTCGATAATCGCACCGAGAACATCAGTGGAAACAGAGTAATTCCAGCTGGTTCCGGGATCAAATTGCAATGGAATCTTGGTTAGCGACGCGATGAAATGGTCGATATCGCCGCCATCAAAACGCTCAAAGCCAAGCTTGCGATAGGCAGCATCGACGGGTGTGCGCTCCTGAAAGCTGTAGGTCAGGCCGCTGGTGTGGCGCAGCAGGTCGATAATCCGCATCGGGCTGGCCGGCGGGCGGGTGACAAAGGGCTGATCGCCACCGCCGCTTACAAACACGCCCATACCCTTCCATTCAGGTAGATAGCGATGCACCGGATCGGCCAGTGCTACCTTGCCTTGTTCTACCAGCTGCATAAACGCAACCGATGTCACCGGTTTGGTCATGCTGGCGATGCGGAAGATTGCGTCTTCGGTGAGGGCCTGACCCGGGCGCGCCTCGCCCTGGAGCGAGAGATGCGCAATCTCGTCACCACGTCCGATCAGCAGGGCCGCGTGCGGTAACAGACCGGTATCGAGATACTTGGCCTTGATAAAGGCCGGTATGCGATCGAGCAGGCTGCCATGAAAGCCGAGCGATTCAGGATCGGAAACGGTCAGGGTCATGTCGCGGTCATTCCGAAGGGCTGGCGCTTATAGGGGTGTGAAGCGGACAGGCCGCCATCGACGACAAGCGCATGGCCGTTGACATAGCTGGATCGATCAGACGCGAGGTAAAGTGCGGCCTCGGCAATTTCGTCTGGTTCGCCGCCGCGTTGCAGCGGGTTTAATTGACCAATGTCACCCTCGCGTCCGCGGCTGCGGGCATGCTCATAGAGGAAATTGGTCATGCCGGTCTCGATCAGGCCGGGGCAAATGGCGTTGCAGCGCACATTGCTGCCGGTTAGCTGTTCTGCAGCAATCTTGACCAGATTGATCACGCCTGCCTTGGATGCGGTATAGGCCGGGCCACCTGCGCCGGAACGCAGGCCCGCGACAGAGGCGGTTGCGATAAGCGAGCCGCCGCGATTGCCATTGGCCTTGGAGGTTTCGACAATGGCGTTGCCACCATGTTTGATCGCCAGAAACACGCCAATCAGATTGACGCGCAGGATTTTCTCCCATTCCTCGACGCTCTGATCGAAAATCCCGTCAAAGCCGCCTGAAATACCCGCATTGGCGAAGACAATATCGAGCCCGCCATGATCGGCAACGGCGCGGTCAACCAGCGCCTTCACTGATGCTTCATCCCCGGCATCTGCCTTGACGGCGGTGATATGCTCGGGCGCAAGCGCGGCGGTTTCTTCGACTGCATCGTTGATGTCGCTGGCGACGACATGCGCGCCTTCCTGCGCAAACAGCAAAGCGGCACGACGCCCAATGCCGCTACCTGCACCGGTGATGATGGCGGTCTTGTTGGTCAATTCCATAGGTTACAGTCCTGCTGCAATGGTGGTGCCGCCGTCGACAGTGATCGACTGGCCGGTCATAAAGGTGGAGGCGTCCGAGCCGAGGAATACCGCGGCTCCGGCAATTTCATGCGGCTCACCGATGCGGCCAAGCGGGGTGGCGTTTTCGACATAGGCCATCAGCTTGGGGTTCTCCCATAGAGCACGCGCGAAATCGGTTTTGATGATACCCGGCGCAATGCAATTCACCCGTACGCCCTCTTTGCCAAATTCGGTCGCAAGGTTGCGCGCCAGTTGAAAGTCGGCTGCCTTGGAGATGTTATAGGCACCGATGGTTGCAGTGCCGGTGAAGCCGCCAATCGATGAGATGATCACAATCGAGCCGTTCTTGCGCTCAAGCATTTCCGGCGCGACCATTTGAATTAGCCAGTTATTGGAGACGATATTGTTCTGCAAAATCTTATGGAACTGTTCGTCCTCAATCCCCGACATTGGGCCATAATAGGGATTGGACGCGGCGTTGCAGACAAGGATATCGACCTTGCCGAACGCCTTGCGTGTCTGGTCGACCAGATTTTGCAGATCATCCTTGGAGGAGATATTTGCCGGGACGGCCAGCGCGGTGCCATCGCCATGCTCGGCGTTGATCGCATTGGCGACTTCATCGCATGCTTCTTGCTTGCGGCTGGAGATGACGACTTTCGCGCCCTGTATCGCCATCTGCTCGGCAATCGCCTTGCCGATACCGCGCGAAGAGCCGGTGATAATCGCGACCTTGCCGGTTAAATCGAATTGGGACATTTCTTGGGTTCCTTTTCCTGATTTTCCCCTCCTCCTTCAGGGGAGGGGCAGTGAGACTTAGCGAGCACAGCGAGCTTTAGTCGCAGCGGGGTGGGGGATGTCCACTTGTGCTGTGCTTGCGGAACGCCCCCACCCCAACCCCTCCCCTGAAGGGGAGGGGCTTAGGCTTTATTCGATCCCCGCTTTCAGCGCGAACTGCCAACCGGCCTCTACCAAGCCGGGCACACGCTCGGCCATGGTCTTGGCGTGCTTGCTTGATGCGGTGCCGTCGATAACGCGCTTTTTAATGCCCTGCAAAATCGCTGCCATGCGGAACAGGTTATAGGCGAAATACCAGTCCATATCGGGAATATCGGTTATGCCCGATTGCTGGCTGTAACGCGCAATGGTTTCCGCGATATCAGGGATGCCGAGTTCCTTCAGGTCCAGCCCGGCAATGCCGTTGCGGCCTTCAGGCGGCGTTACCCAGCTCATCAGATAATAGGAGAGATCGGCAATCGGATCGCCGAGTGTCGACAGCTCCCAATCCAGCAGCGCGATAACACGATTTTCGGTCTTGTGAAAAATCATATTGTCGATGCGATAATCGCCATGGACAATAGAGTAGCCGCGCTGTTCGGGGACGGTTTCGGCGAGCCATGCCATCATCCGGTCCATCTTCTCAATCGTCTCGGTTTCCGACAATCGATATTGCTTGGTCCAGCGCGAAATCTGGCGTTCGCAATAATTGCCCGGCTTGCCATGGTCGCCAAGGCCAATCGCCTCGGGGTCAAAGCTGTGTAGATGCGCCAGCGTGTCCGTCATTGCGGTATAGATTTCGCCGCGATCTTTGGGCTGATAGTCGGGCAGAGTACCGTTCCACAGCGAGCGGCCATCGGCCATACCCATGATGAAGAACATCGACCCGATAACCGCATCGTCTTCACACAGTCCATAGGGCTTTGGCACCGGAAATCCCTGTGGATGCAGCGCTGCCATAGCGCGATATTCGCGGTCCACGGCATGGGCAGAAGGGAGCAATTTGCCGAAAGGTTTGCGGCGCAGCACATAGGACTGATCCGCCGTATCAACGCGATAGGTCGGGTTGGACTGGCCGCCCTTGAATTTGCGCAATGTCAGCGGACCTTGAAAGCCTTCGACATTAGCCTCCATCCACTCGGTCAGCCGTGCTTCGTCAAGCTGATCCGCTTCGGGTACGTCCATCGTCCCGGTCATTGTCTGTTGGGCGTCTTGTGTATTCTGGCTCATAGATTTCTCTCTTCTTGAGCTTATTTCAAAGGCTTTTCATTTTAAATCCCTCTCCCTTGAAGGGAGAGGGTTGCAAAGACTTAGCGCCGTAGCTTTAGCGAAGACGGTTAGTCGTAGCTGGGTGAGGGTGTAGAGAGCTATTTATAGACCGCACACCCTCATCCAACTGCGCCTAACCGCGTGCGGCGGAAGGCTCCGTATCCTTCTCCCTTCAAGGGAGAAGGTTTATCGTCACCGCGCCACGCCCAAATCTCCAGAAGAAACCTGCGTAGCTTCGGTATCGCGGTCGCGATATTTGCCCATTTCGAGACGCGCAATGGTGCGGGCATGGACCTCGTCCGGGCCATCGGCAAGGCGCAAGGTGCGCTGGCCGGAATAAGCGGATGCCAAGCCAAAGTCTTCTGAAACGCCGCCGCCGCCATGTGCCTGGATTGCATCGTCGATGATTTGCAGCGCCATGGTGGGAGCCTGAACCTTGATCATCGCGATCTCGGCCTTGGCGGACTTGTTGCCGACCTTGTCCATCATGTCGGCGGCTTTCAGGCAGAGCAGGCGGGTCATCTCGATATCGATGCGTGCTTTTGCAATGCGCTGTTCCCAGATGCTGTGCTCGGAAATGCGCTTGCCAAAGGCAACGCGGGTGGTCAGGCGCTTGACCATCTTCTCCAGTGCCTCTTCGGCAGTACCGATAGTCCGCATACAATGGTGGATACGGCCCGGGCCGAGACGGCCCTGTGCGATCTCAAAGCCGCGGCCTTCGCCCAGCAACATGTTTGATGCCGGGATACGCACATTCTCAAGCTCGATTTCCATATGGCCATGCGGCGCATCATCATAGCCAAAGACCGGCAGGTGCCGCAGGATTTTGACCCCCGGCGCATCAAGTGGCATCAACACCATGCTTTGCTGCTTGTGGCGGCTTTCCTCAAAATTGGTCTTGCCCATGACGATGGCGACTTTGCAGCGCGGATCGCCCGCGCCCGATGACCACCATTTGCGGCCATTGATGACATATTCATCGCCTTCGCGCTTTATCGAGGTTTCGATATTGGTGGCGTCGGAGGAGGCGACGCGGGGCTCGGTCATCAGAAAGGCCGAGCGGATTTCACCTTCCATCAGCGGTTTCAGCCATTCGTCCTTTTGCTCGCGCGTGCCATAGCGGTGGAACACTTCCATATTGCCGGTGTCGGGTGCGGAGCAGTTGAAGACTTCGGATGACCAGGCGACGCGCCCCATTTCCTCGGCACATAGTGCATATTCGAGATTGGTGAGCCCAGGCCCGTCAAATTCAAAGCTGTCATCAACATGGGTGAGATTCGGGTTGGAAGGCGGCATGAAGAGGTTCCAGATGCCTTGGGCCTTGGCGCGTTCTTTTTCCTCTTCAATGGTTTTGAGGACCTTCCAGCGATCGCCGGTGGCCTGCTCATTCTTATAATCATCCTCGCGCGGGCGAACATGCTTTTCGATAAAATCGCGCACACGATCACGCCAATATTGCTGCCGTTCTGTCAGATCAAAATCCATTGTTCGTCCTTTTCTGTATCGGGGTCTGTTCTGTGAAAATCCGTTATCAAATATGTTCGCTGCTATCCGTTTTCCGCTTGCACCTGACTGCGCGCCTTTTCTCTTAGTCTTCTCATATGTTCAGCATGGCTGACGGGTATCAGGCGATAGGCAAAACCTCCGGCAATGCCGAGACAGGTGATTAAAAGTGAAAAAATCAGTATCAGATTGGAAACGATATTGGGGTCGACAGTGCCCGGCTGCGCGCCCTCTGGCAAGCCGACACCGCTGATGATCAGTCCCGAAAGCAATATGCCGAGGCCGCCGACCATCTTCTGCATGAAGAACATGCCGGCCGAAAACAGCCCTTCGGTGCGCTTGCTGCTGCTTTCTTCATAAGCATCGGTGACATCGGCCATCATTGACATGGTCAGGATCATGGCTGCGACACCAGCTGCGGTAGACACCACCAGCAACGCAAATAGCGTCGGTAGCATGAGCGGTGTGCCATTGGCCGGGAACAGATCAAAATAGCGAAGCCAGTAAGGCGCGCTGCCGAATATCAGATTGATGAAAGTAAACAGTGACGCAGCGCCGGTTTTCTCAAGCTTCTTGGAAGCCGGGCTGACGATCAGAAACGCCAAGATCACGCCTATGAATAACACCAGTGGATAGAGGTTGAACTGGGTTTCGGACAGTTCCCACACATGAATTAGCAAATACGTCGCCGTAAGAGCAAAGACGAGGCCCTGAATCGTAAAAGCGAAGACCCCCGCAAACATCAATAGCAGAAATGGCCGGAAGCTGAATGCGCTGAGCATTTCATTCAGTCCTTCGGCTGGAGCATGGACTGCGCCTTTCTGATGATAAGCGCCAACGATCCGTCGATGGGTACCGATAGCTGATACCATCACCGCAATCATCATGATCACCGCGCCAAATAGCGCAAAGCCAGGATAACCTTCAGGATTGAGCAGTCCGTTCTCATATTCCGGTGTCGAGCGCAGAAAATAATTATAGGCCATGAACAACATCAGCAGACCCGCGGCCCAGCCAAAAATGAAGCGATAGCGCAGCACCACTGTGCGTTCATGATAGTCGGGTGTCAGTTCCGGGATCATCGCCAGCGACGGCACTTCATAGGCTGATAAGCTGATGCGAACCAGGGTCGCGACTACCACCAGGTAGAGGAAGGTCAAGCCATCGCTCATTTCCTGCGGGTTCCAGAGCAACAGCCACATAATGGCGATGGGGATAGCTGAGCCATAGAGCCAGGGGTGGCGCTTACCAAAACGCGTACGCGTATGATCTGAGAGCTGGCCGATCAGAGGATCGATAAACGCATCGATGCACAGGGCAATCGCCAGCGCCAGAGAAACAAGCAGCGCATCGAGCCCGATGACCTGATTATAGTAGAATAAAAGGAATACCGCGAAACCATTATCCTTGATGCCATAGGCGACGACACCAAAACCGAAGGTGAGCTTTATATGAAGCGGGACTGTATCAGACGCAGCGGTTTTGGAAGACGCAATAGCTTCAGAAGAGGAGGGGACGGTGGCCATTAATGACACCTGCCTTTACAGCATGGCTGATTTTGCCAGTAACCGTATGCACTGGGCATTTTTTGACCCATATTCTCTCTCCTGCAACCCGATCGTGTCGCCGAGTCTTTCACGCAACACAATATGCACCCCTGACGGCGCGTCAACCAGCGCTTTCGCGCCGTTACGGCATGCTGGGCCGCGCTTGAAGGGGTTGCCGCGCTCGCACTGGCGGATTACACATTACGCAGCAAAAGCCCGGAAACCCGTGGCCCGAAATATGCTCATATGGTGATAGGAGAAGCCCCTCATGTCTGAAGCCCCGAATGATCTTGATCAGTTCCGCAGCGAATTACGCGGCTGGCTGGAAGAAAATTGCCCCGAGGAAATGCGTCAGCCCGTCAAAAGCGAGGACGATATTTACTGGGGTGGCCGCAACGCCGCCTTTGCCAGTGACGCGCAAAAGGCATGGTTCGAAGCCTGTGTTGCCAAGGGTTATACCGTCCCCGACTGGCCCAAGGATTATGGCGGTGCTGGTCTGAGCCCGGCGCAGCACAAGGTTTTCAAGCAGGAAATGGCGCGCATCAAGGCGCGCGCCCCGCTGCAGAGCTTTGGCATCTGGATGCTCGGCCCGGCGCTGCTGCATTTCGGCACCGAAGAGCAGAAAGTGCATTATCTTAATCAGATTGCCCGCGGTGAAATCCGCTGGTGTCAGGGCTATTCGGAGCCGGGTTCGGGCTCTGACCTTGTATCCTTACAGACCTTTGGCGAAGACAAGGGCGATCACTGGGTCGTCAACGGCCAGAAAATCTGGACCAGCTATGCCGACAAGTGCGATTGGATCTTCTGTCTGGTGCGCACTAACAAGGAAGACAAATATCGCGGTATTTCATTCCTGTTGTTCGACATGGAAACGCCGGGTGTCTCGACCAAGCCGATCAAGCTGATCTCGGGCAATTCGCCTTTCTGTGAGACCTTTTTCGACAATGTAACCGTTCCCAAGGACCAGATTGTCGGTGAGCTGAACCGCGGCTGGGATGTTGCCAAATATCTCTTGGGCCATGAGCGCGAGATGATCTCGGGCGGCGGTCTGGGTGATGGTGCGCCATCGCTGGGTGCAAAAATGACCAAGGTCATTGGCACCGACGATGCTGGTAATCTGGATGATCCAATGCTGCGCGCTCAGTTGGCGCAATTTGATGTCGATGCACTGGCGTTCAAAGCAATGGCGGAGAAATTCGTCGATGAGATGAAGGCCAGGAAAGGCCATCCCGCCAAGCCCAATATGATGAAATATGCCGGCACCGAGCTTAATAAACAACGCCATGAACTGGTCATGGCTGCGGGCGGATCGGACGCGCTGGAATGGGAAAGCGAAACCTCCAACCATGGCGCCAAGCCACGCACTTGGCTGCGCACCAAGGCCAACAGCATTGAGGGCGGCACCAGCGAGGTGATGCTCAATGTTATCTCCAAACGGATTCTCGATCTGCCCGGGGCGTAGCCTTCTCCCCTCCCGCCTGCGGGAGGGGCTGGGGGTGGGCCTGTAACATCCCGCCCAGCCGCCAAACCCACCCCGCTGCGACTAAATTCGCTTACGCTCATTAAGTCTCACTGCCCCTCCCGCAAGCGGGAGGGGGTAAAGTAGGAAAACACCAAAATGCCCATGTATTTGAACGAAGATCAGGCGATGCTGCAGGACAGTGCGCGTGAATTTATCGC
>JBCDIZ010000006.1:0-195291 GCA_038748365.1 Pseudomonadota bacterium
CCGCGCCGCATGTCCGGGACTATGTTAAATCGCTTTCCGATGCTATCCGGGCAGCGAGATAACAGTTAATCCGTTCGCATCGAGCGAAGTCGAGATGCCTTTTCTTGGGGCATGTGTCTCGACTACGCTCGACACGAACGGGGTGAAAACCGCGTACCTCGTTCATTGCGAACGGGACGAAAACAAGGGAAATACCACATGAGCTGGTTCAGCCGCGTCCGCAATAATCTGCCTTTCGGGGCCAAGCGCGATACGCCCGATAATCTCTGGCATAAATGCAAGAATTGCGGCGAGATGGTCTTCAGCAAGGAATATGAAGAGAATGAACATATCTGCCCGCATTGCGGCCACCATGGCCGGATCGGCGCGCGGGCGCGCTTTGATGCGCTGTTTGATGAGGGGCGCTATGATGTGCTGGAAAGCCCCGAAGTGGCCGAAGACCCGCTCAAATTCCGCGACAGCAAGAAATATACAGAGCGCCTGAAAACCGCGCGTGCCAATAGCGAATTTGCCGATGCGCTGACCAATGCCAAAGGCGATATTGACGGCCAGCGCGCGGTTGTCGGCGTGCAGGATTTCGCCTTTATGGGCGGCTCCATGGGCATGGCGGTGGGCAGCGCCTTTCTCGCCGGGATCAACGCCGCAATCCAGGCGCATGCGCCCTATATCATCTTCACCGCCGCCGGCGGCGCACGGATGCAGGAGGGGATACTTTCATTGATGCAGATGCCGCGCGCGACGGTGGCGATTGACCGGCTGAAAAGCGAGGGCCTGCCCTATATTGTCGTGCTCACCGACCCGACCACGGGCGGCGTTACCGCCAGCTATGCCATGCTCGGTGATATCCAGATTGCAGAGCCCGGCGCGCTGATCGGTTTTGCCGGGCAGCGGGTGATTGAAAACACCATCCGCGAGAAACTTCCCGAAGGGTTTCAGCGGGCGGAATATCTGCTCGACCATGGCATGATCGACATGGTGGTCCACCGCCACCAGATGCGCGATACGCTATCCAGGCTGATCGGCTATATGACCGCGAATGAGGCGGCTTGATGATTAAGCCCCTCCCGCCTGCGGGAGGGGTTGGGGAGGGCCTGAAAACGGACAGCGCTGTGACCTCTTCCCCCTCCCCTAGCCCCTCCCGCAAGCGGGAGGGGGACTGATGTCCGACCACGCGATATCCGATGATCCTGCCGTCCAGCACCAGCTTGACCGGCTGAGCCTGCTCTCGCCGGGCCGCGATGTGTTGGGGCTGAAGCGGATCAGCCAATTGCTCGATCGCCTCGGCAATCCGCAGGAGCAGTTGCCGCCCGCGCTGCATATTGCCGGGACCAATGGCAAAGGATCGACCTGCGCCTTTCTGCGCGCCGCGATTGAGGCGGCGGGGCTGACCACCCATGTCTATACCAGCCCGCATCTGGTGCGCTTCAATGAACGCATCCGCATCACCGGAAGGCTGATCGAGGATGATCTGCTCGCGGCACTGCTGGAAGAAGTGATTGATGTTGCCGAGGGGCTGGACGCCAGCTTTTTCGAGGTGACGACCGCAGTCGCCTTCCTCGCCTTTGCTCGCCATCCCGCCGATGCCGCGATTATCGAGGTAGGTCTCGGCGGACGGCTCGACGCGACCAATGTCCTCACCGCGCCGCTGATAACCGCCATCACCCATTTGGGGCTGGATCACGAGGCGTTTCTGCTGGCACCGGAGGACAATGTCCCGACCGAACCCATGGCACGCATCGGTTTTGAGAAAGCTGGAATCGCCAAGAAAGACGTACCGCTGGTGGTGCAAGCCTTTGGCGAACCCGCAGACGGCGCCGTAGCGGCACAGGCCGAGCGCGCGGGTGCGCCCCTATTGGCGCGCGGCAAGGATTGGGATGCCACCAGCTATGACGGCCAACTGCATTATCGCGATGCGGCGGGCAAACTCACTCTGCCCCTGCCCAAGCTGACCGGTGCGCACCAACAGGAAAACGCCGCGCTGGCCGTGGCGATATTGCGCCATCAAAAAGTACTCACCATTTCCGAGCCCGCATTAGCCGCAGCAATGGACTGGGCCCATTGGCCCGCCCGGCTGCACCGCCTCGGCAACGGCCCTCTCACCCGAAATGCGCCAAAAGCGGAAATCTGGCTCGATGGCGGCCATAATCCGCTGGCGGCGCAGCAATTGGCCGTCTGGCTCAAGCAACAACGCGAAAAGACACCTGACCGGGAAATCCATCTGATCCTGGGCATGCTGGCCAATAAAGACGCAACGGTGATGGTCGAGAGCCTCGCGCCGCATATCGACCGCTTCACCGCAATCCCGGTGGAAGGACATACCTGTCACGCACCCGAAGTGCTGGTAGCGATGGCTGAGGACGCTCATATCGGCAAAGCGGGTGCAGCGCAGGATATTGCCGAAGCGTTGGAAGGCACTGGCCAGCAGCTAGTGCTTATTGCCGGATCGCTCTATCTCGCCGGAGAAGTGCTTAAGCGGAATGAGGAAGTGCCTGCCTGACCGCTGCGATCACGCTTTTTCGAGCCGCGCCAACTCCGTCAGAGCCCAGTCATACATTTGCTGCTCGGTATCGATCAGCGCCTTGTCACGCAGATCATAATTCTGCTTAACATCGCGCAATAACGGAAGCGCGCGATCCGTTTGCCCTGCGGCGATATACAGCGCCGCCAGTCGACAGCCCGCCTCGTCACTTTCCCTGATTTCCTGGGCATTGGAGAAGGCCGCAATAGCCGCCTGCTGATCCCCTCGCGCTTCAGCTATCCGGCCCTGCAACAGATAATGCGTCATGCTGTCCCTGTCAGAGGAAGGTTCATCAACAGCATTCAGGGCCTGCTCTGCTTCCGATGCATCATTGCTGAGCAGCAAGGCATCAACCAGCTTATATTGGGTTTCTCGATCAGCAAATGGCATCGCCGCAATGGCTTCGTAATAGGCGGACACCGCTTCATCCGGCCGCCCTGCCTCTGCCAGAGCATCAGCAAGCGCCAGCCTGTTCGCCGCAGAATCGGTGATCGCCAAACGCTCGCGTGCTTCACGCACAGCCCCTTCAGGATTGATCTTCCGCGCCGCCTGCCTGCGCGCTTTCCGAACATGCTTATTGCCCTGAAGATCAGAAAGAACTTCGAGCAGGAAATAGGCTAGGCATCCCACCATAGGCAGTGCAATGATCGCCAGCAGCCATAAGCGGTTGGCACTGCCGCGGAACAGATGGATCACGCAGAGTATCTGCAAAATGATAGGGAGGATGGCCCAGAGCATTAATAATGTTCTCTAGTCGTCCTCAGTGCTCGGTTGCCGAACCGTCTCAACAACGAAGCCCTTTCGCCAAAGCATCCAGAGCAGCAGCATTCCGGGCGCCGCAATCGCAACAGTGCTAAACCAGAAACCAACCCAGCCCAATGCCTCTGCGAGAAAGCCGGAAGGCGTGGATAGCCATGTCCGCCCAACCGCCGCGAAGGAGGACAAAAGGGCGAACTGGGTTGCGGTATATGCTAGGCTTGTCAGGCCGGATAGATAGGTCACAAAGACAGTAAGCCCAATCCCACTTGTCAGGTTCTCGGTTCCCACAGCGATGGCCAGCATGATGTTTGAATCGCCGCTAATGGCGAGCAAAGCGAAGAGGAAGTTAGAGAACATCATAAGCAAGCCTGAGAAGACCAGGGCACGTGCCATACCCAGCCATGCGATAAAAGGTGCTCCCAATGCCGATCCAACAATTAAAGCGGCAAAACCGACAAACTTGTTCACGGTCACATATTCTGTATCTGAGAAACCAAGATCAACGATCATCGGCGCCAGCATAACTTGACCCATGGCGTCACCAATTTTGTAGATCAGGACGAAGAGCAAGATTAACACGGCTCCCTGCCTGCTGAAAAACTCGATAAATGGATTGATGACCGTTTCCTGCAACCATGTCGTAAAGGACTGTCCGGCAGCACGTGCAGAATGTTCCACAAACTGCCCCGGCCCGGCATAAAGCGCGCCAAGCACTGCCGGTAGAACACAAAAGCCGGTAAATCCGTAAGCGGCCGCCCACCCAAGACCAGCACCTTCCACAGAAGCCAGATAAATCGTGCCTGCACCGGCAATCAGATTACCGGTACGATAGCCAAACTGGTTCATCGCAGTGCCGTGCGGCAATTCCTCATCAGAGAGAATTTCAATGCGATAGGCATCAATAACGATGTCCTGCGTCGCGGAAAGAAAAGCGACTGCCAAAGCCCAGATTGCAAACAATCCGAGATTATTGGCCGGGTCGCTCCCTCCCAATTGCCATAAGGCAGCGAAGAGCAACGCCTGAATAAAGAACAGCCAGCCACGTCTTTGCCCAAAAACCCGCGTCAATATCGGCAGAGGTAGTTTGTCGATAAGAGGCGCCCAGAGAAATTTGAGCGTATACGGCGTAGTGAGGCCGATAGCGAAACCGATAGTCGACTTGTCAATTCCCACCCGGGCCAGCCAGAAAGTCATTGTCGCCAGCAACAGCGTCAATGGAAATCCTGACGAAATGCCCAAAAGGAATGCCACGAAAGGCATTGGCCTTAGATATGGCCTGAAGGCCGGGACCGCGAACGCGATAGCCAGAACAGCCAGCACAATGCCGAAAAATATCAATGTTTGCGTCATAATGTATCTCTCATGAGCGGTCGTGATGACAGCCGTAAGAGATCAGCGCAATATTATCTTGTTAAGATATGGGGATAAACCGAATGACCCCACTCATAGTTTACGAGTTCAACCGATATAGCTTGCCACCAATATCTCTCCGCCCCGCGGTTGTTGCACCATCACGGCATAGCGATCGGCGCCAGCAATGTTCAGCGCATTGGCATCAATCAGGAAGCTTTTCTCACCGCCGCGCCATTTGCCGATGGTCTCTTCATCGACCAGCACATTGGTATAGGTCAGCGTCCGCCCGCCATTTTCGCCGCGACCGACTGATACCGTTTCGCTGCTGTCCAGCGCCAACAGGGTCACATGGGCGGTGGCATCGGTTTTGCCGTTGAGGGTCACGCGGATATCGCCATTATCCTCAGCAATGCTGGTCAGGCTCGCCTGTGCTTTGCGCTTCTGCTCGGCCATGATCAGATCACGCACGGCATAGCTGCGGGAGCCGATGGCGGCGGAGCGGCCGTTGATGACTATTTGCGGCGTATACACCCCAGCACGGGCGAAACCGCGTGCGGCATAGGCGCGTTGCAGATCGGTGTTGCTTTCCTTGGCCAGCGTGTCTTTCCAGCCCAGCCTGTCCCAATAGGTTACCGGGCGGCTGATGACGATAATATCGTCATTTTTTACCAGGTCAGCGGCCAGAGCATCGGCCGGCGGGCAAGAGGAACACCCCTGGCTGGTGAACAGTTCCGCCACCACCGTGCGCTCCATATCCATGTCGCCGACATCGGCCTTGCTGTCCATGACCTGCAGGCCGACTATGCCCGCAACCATCGTGGCCGTGGCCAGCAAAGAAAAACCCAATAATCGCATCACATTATCCCACGCATATTTGCCCCAAGCGATAACCGCTTACATGCCTTTTATTCGCTGTTATTCTGCGGCGGGTTACAGCGCGTCAGATCAGTGCGAATGATACAGCGTCAGAGTCTGTGGGATTTTCGCCGGGGCTTCACCGCGGATAATGCTGTCCACGGTCTCAACCGCGCGCACCAGATCGCGCGGGCCATAGGGTTTGACCAGACACCCGGCAGCAAGTTTCTGCGCTTCCAGCGGACAGGCGCCGGTGACAAATATCACCGGGATATGGGCATCATGCGCGGCGCGGGCGACATCGACGCCATCGCCCTCGCCGCTCAGCCGCACATCGGTGACCACCATATCGGGCTTATCACGGGCGATAGTGGCCAGTGCATCGGCGGCGCTATCGACCGTCGCGACAACGCTATAGCCCGCATCACCCAGATGTAGCTCGTTGTCGAACGCCACCAAAGGTTCGTCCTCGACGATCAAGACCGTGTTGATAGAGCGTTTGAATCGCTTGAAAAAAGCCATGATGCGGTCCTTTGCCCTTCCTCGGGCAAACATGTGGGCAATAAATTGTCGCTGTCAATCGCCAGGTGAATAGCTATAGCGCGGGCATGACATCCCGACGCCCCTCTTCGCGCGCACCCGATAAGCGCCGCAAACGCGCCCGGCCACAGGCGCGTGATGCCGATCATATGCCGCGCGAAACCGGCTGGTCGCCCTTTGATGATGGCCCTGCGGAGGTACCCAGCGAAGCCCCGAAAAAGGTAAAGCCGCGCCAGAAAAAGCCTGCTACGCCTCAGGCAAAACCGGATAGCGACGAGAAAAAAGGCGACCGTATCGCCAAGCTACTGGCGCGCGCCGGTGTCGCTTCGCGGCGCGAGATTGAGCGGATGATTGCCGACAATCGCATTGCCCTGCATGGTGAAACAGTGACCACGCCCGCAACGCTGCTGACCAGCCTGCATGGTGTCACGGTGGACGGCAAAGCGATCAAACAGCCCGAACCGACAAAACTATGGTGCTTTCACAAACCGGTCGGCACGCTGACCGCCGAGCGCGATTTTTCCGGGCGCAAGACGATTTACGATACGCTGAAAGAAACTGCCCCCGATCTGCCGCGGGTGATGCCAATCGGGCGGCTCGACCTGAACACCGAGGGGCTGTTGCTGCTGACCAATGATGGCGGCTTCAAGCGCGAAATGGAATTGCCCGCCACCGGCGTCAAACGTACCTATCGCGCCCGCACCTTTGGCGATGTCAGCCAGGACCAGCTGGAAGCGCTGATCGATGGCGTGGTTGTCGATGGCATGCGCTATGGCCGCATCGACGCCAATCTGGAACGCCGCACCGGGCGCAATCAGTGGATCGAAATTACCCTGCGCGAAGGCAAAAACCGCGAGGTGCGTAATGTGCTCAAGCATCTGGGGCTGGAGGTCTCGCGGCTGATCCGCACCTCTTATGGGCCTTTCAGCATTGGCGATCTGCAACCGGGCGATGTGTCGGCGGTGCGCAAGGTGGAGCTGGTAAAGTTTCGCCAGACGCTGGAAAAGCTGAATAGATGAGGATCATTGCCGGACAATGGCGCGGGCGCAATCTGAAGGTGCCCAAAGGCATGACCACGCGCCCCAGCGCCGACCGCACGCGCGATACGCTGTTTTCCATGCTGATGAGCCGGCTGGGCAATTTTGAGGATCTGGCGGTGCTCGATCTGTTTGCCGGATCGGGCGCGCTGGGGCTGGAGGCGCTGTCACGCGGTGCTGTATCATGCCTGTTTGTCGAACAGGACCGCGACGCGCTCAATGCGCTGAAAGGCAATATCGCGACGCTCGATGCGGAGGATCGCTGCCAGGTGCAGACCAGCTCGGTCTTTGACCTTGGCTCTGCACGGCGCACTTTTGATCTGGTGCTGCTCGACCCGCCTTATGCCCAGAATGCAGCGGCTGTCGCTATCGACAAGCTGAACCGGCTCGGCTGGTTTGCGCCATCTACACTGATCGCAGCAGAAACCGGTCATGGCGAAGAACTGACTATTAAGAGTTTTGATCAGGAAGATCCACGCAAAGTGGGCCGCGCCAGCCTGCACCTTATGCGACCGGAGAGCGGTGCATAGGTCAAAGCCTGCTCTTGCTGCTACGGCATTGCCTTTCTAAACTGACATATAAACTCCGTTCGGGCTGAGCCTGTCGAAGCCCTGCTCTTCTTTGCAAACAAAGTACGGCCCTTCGACAAGCTCAGGGCGAACGGGTGCAATGTTACTTTTAGGCCTTATATTTGACAGCAACCATGACCAGTCCCTTCCCCGATGATAGCGGTTTCGATGATGCGCCGCCCGTGCCTCAGGCTGAACCTGCTTATCTGCGCGGACTGAACCCGGAGCAGCGCAAGGCCGTCACCACGCTGGATGGCCCGGTGCTGATGCTGGCGGGTGCAGGCACCGGAAAGACGGCGGCGCTGACGGCGCGATTGGCACATATTCTTGCCACCCGCCGCGCATGGCCTTCGGAAATTCTTGCCGTCACCTTCACCAATAAAGCCGCACGCGAAATGCGTGAGCGGGTCGGTGGTCATGTCGGCGAGGCGGTGGAAGGCATGCCATGGCTTGGCACCTTCCATTCCATCGGCGCCAAGATGCTGCGCCGCCATGCCGAGCTGGTGGGGCTGCAAAGCAATTTCACCATTATCGATACTGATGACCAGTTACGCCTGCTCAAACAGCTTATTCAGGCGAATGATATTGACGATAAGCGCTTCCCGGCGCGGCAATTGGCGGCGCAGATTGATGGCTGGAAGAATCGCGGGCTTAACCCCAAAGACCTGAGCGCTGCCGATAGCGAGGCCTATGCTCAGGGGCGGGGCCAAGAAATCTATCAGCTTTATCAGGATCGGTTAAAGGCGCTCAATGCCTGCGATTTTGGCGATCTGCTGCTGCATATGCTTACCCTGCTCAAAACCGACCGCACGGTGCTGGAGCAGTATCAACAGCGGTTCAAATACATATTGGTCGACGAATATCAGGACACCAATGCCAGCCAGTATCTCTGGCTGCGGCTGCTAGCGCAATCGCATCACAATATCTGCTGTGTCGGCGATGACGACCAGTCGATCTATAGCTGGCGCGGCGCCGAAGTTGGCAACATATTGCGCTTTGAAAAGGATTTTCCCGAAGCCACTATCGTCCGACTGGAGCAGAATTATCGCTCTACCCCGCAGATACTGGCCGCCGCATCGGGCCTGATTCAGGCGAATAGCGGGCGGCTGGGTAAGACGCTGTGGACCGAGCTTGACCCCGGCGACAAGGTGCGCGTCCTCGGTGTCTGGGATGGTCCGGAAGAGGCGCGGCGCGTTGGCGAGGAACTGGAATCGCTGCAGCGCCAAGGCGTATCGCTGAATGACTGCGCGATATTGGTGCGCGCACAATTTCAGACGCGCGAATTTGAGGACCGGTTTATCGCCATCGGCATGCCTTATCGCATTATCGGCGGCTTCCGCTTTTATGAGCGCGCCGAAATCCGCGATGCCCTCGCCTATTTGCGGGTAATCAACCAGCCTGCCGATGATCTGGCGTTTGAGCGGATCGTCAATACGCCCAAGCGTGGCCTTGGCGACAAATCGGTCGAGAAAATCCACCGGCTGGCGCGCGCTTCGGGCACGCCGTTATCGCGCGCCGCTTTTGATATTCTCGACAGCGACGAATTGCCGCCCCGCGCGCGTAATGCTCTGGCGGGATTGATGAAATATGTCGCCCGCTGGCGCGATGAGATGAACAACATGACCCCCGCCGATCTGGTGCGGCAGGTGCTCGATGAAAGTGGCTATACGGCGACTTTGCAGGCCGAAAAAAGCGTCGAGGCATCGGGACGGCTGGAAAACCTCTCCGAGCTAGCGCGCGCCATGGAAGAATATGAAACGCTGGGCGACTTTCTGGAGCATGTCAGCCTGGTGATGGACAATGATGCTGCCGATCAGGGCGACACCGCAACCATCATGACAATCCATGCGGCAAAGGGGCTGGAATTTCACAATGTGTTTCTGGTCGGATGGGAAGAAGGCGTCTTCCCATCGCAGCGCGCACTCGATGAAGGCGGCACAGCCAGCCTGGAGGAAGAGCGCCGCCTAGGCTATGTCGCCATCACCCGCGCACGTACCCGCTGCACCATTTTGCACGCAGCCAATCGTCGCATCTATGGTCAATGGACCAGCTCGATTCCATCACGCTTTATCGGCGAAATCCCTGCCGATGCGGTGGAAAGCGAAGACAGCATGACCGGCGGCGAAAGCCTGTGGCGCGCCAACTGGTCAGAACGCGAAGACCCGTTCGCGCATCTCGCCAAAGATCCTGATCGCGTCGCACGCCGTGGCCCCGGCTGGCAGCGTGCGGCGCATCTGAAAGGCGGGTTTGACAGCACGCCAAGCCGCGTAAAGGAGAATCGCCGTAGTGCGGTCAGTCTCGGCAATAAGGGCCGCGATGATATTCAGATCGGCGCCCGCGTTTTCCATCAGAAATTCGGCTATGGGACCGTCGCCGAAAAGGAAGGCAACAAGCTGGAGATTAATTTCGAGACGTCCGGGCGCAAACGGGTGCTCGACAGTTTTGTCAGCCTGGGGTGACGCTGTTGGAATAATCCAGCAGATTATCCAACAAAGCCCCGCTTCATGCGGCGCATAGGTGTGAACTTCGTGTGAACTTTGCTCTCGGGTCACGGTAAGAATTCCCGGAAGCACCGTCTTATACTGACACATTTGCTGCGCCGATATTGGCAAAAGTCCATTTTGGATATAAATATGACTCCTAAATGGTCATTTACCGATTTTGGACGTAACCCCGTGCCCCGCAAAAAGCGCTCACAACAGACGAAACTCGCCCGCAATGTCGGGCTGGGCGCAATAGTGGGCTCTCTATTGGTGCTGCCGCTCTTTGGAATGCTAATGCCATCCAATGCTGCGGAACAAACTGCGACAGAACAAGCTGTTACTGACATTCCCCAAGATGCGCCGGAGTTCGAGCTTTTTGTGGATCCTGCCGTTTTGGAGGGAGATATTGCTCCTGCTGATCCTTCGGATGATCTGGTGTCGCTATCCGATGGCAGCGATATTCCGGCGGTGCAGGAAATCAGCCGCGACAATGGCATTGTTGCCGATAGCAGCCCGGACAACACCGTTTCCCGTCCGGCGCAGAACGCTGTTGCCATGGTCGGCGATTATCCGGTGAAGCAATTATTGGAAGTGAATGGCCCATTTGAACATGGCGACTGGGTCTGGAATGAGGCTGGTGCGCCTGCGCAGGGCAAGCTGCTGATTACCGTCAATCTGGAAGATCAGGTCATGTCCGTTTATCGCGATGGCTATGAGATTGGCACCGCAGTAATCCTTTACGGCGCGGATGAAAAGCCGACTCCCACAGGTCAATTTTCCATCACTGAAAAAGACATTGACCATGTCTCCAATCTCTATTTCGCACCGATGCCCTATATGCTGCGCCTGACCAATGATGGCATTGCGATCCATGGCAGTCAGGTAGAGTTTGGCTATGCTACCCATGGATGTATCGGCATTCCCGATGAATTCGCCGCACAGCTTTTCAAAACCGCCAAGCTGGGTGATAGGGTTATCATCAACGCCTGATCTTTCTGATCAGAACGCCATCATCGATAGATTTTCTGACCAATAAAGGCTTCCCAAAAGGAAAAGGGGCCACACCATGTGCGACCCCTTCCCCGAGTTTTGCCTTGGGCAGAAAATCAGAAATCAATGCGGAAGCGGATGAAGCCACCATGTGAGGTATATTCATCGGCAAACTCGCCATTATAGGCAACGTCCAGTCGTGCAGTCTCTGACAGGTCATATCCCAGACCCAGATCGACCTCGAACCGGCCCTGAGCAGGCTCATCTGAAGATGCCACGAAAGATGGCGCGTTGAAGAAGGTGAGTTGAACAACGCGGGCATCCGCATCAAAGTCATAGGCGTAGATACCACGCAGCATCAGATCGAAGCCGTTCAGATCAGCATTGGCGGTCAGACCGGCACGGCCTTCAAAGAAAGTCACTTCATCGCGGGTCACGCCAAGGCCGAGGCCGCCGAACTCAGTATATTCGTCAAAGTCGAGCTGCATATAGTTGATGCCAAGAGTTGGCGTCAGAGTAAATGTTTCGGAAGCCTCGATGACATAACCGGCAGTAATGCGACCGATAAAGCCATCAGCATTGAAATCACCCAATACCTGACCGGTGATCGCATTACGGTCAGTCTGAATATCGCTGAAGCTATAGCCAATCTCACCATTCAGGAAGAACTGGTCAGAGTGCAGGCTACCATAAAGCGACAGCGTGTAGCTATCGATGTCGATAGTCTCACCGCTGCCATTGGTCTCATCAATGTCGATGCTGCTATAGCTGCCCGAGAAACCGATCAGCACATCTTCACCGATATGGGTGTCGATACCGGCGGCGAATGTAATATTGTCGGCATCGTAGCCCGAGATAGTCGCTGAGCGGGTATCACGATCAGATGCGCGATAGCCGACCTGTCCCCAAAGACCATTGCCACCTTCGGAGAAGCGCTTCTCCAGGAAACGGCTCGCCATGTTTGAGCTTTCGAAAATCTCGCGCGAGATCCCGGTGCTGAGCGAAGGCAACAAACCATTGGCGGCGGCTTCAAAGGCTTCAGTGGAACCCAGATCATTGATCTGGTTGGCGAATGTCGGATCAAGCGAGCGCAGTACCAATGCCGCCTGCAAAGTATTACCCAGCAACAGGACATTGCCATCTGCAGAGTCAGCGCCCGGATTAGCCGCGGTTGGCGTCACCACAACAGAGCCCACCGCCACTGTATAATCGAGCAGCAGGTCATCATCGATTACGGTAACGGTTGCGCCGTTGTCGGTGAAGCTACCGCTCTCATCAATAACGGTTATCGGCTGGCCTTCGAAGACGGTGGTGATATCAAAATCAGTGGTAATGTTGACCACCGCCGTGTCTTCCAACGTCAGATCACCGTTGACGAACAGGGTGTCAGTCGTGAGGTTCAAAGTCAGAGGACCATCAACCGTCACATCACCAGTAAGAGCGCGGTCACCTTGGAGGGTGGCACCGTTGAGGAATATCTCTTCAAAGCCGACAAGGAAATCGGAATCATAGACACCGCCGATACGCGCAATGTCATTACCCATGCCACCGTCAACGATGCCATCAACGACACCCTGAGATTGCAGTTCGAATACGTCATCGCCGACGCCAAGGAATACTGCTGTACCCTCACGGCCGCGAATCGTGCCGTTGTTGATCACCGTCTGCGAACCGCGATTGGGTGTTGAGTCGCTGATATTGCCGGGGCTGGCAACAATGCCGATATCGCCTTCAATCAGACCGCCAGCCTCGTTGATGACCGTGCCATCTTCATTGCCGACGGTGCCTGTGTCGAAGTCAATAGCAGCATCCAGTTCCGGTGTTCCGCCAATGCCGGTCAGCGTGCCTTCCGGGTCACTTGCGAGGGAGATGATGGTGCCGGAGTTGGTAATGGTACCGCTATTCAGCTCAATCGCATCATTCTCATTACCCTGAATCAGGCCGCTATTGACGATCGTAACATCATCATCGCCATCAACAGCATCATCAAAACGAGCAATAATCTCACCGCTATTGGTCAGGTTAAGGCCGGCAGCCTGTGCCTCTACGCCTTCGCCATTTACTGATTCAATGCGACCGGTATTGATGACGGTCAGATTCTCATCCGCTTCAATGCCATGATCGCCGCCTTCATCACCGATGATTGTGCCGTTGTTGATGACGGTCAGGTTATTTGCACCGTTACCTTCAATCGCTTCATCGTCATTGGAACGGATCAGGCCATTATTGGTGATGGTAACGCCATCGCCATCCACATCAATACCGTCGCCATCTTCGACATTCACGCTGCCATTTTCGGTGATGGTCAGCATACCGTCTTCAACGATGGTGAACGTCTCTGTGACTGTACCATCCAGAATGACATCGCCGCCCAAAGCGGTCAGTTCTAGGTCGCTTTCGCCGGTCAGCGTCAGGCTGCCATCTACCGCAAGAAAACCGATGGTTTCAAAGCCAGTATAAAGTTCTGGGTTGGAGATATTGGTCAGGTTGCGGGTTATGCCTTCACCAGAATTATTGCCAAAAACCAACGTATCATCGCCGTCACCGCCATCAACAAGGCCATTGGTAACACCGGTCTGCCACTGCTGGAAAGCATCATCGCCAGCGCCGAGCAGGACTGCATCGCCCTGACGACCGGTAATCGTGCCAAAGTTCACGATGGTCTGGGAACCCATGTTGATTTCGGTTGCATCAACATTGCCGGGGCTGGCGACAATACCGATATCGCCCTCAATCAGACCACCTGCCATATTGGTGATGGTGCCACCGTCTTCGCTACCCGGACCTGCGTCAAAGTCGATGGCTGCGTCGAGTTCCGGCGGGCCGCCAGGAAAAGCAGGCGTGCCTTCGGGGTCACTCGACAGCGAAATGATGGTGCCGGAGTTGGTTATGGTACCGCTATCAAGCTCGATTGCATCGTTTTCGGCCCCCTGGATCAGACCAGAATTGACGATTGTCACATCAGCCGCGCCATCCACGGCGTCATCCGCGCGAGCGATGATATCGCCGCTATTGGTAAGGTTAAGCCCCCCAGCTTCGGCTTCAATTGCTTCACCGTTGATCGATTCAATCAGTCCAGTGTTTGTGACCGTCAGATTTTCTTCTGACTCAATGCCATGGTCACCATCTTCGCCGCCAATGATCGTACCATTATTTATAACAGTGAGATTACTGACGTCTCCCGCTTCAATCGCTTCGTCATCATTGGAGCGAATGGTGCCATTGTTCGTAATGGTGACGCCATCACCATTAACTTGCACGCCATCATCGTCTTCAACATCGATGACGCCGGTGTCGGTAACGGTCAGTGTATCGCCACCATCAACTTCAACTGTTTCGGTAACGGTATCATCGACAGTTGTATCCTGCGGCGCATTTGTAACCTGAAGGACCGGCGTAATATTATTCAAGGAAAAAGGTGTGTCGACAATCTGAATGACAGGCTGCGCAACAGCCGGCGCAGCAAAGGCGCAACCGGCCGCAAGTGCAGCGGCGCTTACAGCTGTTTTAAGCGATTGACGCTTGTCCGTAGAATAGGACAAAATCGTTGAATTTTTACGGAAATTAGCCATTTCTTCATGCACTCCCTGCTGGCACGGCATGCGCCTAACAATACGAAAAACCGGGGGAAAATATGGAATTGCTGATGCAGCACCCCGCTTTGTCGGAGGCCCTAACAGCGACAGATGGCAGCCGGGTGAAGATAATGTGACAGTTGAAAACTACTTTTATGACAGAAAAATAACGGTGCCGATTGGCAACAAGCTGGACAGCCATTGCGCATCTGCCCACTTAACCCTAGCTAAGCCGCATGACTGACCAGACAGCCGATACAAAATCTGTGCATCCCTTTAGGATCGCCAATTATCGCTATCTCTGGTTCTCGCGGCTGGCGGCGATGTTTGCGCTTTATGCGATGATGCTGATCCTGGGCTGGCAGGCCTATAATCTCGCACGTGAAGATCTGGGTATTGCCGCTTCGGCGGGCATATTGGGCATATTGGGCCTGCTGCAATTCGTACCGTTGTTTATCCTGACACCGATTGTTGGCTGGGTGGCCGACCGTATGGACAGGCGCTGGATTGTCCGCACGGTTTTGGCGGTGCAAGCAGGCATTGCCCTGCTGCTGGCGCTGCTCACTTATGGCGAAGCGATCAGCATTGCCTGGATTTATGGCATCTCGGTACTTTTAGGTATTTGCCGCGCCTTTCTCGGCCCCGCTATCAGTGCCCTGGCGCCCAATCTGGTGCCCAAAGAGTCGCTGCCGCAAGCCATTGCGCTTTCTACCATTGCTTGGCAGGTCGGCGTTATTGCCGGGCCCAGCATGGCGGGGCCGCTTTATCAGGTCGCGCCTGCCCTACCCTATTTCGTCTGTGCCGGGCTTTATGCGCTGTCGACGCTGGCCATGTTCCTGATCGGTCCGGTGGCGCGTCCGGCCATGGACCGCACCCGGGGACCATTGCGCCAGTTGCTCTATGGCCTGAGCTACGTAGGCACCAATAAGCTGGTGCTCGGCGCGATTACCCTAGACCTTATGGTGATGTTTCTCGCTGGCGCACAGGCGATGATCCCGGTTTATGCCAAGGATATATTGGGATCAGAGGAAGTTGCGCTGTCGCTGCTCGCCCCTGCCCCGGCCATTGGCGCAGTGATTGTCGCAGGCATTTTCTCTTTCGTCCCACTGAAGCGCAATGTCGGCAATGTCATGATGATCGCCATGGGCGTATTCGGCCTTGCCACCATCGGCTTTGGGCTAAGCACCTCGCTGCCACTTTCCGTATTCTGCCTCGCCATATGCGGTGCCGCGGATATGTTCGGTGTCTATGTTCGCAGCTCGCTGATCCAGATCCACACTCCCGATGACAAGCGCGGCCGGGTAAGCGCGGTCAGCCAGATGACGATCAGCGCGTCGAATGAACTCGGCGATGCTTTTACCGGCGGACTGGCCTTTTTGGTTGGACCGGTCGCGGCGATTGTCGGCGGCGGCGCGGGCGCGATTGCGATTACCGCGCTGTGGACCCGGCTGTTTCCGCAGCTCGGTGCCGCCCGCACATTCGATCCGCCGAGAGAAGTCTTGCAAGCCGAGGCAGAATTGCGAGATAAGCAGGCACAACATGACAATAGAGCTGTCGCCACCGGCGATTAGCAGCACATGAGACAATAGGAGAACCGCACATGATCGCCAACACTATCCTCGAAACCATCGGCAATACCCCACATATCAGGATGAACCGCCTGTTCAGCGACGCGCCAAAAGGAACGGAAGTGTGGATCAAGTCGGAGCGTAGCAATCCCGGCGGATCGATCAAGGATCGTATTGCGCTGGCGATGATCGAGGATGCGGAAAAATCAGGCGCACTCAAGCCCGGTGGCACGATTATCGAGCCGACCTCGGGCAATACCGGTGTCGGCCTTGCCATGGTGGCGGCGGTCAAGGGCTATACGCTGGTGCTGGTGATGCCCGAGTCCATGTCGATTGAGCGCCGCCGCCTGATGCTGGCCTATGGCGCAACCTTTGACCTAACGGCCAAGGAAAAGGGCATGAAAGGCGCTATCGAGCGGGCGCAGGAACTGGTTGATCAGACACCCGGTGCGTGGATGCCGCAGCAATTTGAGAACCCGGCCAATGTCGAAGTCCATGTCCGCACCACGGCCGAAGAAATCCTCGCCGACTTCAAGGATACGCCGCTGGACGCGATCATCACCGGGGTTGGCACCGGCGGTCATATCACCGGCACCGCAGAAGTGTTGAAACAGCATTGGCCAGACCTGAAAGTCTATGCGGTCGAGCCTACTCTCTCCCCGGTGATCAGTGGCGGCCAGCCTGGCCCGCATCCGCTACAGGGCATTGGCGCCGGCTTCATCCCGGGCAACCTCCATACCGACACGATCGACGGCGCCATTCAGGTCGCGCCTGACGATGCCAAAGATATGGCTCGCCGTGCCGCGAGCGAGGAAGGCATGCTTGTCGGGCTGTCTTCGGGAGCAACTCTCGCCGCTATTGCACAAAAGCTGCCCGATCTGGGCCCGAGTGCGAAAGTGCTTGGCTTCAACTATGATACCGGGGAGCGCTATCTCTCTGTACCGGACTTTCTGCCTGAGTGATAAAATCAAGCTGCTAACAGCATAATATGTGTGTCGTCGCTCTTGCCTGGAAAGCGCATCCCGAATGGCCATTGGTGCTGATCGGTAATCGTGATGAATTTCACGCAAGACCTGCCGCTGCTTTAGCTGCATGGTCTGATGGCAGCGGCATATTGGCCGGGCGCGACGAGCAATCGGGCGGCACATGGCTTGGCGTTACCGAACAGGGACGCCTCGCGGTCATCACCAACCGGCGAAACCCTAATGGTCCTGATCCTGACAAGCTGTCACGCGGCGCGATTGTGACCAATACGCTGGTTAAGGGCATCGATGTGTTGAATGCGGATCAGGCTCTGACCGAGAATTATAATGGTTTCAGTCTGCTAACTGTGGATCAGGGGCAAGCTTGGTTGGTCGCAAATCAACCAGAAGCGCGCAAGACAGATCTCACAGCCGGCATTTATGGCTTGGCCAATGCTGATCTGGACGAGCCATGGCCCAAAACCGTCCGTATCAAAGACCAGCTTAATAGTTGGCTCAGTGGTGAATCTCATGAGCCGGAGACATTGCTGGATGGTCTACGCAGCAATGATAGCCCGCAAGTGCCTCCCGAAAAGGCGGAAAACAGTCCTATCTTCATCCATAACGCAGTATATGGCACGCGCTGCAGCACTATTGTGATGGTCAATGCCCAAGGCCATGGGCAGATTGTTGAAAGGCGCTACGATTCCGAGGGAAGCGCAACGGGTCAGACCAGACTTCGCTTTTCCTGGTCAAGTCCGGAGCTTCACCTCAAATAATAAAGCCGAAGACTCCGTCCCCGGCTTTACTGTCTAAAAGTGATGCAGACGATTAATCGTCGCCATCTGTTTGAGCATCATCGTCAAACAGATCAGGCTTTCCGTCACCATCCGTATCCCAGGCGTCAGGTTTGCCATCGCCATTGCGATCCCAAGCATCGGCAACGCCATCACCATTGGTATCTATGGTCGCAGGAGGGATATCATCCTGTGCCAGAGTTGGCGTTGCTGCCAGCGATCCCGCAAGGGCCAAAACGCTCACTGCAATTACTTTACGCATTATTCAAACTCCCAATTTTCACGCCCCGCATTTCGCTATTACCGTAAAGCCTGGCCGATGTTTCGCATTATGCGATTGGCAGCACTATTACAGAGATTAGCGAAAAACCCCGGTTACTGGTCGCTGAAAGCAATCAGTTGGCCTTATCTAGCCTAAAAAGATTAACAAAAATTAGGGTAGCAATATTAACAAAATGCCTCGGAGTCGCATCGACCCGAGGCATTTTTGAAGTTATTGGTTCTTGATGGCCGAAATCAGGCCGCAGCGAACATCTCCGGTTCAAGTGCCATGATAGCATCACCGCCTGCCTCAATCTTGCGACGCAATGCGCCGGCATCCGGCATAATCCGTTCGGCGAAATAGCGCGCAGTCGCGAGCTTCGTCTTATAATAGGTTGGATTGTCGGTACCACCAGCCAGTGCAGCCTGCGCCGCCTGACTCATACGCAGCCACATCAGGCCGAGTGAAACGATACCCATGATATGCATATAGCTATGTGCACCCGCGCCGACATGGTTCGGGTTCTGCATGCCGTTCTGCATAAACCACATGGTCGCCGCTTTCAGTTCACCACAGGCTTTTTCCAAGCGTGTCGCAAAATCGGCCAGCTTTTCATCACTCTTGGCCGCTTCACATTCTTCATCAACAACCTTGAAGAAGGCCTGGATCGCGCGGCCACCATTTTGTGCCAGCTTGCGGCCAACAAGGTCCATCGCCTGCACGCCATTGGTGCCTTCATAGATCATAGCAATACGCGCATCGCGAACATATTGCTCCATGCCCCATTCGGAAACATAGCCATGGCCGCCATAGACCTGCTGCATATTGGTGGCGATCTCATAGCCCTTATCGGTGCCATAGCCTTTGATGACTGGAGTCAGCAGACTGATCAGATCGTCGGCACTCTGGCGCTCTTCCTCGGTCTGCGCCTTGTGCGTCAGATCGACCTGCAGGCCGCCCCAGAGGATAAGGGCGCGCAGGCCTTCATTAATCGCCTTCGCTTCCATCAGCATGCGGCGGACATCGGGGTGGACAAACAGCGTATCGGCTTTCTCATCCTTATCCTTCGCACCATCCAGCGCACGACCCTGACGGCGGTCACCAGCATATTCAACCGCATTCTGATAGGACACTTCGCCAACGCCTAAGCCTTGCAGGCCAACGCCGAGACGTGCCGCGTTCATCATGATGAACATCGCAGCCAGACCCTTATTCTCTTCACCGACCATATAGCCGGTGGCGCCGTCATAATTCATGACGCAGGTCGAATTGCCATGGATGCCCATTTTGTGCTCGATCGAGCCACAGGATACGGCGTTGCGATCACCCAATGAGCCGTCATCATTGACCATGAATTTGGGCACGATGAACAGTGAAATGCCTTTCACACTGTCAGGCGCATCGGGCGTTTTGGCCAGCACCAGATGGATAATATTTTCGGTGAGATCATGCTCGCCCGAAGAGATGAAAATCTTGGTGCCGGTGATCTTGTGGCTGCCATCGGCCTGCGGTTCAGCCTTGGTGCGGATCAAGCCAAGATCGGTGCCGCAATGCGGTTCGGTCAGGTTCATTGTGCCGCCCCATTTGCCGGAAATCATATTGGGGGTGTATTTCTGCTTCTGCTCCTCTGAGCCTTTAGCAAGGATGGCGGAAACCGCACCATGGGTAAGGCCCGGATACATGCCGAAGGCCATATTGGCCGAGGTCATATATTCCTCAAAAGCAAAACCGATAACATGCGGCATGCCCTGCCCGCCAAATTCTTCAGGTGAAGTCAGTGTGCCCCAGCCTGCCTCGCAATATTGGTCATAAGCAGCCTTGAAGCCTTCTGGCGTCGTCACCGAGCCATCGTCATGCCGGGTGCAGCCCTGTTGGTCACCAACCTGATTGATCGGGAAAATCACTTCCTCGACGAACTTGCCGCCTTCGGTCAGTACGGCTTCCACCATATCGGGTGCAGCGCTCTCAAAACCGGGCAGGTTGGAATATTTTTCAAGACCAAGCACTTCATCAAGGATGAACTTGGTGTCGCGAACGGGGGCATTATATTTAGGCATAGTATCTCAAGTCCTGCGTGGTTGCTCTTTGTTTACTGATGATTGGCGGTGGCTTCGCCAAAGGCATATTTGTGTATCATAAAACGGACGCTGGCTGAACGTGTTCCGGTTTAGCTAGTAGTTTAGGCAGTAGCTTCGGCTTTTTCCTGTTCCTGATCTACGGCCTTGACCATCTCCACGAACGAGGCGAGTTCCTTGATCGAACTCTCAATGTCCTTCTTCTGCTTCTTGAGCAGATCAATACGTTCCTGACATTTCTCGATGGTCACCCGGCGCTGCACCGCGCGGCCATCGTCGAGATCATAAAGGTCGATCATTTCACGAATTTCCGCGAGGCTGAAGCCAACATTTTTGGCGCGCATAATCCAGGCCAGACGCGCGCGATCGCGCTTGTCATAGACACGAGTCAGACCATTACGTTCCGGCGCAATCAAGCCTTCATCTTCATAGAAGCGCAGCGCGCGGGCGGTGACACCAAACTCTGCGGACAGATCAGAAATGGAAAAATGATCCCGATTGTGAATATCGGGCGTCTCGATGCGGGCATGATCGTTGGCTGACATATCGAGTCTCATACATTACCTTAACGTAAGCGTCAAGTTGTTCAATCAACTTGTATGAGAGGCATTTATGCGAAATCCGTTGGCATATATTAGCCGCTTACGCCGTTGCAAAGTCGCCCAATATTCCGCCCTACCGCTTTTCCCGCAGCATCCTGACTGTCATCAATCAAAGGTATAGCGACGCCTGCAAGACTGGCGCGCGGTGTGCATAGAGCAGCACAGCTATCAGCCACTTCACCAGCGATTTGTATTACGTTTCCATCAAAGCTGGCGGTCACTTTGCATGTGTCATCTCTGCTATTGCGCAAAGTCATGGTAACATTGGCGCCATCAAGCGTAGCTGTACCGCGGCCCTCGCACTGGCTAGTCTCTCCGAAAACCGCCAATATTCCGACCTGATACCTATCATCATCCTGACGTATGGCGCAAAAACGGTCGGTGCCGAAACCGCTATCACGCTCATAAAAGCCTTGTATGTCGAGAGCGGAAGGATCAACAATAATGCCTGCAGCGATAGCGGCTTCATCTAGATTATCGCTACTGCCCTCACCCGCTATGCTTTCATCGCCATTGCCGAACTCTACTCCGCAGCCACTCACCAGTAACGCTAAAAACAGGCTCAGGGCCGATAACCTTGTTCGTCTCATACACGCTCTAGGCTACCATCATCTGTAAAGCGGCGATAGAAACAAGAAGGCACGCCGGTATGGCAAGTTGGGCCATCAGGCTTCGCAATCATCCAGATCGCATCCTGATCGCAATCGATCCGCATTTCTTCAACATTCAGGAAATGTCCAGATGTCTCACCTTTTAGCCATAATTTCTGCCGCGAACGAGACCAGAAATGCGCACGACCGGTCTCCCGTGTCTTGGTAATCGCCTCTTCATTCATATAGGCAATCACCAGCACCATGCCATTATCAGCATCGGTAACGACCGCCGATACCAATCCATTGGCATCGAATTTGGGCATAAATGCTGTGCCCTGCTCGCGGTCTTGCGCGGTACAATCGCAGCCTTGATTCATTAGGTATGCCTCATTCTTGCTTAGATCGCTCAGCATATAGCGACTTTAATGTGATATTATATCATAAATTCTGGCTTTTGCAGCTTGTAATCTCTTCAACTCCAGAGATTTAGGGGCCTCAGCCATAAATTGAAAGACACTATCATCGTAATTGACAGTTTGATGACAAACTGTGCGAGACAAAGAGCCTGCACCTTTCTATAAGACGGCCAACACGGGCAGAAGGATTCGGCGGCCATGCTCACTACACATGCATTTGATGATGACAAACCTCGTGAGGAATGCGGCGTTTTCGCGGTTGCGGGCGGCGAAGATGCGGCAGCTCTCACCGCTCTTGGCCTCCATGCATTACAGCATCGTGGCCAGGAAGCCGCTGGCATAACCAGCTATGATGGCAAGGAATTTCACAGCCATCGCGCCACCGGTCATGTCGCTGGCAATTTTGACCAGCCCGAGACGATGGACCGGCTCAAAGGGTCTCATGCCATTGGACATGTCCGCTACTCGACCGCCGGGGGCAGCAATCTCAGCAATATTCAGCCGCTCTATGCCGAGCTGGCCTTTGGCGGCTTTGCCATTGCCCATAATGGCAATCTGACCAATGCCCAGAAATTGCGCCGTGAGCTGGTGCAAAGCGGCTCCATCTTCCAGTCAAAATCCGACACGGAAACGATTATCCACCTTACCGCAACATCAAAATATGGCCCGCTTATCGACCGGTTCATAGATGCGCTGAAACAGGTGGAAGGAGCCTATTCACTGGTATGTATGACCCGTGATCATGTCATGGCCTGTCGTGATCCTTTCGGCATCCGGCCGCTGGTGATCGGTCAGCTGGGCGATGCGATCATCTTTGCCTCGGAAAGTGTCGCGCTGGACGTCGTCGGCGCGGAATTTATCCGTAGTGTTGAGCCAGGCGAACTTGTCGTGGTCAGCAACGGTGAGATGGTATCACACCATCCGTTCAAAAAGGAAAAACCGCGCCCCTGCATATTTGAATATGTCTATTTCTCGCGCCCCGACACGATTGTCGATGGCGTTTCCGTCTATGATGTGCGTAAGGCCATCGGCGCCGAACTGGCGGCGGAAAATGCGGTCAAGGCGGATATGGTGATCCCGGTGCCGGACAGCGGCACGCCCGCAGCGATTGGTTATTCCCAGGCATCCGGCCTGCCGTTTGAAATGGGCATTATCCGCTCGCACTATGTCGGCCGCACCTTTATCGAACCTGCCGATGGCGTGCGTCACCTTGGCGTCAAGCTCAAGCATAATGCCAATCGTCAGCTCGTAGATGGCAAATCGGTGGTTCTGATCGATGATTCGCTGGTGCGCGGTACCACCAGCCTGAAGATTGTTGAAATGATGCGCGCGGCCGGGGCCAAGGAAGTGCATATGCGCATTGCCAGCCCGCCCTATCGTTATAGCTGCTATTATGGCGTCGACACCCCGGAACGTGACAAGCTGCTCGCCAGCCGCATGGATATCAAATCCATGTGCGAATATATCAAGGCGGACAGCCTCGCTTTTCTGACACTGGAAGGTCTTTACCGGGCGCTGGGTGTCGATGAGCGCGATGATGAGAATCCGCAATATTATGATGGCTGTTTCACCGGTGACTATCCGACCCGCCTGACCGATCTGGAAGAGCAGCAAAACCCTGATCAGTTGATGCTGCTTACCGAACGGTTTGAACGCAGCGCTAAAGAAGAGACTGAAACCATCAAGTGACAGAAAAAGAAAACGCACTCTCCGGCAAGCTCGCGCTTGTGACCGGAGCCAGCCGCGGTATTGGTGCCGAAACCGCCAAAGAACTCGCTAAATGCGGCGCACATATCATCCTCACCGCACGCGATGCCAAAGCGTTGGAGGATGTAGAAGCGGAAATTTTTGATGCTGGCGGCCAAGCGACCATCGCGCCTTTAGACCTGAGCGATGGGGACTCAGTCGCACGTTTGGCAAATGCCGTGAGCGGCCGCTGGGAGGCGCTGGACTATCTGGTGCTCAATGCCGCGATGCTCGGTTCATTGGGACCAGTGCCGACACAACAGGGCAAGGATCTCAACCAGCTATTCACCCTCAATGTACTGGCGCAACATGCGCTGATCGCAGCGTTTGATCCACTGTTGCGCAAAAGCGAGGCCGGGCGTGTTATTGCCCTGACCAGCTCGGTCGGCCGCAAGCCTCGCCCCTTTTGGGGTGCCTATGGCGCGACCAAGGCGGCGCTGGAAACCATGATCAGCAGCTATGGCGAGGAAATGCGCAATCTCAGTAATGTGCGCACCGCGATCGTCGATCCGGGCCGCACCCGCACCAAGATGCGGGCCGAAGCCTATCCCGGCGAAGACCCGATGACGCTGAAAACGCCTGATGTCGTGGCAGGCAAGATTGCCGATATGCTGGTGGCGGATTTCGACACCAATTACCGGCTTGAGATTGATTGAACAAAATTCCTCCCCGCTAGCGGGGAGGGGAACCACCGAAGGTGGTGGAGGGGGCGTTCCACTAAGCGCGACGCAAGTGGATAGCCCCTCCGTCAGCGCTACGCGCTGCCACCTCCCCGTGAACGGGGAGGATTTATTCCCCTTCCATAATCGCATTTTCCATTGGCGGTGCTTCACTATCCACCGCTGCCTGCACTGTACGGAAAAATGTATCACGTTCCGCACCCAGGCGATCATCCGTCGCTTTGGGCCAATTGCCGCTGGTGGCGACCACCAATTGGCGCTTAGGATCAATAAATATGCTCTGGCCGAAAATGCCGCGCGCGGTATAGCTGCCATCATCATTGGTCCACCATTGATAGCCATAGCCCTTGCCGGGAACGCCAATATCCGCCTGTTTCGTGCCGGCTTTGGCAAACCAGTCCTCAGGGACCACTTGCTTGCCATCAGCCGTGCCACCGCCGACTGCAAATTGCCCGATCAGTGCATAGTCGCGCAGCGCCGCCGAGATACAGCAGCCGCCAATCTCAAAGCCGCCATCATTGAGGATCCACTCGCCATCCATCTGCATACCGAAAGGCGCCCAGACCTTCTCTGACAGATATTCCGCCAGCGTTTTGCCGGTGGCCTTGGACACCAGCACGCCGATCAAGTTGGTTTCACCGGTATTATACTGCCAGCGTGTACCCGGTTCGGCCTCGCGCTCCAGCGTCGCCATATAGGTCAGGATCGGATTGTCGCCATCCTGTGATTTGGTCTGGTTGAATTTCGCCACATCGGACTCAGGGTCTTCATAATCCTCATCCCATTTCACGCCCGAGGTCATGGTCAGCAGCTGCTCGACGGTAACGCCGTCATAACCGCTGCCCTTTAGCTCGGGGATGTAATCGGTCAGCGGGTCATCGAGCGACTTGATATAGCTATCCTGTATCGCCGCGCCGACCAGTGTCGAGACGAAGGATTTGGCCACCGAAAAGCTGGTCCAGCGGCCATCTGCTGCGTGGTCGAGGGCATATTCCTCCAGCCGTATCTTGCCATTGTGCAGGATGATGATACCTGCCGCGCGCTGGTCCTGCATATATTTGGTCAGGTTCCAGCTTGTGCCTTCCTCCCCGTCCCATTCGCCCAGCTCCAAAGGCTTGCCATCGGCCATATCGAAGGTATTTTCACCTGCGGAAATCGTCCGTGTTTCGGTCAGTATCTCCATCTGGCGAAAGGCATTGTCGCGCTGATCTTGTGTCCAGAACAGAACATTCTCATCAGTCGGCAGTCCAGCCGCATCGGCCGCCACCTTTTGCACCTGTTCACAGGCGGACAAGCCACCCAGCATCGCCACTGCTCCCAAGAGCAACCCGAGTTTTTTCATATTGCATCCTCCGAAATTTTATCGCGGCTTTGTGGCCGATTTATCCGGCCTTGACCAGCGTAACCTGTGCAACATCAATACCGCCGCCGCGAAAACCGCCTTCACAATACATCAGATAATAGCGCCACAAGTTGATGAATCGCGTGTCAAATCCCGAGGGCAATCGCCCTTCGGCAACGGCGCTGTCAAAGCGTAACCGCCAGCGCCGTAACGTCTCGGCATAATGCAGTCCGAAATTGTGCTGATCGGTCCATATAAGGCCACGTTCTTCAGCCAACGCGCGGAAGCGGCTTTCCGACAGCAAATGCCCGCCGGGGAAGATATAGGTCTGGATGAAGTCCGCACTGGAAGCGTATTTCTCGAATATATCGTCTGCGATGGTGATGTATTGCAAAGCTGCGCGTCCGCAGGGCTTCAGGCGTGCGACGATCTGGTCAAGAAAGGCGGGCCAATATCCCATGCCGACCGCTTCGACCATTTCGACACTGGCGATGGCATCAAATTGACCGGTGACATCACGATAGTCGATCAGCTGATAGTCGAGCCGGTCGTTGTCAGTGCTGATGCTGGCCGCTGCCCTCGCTGCCTCCAGCTGTTCCTGAGACAGGGTGATGCCGGTTACATGCGCTCCCGTTTCCGCGGCTATGTGCCGCGACAATGCGCCCCAGCCACAGCCAATCTCCCAGACTTGGTCACCTGCGCCTACCTGCAGGCGATCACTTATCGCCTGCATCTTGCGCTGCTGCGCTTCTTCCAGCGGCTCGGTATCAGCAATGAATTCGGCAAACAGTGCGCTGGAGTAGGTCATGCTTTCATCGAGCCAGGCAGTGTAGAAGTCATTGCCGAGGTCATAGTGGAAAGCGATATTCTTCTGCGCACCGCTCTTGCTGTTGCTGCGGAACAGATGCGCAATACGATTGGCCAGACGCGCCAGCCCGGATGCCCGCGCCGCATTGCCCAGCGATATCCGGTTGCGGGTAAACAGATCAAATATCGGCACCGGGTCAGGGCTGTGCCATTCGCCCAGCTCCCATGCCTTATACCAGCCGACCGAACCGCTCTGCCCCAGCCGCAGCAATCCGCGCCAGTTTGTTAGCGTGATCTCAGCCTTTGGTCCCTCATCACGACCGCCCAGAACACGATGCGTGCCATCAGGCAGATGCGCCTCAAGGGAACCCGCTTCCAGACCTGTATCAATCCGGTCCAGAGCCTTTTGGAAGCCCTTGCCGATCATGCTCTCTATAAGGCTGTTAAACGGCCCCCAGCCGGTTACAAAACCACGGTCCGCGGCTGTCAGATGGCGACCGCGTTCTGAATTCTGCCCTGCAGATTCAAACTGTTGCTGTGGCACATTCATCGCTGGCGCTTATGCCGAAACTCAAATCCCCAAGCAACGTCTGAATGCACTAGCCGGGACTGGCCGCGCTACCAGCAAGCAAGCCACCATCGATGTTAAGCTCGCTGCCGGTGATATAGGCTGCCTCATCGCTGGCCAGCAGCACCGCCAGTGCGGCCACCTCTTCCACCGTACCAAAACGCTGCATAGGTGTATCGCTGACCATCGTAGCCATATTGGCCTCGCGTTCCTCACCTTCGCCCAGCATCGGCTCCCACATCGGCGTCAAGATCGCCGCCGGATGGATCGAGTTGCAGCGGATATTCCAACCCTTTTGCGCGCAATAGAGTGCGACGCTTTTCGTATGGTTGCGGATCGCCGCTTTGGACGAAGCATAGGCCGCCGCGCCCGGAATACCGACGAGCCCCGAGCGTGACGAAATATTGATGATCGCGCCTTCGCCCTTTTGCTTCATCGCGCCAATGGCATAGCGACAGCCGAGAAACGTGCCATCCAGATTGACCCGATGCACCCGGTGCCACTCATCCATTGAGACATTTTCCGGGTCTTGCGGCGCATTGCTCTCTTCAAAGCCGGTAATCCCGGCATTGTTCACCAATACGTCCAGGCTTGGCACCGCTTTGGCAAAGGCGGCCCAGTCTCCTTCCAGTGCGACATTCAGATGGCGATAGTCGGCACCAATATCCGCAGCGTGTGCGCGACCACGAGCATCATTAATATCACTGACAATAACCGAAGCGCCCTCATCGACAAAGGCTTTGGCAATACCCGCGCCAATGCCGCGCGCCGCGCCGGTGATAAGGCATTTTTTGCCCTGCAATCTTGCCATTTTGTCCGCCTTTCTCCTGATCGGAGCGGGCTATAGGCTATTCCTTGATCGCCGCATAGGCATCAAGCGCGCGCTGGCGCGCTTCCTTATGCGCGATGATCTTGCGTGGATAGTCTCTGGGCCGACAGCCATGCTCTTCCGGATCATGGATATAGGGCGCGTCGAGATCGGCCAGCTCGGGCACCCATTGGCGGATATAGCCCGCTGCATCGAATTTTTCTGACTGGGTCAGCGGCGCCATGATCCGCACGAACATATTGCTGTCCACACCCGTGCCAGCCGTCCATTGCCAGTTGGTGCTGTTCGAGCCATAATCAGCATCCACCAGTGTATCCCAAAACCATTTCTCGCCCGCACGCCAATCGATCAGCAAATGCTTGATCAGAAAGGATGCGGTAATCATCCGCACCCGATTGTGCATCCAGCCGGTGGCCCAGAGCTCGCGCATCCCGGCATCGACAATCGGATAGCCAGTCTGGCCTTTCGTCCATGCCCGATAGTCCGCCTGCACCTTGGGATCAGACATATTGCGCCATGGAAAGTCATCAAACCGGTCGCGCGCATTTTCGCTGCCATAGACTGGGTATTGGCAGATCACATTTTGCGAATAATCGCGCCAGACCAGTTCCTTGAGATAGGTTTCCGCTGCTTCCGCGCTATATTCGGCAATGATGCGGTGCCAGATGGTGGCAGGTGAAATCTCGCCAAAATGCAGATGCGGGCTGAGTAATGAGGTGCTGATTTCTGACGGGAAGTTGCGCCGTTCATCATAACGCACAGCCTTGCTGGCGAAGGTTTCGAGATTGTCCTCGGCACCCGCCTCACCGGGCGTCCACATCTCGGCAAAACCCGTTGCCCAATTGGGCCGGGTGGGCAGCAATTGCCAGTCATCCAGATTATCGCTGGCGGGCCAGCTATCGGGCGTATCTATACTGTCAGGCGCAGGCTGTGGCGCGGCGGGTGGCATATGCTGATTGAGCGCGCGCCAGAATGGGGTGTAAATCTTGTACGGCCCTCCGCTGCCCGTGGTGACACTGCCCGGCGGCATCAGATAATTACCATGATGCAGTTCCAGCGCGATACTCTCCGGCAAAGCCTTACGCAGCGCCTTTTCCGCATTGCGCCACCAGGGTTCATAATGGTGCAGTGCATGCACTGCCGTGGCACCGGTTTCCTTGGCAATATCGGCAATAATCTCGGCGCTGTTGCCGCGCCGCAGGATCAGCCGCGATCTCTTCTCCGCCAATGCTTTGCCAAGATTTACGAGCGAATGATGCAGCCACCAGCGCGAAGCCCCACCCATTTTGCGGTGCCTCGGCGTCTCATCGTCGAGGACATAGACCGGGATAACCGGACCAGCCTTGGCCGCGGCGATCAACGCTGCCTGATCAGCAAGCCGCAAATCGCGACGGAGCCAGAGGATTTGGGGTGCAGTCATCACTATACTTTCATCAGGATGTGCCGAAAAACGCATGCGTCATCATATTGTTGCATCCAGTTGACGTCATAATCTGCCTTTCCTCTGGACCATAGCGACATCAGCAATTAGCAAAATAGCAAAAGCAGGAGAGAGAGATATGGCCACGCAACCAGACACCACTGATCAGAACGCCCCTTTTGTCCGCCCCGATGTGCAGGCTTGCCTGACGATGATGGCAGCGATGGAAGGGCCAGCAATGAACGAGATGACGCCGGAAGAGGCGCGGCAGGCCTATCTTGCCATACATATGATGGCGGATGCGGAGCCCATCGAACTGGCGGTGACCCGGGACCTCAGCTGCCCCGGTCCGGCGGGCGACATAACACTACGCCTGTATGACAAGCGAGCGGAACGCAATACCGCTGGCCCGGCAATTGTCTTTGTCCATGGCGGCGGTTTTGTGATTGGCGATCTGGCAACACATCACAGTTTTTGCACGCTTCTGGCCGACCAACTCGACCTACCGCTGATTGCTGTGGATTATCGTCTTGCGCCTGAACACCCCTTCCCCGCCGCTGCCGAAGACGCGATTGCTGCGGCGCGCTGGATTGCTGGATCACCCGAGGCTCTGGGGCTGAATATCACCGGCCTTATTCCGGTCGGCGACAGTGCCGGTGGCAATCTGGCGATCGTTATCACCCAGGCTCTCACCCAAGCGCCTGCTGAAGTGCCAGTGACCGCACAAATGCCGATCTATCCTGTGGTCACCACCAATAGTGACTGGCCCTCAATGCGCGACTTTGCCGATGGCTATGTGCTGACCCAAGAGGCGATGGAGTGGTTTGACGCCGCCTATCAAGCCGATGGCGACAGTCCGCATTATAATGTGCTGGATCAGGACCATAGCCAGACCCCACCGACGGTTTTGATAACCACCAGTCTCGACCCGCTGCGCGATCAGGGGCGGGCCTATGGCGCGGCGTTGTTGCAGGCTGGCGTCACCACCAGTTTTTATGAAGCCGAGGGCAATGTGCATGACTTTATCGCGCTCAGAAAACTGATCCCCAGCTCCGTGCATGACTGTAATGCCATGATCGGACGGCTCAGCGGTGTCCTGAAGACGCTCGAAGGCCTGCCCGGAACCGGAGTTCCGGCAGCGTGAGCGGACGCATTGTCAACGGCATAGATGTCGATGCCCTGCCCTACCGCCCCTGCGCCGGTATAATGCTGGTGAATACCACCGGCCTCGTCTTTACCGGCCAGCGTCTCGATAATCCTGACAGCGATGCTTGGCAGATGCCGCAGGGTGGTATCGATAAGGGCGAAGATGCTGAAAGCGCTGCCTTGCGAGAGCTGGGCGAGGAGACCGGCGTCGCACCAGATAAGGTGAGCATATTGGCGAAAACGCGTGATGAGCTGTTCTATGACTTGCCCGATGAGCTGATCGGCAAAATCTGGAAGGGCAAATGGCGTGGGCAGCGGCAGATATGGTTTCTGATGCGCTTTCTGGGTGACGACAGCGACATCAATATCGCTACTGATCATGCCGAATTTTCCCGCTGGCAATGGACGCAACCCAAAGCGCTGCCGGACATGATCGTCCCTTTCAAGAAACGGCTTTATCAAAGCGTGTTAGAAGAGTTTACACCGCTAATCTGAAACCTGCCGCTAAGGGTTTTTACATGCAAAATCCAAAGACCAAATCCTCGCTTCTGGCGCTGCCGCTGGCCGTATGCGCCATGACCCTGCCCGCCACAGCCGCGCAGGCGGAGATACCGCAATCGGTACAAGCCCTGATCGATCAGGCAATAGCCGATAAGGATGATGCAGCAGTCGAAACCGTGATCGCATTGGCAAAAAAGACTAACCCGGAAGACAGCGCAGCGCTCGACGCAATGCTGAGCGAATATCAAACCGTGCGTCTGGCTGAGAAAGAAGCAGAAGAAGCCGCTGCCGAAGCCGAACGTTTGGCCAATAACGGCCTGTTCGACAATTGGAGCGGTGAAGGCGAGATTGGAGGTTTCCGTTCGACTGGCAATACCAGTAATACCGGCCTCACCGGCGGCCTGAAGCTGGAAAAAACAGGCAAAAACTGGCGGCATAAGCTGACCGGCTTGGTTGATTTTCAGCGCACCGAGGGCGTGACCACACGAGAGCAGTTTCTCTTTGCCTATGAGCCGAATGTGCAGTTTACCGACCGACTATATGGCTATGGCCTGGCGCAATATGAGCGCGACCGGTTTCAGGGCTTCTCGGCGCGCTACACGCTTTCGGGTGGTCTCGGTTATCGGGTACTGACTGGCGAGAAGATGACGCTGGACGTCAAAGCTGGCCCGGCATGGCGTCAAGTTGATCTGGTGGGCGGCGGTTCCAACAGCCAGTTGACCGGTTTGGCAGCTCTCGATTTTGACTGGCAGGTGGCCGATACCATCAAGCTGACTCAGGACGCAGAGGCCTTGTTGGCCACTGGCAATTCGACATTGCGGTCGATCACCGGGCTGGAGGCCAAGCTGTCATCATCGCTGACCGCGCGCCTGTCCTATACGGTCGAATATGAGTCCGACCCGCCAGTCGGATCGGTCTCCACCGATACGCTGTCGCGTTTCACACTGATTTACGGCTTCTGATTTTATTGAGAGCTGGTTTCCGGCTCGGTGACGCTAGGAGTTGGCGTTACCGCTTCTGCGGATAGCACTTCCTCCGGAGCGCCCTCATCCAGCGCAACCGCTAACAGCGTCGCTTCAACACAGTCACCTTCACACAAGTCTTTCAGACGTGTGAGGTTGATCTTGGCTTTTTCCACCGCGCCACGCTGCACAAACGCACGGCCCTGTCCGGAAAGCGCGGCGACATTATTTGGCTCAAGCTCCAATATCCGGCGATACAGGCCGATTGCCTTGCCCGGCAGGCCGTTGGCCCGCGCTGTCTCGGCCAGACCCAGATAGGCTGCACGATTGGCCGGATCGATCGCCAGAGCCGCCTCAAAAAGGTCAATTGCCCTTTCGGTCTCACCAATATTCAATGCTGACTTGGCGTCATCCACCAGAACCACTGAACGCGGATCAGGCTGATAATCGTCCTGCTGACTGAATGTCGCGCTGGATGACAGGGCAAAAATGGCGGCAATGGCCATTACGGGCGGGGAAAAACGCATTATGAGCTCCAATATTGGCATTGGGTTGAGCCTATCATGATTTGACGAGACGTGTGAGAAAAAATCCATCTGTCTCGTCATGGGCCGGTGTCAGGGCTATTCCCAATGCGCTTTCGCGATGCTGAACGCCTTTACCGCCGACATAACGTCCTATCCCATAATCGGGCAACTGGACGGAAAGTTCCGGTTTCCGGTTAAGAAAGGCCTCCAATTGCATGCTGCCTTCGCGCGGCAGAATAGAGCATACGGCATAGACCAACATGCCTCCGGGCCGCACCAAGTCAGCCGCGATATCTAGCAGGCGTGACTGGGCCGCGCATAGCCGATCCAGCCGCTTGCTATCCAGCCGCCAGCGTGCTTCCGGATTGCGTCGCCAAACGCCGGTGCCACTGCATGGCGCATCGACCAGCACACAATCGGCACGTCCTGTCCAATCGGAGAGCATCGCGCTTTCCTGGCCCGGATTGAGTAATCGTATTTCAATATTCGAGATGCCCAGACGCTCGGCACGCGGTGATAGTTCGGCGAGCCGGGCGCGAGAAGTATCACTTGCCAATATCACGGTATCACCGTCAGCCTGTTGCGCCAGAGCCAGTGTCTTGCCCCCTGCCCCGGCACACAGATCAATAATGCTTTTATGCTGCGCAGCATCGCATAGCGCACAGATCGCTTGACTGCCCCAATCCTGAATATCAATCAGCCCGCCACGCCAGACAGCGCTGTCTTGCACCTGTGTCCCTGCAGGCAGCCTGCCCGCTTGCGGCAGATGCTCGGAAAAAGTGATATCGGGAAGGGCCTGCTTTACACGATCCTGCGCGCCCGGCTTTATCCGCAGATCCAAAGGCGCACGGGACAGCAATGCCTCTATCTCGTAGGTATCAATATAGTCTGGAAACAACGGGGTAAGCCATTGCGGTATCGGTGCCGGTTCATCGACGGTCCGCTCCGCAGGCTCCAATGGTTCAGGCCCGTATTTCGAACCATCGAAAAGCGCCTGTATTTCGGGATTATGCGCCGCCAGCATCGCCATGGCAGCACGGCCATTGTCCGGACGCTCGCCTATCAGCCGGATCGCATCATAGACCAGATCACGCACCGCGCGCCGATCCTTACTGCCCATATAGCGACGCTCTTTCAGGAAGCGTGCGGTGATGACATCTGCACTCGCGCCGCCATCGCGCGCTGCAACAATGATCGCATCCAGCAATTCAATTGCCGCCTGGGCTCGCGCTGCAGGAGTCATTCAGTCAGCGATGAGGAGCGATTTTCAATCTGCGTCGGTGCTTTAACGCACCGCCATGCGAACCATCCCGGCTCTACCCGCCATTCAGAGCGCAAAGCATCGATCTCCTGTCCGGCAGCTTCGCATTCCTCTTGTGAAATATGGAGCCGCACCCGCACATCCATGGTCTCTGTGCCTCTTTCCGGATCCCATTTCATCAGGATTAAGAGGAAAGGAACGAAGACTTCTACCATCTCTCACTCTCCTCAGCGCGTCGGGTAATTGGGCGCTTCGCGGGTAATCGCGACATCATGGACATGGCTTTCGGCAAGACCGGCATTGGTGATGCGGACGAACTTTGCTTGCGTCCGCAGGTCCTCAATTGTCGCAGAGCCGGTATAGCCCATCGCCGCCTTGATGCCGCCGACCAGCTGGTGAATAACATCGCTTGCTGGCCCTTTGAACGGCACCTGGCCCTCAATACCCTCGGGCACCAGCTTCATCTGGTCCTTGATATCCTGCTGGAAATAGCGGTCCGCCGAACCGCGCGCCATGGCGCCGACCGATCCCATGCCGCGATAGCTTTTATAGGACCGGCCCTGATAGAGAAATGTCTCTCCCGGTGCCTCGGCTGTACCCGCCAGCATGGAACCGATCATCACAGTCGAAGCGCCCGCGGCCAGTGCCTTGGCGGCATCGCCCGAGGTTCTGAGGCCACCATCGGCGATGACCGGGACATGGGATTTATTCGCTTCTTCGGCTGAGTCCATCACCGCCGTAAGCTGCGGCACGCCGACACCTGCGACAACACGTGTGGTGCAGATAGAACCGGGACCAATGCCGACTTTGACCGCATCAGCACCGGCATCAATCAGCGCGCGTGTGGCTTCGGCGGTGGCGACATTGCCGGCGATCACCTGGCCGCCCGGATGTGCTTTTTTCAGCGCTGCGACGCTGTCGGCGACCATTTTGCTATGGCCGTGCGCAGTATCGACTACAACCACATCGCATTCGGCATCAAACAGAGCCATCGCGCGCTCCATGCCTTTGTCGCCGACGGTAGAGGCGGCCGCGACGCGGAGCCTGCCTGCCGCATCCTTGGTCGCATCGGGATAGGTAACCGCCTTTTCAATATCCTTGACCGTGATCAGGCCGACGCAATGATAATCCTCATCGACCACCAGCAGCTTCTCGATCCGCCGCTGGTGCAGCAGCCGCATGGCCTCGTCCTGGCTGACCCCTGCTTTGACAGTCGCAAGGTCTTCACTGGTCATCAGCTCGCGCACAGGCTGGGCCGGGTTTTCGGCAAAGCGCACATCGCGATTGGTGAGGATACCGACCAGCCGACCAGATGCCTCGACAACCGGAATACCGGAAATGCGGTTGCGCGCCATGATGTCCTGCGCTTCGGCCAAAGTCGCATCGGGGGCGATGGTGATCGGGTTGACGACCATACCCGATTCAAAGCGCTTAACCTGACGCACCGCGGCGACCTGTTCCTCGATCGTCAGATTGCGATGCAACACACCAATGCCACCCAGCTGCGCCATCACAATCGCCATATCGGCTTCGGTGACCGTATCCATAGCCGAGGACAGCACCGGAATGTTGAGATCAATATCGCGTGTCAGCCGGGTGCGGCTGTCGGCTGTGCTCGGCAGTACCGTTGAAGCCGCCGGTTGCAGCAAAACATCGTCGAATGTGAGTGCCAAAGGTATGTCCATAGTGCCTGTCCCTCAGCTGTTATTGCAGCCTTAGCAAAAAGGCCGCTTCCGATATGGAAACGGCCGATAAGTGAATCGGTTGCGGTAACCCTCTAGCTTTTGATTGCCTGCATGACCAGTGGGCGGGATAGCCTTTGGACTATTCTTTGGAATATTTTTCCGTATCGGCGAAATGGCGTACCAGAGCGATATGCAGATCGGTATCTTCCGCTGCACCGCTCAGATCGGCAATATTCTCCATCTCATCATCCGGGGTATGATAAATGCCGCGCAGGAATTTCTGCAGCAAATCCTCATCGGCAAAGGCACCGCCAATCATCAAAGCCGGAACGCCTTTGGCGGCCAATGCCCAACTATCCAGTCGTCGGATATAGGCATTGGGTTCAAGCGACTTTTCGACCTCGCGGCCGAGACTGCGGCTGATCGCATCAATTTCGTCATCCAGATCGGTTTCGCCACGCCCTATAATCGCCACCGGGGCGCCACGCTTGGCGATTGTGGCGGTATCAATGTTCAGCGCGATAACAATATCCTCAAGCGGAAAGACCGGGTTGTCTGCATAATGAAAGGCGCCGAGCAGACCGCGTTCCTCAGCGGTAGTCCCCATAAAATAGATATCGCGGTCAAACGGCCCGAGCCGCCCCAATTCTTCGGCTATCTCCGTCAGCACCGCCAAACCCGAGGCATTGTCCTGAGCGCCATTGCAGATACGGTCCCCTTCTTCGAGCGGACGACATTCACTGCCGAAATGGTCCCAATGACCGAGCAGCATCACCGCACCGGAGCCCGGCTTACTGCCCGGAAATTTGCCGATAATGTTATGGCTGGTGAAAGAACGCACCTCCATGCTTGCAGAGAGATTGGCGGTCAGACCCATATCAAACCCGGCATAGACCGAAGAATTTTCCGCCGCTTTGCTTTCGGCTTCCAGATTGCTCTCGGTGCGTCGAAACAGGTCCCGGGCAAGGCCGGGGCGAATAATGCCATTAATGGTGGGCCTGTCATATGCGTTGCGCTCATAAGATCCTCGGCGAGCACGGCGTCTTACCGCCCGCCATGGGAAACCATCAGGTGCTACGGTCAACACGGCCACTGCACCAGCCTTGGTCAGCGCCTCGCGCCGCTGATCGCGTGATGGATAGTCTTCTGCATCTCGCGGGCTTTCGTAAAGCATGAGAGCGATCTTGCCGTCGACATCGGCTTTGACAGTGTTGCTGGCATCGGTGCCATAGCCGACAAAAATCACCGGACCAGAAACCTTGGCTTCAGGGCGATCTGCGTTCAGAAATATGTCGTCATCATCGACATTGATCGCTCGGCCATTGCGCAGAAACCGCGCGTTGGTCTCTATCGGCTTGCGCTCAATCAGCGGAACAGGCTGATACCAAGGACTATCCGCATCATTGGTACCCGAGACCATGCCCGTTGCGGCCCATTGTTCCGCCAGATAGCGCAACGTCTTGGTCTCGCCGATAGTCCCGGGATCACGACCGGCAAAGTCATCACTCGCCAGAATCGCGATATGCTCCAGAATGTCCTGCTCGGTCGTCGGGGCTGGCTCTTGCGCGACAGGTTGCGCATTAAGCGGAGCGGCAAATACCGTCAATACAGCAGAAATAATCCAAAATGCAGGCATTTTCATACCTGATCTGCTGACAATATTTCTGGCCTTTTGCAAGGTCCGCATGCGCAATCAGCAAGCGGAATGATTGCAATACTCTGGCTTAGCGCGCCAACTTGCTTGCCATACCGATAATGTCGTCGAGTGGATTGCCATCGCCATCAAGGTCAAGCATTGAGGCAATCCCGGCTGCAGAATTGCTACCGCCGCCGCCAAGCAGGCCACCGAGCAATCCACCAAGGCCGCCACCGCTTTGCTGCTGCGCCGGAGCCTCGCCCTGCTGATTAGACATATAGCCGGCAACCACCATCGCCAGCAGCGGCAGCATTTTCTTGAGGATCGACGAATCCACGCCCGTCTGCTGCGAAGCATGGCTGGCGACCGAACGGCTGACATCTTTTGAGCCGAAAATCTGGCCGAGTACATTATTGCCCTGTTCAACCGGGGTCGGTTGCGGGCCAAGTACTGATTCCAGCAAGCCGCCACCGCCCAGCTGCGAGAGCACGCCACCCAGGCCATCTAAACCATTGGACTGTTGCTGCGTGGTCTTTTTGAAACCACCCAATATTGCCGGTAATAGCGCGCTGACCCCTGCATGGGCCACGGTTTTATCGACGCCGAGCTGCCCTGCGATATTATCAATGGCGCCGCTCTGCTGCAAAACATGTGCAATATTCATGGTGATTCTCCCCATCCGAAATTTGGCCGCAAGGTAGCGCTTTTTTACGCGTGCTGGCCAAGGAATAACGGCGCTTGAAGAGATTTTACAAAGCCGTCATCGATTTGACTCTTTCCTGACCCAAGCTTGTGGCAAACATCTATTTTGGGATTCTATCAGGGAGGATTTTATGGGTATTTTTTCATCAATCAAAAACGCGATCTGGGGCTCTGACGAAGAGGAAAAGAAACCAGAAGCGAAGCCGCAGGAAGGCGTCATCACCGCAGCAGCGGCCGCTGCTGCTGCAGCCGCTGCGACGGCACAGGATAGCGTTGATATTGTTGAGCGTCTGGACGCCAAGTCTGGTGCGGATGCATTGAACTGGCGCACCTCGATCGTCGATCTGATGAAGCTGGTGGGTCTCGATCCCAGCTATGCCAATCGCAAGGAGCTGGCGCAGGAAATGGGCCGCACCGATTATGAAGGGTCAGCGGAAGACAATATCTGGCTGCACAAACAGGTGCTGAAGAAGCTGGCTGAAAATGGCGGTAAGGTTCCAGCCGATTTGCTAGACTGAGCCTGAAGCATTCTCAATAACGAAAAAGCCCGCCAGATGGCGGGCTTTTTTGTGGTGTCTAACGGGCGCTTATTTCTTGCCGAAAAAGCTGCTCGCCATATTGGCAAGGTCATCAAGCGGGCTGCCGTCACCATCCTGATCAAGAAAACCACTAATCTTACCCATCAGGCCTTCATTGCTGTTCAGCAGATCGGAAATCTGACCGAGGCCGCCCTCGCCGCCGAGCTGGCTGAGAATATTGGTCAGTGACCCTGTGTCGAGGCTGGTCTGCTCAGAAGCCAGTGTCACCGTATCGCCCGGCTCTGAATGGGTCTTGCTGAGCGCTGCAACGCCTTTTTCCACCAAGCCGGGATCCATGCCCAGTTTCTCAGCGATTTCACCGATACTGTCTGCGCCAACAGGAATACTCTTTAACAAACCGTCCAAACCGCTCATCATCTATCTCCTATATAATTGTGAATTATGTCTATCAGGCTGCCTTAGGCGCGGCCTGACGGACACCTTCATCGACATCGCTCTCAAACTGCGCGAAATTCTCGACAAACAGGCTGACCAGATGCTGCGCCATCGCGTCATAAGCATCAGGGTCGGTCCAGGTGGTGCGCGGATCAAGAATGGTGGTATCCACACCTGCAACCGCGGTCGGCACCGCAAAGCCGAAATTCGGGTCGATACGGAAGTCGGCATTATTGAGACTGCCATCCAGCGCGGCGTTGAGCAGTGCGCGGGTTGCCTTGATCGGCATACGGTGCCCTTCGCCATATTTGCCGCCAGTCCAGCCGGTATTGACCAGCCAACAGGTGACACCACCCTTGGCGATGCGCTCCTTCAGAAGATTGCCATAGACAGATGGATGCCGCGGCATAAATGGTGCGCCGAAACAGGTGGAGAAAGTCGCTTCCGGTTCGGTAACGCCAATCTCTGTTCCGGCCACCTTGGCGGTATAGCCGGAAAGGAAGTGGTACATCGCCTGATCGGGCGTAAGACGTGCAATCGGAGGCAGAACACCAAAGGCATCAGCGGTCAGCATGATGATATTTTTCGGCACCGGCCCCATATTTTTTTCCGACGTGTTGGGGATAAAATCGATCGGATAGGCGCCGCGGGTGTTTTCCGCCTTGCTGTTATCGTCAAAATCCAGTTCGCGGGTTTCCGAGTCCATCACCACATTTTCCAGCACCGTGCCGAAACGCTGGGTGGTGGCATAGATTTCCGGTTCAGCCTCAGGGTCGAGGCGGATCATCTTGGCATAGCAGCCACCTTCAAAATTAAAGACCGCGGTATCAGACCAACCATGTTCATCATCCCCAATCAGCGTGCGGCTGGCATCAGCGCTGAGCGTCGTCTTGCCGGTGCCCGACAGGCCGAAGAAGATCGCGGTATCGCCCTTGGATCCGATATTGGCCGAACAGTGCATCGGCATGATGCCATCTTTGGGCAACAGATAGTTGAGCAGACCAAAGACAGATTTCTTCATCTCGCCAGCATATTTTGTGCCACCAATCAGGATCAGCTTTTCCGACAGATTGACCGCGATCACCGTCTCGCTGCGGGTGCCATGACGCTCGGGATCAGCGCGGAAGCTGGGCAGATCGATAATGGTATAATCAGCGGTGAAGCCAGCCAGCTCTTCGCCTGTCGGGCGGACCAGCATGGTGCGGATAAACAGGTTGTGCCAGGCAAGCTCGTTAACCACCTGCACATTGACGCGATGCTCAGGCTGTGAACCGCCGTAAAGTTGCTGCACAAACAGCGTGTCCTTCTCGCCCAATGCTGCAAAAAAATCCTGCTTAAGTGCAGCAAAATGTTCGGGCGTCATCGATGCGTTGGTCTTGCCCCACCAGACGGTGTTCTCGGTCTCTGCATCGCGAACAATAAATTTGTCTTTTGCAGAGCGGCCTGTGTGTGCGCCCGTTTCTACCAAAAGCGCACCATGACGAGTCAGCTGCCCTTCTTCACGCCGGAGTGATTCTTCTACCAAAGCCGCCGTTTCATAATTCCAGTGCAGTTGCGCTTTGGTATTAACTGTCTGGTTTGAAACGGTGATTTCAGCATTCTGGGTCATGGAGATTCCCTTGATTTTCGGTAATGACGATGGTGTCGAGAATGGATCGACAAAATGTCCATTTCGCATAGATGCAGAAACAGCGAAGGTCAAAGCAGACAATGTAACTATTGCGCCAGATGCAGCCATCGCCGCGGCAGACGGCAGTGCATATGCTTTACAAGCCAATGCGGTCATGCGATTGGCGCGATAAGTGATAGTAATGGGCGCTGAAAGCAGAGTATATCCGTGACGACAATTGCCCTGGTCGATGATGACCGCAACATTCTGACATCGGTGTCGATCGCGCTTCAGGCTGAGGGTTATACCACCCGGCTGTACAATAGTGGGCAGGCGGCACTGGATGCCCTGCTTGAAAACCCGGCGGACCTTGGCATTTTCGATATCAAAATGCCGCAAATGGATGGTCTCGAATTACTACGCCGGGTGCGGGAAAAGCTGACCATGCCGGTCATTTTCCTGACCTCCAAGGATGATGAGCTAGATGAAGCGCTTGGGCTAGCGATGGGCGCCGATGATTATATCGCCAAGCCGTTTTCGCAGCGGCTGTTGATCGCACGGATCAAAGCGATATTGCGCCGCACCGAGTTAATTGCGGCAAGCGCAGACAGCGAAGAAGAAGCTGTTGCCGCAGAACCGATTGTGCGCGGCAATCTGGAGCTTGATCCGGCACGGCATAGTGTCCGCTGGAAAGGCGAGCGGGTAACACTGACGGTAACCGAGTTCCTGATATTGGAGACACTCGCCAATCGCCCTGGCGTCGTCAAAAGCCGCAATCAGCTTATGGATGCAGCCTATCAGGATGATGTCTATGTCGATGACCGCACCATCGACAGCCATATCAAAAGACTGCGGCGCAAGTTTCGCGAGGTTGACGACAGCTTCGCGGCGATAGATACCCTGTACGGTGCTGGATACCGTTTCTTCGAAGACGCCTGAGAGCGACAGCTTCCCCATCGTTGAAGATGAGGCAGAGCTATTCTGGACTGCGCGCTTGTCTCTGCGGGCGCGTATTCTTGCGGTCAATGTCTTTGCCATAGCCGTGCTGGCGGGCGGGTTCTTCTATCTCGACAATTACCGCAATACGCTCCTGATCTCGCGTCAGGCCGACGATGAGCGTCAGGTGGCTGCTGCAGTCCGCGCTTATGATCTGGTGCCTGAGGCGATGCGCGCTGATCTGCTGACCGAAATTGCCCAGCTCAACGGCTTTCGTGTTCGGGTTTATGGCGAAAATGGCATAAAATTAATCGATACCTTTTCGTTTAACGAGCCAACCTATGAGTTGCGTGATCCTGACAAAGAACCATGGAAACGCCATGTTGCGCGTTTCCTTGACCGCAGCGTTGATACCATCGTCCGCGCACCACGCCGTGAACGCTTTGTCGAGCCGGACAATGATATTTTGTCCGCATGGGAAGAAGCAAGTCTGGCAGCAGAAACTGCTGAACCGGTAACACGCGCACGCTATGCCCCTGACCGCACCTTCATGCTGAGCGCGGCAGCCAAAGCCCCGCAAAGCGGACATGTCATGCTGATTACCCGCAATGCCCGGACCATTACCGCGATTGTGCGGGATCAGAGGCTAGCGCTGGGTATCATTATCGCCTGTGTGCTGATCGTCTCGGTGCTGCTGTCACTTTTCCTTGCCCGCACTATCGTCAAACCCCTGACCCTGCTCGCCAGCGCCGCCAATCGTGTGCGGCTGGGCCGCGAACGCGATGTTGAAGTTCCGCGATTGCCCGAGCGTGGCGATGAAATCGGCCAGTTGGCGCGCGCGCTTTCGGATATGACTGAGGCGTTGCGCAAACGCATTGATGCCACCGAGAGCTTCGCCGCCGATGTCAGCCATGAGATCAAAAACCCCCTCGCGTCTTTGCGTTCGGCACTGGAGGGGCTGGAGCGGGTGAAAGACCCCAAGCTGCGCAAGCAGTTGCACGATATTGCCTGTTCCGATGTGCTGCGGCTTGACCGGCTGATCACCGATATCTCCGAAGCTTCCCGCGTTGACGCGCAACTGGCGCGCACACGCTTTGAACCGATCGACATGGGCGAGGTAATCGATCAACTGCTCAAGACACGTGAAGAGCGCGATCTCAACCATGGCCGTGAGATTGCGTTTGCCCGCCCGCGCAAAGGTGTCGCTGTCGTGATGGGAGAAGGCACAAGACTGGCGCGCGTGATCGACAATCTGCTCGACAATGCGGTGTCTTTCTCGCCGGAAAAAGGGCTGGTCGAGATTGTTGCGACCCGTGACCGTAATCAGGTGATCATCCGCATCATGGACAATGGCCCGGGCGTTCCGGAATCTCAGCGAGAAGCCATCTTCCGACGTTTTCACAGCTATCGTGATGAAGGTGAAGCCTTTGGCCAGCATAGTGGCCTCGGCCTCGCAATCGCCCGCTCGATCATCGAAGGGCATGAGGGACAGCTGATCGCCACTGATCGTCCGGATGGCGCGCGCGGAGCCCATTTTTGTATCAGCTTACCTGCAATATTTGCACAAAAACCGATAATCGGCTCAGGACTAAAGGATGAGCCATGAGACGCAGATATACCCTGCTAGTTGTGTAGCCAGCCCTGCGAAACAAGCAGTTTTGATTACGGGACCCTCTGGCATTGGCAAGTCCTCATTATGCCTTTTGCTGATCGACCGCGGCTACACTTTGGTTAGCGATGACCAGACAATGCTGCAAATCGCCGATAATGGCCTGCAAGCCAGTGCTGCGCCGAACATTGCGGGTATGATGGAGATCCGTAATCTGGGGATCATCCCTATTCCGCATATGGCTGAGAGGGCAGCCGTCTCATTACATATACGGCTAGACCCAAAAGCGCCGCGTTTCATAGACTCACCCGACAGCCAAAACCTTCTCGGCCACAGCATTCCCAGCTTTGCCATCTGGCCTGATCTGGCAACGGCGCCACTCAAGGTCGAATATGCATTGCGACTCTATGGCAAAAAGGATTAGGCAGATCGATAATGGACCAAACAGCCTCTCCAGAAAGTCCGCACACGCCAGTGCAGATCATGCTGATCACCGGCATGTCTGGCGCGGGCAAAACGACTGCGCTAAAAACGCTGGAAGATATGAGCTGGGAAATGATCGACAATTTCCCGATCCGGCTTTTGGGACGGCTTTTGGCGACGCCATTGGGCGCAGGGCAGGAAGCGGGGTCGGGTCGGATCGCGATTGGCTTTGACACCCGCACGCGTGGCTTCAACCCAAATTCTATCATCGAGTCGATCAAGAAACTTACCGAAAGTGGCGACTATATCGTCACCACGCTGTTTCTTGACTGCACTGATCACGAACTGGAACGCCGCTATAATGAGACGCGTCGGCCGCATCCCATGGCGCTTGACCGGCCTGCGGCTAGCGGGATTCAGGAAGAGCGTGAATTGCTGGCACCATTACGGAGATGGGCAGATCAGGTTATCGACACGTCGATGCTCAACAGCAATGCGCTCAGCAATCATATGCGCGAACGTTTCCCCAATGAAGTCATTTCCGGCAGCGTTATTACCATATCCAGCTTCGGTTTTGCCCGCGGGATGCCACCTGTTGCCGATCTGGTTTTTGATATGCGCTTTCTCAACAATCCACATTGGATAGAGGGACTGCGCGAACAGACGGGGCAAGACGCACTAGTAGGTGATTATATCACCCAGGACCCGCATTTTGCTGAGGCCTATGGTCGTATATTGGACCTGCTGCTGATGCTGCTGCCGCGCTATATCGCACAGGGTAAAGCCTATGTGCATATCGCCTTTGGCTGTACCGGAGGGAGACACCGTTCGGTCTATACTGCGGAGCGCATTGCCGGGGGCTTGCGCGAGGCAGGTTTTTCCCCCAGTGTCATCCATCGCAATCTGACATCAAGGCCGATTGATGCGCTGGAGAAAAATACGGGGTAACGCCATGGCATTATTCTACACCATCCCCAAAAATGATTGTCTGCCAATATGATAGGCATGGTTCTTGTAACGCATGGTAAACTGGCCGAAGAGTTTGTTTCGGCTATGGAACATGTTGTCGGCAAACAGAAGAATATCGCCACGGTATGCATCGGACCGCATGACGATATGGAAGCGCGGCGCGAAGATATCGCCAAAGCCGTAAGCGAGACCGATACCGGCAAGGGCGTGATTATCCTGACCGATCTATTTGGCGGTACCCCATCCAACCTTTCCATCTCGCTTATGGAGCGCGGGCGGATTGAAGTCATTGCCGGGGTTAATTTGCCAATGCTGATTCGACTCGAAGGCGCGCGTAAAGCCATGTCGGTCTCAGAAGCGGTCGCCGCAGCACGCGAGGCGGGGCAGAAATACATCTCGGTCGCATCCGAGCTTCTCGATGATGAAGAACGCCGCCAATCCGGAAGCGCGGGTTAGGGCCAGAACCTATGCCGCAGGAACAGGTGACGATTATCAATCGCAAGGGATTGCACGCCCGGGCGAGTGCGAAATTTGTCAATACTGTTGCCAAGCTGCCAGAAGGCTTGCGCATTAGCGTTTCGCGCGATGGCCAGTCCGCCAATGGCCAGAGCATTATGGGGCTGATGATGCTCGGTGCCGCCAAGGGACACAGCATCGATATCAGCGTAGAAGGCAACGACCCGGGCGCCGCCGATAGTGCACTCGCCAAGCTGGTCGGACTGGTTGCTGACGGCTTTGGCGAAGACTAATACCGTACCCATGCCCCGCAAGCACATCACCGGCTTCTCAAATCCTACGGTCAAATATCTGCGCTCGCTGCGCGAAAAAAAGCACCGTAAGCGTGAGGGTATGTTTCTCGCTGAAGGGCTAAGGCTAGTTACCGAAGCGCGCGAGGCCGGGCATATTCCACAGATGATGGTGGTTGCTGAGGGGCGTGATCCGCATCCGCTGATTGATGCTCTGGAAGCGGCCGTGGAGGGCCAGGGCGGCGAGATCATCGTCACCAACAAGGACATTCTCTCGAAAATCTCTGGTAAGGATAATCCGCAATCCGTTGTTGGCGTCTTTCGTGATTTTGATGTGCCGCTCGCCCAGCTTGACCGCAGCACTAGCGATATCTGGCTAGTGGCGCAGGATATGCGCGACCCCGGCAATCTGGGCACCATGTTGCGCACCGGCGATGCGGTGGGCGCAGGCGGGCTGATCCTGATCGACCAATGTGTTGATCCATTTTCGGTCGAGGCCGTACGTGCCAGCATGGGGGCGATTTTCACCCAGAAGGTGGTACAGGCCGCATGGTCCGATTTCCTGCAATGGCTACGTTCCGGGCCGGGCCAGCTGGTTGGGACCAGCCTCAACGCCAACACAGACTATCAAGCCGAGCGCTATGCCGCGCCAACCTTTCTGCTCACCGGTAATGAAGCGCAGGGTCTTCCTGCTGAATATGAAGCAGAATGCGATGTGCTGGTCAAAATGCCGATGCTGGGCAAGGCCGACAGCCTGAATGCCGCCGTAGCGACAGCGGTAATGGCCTATGAGGTGTTGAACCAGCGCCGGGCATAAGGCAGAAATAGCGCATCATCACAGGAGTGAGTCTTATGCGCATTACTGCCCTCGCCATCCCGTTTCTCGCCATAGCGCTCAGCGCTTGCCAGCCTTCAGAAAACGTTACATCCGCCAGTCCAATGGACAGTCTCAAGAACAGCCAGTGGCAGTTTGTCAGCCTGAACGGCCTGCCGCCAGTGCAGGTAGACCGCAGTGAGCTGGTGTTTGAAGGTGATCGCATTGCCGGATCAACCGGCTGCAACCGCTTTAGCGGCAGTTATAGCATGACAGATGGCAAGCTTACCGCGAACCAGCCTCTTGCCTTGACGCAAATGGCCTGTGCAGGCGCGGTCAACCAACAGGAACAGACGATGATGGAAATGCTCAGCGGCCCGCTCTCGGTCAGCATTGATGGACAGGGGCAACTTGTTCTGACCGGCGCCGAGCATAAAGCGGTGTTGCGGCGGAAGGGGTAATCAGTTCACGCGGAGCCGCGGTGGCACGGATACTGTCCTTCCCCCTCCTCCTTCAGGGGAGGGGCAGCGAGACTTAGCGCCGTAGCTTTAGCGAAGGTGCTTAGTCGCAGCGGGGTGGGGCTTTTCCACTTGCGCGGCGCCTGTCGGACGCCCCCTCTCCCAACCCTCTCCCCTGAAGGGGAGAGGGCTTAAGCCCTGCATCTCCGCGCCTCCGCGTGAAACAAATTACTCGGCAGCCTCATCCTGCTCAGCATCACCATAGCGCGGCAGCGCCTCGATCTCGGGCAATTCCTCCAAATCGCGCTTGCCCGTTTCGATATTGAGCTGCTGGAATTTGCGTCCGGTGGAAAGTACATTGCGCTCGAAGCTGCCGACGAACTTGTTGTAATTGCCTACCGCATTGTTGAGCCCTGCCCCGACACGCTTCAGATGCTCAGCAGAGATCGCCAGACGATCGTACATTTCCTTGCCCAGCGCGCCGATCTGCTTGGCTTCTGCCGCTATGCCTTCCTGTCGCCACACGCTGGCCACAGTACGCGCTATCGCGACCAGATTGGTCGGCGTTGCCAACAGCACTTTACTCTCAAAAGCATAATCCCATAACTCAGCATCATGTTCCAATGCGGCAGAAAGGAGATGCTCACCCGGCACAAACATGATGACATAGTCGGGTGCTTCGTCGAATTGATCCCAATATGCTTTCTTTGCTAGCCCTTCGATATGCACTTTCATTGAGCGACTATGCGATGCAAGTGCCAAATCCCGTGCCTCATCATCATCTGCCTCGAACGCATCCTGATAAGCGTTCAAAGAAACTTTAGCATCGATTACTAGATATCTGCCCCCCGGCACTCGCACAATTACATCAGGTCGCAAATTACCATCTGCAGATTTGACGCTTTGCTCAGTAACAAAATCGCTATGCTCGGCCAGACCGCAGGCTTCAAGCACATTACGCAACTGCTGTTCACCCCAGCGACCGCGTGCCTTGGGGGCGTTACGCAGCGAATTTACCAGCCGCGCCGTCTCATCACGCACCTGTTGTTGGCCGGAGCGCATCTGGTCCATCAGGCCTTTGAGATCACCATAAGCCTCGCTGCGCTGCTTCTCGATGCGCTCAATCTGCTGCTCATAGGATTGCAGCTTCTCTCCCACTGGATTGAGCAACGCCTTGATCCGCGCCTCATTCTTTTCTTCCGATTGGGCAAAGCGCTGGTCCGCGCGTTCGAGAAACTGTTTCTGCGCCTCGCCGAGCAGCTTGTTGCCCACCTCGCCAAATTGACGGCTCAATTCCTCGCGCGCCTCATGCAGTTGCTTCAACTGCCGGTCATGATTGGCGGCATCGGCTTTAAAGCGGGCGTTTTCTATACTCAATCTTTCGCGTTCCGCGCGCAATGACTCAAGGTCCGATGTCAATACACTAACCTGGTCAGCTCGCTCTTGGGCTGCTGCTAAATCACGAACCGCATCTTGAAATTTCTCAGATAGAGCTTTGAAATCGCTTTCCTTGCTTGCAATATCTTCCCTCAATTTTTGGGTCGAACTATTCCCAAAGAGCCAGCCTAATATGAGCCCAGATATTAGTGCCCCGCAGGCAATTAAGATAACGGTTAGGGTATCCATGCAAGCTCTCCAAAGTCACTGGGCTGCCGTGGCAAGACAGCCCAGATGATTTCAAATGTTTGGTTCAAGCGCGACTATTTGCAGGAATGCTTCTAAGTCGGCTTCAGCTTCGTCTCTCGACCAAAAGCTACCAGATGACATTGCCACTGGTTGGCCGTAATCATTGTTTACAAACCAACGATACTGCCATTCATCATCAAGGCGAACCATAAAGATCCATGAATCCATCATGGCCTCCATAAATTCGATCAATATATTAATGCTGGTAGCTTGTGCTTGGTCCGCTCAGTATGACGCTTTGAGCCGTTCAATCGAACGAGAGACGACCGCTGCGTAATCATATTAGTTATTGCAAACCAGTATTGCTCTACCAACTATGAAGAAGTTTTGTGTTACGGTCCCATAATGCTGTGCTCCTATCAATGTATGAACATTAGGGGAACATAGCTTATGTTGGAATTGATAGCAATGCGGACTTATCCACACTAAATCAGGCTGCGGCTTTGCGTGCCTTGTTGAGCCGCTTCAGCACCATTTGCCGCTTCAGGCGCGAGAGATGGTCGATAAAGAGAATACCCTCAAGATGGTCCATCTCATGCTGCAGGCAAGTGGCGAGCAGGCCTTCAAAGCGTTCCTCATGGGTGTTGCCATCCAGATCCTGCCAGCGCGCGGTGCAGGTCGCGGGACGATCAACATCGGCATATTGATCGGGGACCGAGAGGCAGCCTTCCTGATAGGTTGACACGTCTTCGGACGGATCGAGAATTTCCGGATTGATAAAGATGCGCGGGTCTTTGACCGGCTCATCATTCTCATTCGGCTCCTGCAGATCGATGACGAGCACGCGCAGTGGCACACCCACCTGTATAGCCGCCAGACCGATGCCCGGCGCGTCATACATGGTGTCGAACATATCCTCGACCAGCGTCTTCAGCGCATCATCGAATACCTCAACCGGTTTCGATACGGTTTTGAGCCGCGGATCGGGCACTTCTATAATCGGTCTTATGGCCATGGGCGTAAAATAGCTGTGGTGACGGGATTGTTCAAGAGACAGTGCGGGTGCACTTAATCCGTTCGCCCTGAGCCTGTCGAAGGGCCGTCCTGTTTTTGCGAAGAAAAGTGCAAGGCTTCGACAAGCTCAGCCCCAACGGTTGCTAGGTTAAGGCGCTCTAACCCAAAGGCCGCCGCGCCCTGAGAGCCTGCGCTAAAGTGCCCTCATCAAGATAATCCAGCTCGCCACCCACAGGCAGGCCATGCGCGAGCTGGGTAATCCGCACTGGCAGGCCTTCCAGGCGCTCGGCGATATAATGCGCTGTGGTCTGGCCTTCCAAAGTCGCATTAAGACCCAGCACCACCTCATCCACGCCGCCATCGGCAATGCGGCTAACCAACTTGTCGATGCTAAGATCATCCGGGCCGATCCCATCCAGCGCCGACAGCGTTCCGCCCAGCACATGATAGCGCCCGGCAAAGAGTCGCGCCCGGTCTAGCGCCCAGAGATCGGCGACCTCTTCAACCACGCAGATGGATTTCGGATCGCGGCGCGGATCGGTGCAGATACCGCAGGGGTTGGTGGTATCAATATTGTTGCAGATGGAGCAGACGGAAAGCTTTTCGCGTACCTCTTCCATCGATGCAATGAGCGGCGCCAACGCAGTTTCGCGCTTCTTGATAAGGTGCAACACCGCCCGCCGCGCCGAACGCGGACCCAGTCCCGGCAGCTTCGCCAGTTGCCCGGCCAGTTCCTCTATCTCTTGCGATGCCATGGCCGCATCATTAGGGGGATTGGCGGCAACAAGGCAAGCCATCGGAACATCATCCGAGCAGATATGGGGAAAGACATGCGCATCATCTTTATGGGCACGCCCGATTTTGCGGTGCCGACGCTGAATGCGCTGCACGAAGCAAGGCATGAGATTGTCGCGGTCTATTGCCAGCCACCCCGACCCGCCGGACGCGGCAAGAAACCGCGTCCTTCTGTGGTTCAGCAACGGGCGGAAGAATTGGGGCTGGAAGTGCGGACGCCAGTGTCGCTGAAAAAGGACGTGGCTCAGGGTGAATTTGCAGCGTTTAACGCCGATATTGCAGTGGTTGCGGCCTATGGCCTGATCCTGCCACAGGCGATCCTTGATGCCCCCACGCATGGCTGTCTCAACGTCCATGGCTCGCTGCTCCCCCGCTGGCGCGGCGCAGCCCCAGTACAACGGACGATATTGGCGGGCGATGAAATGACCGGGGTGACCATCATGCAGATGGAGGCGGGTCTCGACACTGGCCCGATGCTGGCCAAGGCAGAAACGCCGATTGCTGGGAAAAATGCGGGGGAACTGACCGATGAAATTGCCGCTATGGGCGCGGAATTGATGGTCAAGGTGCTGGCTGATCTCGACAGCTATCCGCCCGAAGTACAGCCCGATGATGGCGTGACCTATGCGCACAAGATTGAGAAGGCCGAGGGGCGGCTGGATTTCTCGCAAAATGCACTTCAGATCGAGCGGCAAGTTCATGCCTTTACTCCTTGGCCCGGTGCGTTTTTTGAGTTTGAGGGGCAGCGCTATCGCGTGCATCAGGCAGACATTTTGGACGATGCAACAGACGCTGCACCGGGCACGATTATCGACGAGCATCTGACCATCGCCTGTGCCGACAACAGCGCGATCCGCCCGATCATCATCCAAAAAGCGGGTAAACCGACCATGGCGCTGGAGGATTTTCTGCGCGGCAACAGCCTACCCAAAGGTGCGCAGATCGCATGACCCGCTTTGCCATGACGCTGGAATATGACGGGCGGCCCTTTATGGGACTGCAGCGGCAGAAACATGGCCCCAGCGTGCAGCAGGCGGTCGAGGAAGCGGTTGAGGCCACCATCGGCGCGCAAGTAACACTGCATGCAGCCGGACGCACCGATGCCGGCGTTCATGCCGAAGCAATGCGAGTGCATGTCGATGTGGAGCGCGATTTTCATGCCTTTCGCCTGATGGAAGCGGTCAATGCCCATCTGCGCCCTGCCCCGATTGCGGTGAGCCAATGTACCCAAGTGGATGAGGAATGGCATGCCCGCTTTTCCTGTATCGGGCGGCGCTATCGCTATGACATTATCAACCGCCGCGCGCCGCTGACCTGGCAAAAGGGGCTGGCTTGGCGGGTAGTGGTAGAGCTGGATTATCAGGCGATGCATGAAGCGGCACAATGCCTTGTCGGCCAGCATGATTTTACCACTTTTCGTTCCGCGCATTGTCAGGCGCAAAGTCCAATCAAGACGTTGAATAGCATTGATATTGTACGTCAGGACGAACGAATTTCAGTGCATGTCGCAGCCCGCTCTTTCCTGCATCATCAGGTACGCTCGATGGTCGGTTGCTTGTCGCTGGTCGGGCGGGGGCAATGGAGTGCGGATGATTTGCAGGCGGCACTGGAGGCGAAGGACCGGCAGGCGCTCGGCCTCAATGCACCGCCAGATGGGTTGTATTTTGTCGAGGCTATTTATCCCGAGACTCACTAATTTCGAGGCCTCCGAGAAATCTGGGCAATATATTCTCCGTTCACCTCGAGCGAAGTCGAGAGGCCAGTGCCATCGGAGAACAGTGTCTCGACTACGCTCGACACGAACGGGAACCTAGGGAAACCGTCTATCCCGACTAAAGCGCAAACAGCTTTTTCATCGCCTTATCGAGTATCACCAATTGCCATAAAGCACGGCCATAATCACTACGGCCAGAAATATGCGCTTCAGCCATATTGGTCATCGCTGCGCTGTTAAACCAGCCAGTGCGCGCCAGCCCGTCGTCATCGGCAATGCCGCGCGCGGTATCGGCCAGCGGTCCACGAAACCATTGACTGATCGGCGTCACAAAGCCCATTTTCGGTCGATAGAGAATATCTTCGGGCAGATAGCGCTCCATGCTTTTCTTCAGCAGCCATTTGCCTTGGCCGTTCTGGATGCGGTATTTCTCGGGCAAGCGCGCAGCGAATTCGATCAGACGATAATCCAGCAGCGGCTCACGCGCCTCAAGGCTGACGGCCATGCTGGTGCGGTCAACCTTGGTGAGGATATCGCTGGGAAGCCAGACTTTGAGGTCGGCATATTGCGCCCGATCTAGTCCGGATTGCGCGGGAGCCTGGCGCATCAGGCGGATCATATCCTGTTCGGCGCGATGGCCTTGTAACGCCCTGCCCAGCTCTGGGCTGTAAAGCGCTTGGCGATGTGCCGCGCCCGTCACCGAAAGCGCGTCAGCATAGGCAGCATCGCCATCATTGGCGAGCGCAAGCAAGGTCGTCTTGGCGCGCAAGGGACGCGGCGCCCAATCGGCTTTGGGGTATAACCGCCCCAATGTTCCAAACACACTTTGCCGGAAACCCAGCGGCAACAGGCTGCGCACCCGTTCCTCGCCATGGTGGAAAACATGGCGGCGGTATCCGGCCAGGGCTTCATCCGCGCCATCGCCTGACAGCGCCACAGTGACATGCTGGCGCGCCAGCGCACAGACCTGCGCCGTTGGTAGCGCCGAGCCATCGGCAAAAGGCTCATCGAACTGGTCCACCAGCGTGTCGATCAGCGCAAAATCGCCAGCAGTGACGATTTCCTCATGGTGATCGGTGGCAAAGCGTTTGGCCACAGCCCGGGCATGGCTGGTTTCGTCAAGCGAGGCCTCATCAAAACCGATGCTGCAACTGGTGACGGCGCTTTTGGAACGCTCGGCCATCAGCGCGACGACGCTGGAGCTATCCACCCCGCCGGAGAGAAACGCACCCAGCGGCACATCGGAGATCATCCGCAACCGCACCGCATCGCGCATCAGGTCAAGCAACTCCTCCTCCAGCGCGGCGGGCTTGGCGCTGCTGCGCTCGGCAAAGCTGACATCCCAATAGCGGTGCAATGCGCCATCGGGCTGGCTCGCGGAAAAGTGAATGCTGTGCCCGGCTTCGAGCTTCTGCACTCCCTGGACAATACACTGGTCATCGGGGACATAGCCCCATGTCATATAGGCTTCGATCGCCTGCTCATTGGGCACGCGGCGTAGCGCCGGATTAGCGAGCAGGCCTTTCAGCTCCGAGGCAAAGGCAATCGCGCCATCGGGCAGACGCGTGTAATAGAGCGGCTTGACCCCAAGCCGATCGCGCACCAGCGTCAAGCTATGTTCCTCGCGGTCATAAAGTGCGAAGGCGAACATGCCGTTGAGCCGGTCAATTGCTGCCTTGCCCCAGCGTCGCCATGCGAGCAGGATGACCTCGGTATCGCTATCGGTCTTAAATACATCGCCCGCCGTTTCCAGCGCTTTGCGAACCTCGGCGAAGTTATAAATCTCGCCATTGAAGCTGATATGATAGCGCCCCTCAGGCGTTGCCATGGGCTGCGCGCCGCCTTCCAGATCGATAATCGCCAGCCGCCGGTGCCCCAGCCCAATGCCGCGATCGACCCAGATGCCGCTGCCATCGGGACCGCGATGCGCCAATGCGTCGCTCATCCGGCGGACCCGCTCAGGATCAACCGGTTTGGGCGTTTCAGGATAGAACAGGCCGGCTATGCCGCACATGATAAAGGTCTCGGGGCTAATCGGAGCAAAAGATTATTCGCCCGATGCAATGGTGAGTGCCAGACTGTCAAGCGGCCCCGCCTCAGCTATGAAGCGCTCCACCGCTTGGGAGGCATCGGTCTCTTCCACCGCCTCTGCTGAAACGATCAACACCCCAGCGCGCTGCTGGCTGCCGAGCAAGCGATCCCCCAGCATGGCCAGCTTGATGCGGCTTGCGCTTTGCGTTGTCAGATCGCCATAGACATAGAGTGTCACCGCATCGCGCACCATCGGGCCGGGGGCGACAAGCCGCTGGCTGGCAAGGCCTTGTGTGGTCTCGCCGCTGGCGGTCCATGCCCAGTCACTCGCCGGATCATGCGCGCCCTGACCATAGCCGATCAGTTCCGCGCCCTCGGCCTGACGGTCATAGAGCGCAAAGAACAGGTCAATCTTGGTGCCTTCGCTGTCGCTATAGCTGCCCAGCAGCGTATGCGCCGCGCCCTTTTGTTGTGGCGACCAATCAGCGCGCGGGGCATATTCAACCTGCTGCCATTCTGGGATTTTCGGCAAGGTGATGCTTTCGGCAATTTCTGCCCGAGCATTGGCCATCACCAGCGACCAGCCTACAGGCGCGACCAGCAAGGCAGTCAGTGCTAGCACCGCCGGAGCCATCCAGCGACGCGCAGTATCAGCGGTAGCGGCCTTGTCCTGATCAGTCGCAAAAGGCGCATCAATCGCACGATCGAAAAACGGCCATGCCGCGCCCATGATGATGATCATCACCAGCGCGAAGAAGAACCAGCCATAAAAGACATGATCAAATCCGACTGCGAAATCCAAGCCATAATAATGGGCGATGGCAATGGTCCCCCATGCGCGGATGCCATTGGCGATGATCGGCAGGATGACACAGGCGGCGAGGAAGAGGATGCGGCGGCTCCAGCGCGCAAAGCACAGATACGCCACCAGTACCCCATAGGCAATCATGGCGATCAAGAATTTGACGCCCGAACAGGCCTCAGCGACCTCAAAATAGCCGGTAGGCGTTGAGATAAACACGCCTTCGCGGAAAGCCGGAATACCAATCCAGCTTAGCAACACCATCGACATATCAGCGGTAATCGTCTGCAAAAACGGGACAATTTCTTCGCCAACCGGCACAAGAAAGAAGCCATAGAAGAGCGGGAACCACAATATCTTGCCCGCACGCCAGCCGAGCAGTGCAACGACTGCGCCCTGCACCATCACCACCAGCGCGCCATGGCGCAGCAGCGCGGTGCCTGATGCTTCGCCGAGCAGCCAGACCAACGCGCCCAGCGCGACCCAGAGCAACGCCAGCGGCGCGCAGCCGGGTGCTGTCTGGCGCAAGGCATCCGCCCGCTGCCACACCAGCCAGCCAAGAATGAGCGGAATCAGCAGGATATGATTATAGGTCGAAACATCCCACCAGATCAGCGCCATATCGCTCAGGTCACGCCAGAACAGTGCGACCAGCAACAGCGCCAGGATACCAAGCTGCTGAAACGCTATCCGCCATGGTTGCGACCATTGCGGCTTGGCCTGTGCATCTGGCTCATCAACGCTGCCCTGCATCGCCGGACCACTATCAGGATGGGAGAGCGCACTCATGCGGCATCACTTATGTGGACATCTTCGCCAAAGACGATTCTATCCAGCCCTTCCAGTTGCGCCTGCCAACTCATCGTGTCTTGCACATGGCGGCGTGCGGCAGTGCCCATAGCTCTGGCTTTGTTGCTATCTCTCAGCAGATCAATGCACATAGCAACAAAGCTGCCATTGTCCTCGGCAATCATGAAATGGGTGCCATTGACAACATCAATTCCGGTCGCCGCTTCGGGTGAGACGACCACCGGCTTTTCCATCGCCATTGCTTCCAGCACCTTGTTCTGCACCCCACGCGCGATCATCAGCGGCGCCACCGCTATCGCCGCTTTATTGAGCCAGGTGCGGATATCATTCACCTCGCCGGTGACAATGATATTCTTGTCATTATGCAAAGCCCGCACGGCATCGGTCGGGCTGCGTCCGGCAATGATAAAGCGCGCATCGGGAACGGCGGCAACAACCGCGGGCATGACATGCGCGGCGAAGCTCGTCACCGCGTCGATATTGGGCGGATAATCCATTTGCCCGGTGAAGATGATATCATCCCCCGGAGTGGTCGCACTCATAGCTTTAGTCAGCTCGTTATGGCGCGGGTCATAACGGACACAATCAATACCATTGGCAATGCTGCGGATATGGCTAACTGCTATGTGACCGTCTGCCGCCATGCGCTGACGGAACAGATTGGCCTCATTCTCGCTCACCAGAGAAACCACATCGGCGCGATCCGCCATGCGATGCTCAAATTGCGATAGCATGTGTCCTTCGCGGCGATAAATATAGGCCATCGCGCTGCGACTGGTTTCGGCATAGCTCTCAAATTTCATCGAATCGACATCGACCAGATCAAGAACGATACGGCCCTGAAAGTCTTCCGGAATGTATTGCGCCATCTGGCCGGAGAAACAGAAGACTGTGCCGATATCCTGCTCATTGATAGTGCGCGCGACATAGTCCGCCAGTGCCTGATGATAAAAGGCGGTGAGCGAAACGGGCTTACCCTTGAGCAGTGCCTCTACCCCCGCCAGCGCCATCGACTTGGTCCGCTGCACCACACAATGTGTTTGCGCCAAGGCGGCGAGTTCGCTCTGATGCGCCATCTCATCGGCATTATCGGCAAAGCAGGCGACATGAACCGGAGCAAGCCCCGCCAAGGCCTGTAGCATATGGAAGGAACGGATTTTGTCACCGCGATCCGGCGGAAAGGGGATGCGATGGGCAAGATAGAGAATGGCCGCCATGACTTGCCCCTACCCCAGACCTTTGGCGATCAATGGCCCTAGTCGATTGGCGACAGAGAGCGGCAGCTTCTGCCATAACCTGATCCGCGCCTGATATTTCGGGCTGAGCGGATTGACATCGCGCGGCACGGCACCATCGGCGGTGCGGGTCGCATAATGCAGCGGCTGGCCTTCAAAGCCCCAATTCTTCTTGAACGCAGCAGCACCGGTTCCGGTCTTGGAACGACCAAAATCGAAGCGGCTGCACCCTTGCTCCCGCGCATGGTTCATCAGCGCATAATACATCAGGTCATTGGCGCGTAGCTGGCGCGCCTGCCAGACCCCGCCGCCCCAATAGGGCATCACCGTGCCGCGATGATAGATACTGAGCACAGAAGCAACCGGCTCGCCTTGGTGCAGCACCGTGAGGATATCCGCATCCTCACCAAAATGATCGAGCACAGACGAAAACAGTGCGTGCGGGAATACCGGCGTGCCGAGATTGCGCACGCTCTCGCTGTAAACACGGTAATGCCAGTCGCGATCACGTTCGGATGCGCCGGTTTCAACGCTCAGATCGCCCGCTTCTTGCAGCTTGAGTGCCTTACGCACTTCGGCACGTTGTTTGCGCGGAATGGCGAGCAGCTCGGCTTCATCATCAGCCGCAAGATCACGGACAAAGCCGAGATAGCTCTCGCTATTGTAATGCCACTCCGGCTGCGCAGGCATTAGGCCGCCGCGCAGTTCTGCCGTCGGGCAACTGCGCTGTTCTGCGATCTGCCACATGGCATCCGTCAGCGCTTCAGCAGCAACGTCATCGTCGGCTAGAACACCACCATCCACAGCAAAACCGCACGACACCAGCGCGCGACCAAAGAGTGAGGAATGGATCAGGTGGCATGGCAATATACCGCGAATAGCAACACCAGTCGCATCGCGTGCTATCAGTAAAACACTCTCATGGCAGGTGGCTTCGCTAATCGCGTCAATCCATTCAAGCCGGTGAAAGGCAGTGGCAGCATCATGACCGTTGACATAATCGGTCCATCCCTCGCGCCCCTTTGCATCGTCGGCGCGCACTGTCTCCACTAGGCAAGGCAAGGTCGCATTCAGGCTATGGTCGAAGGCCATATTCATTGTGGCACGCGTAGCGCCGCCAATGTGTCGATACGGTCCCAGCGAAAGTCACGCGCCAGACGTCGCAGCTTGCCCGCCATCGCCTCAAGCCGTGTATAATGACGCAGACGCGATTTCAGCGGTGCGTCCTTGACTCGAGGCTGATCCGGATCAATTTCCCAAGGGTGGAAATAGAAGATTGCCGGTTCCTGATCGACACTATTCACGCGATTAATCGCCCAGCGCGATAGCGCATAGGGGAACACCCGAAAGAACCCGCCACCACCAGCGGCAAAGTTACGGCCATTGAGCCGCACTGTGGTGACCGGCAGCTCGATCAACGGCGAGTCCGCAATCGGGCGATAGGCGAAGCGCGGCGCATCCGCCCAGCCATAATGGTCATGCACAACCGGTGCCACACTTGAGGAATAATTATAGCCATGCTCGGCAAGTATCTGATGCGCAAAGGGTGTGCGCTGATCGATAGAAAAGCTCGGTGCACGATAGCCGGTGACTTGCTGGCCGCTGGCATCCTGCAAAACCGCGCGCGTCTTGCTGATATCAGCAGCAAAAGCCTTGGCATCCATATTGAACACCCGGCCATGTGCCCAGCCATGGCTGGCAACTTCATGCCCGGCATCGGCGATACGCCGGATCAGCGCCGGATAGCGCTCCGCCACCCAGCCAAGAATGAAGAAGGTCGCCTTAACATCGGCTTCGGCAAACAGCGCGATCACCGCATCAGTATTGCCCTCAACCCGGTGCTGCAAACTATCCCAATCGGCCGGGTCAATCGTATTCTCAAATGCGCCGACCTGAAACCAGTCCTCAATATCGACGGACAGGCCATTGGGAATATGGCCCCGGTCTTTCGGCTTGGGCACAATTTCCGGGCGATGAAGCATAGTTATGTTTCCGTGTCAGGCGGCGTCGCGATGATTATCCGACTGATCACCCTCGACCCAACGGACGAGACGGATCAGAAGATTGCGCAGCGAACGCTCCTGCTCTGCCACACGCGCCTCCAGTGCGCAAATCCGGTCTAGTGCAGCGCGATGATCTGCCGGGTCAACGGCGGATGTTTCATCCTCAGCCTCGTTCTCAACGGCATCATTGGCAGCCTGTGCATCATCGGGCGAATAGGCGGCTGTCTGAAGCACAGACTGGGCCACCTGCATCGGCTCTGCCTGTTCTTCGGCATTGGCCTCGCTTATCGCTTCTACCGGTTCCTCCGACAGCTCCGCTTCAACCATATTAAGTGGTAGGTCTTCTGCCAGATCAGCGATGACCTGCTCGACTAGCGCAGCATCGATGTGGTCGACCTTTTCAATCGCACCCATAAGCAGAATCCGGCTCATCAGACGATTGAGCGAACGCGGAATACCCTGGGTTGCTTCGGCGATCTCTGCAATCGCAGCATCGCTGAATGATGGCCGCCCATCGCCACCGGCGCGCGCCAGACGATGCGCGATATAGGGCCGCACCTCATCCACATTCATGCCTTCAAGGTGATGCGTTGCAATAATCCGTTGGCGCAACTGCTCCACCGAGGGATCATTGCGCAGCATATCGCGAAATTCCGGCTGGCCTAGCAGGAAAATTTGTAGCAGCGCCTGGCTTCCCAGTTGGAAATTCGACAACATCCGCAGCTGTTCCAGAGCAGTGCGGTCAAGATTCTGCGCTTCATCCACAATTAGCAGGCAGCGCCGCCCAGCACGGGCTTCGGCCTGGAAATGACTCTCCAGTGCGCGCAGCAAAGCTGCTTTTTCCATGCCTTGGCTGGATACGCCAAATTGTTCTGCCGTCAGCCGCAACAGATCTTCGCTCGAAAGCTGGCTGGTGACAATCTGTGCCGCATTGAGCCGGTCGCGGTCAATGGTTTCCATCAAATGGCCAACAAGCGTCGTCTTGCCCGAACCGACCTCGCCAGTAATAACGATAAAGCCCTCACCCTGAGCCAGGCCATAGCCGAGATAGGACAAAGCCTTGCGATGGGTGCGGCTGTCAAAATAATATTGCGGATCAGGGGTTAGCTGAAACGGACGCGCGGTCAGCCCATAATAGCTCTCGTACATGTCCTGTCTCCTCCATGGCCAGCAAGGCCAGCATCAGAATGAATAGCGCAGCCCAAGCAGCGCCGATAAGGTGAGCGAGTTTTCAAAGCCGTCAATATCAAATGTATCGAGGCCAACCGCCGCCGTGGCCCGCAATCTGCGGGTCAGATCGCGCAGATAGGCGGCATTGGCACCGACTGCCAGCACATCTTCTGCACCTTCAAAAGCGCTATCGAAATAGTTCGCATAGACATTAGCGCTGAACGCAGAAGCTGCATCAAGCTGGGTCGTGGCAAAGAAGTTGGCGAAGTAGTTTTCATCCAACCCGCCAGCAATATCCGCCAGCACCCCGACTTCGGAATTGAGGAAACGGCGGCGATTATAGCCGAGCGCAAGGCCGGTCTGCCATCCGTTCACCTGGGTTGAGACAATCGCGTTTACCCCGCGCAGGCGGAACAGCGATGATGCTGCCGATTGCAGAGCGTCATTAATACAGAGATTGTTTTCTCCGCCAACGACACAGCCGTTCAGATCACCCGAAATTGGGTTGCGGAAGCTAGTGAACTGGGTCGGCAACAGAGCGACATTATCAACCAGCCGCGAACCGAAACCTGCGACCGTATCAAATACATTGACGCTGACGACAGTGCGTGAGCTTGGCTGCCAGTTAAAGCTGCCATAATAGGTTTCGCTGTCATAGCGGCGGCCATAGCGGGCCTCCAGCGAAGTACGGCGGCTGGGGCGCCAGAGCACGCCGACATCCCAGATCAGGCCGGTCGCATCAAATGACAGCAACCGCGGCGAATCCGGGTCGGTGATGATCCGGCCATCGCCACCAACAAGCGGGTTGCCATCCTCATCGCGCAGCGCGTCACGCTCAGTGACTTCCACATCCTCATAACCGACACCGCCGACAAGCGCGAATGTCGGTGACAGCGGAACCGTGACGTCGCCGCGGACAAAGGCGTCCTCAAAGCGCTGGTCAAGCTGTGTGGTATCTGCCCGGCGATAGCCGCCGCTGATCGTCCAACCGAAAGGCAATATGCTGTTGCTCGCCAACTGACCAATGGTTGCATTGGCAAAATGGGTCGTGCTTTCATCAAACACGTCAAGCCGCGGTTGGCCCGGAGCAATGGCGATATTGTTGTCGGTTTCGAGCGAGGTATAGCCAAAACGGTAATTGGCATTGACGAATGCACTGCCGATACTGGTGTTCACCGAAGGACCGGCAAAGATCGAATAGACCTGAGCAATATTGTCATTATCACCGACAATATTGGTCGGTTGTTCACCGCGAATGTCAATCCGGCTACGTGTGGCTATACCGCCTGCCTCAAAGCTGAGCACATTGGGGACAAGTTGCACGCTGCCGCGAGCGATACCGCTTAAAATGTCCTGATCGCCAATCTCGTCATCCCATTCGATCCGGCGTTCATAGCGCAAGCTGATCTGACCTTCGGCACGCTGGCCCTGCACAGCGGCATCAACACCAGCGGCAATAACACTGAAGGTAACAACATTGTCGCTGTTGAGATCAGCGAGCAACACCTGCCCCACTTCAATATAGGGCACGACCTGTACGCCTCTGCCCTGACGAGTGGTGACGTTATCATCGCCAAGACCAATATCGGCGCCACCGGCCGGCAATTGCTGAGCAGCGGCAGGGGTGATGGCGCAAGGCAGTGCCAGAACTGCGGCGATGGCTGTTGCTGCCAGACGTTTGCTGGCATATTTTTCCGGTGAGAAAAGAGACATTACTGCTCTCCATATCCATAATAGGAGCCGAAACTTCGACCCGTGGGGGAGAATTTCGCGCCATTGAGCAGCAACTGAATATTCGGGCATCGCGCCACCAGAGACAGCGCATCGCTTAGAGCGGATTCGCTGGTCTTGTCGGCGCGCACCACCATCAATGCCTGACCGACATGGTTGGCCAACTCCGAAGCCGGAGAGGCCGACAAGGCCGGTGGGGAATCGAAAATCAGTATGCGATGCGGATCATCCAACGCCAGCTGCGCCAGCAATGCGCTGGTGCGTGACGACGCCAGATACTCCGTGTCATTATTGGTCTGCTTTCCTGCCGGTAGCACCGAGAATCCGGGAATATCGGTATCCACGATGCAATTATTTATAGCTATATCCGGGTTACTAAGAGCATCCATAAGCCCCAATTCGCGGTCCAGGCCGAAGATCCGGCTAACACCGGGCTTGGCAAAGTCGGCATCGACCAGGATCACACGATAATCGCGTTCAGCAGCAATCGACAGCGCCAGATTGACCGCACAGAATGTCTTACCATCGCCCGATTTGGCCGAGCAGATCAATATCCGCCGCGCCAGCCCGCCATCGGGACCGGTATCTTCCTCGGCATTTTGCAGCAATTGCCGCTTGACGATGCGGAACTCCTCGGACAGCCCGCTGACCGGGCCGTCGGGAATGATGAAATTGGCTTCGCGCAGAGCGTTACGGTCAATTTCCTGCACCTTGCGCGGGCTTTGCGATGGAACGGCGTTTATCTCAGGCCGATCAACAGATTGTTCGACGTGTGGAGCAACCGGCTTCTCTTCCGGCGCGTTCGCTGTAGCAGCCTCATCCTGCTTTTGAGCAACAGCCTCTTCCGGCGCATCTTTAGATGGCGCACCTGTTCCGCTCGACCGTCGGATATCGCCGAGATCGTACATTTTCGATGCTCGCTCGAGCAGCGATTCGCCTTCTTTCGATGTTGATGGCAGAGGTGAATATCTGGTCATTATTTTATCCTAAACCACCGATCCGCGCTGAATAAACTCGACCATCAGCAGCACGCTGAACACCGCAACCAGCCCAGCAGTCGCACCGTAGAACCAGCGCATCTTGCGCTTGCGCAGTACCCGCTGCTTGTTCGTCAATGTCTGTGAGATCGCACCCAGCACCGGCAGGCCCGAGACCTTTTCCAGCTTTCCAGCCGTGGAGAAGCTGGCATTGATCTGCGCATGGGCAAAGGCGACGCCAATGCCACCGGCAATGCCTGCCGCCAGCACCATCATCAGCAACAGCGGACGATTGGGCGCCACCGGCGATGTGGGGTTGGTTGGCGGGTCGGGAACACTGAAGCGCAGCGCATCAGTCTCAGTCTCCACCTGCCCACGCAAGCGTAATTCCTCACGCTCTTCAAGCAGCCGGTCATATTGTGCCTTGAGCACTTCATAATCACGATTAATCCGCGCCTGTTCTGCCGCAACTCCGGGTTCAGAAGCCTGCTTCGAGCGCATAGCTGCAAGGTCGGTTTCCAATGAGCGTTTTCTTGCTGTCAGCGCCTCGACATTCGCCTGACGCTCGGCACGGATGCTCAGCAGCGAACTATAGGCCGGATTGGGTGTCTGCACCCCGCCGCCGGAACCGGGAGGCTCGGTCGCAACGCGATTTTCCAGGTCGGAAATACGGCGCTTGATAGCGACAATGTCAGGGTGCGAGTCAGTCAAACCGCGCGAACGCAAAGCGGTCAGCTGGCTCTGCGCCTGTGCCAACAGCCCACGCGTCCCGCCAGAACCGGGAACTCCGGGCGCAGCAATGGTGGCTGGCGTTCCACCAAGTTGTGAGTTGATTGCCGCCAAAGCGCTTTGCGCGGATGACAGCTGAATATCGATCTCTTTCAGCTCAGACCGCGCATTTTCCAAACGCTGGCTGACCGAACCGACACCGGGCAAAAGGCCGAGATTTTCGGTCTCAAAAGCCACTCGTCGCCCTTCGGCCTCTTCCAACTCTTTCTGACGCAGCGCCAGCTGATCATCATAGAATTGCAGCGACTTACGCGTCTCGCCACGACCACCGGCCAGATTTTCCTCGATAAATATATCGATCAGCTTCTGCACAATATCATGCGCCAACCGCGCATTCTCGCCGTCAGAACGACCAGAGTCAGATGACGTAGCGGTAATCTCAAAAAAGCTGTCTTCTTCGGACACCACCTGAATCTTGCCGCGCAACGACCCAACCATACCCTCCATCTGGCGTGGGCTGGAGATATTTTGCCCAAGATCAGTCGCGCGGATGACCTTTTCCAGATTCACCGCAGATGTCAGCGTCTGCTCGACCTGATCAATCTGACGCTGGCGCTCCAACGCAAAATTCTGCGACTCATTGGGCAGGATAGAATTCATCTGCACCAGAACCCGCGCACGCGACTGATAGCTGTTGGGGATCATCGCCACAGCCAGCCAACCGAGAACGCAAAGAGCCCAGGCAACAGCCAGCGCCAGCCAGCGTCTTTGCCAGACGCTGTGCACCGCTATCCTGAATTCGTCATATAAGCCGTTCATCGTATCCCTTTATTCTTCGTCCCTGCTCTCGAACTATCAAAACGCGCTTTGCGGAATGATGATGACATCACCCGGCTGCAGCAGAACATTGGCCCGACTGTCGCCGCGTTTGAGTAAGTCCCCGAGACGCACACTATATTCCTTCTGCAAGCCCGTCTCCGGATCGACCCGCAGCAGCTTGGCGCGGTTGCCCGCGGCAAATTCTGACAAACCGCCAACAGCAATCATCGCATCGAGCAATGTCATATTGGCGCGGTAGGGAATGGACGCCGGCTTCTCGATCGCGCCGACAATCCGCACCTGCTGAGAGAAGGTGCCGGAGAAATTGTTGACAGTGACCGAGACGATCGGGTCCTGAATATATTCCGACAAGGCCAAACGTATATCCTGCGACAACATGGTCGGCGTCTTGCCAACAGCGGCCATATCAGTGATCAACGGCGTGGTGATACGGCCATCCGGGCGCACCTGCACCGTCGCTCCCAGCTCAGGGTTACGCCATACAAAGATCGTCAGTTCATCCAGCGGGCCGATGACATAATCTTCGCCCGGACCTTCAGTCACTGCAACTGAGGATGCCGGTGGCAGTTCGCCCGCTGATCCACCCGAACAGCCAGCAAGACCTAATGCGACCAGAAGTGTGAGCAGCAACAAAAACACCTTGTTGCCAGCCATGGCCGTATTTCCGCTCTCGCCCATTACAGCGCGTGAAAGCATCATTGTCATTTGTCCCCGCTTCGTCAGTCTCATTCATTCACGTCTCAACCGCGCACAAACCCCATTTAGAAGCTAAGCATTCCAAAGGGTCTCATGCGGATCGTGCCAGCTATGCGCAAAAAGGGTGAACATAGCGTTAGGATTGCACTGCAGAATTCAGCTAACCATGGATTGTCCCATAATGGGCCGAATTACATCGCAAATGGTGTGATTAGCAGATTTGCGCGCGTTACCGCGAGTCATAAGCCGCAATTTACAATGATTTTGCATTACGAAATGACATGTTTGCATCACGTAACATCGTCAAATATAGCGACAAGAAGGCAATAATCGCTGATAACATTCAGATTAAACGCCAAAAATATGAATCTGCTGCCAAAGCTGTCAGACTAAACGCTCTTCCGCTGCCCCATGGCCAAGGAAATTGACCGGGCTGGCACTGGCCCCATAGGCTCCAGCACAGAAGATAACCACCAGATCACCCGATTCTGCGCGCGACAGTGAAACATTATCAGCCAATCGATCCAATGGTGTGCAGAGGCATCCAACCACTGACACGATCTCTTCCTCCCGGTCGTGATTGGCGGCCATCGCGATCGGATAGTTGCGGCGGATGACGGTGCCAAAATTGCCACTGGCGGCAAGTTGGTGATGTAAACCGCCATCGCAGGTCAGGAAAATCTCGCCATGGCTTTCCTTGCGGTCAATGATGCGGGTGACATAGATCCCTGCCTCTCCCACCAGATAGCGCCCAAGTTCGATAGCGAAATCGCACGCCTGCAGGCTGTCGGGGAGATTGGCAAATTGCCCGTCCAAGGCTTTACCAATGGACTGAACATCCAGCGGCATCTCTTTGGGAAAATACGGAATTCCGAAGCCACCTCCGAGATTGCAATGCGGCAGTGGAACCCCGACAGCATCGGACAGTTCTGCTGCCAGTCTTAACGTATTCGCCTGCGCTTCGATCAGGGCATCGGCATCCAGCGCCTGTGATCCGGCATAGATATGCAGACCACGATATTCTGCTCCGGCATCAATTATGTGGCGGATCAAGGCAGGCACTCTTGCCTGATCGACACCAAAGGCTTTCGCCCCGCCACCCATGCGCATGCCGGAACCTTTGAGCTCAAAATCGGGATTCACCCGCACAGCAAGGCGTGGAGCTTTGCCCAGCTTTTCGCCTATCGACAACGCGCGCTCCGCTTCACCCTCAGATTCCAGATTAAGCGTAACGCCTTGAGAAATAGCCGCTTCGAGATCGGCATTGCGTTTGGCGGGCCCCGCAAAGCTGACCCGGTCCGGCGTAGCGCCAGCCTCCAGCGCCATCGCCAATTCGCCCGCCGACGCAATATCGATGCCGTCACTGATCTCAGTCATCAGTTTTAGTAATGGCGCAAAAGGATTGGCCTTCATCGCATAGTGAATCGCCAGCTGATCGGGCATTGCAGCGCGCAAATCCGCCATACGTTGGCGCAGCAGATCGGCGCTGTAGAGGAAGAACGGTGTGGTGCCGATTTCTTCAGCCCAATCATGAACAATCTGGCCGCCAATGCGAACATCTTGGCCGCCATTAGTGAAACCTTCGGGTATAGGTCCAAACGGCTTGGCTTTGCGGGTCATGATACAGGCTCTCCGGCAGAAACAAACTGAGCCTTTAGCCGCACCCGATCAATCTTGCCATTGGCATTGCGTGGTAATGAGTCCTGCAACACGATCTGCTGCGGTAGCATATAGTTAGGCACCAGCGGTTTCATTGCATGGAGAATCGTTCCACTATCGGTATCATCGGAGGGCCGCACGATTACAATAATCGCCTGCCCCAAAGCGTCATCAGCAACGCCAAAAGCTACGGCTTCGGCGACCAGTCCGGTGGCTATAACCGCTTCCTCCACCTCATTGGGCGAAACGCGATTGCCACTGGTTTTAATCATCGCATCATCGCGGCCGACAAAATAGAGCAGCCCGTCACTCTCGCGCCGCACCGTATCGCCTGACCATACAGCGGTTCCGCCGTAATGCGCACCTTTCGGCGCAGGGCGGAAGCGCTTTGCGGTGCGCTCTGCATCTTGCCAATAACCCTGCGCCACCAGCGGGCCGCAATGCACCAGCTCGCCCTCGCCTTCTTCGCTAATTACCACATCATGCTGATCCACCAGCAAAATCTCGGCAAAGGGTATGGCACGACCCATGGAGGTTGGGTGGCTATCGATCAGCGCCGGATCAAGAAAGGTCGAGCGGAACGCTTCGGTCAGGCCATACATCGCCACCAAGTCGGCATTGGCGGCGAGGCTGCGCAGGCGCCGCACCAAAGGCTCAGTGAGCGCGCCGCCGCTATTGGTCATCCGCCGCAGATGCGCAGTAGTCTCTTCCGGCCAGTCCTGCTCGGCCAGTTGCAACCAGAGCGGCGGCACAGCGGCCAAAGTGGTTATCTTGTCCCGCGCCATGGCTTTGAGAACATCGCGCGGCATCAGATAGTCGAGTGGATAGCAGCATCCCCCCGCATACCAGGTCGAAAGCAGCTGATTCTGACCATAATCAAAGCTGAGCGGCAGGACGCAGAGGGTGCGGTCATCGGGCCACAAGCCCAGATAGCGGGCCACCGAAACCGCACCGAACCACAGATTGGCATGGCTCAGCATCACCCCCTTGGGCCGCCCGGTGGAACCGCTGGTGTAAAGGATAGCCGCGAGCGCATCGGATGACTGGTCTGAACCGGCAAGCCATTCAGCACCAATATCGCCACCCTCTTCCCACAGCGCAGCAAGCGCCTTGTCCTCATGGCGGGCAAAATCCGTCGCCATATCCTCCAGCAACCCCAGCCGCTGGCGATTGGCTATCAGCAGCTTCGCGCCGCTATCGGTCATGATATGCTGCACTTGTGGCGCCTTGAGAAGCGGATTGATCGGCACATGCACCAGCTCAGCCCGCGCCGCTGCCAAGGGCATCAGGCAGGCAATATCGGTCTTGCCCAGCCAGGTCGCCACCCGGTCGCCCGGCGCCAGATCCTGACCGCGCAGCCACTCCGCCAGTGCAGCGATACGCCAATTTAACGCTTCATAGCTAATAGCCTGTTTACGAACCACCAGCGCCGGAGCCTCTCCTGCGCCGCAAAAGGCCAAATGATCAATGGGTTTTGACTCAGGTATTTCCATGCTGCGCAGCAAAGGCCTTTCTGATGATCTCTCGGCGGGTTATGCCCATGATATGCCGATAAAAGGTGAATATCACGATAGTTTTGCCGCTGTGCAAGATTTGGCGCGCCGCGAGCTGTCGCGTGAGGCTATGCCAAGCCTGTTCAACCGGCTGGAATGGCTTGAGGCTCTGCACAGCCATTGCCTGGCTGATCAGCGCCCGGCGATATTCCGCGCCAGCAATGATGACCAAGATAACCCAGCCTTTGCCTGGCTGTTTCTGATGCAAAATACCCTGCCCTGGCGGTTGAAAGGCCTCACCAACTGGTACAGCTTTACCGGAGGACCGATTTTTGGCGGCGATTATGATGAGGTCACGCGAATGTCGCTGCTGCGCAGCATTGCACGCATGGCGCGGCGCAGGGCGCATAAGATATCGCTGACACAAATCCCCGATGACCATGGCGAAGCGACGTCACTTCGCCGCGCTTTCCGGCAAGAAGGCTGGCTCGCCAGCAGCGCACAATGCGATGTAAACCATTATCTCCAAGTAAATGGCCGCAGCTTTGATGAGTATTGGCAGAGTCGGCCCGGCCAGATGCGCTCAACCGTTAAGCGCAAGGCCAAAGCCCATGCGATATCGGTGCGTATCGACCATGACGTTACCCAGGATAACTGGGCCGATTATGAGGCGATCTACGCCAAAAGCTGGAAACCCGAAGAAGGCAGCCCGGCTTTTGTCCGTCATCTCGCCGAAAGCGAGGCAGCCCATGGGGCGTTGCGTTTGGGTTTTGCCTTTATGGACGGCTCGCCGGTGGCAGCGCAGCTCTGGACGGTCGATCATGGCATCGCGCTGATCCACAAGCTCGCTTATATCAAAGAGGCCGAAAAAGCTTCGCCGGGAACAGTTTTGAGCGCCGCGATGTTCCAGCATGTGATCGATATCGACAAGGTCGAGACCATCGACTTCGGTACCGGCGATGACCGCTATAAAGCCGACTGGATGGAGCAGCAGCGCCCCCGCTATGCGCAGGATTTCTACTGGCCCCATTCGCCCTTATCCTGGCCCGATCTGATCGCCCGCGCCGGAAAGCGCGCCATTTCCGACCTTGCCGCCAAGCGCTGGAAAGACTAGGGAGAGGCCCCTAGCGCATATGGAGAAGCGCAAATCCGCAATTTCGGAGGGTCATATGGCCAGTGTCGCCACACCTGTTTCTAGCCTAACCGAGACAGAAACCGATAAGGTTCTGCGCGCCATTTTGCGCGATATTTTGGGGCTGGAGCAGGATCGCATCGATGCGTTTGACCGCGATACCGAGCTGTTCGGTGCCCTTCCCGAGCTCGATTCCATGGCGGTGGCCGGCCTGTTAACCGAGATGGAAGACCGTTTTGATATCGTCATCGAGGATGAGGATGTCGATGGCGAAGTCTTTGAGAATTACGGCAATCTGCTCGACTTTTCGGTTCAGAAAGTCGCTGGCTGAACGGCGGTCCTATGGCCGCTGATCCACATATTGCAAGTTATGACTATCAGGGCAGGCAGGAGCCGTGCCTTGTAATGCAGCCTGCACAAGCGGCGGATAGCGCGCCAAAGCTGTGCCTGATCCCACCGCTTTTTGCTGAGGCCAACCGGATGCGGCGGCTGTTGGTATCGGTGATGCGGCATCTGGCGATGGCGCACGGTATTGCGTCGATAATGCCCGATCTGCCAGGGACGCTGGACAGTGAGGCCCCCTTATCAGAAACTACCTTCACTGATTGGCAACAAGCCTTGTCGGTAGCTTGTGAGCAGCACGACCCGATCAGCCATAGCGCCGCTTTCCGTGCCGGGGCGGTGCTGGATAGTGCCCTACCCCATGCAAAAAACTGGCGGCTGTCGCCCATCCCGGCCGCAAAGCAGTTACGCCTATTGGCGCGTACCGAAAACGCTGCCTTGCGCGAAAGCGGTGTATCCGTGCCTGCGCTTACGGAAATATTGGAGACAGCACGCAAAGATAGCGTGATGCTCGCGGGCTATGCATTGTCGGCGGATATGGTCACGGAGCTTATGGATCATAGCGACCTCACCAAGGCAGACCGCACCATCAGTCTTGCAGAAGACGATGACGAGGCTGATGCAGTGCTGCATGGCCCGCCGCTCTGGCTGCGTGCCGAACCGGGGGAGGCTGTGGAACTGACGGTCGCTATCGCCGATGATATTGCCCGCTGGATGGCCGGATAATGCGCCGTCAGCTTTCCTTCCCCTGCGAAGACGCAACGCTCTATGCGACGCTCGACCTACCCGATAGCGGGGAGGCGACGACCGGCCTGTTGCTGATCAGTGGCGGCAATGAAATCCGCAGCGGCGCGCATGCCGGACAGGCTCAGCTTGCAGCAGCATTGGCCAAGTCAGGCTATGCGGTGTTCCGCTATGACCGGCGTGGCGTTGGCGATAGCAGTGGCGATAATCAGGGGTTTTTATCGAGCGAACCTGATCTGGCCGCCGCCCTGCACTGCTTTCGCGCACAGGTGCCTAAGCTGGCCAAGATCGCAGGCTTTGGCAATTGCGATGCGGCCACGGCGTTGATGCTGTTCCATGAGCGATTGGGGCTGGATGCCCTGATCCTGGCCAATCCCTGGACTTTTGAAAGCGATCAGGCCGAAGATGATCTGCCGCCGCCACAGGCGATCCGGTCGCGCTATCTTGATCGGCTGAAAGACCCCAAAGCACTTAAGCGGCTGGTAACAGGCGATGTCGATCTAAGCAAACTCGCCAAAGGCCTGAAACGCGCCAGTAAAGGCGACCCGAATCTGCCCACGCCTTTTGCCCAACGCCTTGGTGCTGCGCTCGCCTCCAGCACCATACCAGTCACAATCTTGCTGGCCGAACAGGATCGCACCGCACAGCAATTTATCGCCGAATGGGAAGGCGCGGCTTTTGCGGCCTGTCACGATCATCCGGATATTTGCGTGGAACGGTTGGCCAGTGGGTCACACAGCTTTGCCGATGCGGCTGCTAAGCAGTGGTTAGAGGATCAACTTATAGCTAAGCTGGACTCCCTCTCCCGTTCGCCCTGAGCTTGTCGAAGGGCCGCACTTTCTTTTGCAAAGAAGAACAGGGCTTCGACAGGCTCAGCCCGAACGGTGTATAATTGTGGTCGTTAGGCTGCCGCTTTGGCAAAATCCTCTTCCGCCAAGAACCGCTCGGCGTCCAGCGCCGCCATACAGCCGGTGCCCGCTGCCGTTACCGCCTGACGATAGACATGATCCATCACATCGCCACAGGCAAAGACACCGGGAATAACGGTTTTCGGCGTGCCTGCCTCGACCGGAATATATCCGCCGCCGTCAAGATCGAGATGGCCTTTGAACAGCTCGGTTGCCGGGGCATGGCCGATGGCGACAAAGGCGCCGTCAGCAGGCTCGTGCGAAGTCGCGCCAGTTACCGTGTCTTTCAGATCAACGCCGACCAGTCCTTCAGGATCGCCTCCGCCGACAAAGCGCTCGACGGTCTTGTTCCATAGAACGCTGATCTTGGGATTAGCGAACAGCCTATCCTGCAAAATCTTCTCCGCGCGCAGACTGTCACGGCGATGGATCAGGGTCACATCGTCGCTATGATTGGTCATATACAGCGCTTCCTCAACCGCGGTATTGCCGCCGCCGATGACCACGACTTTTTTGCCGCGATAGAAAAAACCGTCACAGGTGGCGCAGGCGGAAACGCCCTTGCCGCCCAGCGCTTCCTCGCCCTCAACACCCAGCCATTTGGCCTGTGCACCGGTGGCGATGACCAGCGTATCGCCTTCATAAATATCGCCGCTATCACCGGTCATGCGGAAGGGACGGCGCGACAGGTCAACGTCAACGATGGTGTCAAAAATGGTGCGCGTGCCGACATGCTCGGCCTGAGCGGTCATCTCTTCCATCAGCCAAGGCCCCTGAATGACATCGCGAAAGCCGGGATAATTCTCGACATCGGTGGTGATGGTCAGCTGGCCACCGGGCTGCATCCCCTGCACCACAATCGGCTCCAGACCAGCGCGCGCGCCGTAAATGGCGGCGGAGAGGCCGGCCGGGCCCGATCCCAATATCAGCATACGTGTTTTGTGAACTGTGCTCATTGCCTGTTCCATATTTTGAGATTTTTGCTTTGGGTAAAGAGTGGCGATGGCATGGGCAAGGTGCAAGCCGATGCTCTTCAACATATTCTTTCAGCGCGTCATGAGCGGCTTTATGCGTAACAGTCCTTGTTTTTGCGCAGTGCACAACGCATCTACTGGTGATGACGGCATGTGCGCATATTCATTCGATTGCTACAGCAGTGCCGGAATATCCGATTTCTCAGAATGAAGTGGTCACCCGGCTTTCTGAACGGATGCCGGGTGGAATGCCTGCCAAGCTGGCCGGGGTTTATGCCAGTGCCGGGATTGATAACCGCCATATCGCCCAGCCTGCCGATGCGTATATGGAACCGGCGCAATGGCCGGAACGCAATGCGATTTATCTGGAAGAAGCCGAGCGTTTGATAGCGCGGTTGGCCGAGGATGCGCTTGCGGTTTCGGGTCATAACGCCGATAAAGTGGATATCATCGTCTGCGTTTCGTCCACCGGCATTGCTACGCCTTCTATCCCCACACAGATGCTGAAAAGCCAGGGCTTTCGCGAGGATGTCGAGACGGTCCCGCTTTTCGGCTATGGCTGCGCGGGCGGTGTCTTGGGTCTTCAGGTGGCGCGCGATCTGGCCTGTGCACGGCCTGATGCGACTATATTGCTGTTCTGTGTAGAACTGTGTTCGCTTACCTTCCGCATGGGCGATTTCAGCAAAAAGGGCATTGTCTCTACCGCGCTGTTTGCCGATGGCGGCAGCGCAATGGTAATCAGCGCCAAGGATGATGGCCCGCGCATCGGTGCATCGGCGCAAAAGACATGGCCCAATACTCGCGATATGATGGGCTGGGATATTGATGAGGCCGGCCTCGACCTCATTCTGGCGCGCGATATTCCGTCCTTTGTTACCCGCGAATTTGCACCGGTTATGGATCGCTTTCTAGAACGTGAGGGCTTGAACAAAGCCGCACTGCGCCAGCCTGCCTGCCATCCCGGCGGCCGCAAGGTGATCGAAGCCTTGGAGCGTTATTTCGATCATCTGGATGATGGCCTGCCCGCCACCCGACAGGTGTTGCGCGACTATGGCAATATGTCCTCGCCGACAGTGCATTTCGTTCTGAAACAGTTACTGGAAAGCGAAAGTGATGACCGCCCTATCTTGCTGACCGCTTTGGGGCCAGGATTCACCGGCGCTGTCGGGTTGGTCCATCCATGATGCAGCTTAATCTCATCGAGCTGATACCACCCTCTTTGGTTTGGGAACCGCAATGGCCCGCCGCTGGTATCATTATCGGTCTACTAATCGCGCAGCGGCTGGGCGAGCTCGTCTATGCCCAACGTAATACCAAGGCCCTGCTAGCCCGCGGGGCACGGGAATATGGCCGGTCACACTATCCGGTGATGGTTGCGATCCACGCCGCCTTCCTAGCCGCTTTGGTCTATGAGACCCTAGCGCATTGGCCGATTATCTGGCCGCTGGCGATTCTGTTTCTGGTGCTACAGGTGATGCGGCTTTGGGTATTGGCAACGCTTGGCCCCTATTGGACGACCCGGATCATCTCCTCGCCCGATTTCCCGCGGATCAGCAGCGGCCCATTCCGCTTTATCCAGCATCCCAATTATCTGGTGGTCACGTTCGAAATAGCGACGATCCCGCTTATTTTCGGTCATGTCTGGATCAGCGTGATCTTCTCACTGCTCAATGCGGCGATCCTGTTTGTCCGTATCCGTATCGAGGCCAATGTTCTGACGCAGCGCAGCGCTTAGCGCTTTTCTGTCACATGATCACCGCAGCAGCGAGGCAGGCCAACGCGGTCCCCAAAACCGCCATATCCGCAATATCCAGCCTCTCTACTTTTCTGACGATGGTGCTCTTCGCATTAAACCCACGCGCCTCCAACGCAGTCGCCATGGTCCCGCCGCGGCGTACTATGGTGATTAGCGCCGGGATAAACATGGTGATCAGGTTTTTGAGCGAAGACAGAGGCTTGCGCCAGCCCAGCTCCAGCCCCTTTAGCCGCATGGAATCATAGATGCGGCTCAAATCGGTGAAGCTGAGATACACCAGCACAAAGGCATAGCCGATAACAAAGGCGAATTGCTGCGGCAGACCCAGGCCGCGCAGGCCCGACACCAGCTCATCGACATCCATGGTGGAAAACAGGCTGATGCCGATCAAGATCGCCGCAATCCAGCCAAAGCCCATATGCAGGCCGAAGCGGAATTCGTCATTAAAGGTGAAATCACTGCCCAGCATCGGGATGATCACCAGCCCAGTGACATTGGGTATCTGGATCATCAGCATCAGCAGCAACCAGCCCACCGGAGCCTGCGCCGTCAGCGCGATAAAGAACCCTGCTAATGATGCCGCCGCCATCCAGCGCCAGTCGGGCGCGAGATAAATCAGCAGGATGAAGATAAAGAACAGCGCCCATTTGACCCGCGGATCACGGCGGCGCCAGAAATTGTCCTTGCCGGTATGGAGTGTTGGCACCTTCATGATGATGCCCCCAACAGTTCCGCACGGGTCATTGCCTGCTGCCCGCGCTGCATGGCGATATCGGCGGCATGTGGCCAGTCCAGACCGAAGCGCGATATCTGGCTTAGCCGCGCTTCATAATCCTTCTCCGCGGCATGCAGCACGCCATCGGACAGGAAAACCAGCTGATCCGTCCATTCGCTCAATATGTCCATATCATGGTCGAGCAGCAGCACCGTGCCGCCATTATCGATATAGCTGCGCAAAGCCTTGTGCATCAGAAGCAGCCCTTCGCTGTCGAGATTGCCCAAGGCCTTGTCGAGAACCAACAGTGGCGCCTGACGCGGCAGCATGGCCGCAATCTGGACTCGCTTGGCGGTGCCAAATGGCAGGGTCAGCGGGTCTTGCGTCAGAACATCACCCAGCCCCAACATCGCGGCATATTCGGCGACATGCGAGGCGATATAAGTCTCATCCATCCTGCCACCGCGCAAGGATCGACCAATCTCCTGCTTCACCGTCGGCTCGCTGAAAAAGGCGAAGGGCGAATGGATCACCGTGGCGACATGATCCAGCCTGCTGACCACCGACCAGTCGGTAATCGTGTCTCCTGCGACTTTGATGTCACCGCTTTTGGGCTGCGCCAGCCCCGCTATCATGCGCGCAAGTTCGGATTTGCCTGAGTTATAGGCACCCGCAATACCGGCAATGCTGCCGCTGCGCACCACCAGATTGGCATCGCGCAGCACCGGATTTCCGTCCTCATCGTCCAGAATTATCTGCTGCATTTCCAGCATGGGTTTGCCGTCAAAACTCGCGCTGTTTTGCTTTGGCGCAGCAGCGATGGCAGTAGTTTGTGGTTCCGTAAGTTGCAGCGGCGATGCGATACCGAATTCGGAGAGCCGATCCGCATCGGCCAATATCTCTGCAGCATGGCCGCTGGCGACAATCTTGCCTTCATCCAAAATCGCCAGATAGTCGCAAATCGCCAATTGCCTATCGACATCATTATCGACCAGCAAAACCGCCCCGCCATTGCCGGTCACGCGGCTGATCTGTTTGCGCAGCAGCGCCTTGCCCGTCTTGTCCAGCTGTGCCGGTAATTCATCAAGGATCAGGATATTCGGGGTCGCGACAGTCGCCGCAACCAGCGACACCAACGACTGCTTCTGCGCCGGCAATTCCCAGATATATTTACGCGCCTCTTTTGCATTCACGCCGACTGCCGCTAACGCATCCAGCGCGCTTTTTTCCATCTCTTCCGCCGTTAGCGATGACCCGCCCAAGGCCGATGCTACCTCCATATAGGCGCGGGTCTGCGTCATCATTGCCGCAGCATCATCGGCGACATAGCCGATACGCAGTGCATCAGGCCCAGTTGCCGGTTGCATGATCTCGCCGGTCAACTCGCCACCAGTAACCTTAGGAGCCAGCCCGGCGAGAACCTTGCACAAAGTCGATTTGCCCGCCTCGCTATGGCCGACCAGGCCGGTGACCTTAAACGGCAGCAAATCAATATCGACGCCGACAAGCGCGCTGTCAGCCTGAGCCGGATAGCGAAATTGCAGCGCTCTTGCGCTCATCAGCGCGTCAGGATTGGCAGGCTGTTCCGAGGACAGCGGAGCGAGCGGTGCCTTCTGCTCTGCCACCCCCTTGGGTGCGAAGCCGAGAAAACGCTCAAACCGACCATACAGCGCCGGGACCAGAAACAGTATCGGGATAGCGCCCCAGATCACGCCATGGGTGATGGTGTTGCCAATGGTGCTCTGGATAACAATGCCCATGCTCTCTGTACCGAAGAACAGAAAGGATGACGCCTCAAACGCTGCCTGCACAAAAGCACAAACCACTGCTCCCAATACAAGAAAGACAGGGTTGCGGGCGCGCTCACCAATGACATAACTGGCTATAGCAAAGCCGATGACATAGCCGATAAAGCCAATCGGATCGTCCAACTCATAGCCTTCCATCATATCGCGCAATCCCTCGCCCAGCGCCGTGCCGAGCGCTACCGCCATACCCGGACGCCCGGCAGGCAGCAGCGCGGTCAGGACCAGCGGGATGAAAAAGGGCTTGCTGTCTATATCGACGGGGATTTCGGGAATTGCCTCAAATGGGACTAGTCCGAGAAAGAACAGTACCGCCGTCACCCCTAATATCATCACAAAGCGCGAACTGCTCAGCGGTGCCGAGCTTTTATGGGCATTTTGCGTGATTAGTTGGTCAGCCATTCTTCCTGACTGTTCTCATGATCAGATGACAGAAATATGAAGTTTCCCGTCACCCAAACTCTTTTCACAATGTAACAAAATCGTCTCAATGTAGGCCTAGGATTGAAGCATATAAGGAGCATCATCGTCAGTTACTAAATTACATTCATAGCACCAGTTTAGGGAGTCCGTCGCACATGCCATATGCACGAATCAGGAAACACGCCCTCTATCCAACAGCTTGCCTGTCTGTGTTGCTATGTCTTCCCGTTCCGGTGCTCGCCGCCACACCTGAAGCAGAGCTCTCTCCCGTCGCTCAACTCTTTGAAGCCGGCGGCCCGATAATTGTCATACTGGCGGTATTGGCGCTGGTGGCGCTGGGTGTTTCGCTGGTGAAATTCGTCCAATTTGCGCGCTTAAGTGTTGGTCGCTCAAGCTTTGTTGCTGATATCGTGAACACAATCCGTCAAGGCAAACATGGCGATGCACTTGCCAATCTGGAGCCACGCAAAAGCCCGGTGGCAAAGGTTATGGCAGCCGCCGTGCGTGGCAATGCCAATCCAGAAATGAATGACACCGTTGTCCGCGAGGAAACCACCCGTATCGCTCAGGCACAGCTTGACGGGCTCGAACGCGGTCTGGCGGTGATCAGCTTGATAGCTACTATTGCCCCGCTGCTTGGCCTGCTCGGTACGGTGTTGGGCATGATCGAGGCGTTTCAGCAGATGGAAACGGTAGGCGACAGCATTGAACCGGCAGTTCTCGCTGGCGGTATTTGGGAAGCGCTGCTGACCACTGCTGCCGGCCTCGCCGTGGCCATTCCTGCAGCAGTATTATTCACCTGGTTGCAGCGCTCAGTTGATGTTGAAGCGCAGCATATGGAGGATGCCGCCACGCAGGTGTTCACAATCCCGCTTTATGAAGCAGCTCCGCAAAATGTTGTGACCGGCCCAGTGAGCAGCGCCAAGAGCGCTGATAAAGTGGCCGCGAGCCCAGCCGCATGAACCTTCGCCGCAGACGGCGCGACATCACGTTGCTGAATGTGACGCCGCTGATTGACGTCGTCTTCATTCTACTGGTCTTTTTTATGCTGACGACCAATTTCGCCCGGTTTCGGCTGATTGGTATTGATACGCCACAGGATCTGAAAGTGACGCAGGATCCGACCGCTGCCATCGTCATCCGCGTCAAGCCTGATGGGAAGCTGGAATATGATGGCGACCCGATGAGCCGTGATGAAATGGCCGAGGAAGTCGCGGTGCTGACCGATGCCGATCCAGGACGTACCTTCCTAGTCCGTCCCATGCCCAATGTAACCATGCAGGAAGCAATTGATATCTATCAGCTAACCCGTGACTCGGGCGCCTTTGCTGTCACCTTCTCACCGCCAGAGGAAGAGGCAGAGCAATGAGAATAGAGCGCTATCGCCCTAAAAAGGAACTGATCAATATCACGCCGCTGATAGATGTGGTGTTCATCTTGCTGGTGTTCTTCATGCTCGCCGGGACGATTGAAAAGGAAGACGCCTTTGCGGTGTCTCCCGCAGCATCAGCCATCGACAAGCGCGGTGATGTGAAGGACTTTGTGGTTCTGGTTGGTGAGGATGGGCAGATTGCCTTGGGCGATGAGCGACTGGAACGCGACCAGTTGACAGCAAGGATGCGCCAGGCGCTGACCGAGAAGCCTGATGGCCTGATCCAGCTTAAACCCGATTCCGAGGCGGAGGCTGCCGAAGTCATTGCTATCATGGAAGATATTCGCCTTGCCGGGGCAGAATATATCGTACTGCTCACCGTGGGCAGGCCGCGTGAGGAATAGGACCGAGGGAAAAGCGCCATGTATGCCGATCAGTGGACCAGTGCGATAAGCCCCGAGCGCCCTCCGGTACCGCGTAACTGGCATTGGGGCGTGGGTCTGGCTTGCGCAGCGGTGATCCTTTCGGTCGCGATCTGGCAATATTCGCGCAACGCCATCCCTGAAATGGGCGAGATGCTCGATGAAACCGTGGTCGCGCTCGGTGCTCCGGCGCGCCGTCTGGAGCCGCCCCCACCCGGTGTTGAAACGACTGAAGAGCCGGTTGTGCCTACGGAACGCGCCGATGACGCACCACCGCCTGCTCCACCGGAGCAACCGCGCGCTGTGGCGGCCTCCTCTACCGATGGCGGAGCCTTCTCATCCGGCACTGGTGCCAAAGTTGCACCTCCTCCACCACCAACGCCGGCACCACCGCCTCCACCAAGGCCACCTGAAAAAGTCACCCGGCTGACACAAAACTTTATCCGCATCTCGCAACAGCAATATATGCGCAATCTGCGCTACCCACAGAGCGCAATCGAGAATAAGCGGCAGGGTACCGGCGTTTTGCGCGTGACTGTGGCGCGATCAGGCAAAGTGCTGTCTGCGGAAATCGTCAAGTCGACCGGCCACCGGCGCCTTGACTTTGAAATTCGCCGCGTCGCCAAACTGGTGAAACAGCTCGAACCCCTGCCCGCCAACTATTCCGGCAGCAAAGCGATTGCCGATATTCCGATCAACTTTGTCATAGATTTTGGCACTGGTGTTCTGGGCGAAGAGAAGGTTGAGAAAACCGAAGAGCCTTCCGAATAACACCCCCTTGCGTTGCGCCTATATCCGGCTTGCCAAACATCGCTCTGCCTTCGATAACCCCAGAAAAGCATCGCAGCATATCAGGAGGGGTCAGTGTCCGATAAGGTTTTGGTTGAGCGCAACGGCGCAGTGCAGATTATCACCATCAATCGCCCAGAAGCACGTAACGCGGTCGACCCCGAGACAGCAGATGCGCTCAAAACCGCATTCGAACAGGGCGAAGCCGATGACAGCATCAAGGTACATATCCTGACCGGAAATGGAGGCCATTTTTGTGCCGGTGCCGATTTGAAAGCCGTCGCTGCTAAGGCGGATTTCACCAAAGACGGGCCTATGGGACCGACATGGCTGACGCTGAAAAAACCCTCCATTGCGGCGGTTGAGGGCCATGCCGTTGCTGGTGGTCTGGAACTGGCAATACTGTGTGATCTGCGTGTGGCAGCAGAAAATGCTGTTTTCGGCGTCTATTGCAGAAGATGGGGTGTCCCACTTATCGATGGCGGCACTGTCAGGCTGCCGCGGCTGATCGGCCAGTCGCGCGCTATGGATATGGCCTTGACGGGTCGACCGGTCGCTGCCGATGAGGCGCTGTCCTTCGGCCTTGCTAACCGTGTCGTCCCCGTAGGCGAGGCGCTGAAGGCCGCTCTGGAAATTGCTGAACAGCTAACCGCCTTCCCCCAGAGCTGCATGATCAATGATCGCGCCAGCATGCTGCATCAATGGGGTGTATCGATGGAAGACGCGCTCGTCTTTGAAGCCGAAATAGGCCGAGATTCCTTACGCGCAGGCGCTGCAGCAGGCGCCACCCGATTTGCCAGCGGAAAAGGCCGTGGTGGCGATTTTGGCAATATCTGAATATGCACCGGACATATTCAATTGCAGCCTGATCAGAAATCCTGCATCGTCCCTGCCATTGCATGCGCAAACAAGAAAACGATCAATCACCATTTTCGAGAGGATGGACCGTTGAAAACCATTTCCACAACCGCAATCGCTATCGCCCTTATGAGTATATCCCCTATGGCCACTGCCTCTGAAACCATGAATGACAATGATTCCCCTGCTCAAGCACAATCTCAAGCAGACGATGGCATACCCGGCCCTGAACAAGATCCCTATATATGGCTGGAGGAAGCACGCAGCGAAAAGGCGCTTGAATGGGTCGAGGCGGAGAACACCCGCACTTTGGGTGTGCTTGAGACGGACCCGCGCTTTGAGGCGCTCAAAAATGAAGCACTCGCCATTTTCGATAGTGAGGACCGCATCCCTTACGTGGCCTTCCGCCCCGATGGCCTGTATAATTTCTGGCAAGACAAACAGAACCCCAAGGGCCTGTTACGGCGCACAACGATTGAAAGCTACAAAACCGACAATCCCGAATGGGAGACCATTCTCGATGTTGACGCGCTCGCTGCGGCCGAAGGCAAGGAATGGGTCTATAAGGGCTCGACCTGCCTGCCCCCGGCGCTGGAAAAATGCATGATCGCGCTCTCCGATGGCGGCGAGGATGCCACCATCATGCGCGAATTCGACATGAAAACGAAAAGCTTTGTCGAAGGTGGTTTTGAACTGCCTGAAAAGAGCCAGGGCAGTATTCAATGGGTCGATGAAGATACGCTGATGGTGGGCCGCGGCTTTGGCGAAGGCACGCTGACCGACAGCGAATATCCCTTCACCACGCGTGTGTGGAAACGCGGCACGGACATAGCGGATGCAAAAGAAATCTTCCGCGGCGAATCCAGCGACGTTTGGGCAGGCGCAAGTCTGATGCGCGACAATACTGGTACAATCCACGCTACTACTGCATTTCGCGGTGTTAGCTTTCATGAAAGCGAGTATTTCTGGCTCAATCCTGAGAATTATGAATGGGTGAAGCTTGATATTCCGAAGAAAGCCTCACCTTATGGCATCGTCGATGGCCATGTGCTGCTCTCAACTGATGTTGATTGGGAAGTAGACGGCCAGACATTCCCGGCGGACAGCCTGATCGCTGTTGATCTGGAGGAATGGAAAGCCGATCCCAATGGCGCCAAAAAGACGCTGGTCTGGGCCCCGGCAGAACGCCAGACCAAGCGCGGCGGGGCGATCACCGGCAATGCGTTGTTCGTCGCCATGCTCGACAATGTCGTCGGCAAAATCCTGCAGTTCAATTTCAAGGATGGCGCATGGGTGAGCGGGGAAGTCGCCCTGCCCGACAATGCCACGGTCGGCATCGCCACCAGCTCGGACGAGACCGATCAGATCATGTTCACGGTCACCGATTTCCTGAATCCGACAACGCTTTACTATAGCGACGGTAACGGCGACCCTGAGGTCATCAAGACGTCGCCCAGCCGTTTTGATCCGGCAGGAATGGACGTCGAACAGCATGAAGCGGTAAGCAAGGACGGAACAAAAATCCCCTATTTCATCGTCAAGCCCAAGGGCATGGCTATGAACGGCGAGACCGCAACGCTGATGACCGGCTATGGCGGTTTTCAGGTTCCCCGCTTGCCCGCCTATCTCGCCACCACTGGCAAGATGTGGCTGGAAAGAGGCGGCGCATATGTGCTCGCCAATCTGCGTGGCGGTGGTGAGTTTGGCCCAGGTTGGCACCAGAGCGCCATCCGCGAGAACAAGCAGCGCACCTGGGATGACTTTATAGCCGTAGGGCAGGACTTGGTGGACAAGGGTTTCACTAGCCCTGAGCATCTCGGCATTCAGGGCGGCTCGCAAGGTGGCCTGTTGGTCGGCACCGCCTTCACCCAGCGCCCCGATCTGTTCGGCGCGGCGATTGTGCAGATCCCGCTGTTTGACATGCTGCGCTATCACCTGATCGGCCGCGGTGCATCATGGATCGGCGAATATGGCGATCCGCGCATCCCCGAACAGCGCGCCTGGATTGAAGGCTATTCGCCCTATCAGAAAATTGTCGAGGGCTTGGACTATCCCACCCCGTTCCTCTGGGCCTCCACCGCAGACGACCGCACCCATCCGGCACACGCCCGCAAAGGCGCGGCGAAGCTGAAAGAACTCGGCCAGCCCTATTATTATTTCGAGGATACCATCGGCGGCCATTCAGGCGGCGTAGACAATGAACAGCGCGCAAAACTACAGGCACTGCAATATGTGTACCTGATGCAGCGGTTGATGGATGATGATGCGGGGAGTGGGGATTGAGTGCGTATCCCAGGATTGCGGGCAATTCGGGGACAGTTTGTTAGCACTGCGGCAACCGCAGGAACTGACGGTGCAAAACTGTCCCCTAAACATCCTGCCCAAAGGATATGAGCGCTTTGTCGAATATCAGTCTCTATCAGATAGGGAACCGAAATACTGTCTGAACGTTAATCAGGAACTTTTGCGCATCCAAAATAAGCAGACTTCAACCAAAAAGTATCTGGTGTAATCTGCTTGAAGATGATAATGATTATCAAGAGTAAACATCTGTGTTTCCGCCATTAACAGAGGCATTCCTCTAACCATGACAAGCGTCAAAAGCTCATCAGCTATGGATGACGCAATTGCAGCCGGCTTGACTGGAAGTAGAATACGGGCTGTTGCAGACAGCCGCACCTGGCGCAGTGTGCTGGCAATATTCGGCGGCTATGCCTTTACCAATGGCTATGTCGCCTTGCTCAGCGTCCTGCTGGTCTATGCCGGGATGGACCGTGGTGAGGCTATGTGGTGGCCGGTGCTGACCGCCTTTCTGGTGTTCACTGCCGTGGTCATCTGGGCCGCAGCTACCACCCGGCCATTGCTCACAAGCGCTATCATCATCGGTGGCGCGGCGGCGATGATCGCTATCGCACCATGGCTGGCGGCCTTGTAATGAAGATCACCGAAGATTTCCGCAAATCCATGGGCTGGCTTCACACTTGGGCCGGCATTGCTGTCTCCTGCTTCCTGTTTATGGTTTTCTGGATGGGCAGTCTGGCGGTGTTCGATTCCGAAATTGACCAGTGGATGAAGCCGGAGCTGCGCGCCGCGCCGACAGAGGCAAGCGCGTCGATTGATGATATCGCGCTGCCAATATTGCAGGGAGAAGCAAACGAATCGCCGCGCTTTTTCATGACTATGCCGCGCCATCGCCGACCGTTTTATTCGGTCGGTTGGGTTAATGGCGACGGGGAATTTGAACGGGTGCAGATCAACCCGCAGACCGGCGAGAAGGTAACACCGACCGAGAGCTTTGCCGGGACCAGCTTTTTCTACCCGTTCCATTACAGCCTGCACCTGCCTGATGGTATCGGCTACTGGATTGTCGGCTTTTCTTCGGTGGCGATGCTGGTTTTGATCGTCTCGGGCATCTTCATCCACCGCAAGATCATCAAGGACTTTTTCACCTTCCGGCCGAAAAAACAGCTGCGGCGCTCGACCCTTGACCTGCATAATCTGACCTCGATGATCGCGCTGCCTTTTCATTTCATCTTCCCGCTGACCGGGCTGATTATCTTTTTCAGCATCTATCTGCCCTGGGCCTCAGCGGTGCCGTTTCAGGGCGATGACCAGGAAAAATTCGCCGCCATGTTCGGCAATGCCGCTGTCGAGGCATCGGGCGACCCGGCGCCGGAAATTGCCTCGCTGCAAAGCTATGTCGACCGTGCCGAGGCAATCTGGAGTGTGCGTAATGGTGAGCCTGCCAAGGTTGATCTTATTAGCATCGCACTCGCCAATGATGCCAATGCCAACATCACTCTGCGCGAGACATTCCCCTCGCGTGCAGTGTCAATGTCCCGCAACATGACCGTTTTTGATGCAGCCAGCGGCGATATTATTTCCGATGCGCCTGCCGGACCCGGCCGCAAGACTCATGCCTGGTTGAGCGGCCTGCATTTCATCCAGTTCAACAGCTGGAGCCTGCGCTGGCTCTATTTCATCGCTGGCCTTTCCGGCTGTGTGATGATCGCCAGTGGCCTGATGTTCTGGATGCGTGCCCGCATCCGCAAGGGCGTTATCGAGCCGCGCAGCGTGCGTGTAGTGCGCGGGCTCAGCATTGGCTCGATCAGCGGTATCATCCTTTCCAGCGGCGCCTATCTTGTCACCAACCGCATCATGCCGGCGCAATATGAAGGCTATCTCGGCCTTGACCGCGCCTATAGCGAGGTTGTGATATTCTATCTGGTGTGGATCGCCAGCTTCATCCATGCCGCCATCCGCGGCAAGGCAGCGTGGCGCGAACAGGCCTGGGCCATTGCCGCCACCGCATTGGCCGCTGTGGCGCTCAACTGGATCACCACCGGCGATCATCCCGTCACCGCCGCAGCGCAAGGCCTGTGGCAAATAGCGAGCATGGATCTGGTGCTGATTGCCGGCGCTTTTGCCGCGATCTATGCCGCCAGAAAGCTCGGCGCGCAGCAGCCAGAGACAGGTACCGATAAAGCCGCAGCAGGGGCCGCAGGAGCCGCAGAGCCCGCCATGGCCGACGCCGCGGTGCCCGCCGAATGACCAGCGACATGCCATGGATATGATTATCGCGACGCTCTGGCTGGCGCTCGCTTTCGTACTGTCACTGGCGGGCTGTGCGATGCTGGCGATGACGCAGAAACCGCATTGGCGCGCGATCACCGACAGCAAGAGCAACCCACCCAAAACCGCCATCCCCGGATGGCTGTGCATCGCAGCGGCGCTGGTGCCATGCATCATCCGCGACGGCATCAGCTTTGCGATGCTGCTCTGGCCACTGATCTTCGCGCTGGCTGCCTTTAGCATCGCCATGACGCTGACCTATAAGCCCAGCCTGATGCGCCCTTTCTCAGCGCTCTTGCGGTCCTGATAGGGCCTCAGCCTTTGCGCCGGAGGTAATTCGCGCTTTTCTTTATCTTCGCGACCTTCGCGTGAAAACATTTGGCTTGGTGAGAGCCTGCCACTTGGGCAATCGGTGGCGGTCACAGCAACATATTGCAGATGCTCCTCCACCAACTTTTGTGGTTCCGCTGTTGCTGCGCGACATCCGCGAATGCCCGGAGACAAGCTCAAGGAAAAATTCCGGGAATTACGGTAAAAGTGTGTCATCCAATACTGCCTATTGTTGGAGGTATAGCGTTCAACTTAATTGCGCAGTCTATCACACACGCCGCTTCAATTGGGCCAGATCACAAACTCATCGCCCTCCGCAGGTGCTTGATCTATCGTCTTGTCGATCAAAATCGGGGTTTTCAATTTGTGCGGGTACAGCGAATTGACGGCATCGGCATGGTGGCGGTCTAGCAGGGCTTGCAATTCAGTCGCCTTTGCCGGTTGCTGATCGATCAGGTTGCTCTGCTCGGTCGGGTCGCTTGCCAGATTGAACAGCCAGGATTTCTTCTGATAGCCGTCTACTTGCAGCTTCCAGTCTCCAGCGCGCACCACACGGTACGCGCCGGACTGCCAATAGATCGCGTCATCCTCGCGCTCAATCACGCCGTCGCCTGTGGCCTCGACCAAAATATTGCGGCCATCGATCACCCTGTCTTGCGGCACCCGTGCCCCGGTTGCCGCAGCCAGCGTCGGCAGCAGATCGATATGTGCAACCGGCGTATCGACCAACGTGCCCGGGGCAATGCGCTGTGGCCATTTGACCAACATCGGAACGCGGATGCCGCCTTCAAACAACGTAATTTTCCAGCCTCTGAACGGTGCATTGATCTGCGGCAGGCCGACATATCCGGCGCCGCCATTGTCGCTGCTGAGAACGATGATCGTGTTTTCTGCCAGGCCCTCGGCTTCCAGCTTGTCCATGATGCGGCCAACGCTGCGATCGAGCGCGCGGATCATGGCGGCATAGACGCGCAGCCTGTGCGGCTGAATATCGCCGACGGCTTCATAGTCTTCACGCGTCGCCTGTAACGGCGTGTGCGTCGCCCAATGCGCCAGATAGAGAAAGAAAGGCCGGTTCTTATTGGCTTCGATGACCTTGAGGCTTTCATCTGTCCACCAATCAGTAAGATAGCCGCCGGGTGCAAACACCTCGCCGCCATTATAGGAGGCGGCATATTGCATTGCGGCCCAGAGGAAGCGGTCAATCGGGTCGAAGTCCAGCTTTGCATTGACTACGCCGGGATCATCTTCGGGCAGGAAAAGGCCGCTATGCATGAGCAGGCTTTCATCAAAGCCTTGGGCATTGGGCGTAAAGTCGGCGCGTCGCCCGAGATGCCATTTGCCGATATGCACGGTGTGATAGTCCTGCTCTTGCAGCAATTCGGCAATCGTAATCTCCGACCCGGGCAATCCTTGATCCGCATAGGACAAGGCTTCCGAGCGAATATCGGCGTTAACGGCAACTGGCGGCAAGGGACTATGATCATCAGCATTTATGATAGTGGCAATGACGTCGCTCATACCTTCAGGTGTCGGTGTGAATTCAAAGCCGGTTCGTGTGGGATAACGACCCGTCATCAGCATCGCGCGCGAAGGTGCGCAGGTTCCGGTGCCGGAATAGGCCTGCGCATAAATCGCGCCATCGGCTGCTAGCCTGTCAATATTGGGGGTCGGAACCTGCCCGTCTGCAACGCCGCCGCCAAAGGTCGACAGATCATTATAGCCAAAATCGTCAAGCAGAATGAAAACGACATTGGGTGGACGCTCAGAGATCGGCTGCGTTGGGGTATCCGGGCCTTTCTCCCAATTCACTTCGCGATAGGGAGCGACTTCAACCTTGTTTGCTCTTGCCTGATTGAGCGCAATCTGAGTCAGGATTTCGGCACGATTAAACCAGGCAATTGTGCCGACAGCAATGACCACAACCAGCCCGATGATGAGCACTTTTTTCAGCAATATCGCACCCTCTCAGACAACTCATGGCAAGCGCATTTTTAAGGGTCGCACCCGCCTGGTCGACCGCCCTTTTATCTAAACCCAGTTAGCGCATGACACTCGGGATCACAACATACCCATACATCGCGCCTGACCATCATTGTTGATGAAATTGCGGTGATAGTTACCTTACCGCCAAGCGATAGCAGATAGGGCAGAGCCGACATCAATGAGAACCGTGCAGCATGTATTTGCTAAGCAAGCACCAAATAATGGTAGCGGAGGAGGGACTTGAACCCCCGACACGCGGATTATGATTCCGCTGCTCTAACCACCTGAGCTACTCCGCCATACCGGCAAAATCCCGGCTTATCGGGATCGCAGAGCGCGGGCTATAGTTGCCACTTGCAGAGGGGTCAATATGGCATAGCAGCATGGCGATAATTTTTCTGGCTTGACGCTTCTTGTCCACCATGTGCAGAGACGTAACGCTTAATGTTACACAGGACCAGTGCCTAAGGAATAGCATGGTCGTGACTTGGCCAGAAAAGGCCAGATATAGGAGCGAGTGAGGAGCATAGTGGTTCTATTTGACGATCGAGCGACGACGAACTGGCCTTTTCTGGCCAAGCCCCTTCGGGGTGGCGTGCTGCGGGCGACCTGCTACGTCAAAGCCCTTGCAGGTAGATTAACTATCTGCTGCGAACTTTTCCTTAAAGCTCATCCCGCAGCACGCCATCTCGATCCATGCTATTCCTTAGGCACTGGTCCCAGGGTTGCAGGATAGACATGACAGGCAAGCGCAATGGACAGCTATGATGTTATCATCGTCGGGGCCGGCCATGCCGGAGCGCAGACCGCAATTGCGCTGCGTCAGAGTGGCTATGAAGGCAGCATCGCACTGATCGGCGATGAACCGCATCTGCCCTATGAACGACCACCGCTTTCCAAAGAATATTTGAGCGGTGGCAAGGAATTTGAGCGCATGGCCTTGCGCCCCGAAGCGTTCTGGGAAGAGCGCGACGTGACCATGATGCTGGGCCATAGAGTTTCACAGGTGGCATCGGGGCTGAACGAGGTTACCCTCTCCAATGATATGGTGTTGCGCTATGGCAAGCTGATATGGGCCGCAGGCGGGGCGCCGCGGATGCTCGATTGTCCGGGCAGCCATAGCCGCAATGTCTTTGGTCTGCGTGCCAAAACCGATGCCGATGCGATCAAAGCCGCGCTGCCCGATGCGACCAATGTGGTCATTATCGGCGGTGGCTTTATCGGGCTGGAGGTCGCCGCAGCGGCAGCCAAGGCAGGCAAAACGGTTACTGTTATTGAGCTGCAAGACCGATTGCTATCGCGGGTCTGTGGACAGATGATTGCCGATTATTATCAGCAACTGCACCAGAGCCATGGGGTTACCATTCAGCTAAACACCCAGGCGGAGAAATTCGTCACCAATGATGACGGCATGGCCACTTCGATATTGCTGGAAGACGGCACCAACCTGCCCTGTGATCTGGTGGTCTTTGGTATTGGCATTATTCCCGAAACCGGGCCGCTGATTGCCGATGGTGCTATGGGTGGCAATGGCGTCGATGTGGATGGCATGTGCCGTACCAGCCTGCCCGGTATCTATGCCATTGGCGACTGTGCCACCCATGCCAATGCCTATGCCAATGGCGCGCATACCCGACTGGAATCGGTGCAGAATGCCAATGATCAGGCCAAGACGGTCGCTATGGATATTATCGGCAAGGGCGCGCCATACAGAGTCGTGCCATGGTTTTGGTCGAACCAATATGATGCACGGCTGCAAACCGTAGGCGTCGCTATGGGCTATGATGAGGAAATCATGCGCGGCGACCCGGAAAAGGGTAGCTTCTCAGTGGTTTACCTTAGAGATGACCGCGTGATTGCGCTCGATTGCGTTAACAAGACCAAGGATTATGTCCAGGGACGCGCTTTAATCGAAGCAGCGGTTGAAGATGGTCAGGAGTTAGACAAAACGCAACTTGCCGATTCTGAAATACCGCTGAAAGAGGTTGGGCGGGCGTAATAACCTTCTCTCCCTCAAGGGAGAGGGGGCTGTCAAACTAGTAAAGCGCAAGTGGATAGGCCCCACCCCGCTGCGACTAACCCTTTCGCTTCGCTCAAGGCTAAGTCTCACTGCCCCTCCCCTAAAGGAGGAGGGGGCATCAGTTCGCAACCGCTTTCCCGCGAAAGCCATATTCGCCGATATCTTCCCATGGTCCGCCGTCATAGCGATATAGTGCGAGGCCTGTGATATTCAGCGGTCTTGGCGTGAAGTGCGCTACCAGTTCGGCATAGGTTTCTTTGGCAACCGTTGCGGTGACCTTGTTCTGCACTGTGATATGTAGTCTTGGACGCCCCTGATCCTGTGCTGTTAAAAGCCCATGAAATTGCTCGGCAATCGCTGCGCGGATCGCCTGTAGCGCCGGGCTTTCAATGCGATAGGCAACGCCGCCCCCTAGCTTCATAAGCTCGCTCAGCATTGCCGGAGGTGCGGCATATTGACCCGCCATCTCTTTGGCGCATTGCATGGCCTGATCGGCATAATGGCCCGGCAGGTGATGAAACAGCGTAATATGCGCCGCGATATGGTTGCGCTCAGGCGGGAAATATCGCCGTCTGAGGCCATTGGCCCAAGCAAAATCGTCGCGCCCCATGCGCGCCGTCATGATAATCGGGCGGCGGTCGGTCATAGCATTCTGCTGGCTGTGCATTTGATAAGCGACATATTGCATTGCTATACCCTGGCTGGGGGAGAAGAAAATGCAAAAACCATCAATCACTTATTGGACCGTGGCCATTATCCTGACGCTTTGGAACGGCTTCGGCCTGTTTGCCGTATTCGGCGACCCGCAATTGCTCGGCTACGGCCAGCCGGAACCGGAACAACTGAAGCTATTGGATATCCGTCCCATATGGACACTGATTGGCTCGGCATCATCTGTCATCGCGGGTGTGCTCGCCTGCCTTATGATGTTGGCGCGCAATAAACTGGCCATCCTGTTTTTCGGCATCTCGCTGCTCGGTTTTCTCGTGCAGAATATCTGGTTTTTCGGCAGCGAGACAACGCGGTCATTATTGCCGCCTGCCTTTCCCGGACTACAGCTGACTATCCTTGTCTCGATCATTATCGGGATATGGATGTGCCGTCGTGCTTCGAGCAAGGGTTGGATGCGGTAAAGCAAAAGGGCGCGACGTGCCCTAAAGCACATCGCGCCCTGTTTTGTCTCAAAAGCGCTTATCTTTAGGCTGCTTTGGCGATGTCACTTGCGCGCAGTGTTTCCAGAATATGCTCTGGAGCCGTTTCGCCGTAAGGGTCTTCGTCTGAACCATCATCGTTGATGCCCGGCTCTTCAAACCAATGGGTGATCTGGCCGTTATCAACAACCATAGCATAGCGCCAGCTACGCTCACCAAAGCCGACATGGTCCTTGCGGATCAGCATGCCCATATGACGGGTGAAATAGCCCGAACCATCAGGCAGCAGCTTGACCTTATCAACGCCCTGCTGCTTGCCCCATTGATACATGACAAAGGCATCATTGACGGACATGCAATAAATGTCATCAACGCCCTCGGCCTGGAATTCAGGGTATAGCTTCTCGAAAGTAGGCAGCTGGAAGGTGCTGCAGGTCGGGGTGAAAGCACCTGGCAGCGAGAACAGGACAACGCGCTTGCCAGCGAAAAGGTCGCCGCTCATCACATCTTCCCAGCGGAAGGGGTTGTCGCCGCCGATGCTCTCATCGCGGACACGGGTTTTCAGACAGACATTGGGCACGGTACGTCCAAGCATGATCGTCCTTTCTCATTTGATACGTTAGTGGAATAATATTGCACTGCACATATGATTATTGTGCAGTGCAATATCAAGCATAAGGTTCGGGTTTTCCAGAAATTTATTCCACTTTGGGAAGGCTTGGCAGCCTACATCTCACCACGCTGGCGACGGATGGCAAACCAGCGTTCAACATTGCGGTTATGCTCTTCCAGCGTATCGGCAAAAACATGCCCGCCGCTGCCATCGGCGACCATGAAGATGGCATTGGTATTGGCCGGGTTGAGCACCGCGGCGATACTGGCCTGCCCCGGATTGGTGATCGGTCCTTTGGGCAGGCCCAGGCTGGTATAGGTGTTGTAATCATTCACCGCATTGAGCTCTGAGCGCAATATGCGGCGGCCCAACGGTTTGCCCTTGGTCACCGGGTAAATCACTGTCGGATCGGCCTGAAGCATCATATCGCGCTTCAACCGGTTGGAGTAGAGGCCAGCCACAGTGCGGCGTTCCTTGGGCACGCCAGTTTCCTTTTCAACGATGGATGCCAGGATGATCGCTTCCTGCGGTGTGGACACGGCGATAGTGCTGGCTCGTTCTTTCCACAGATCGGTCAACGTCTTATCCATCGCATCTTGCATGCGTTTGAGGACGGCAGCGCGGCTCTCTCCGCGCTCAAAACTATAGCTTTCCGGCAGCACCGAACCTTCCTCGGGCACCTCTATCTCGCCGGTCAAGAGCGGCTCGGCCATCAGTGTTTCATAGACCACAATACTTGGCATACCTTCGGGGATGGTGACCAGCCGCAGGACGAAATCATTGCCCTGCAATATCGCCAATATATCTGCGTTGCTCGCGCCTGCCGGGATAACGAATTCGCCTGCCTTGATCGGGTCACTGCTGCCGAGAATCTTTGCGCGATTGAGAAACGCATCAGCCGAGCGGACAGCCCCCGCCTCTTCAAGCAATTCCGCAGCTTTGGCAAGACTGCTGCCTTCAGGCAGAATGAAGCTGATTTCCTCCTCGGCCGGGCCAGCGCCGGTCCAGCCCCAGATGAAATTGCCGCCCAGAATGGCGACGCCGAGAAAGGCGATCAACAGGATCGCACAGCCAAGACGCCGTGCCATGGTTTTTAGAGTGCCTTCATAATCAGCGACGCATTGGTGCCACCAAAGCCGAAGCTGTTATTCAATACTGCGCGTACTTCGCGTTTCTTGGCGGTATGCGGTACCAGATCGACGCCCTCGGTGCCCTCATCCGGGTTATCGAGATTGAGTGTCGGCGGGACAATCTGGTCGCGCATGGCGAGGATACAGAAAATTGCTTCCACCGCACCGGCACCGCCGAGCAGATGGCCGATGGCGGACTTGGTGCTGCTCATAGAGGCACCGCCCAGATCGTCACCCAGCACCCGCTTAACCGCCGCCAATTCGATAGTATCGGCCATGGTCGAGGTGCCATGTGCGTTGACATAATCAATATCACCAGCGCTAAGGCCCGCTTTTTTCAGCGCCATTTCCATCGCCAACTGCGCCCCTGCACCATCGGGATGTGGCGCGGTGACGTGATAGGCATCGCCTGACAGGCCATAGCCGACGACCTCGGCATAGATGGTCGCACCGCGCGCCTTGGCCCGCTCATATTCTTCGAGCACTACGATACCGGCACCCTCACCCATCACAAAGCCCTCACGGTCCTTGTCATAAGGGCGGCTTGCCTGCTCCGGGCGGTCATTATAGCTGGTGTTAAGCGCCCGCGCCTGCGCAAAACCGGCAACGCCCAGCGGATTGATCGTGCTTTCTGCACCGCCTGCAAGCATCACATCGGCATCATCCAGCGCAATCATCCGCGCCGCATCGCCAATGGAGTGCGCCCCGGTTGAACAGGCAGTAACCACCGCGTGATTAGGGCCCATGAAACCATATTTGATCTGTACCTGACCGGTCACGAGATTGATCAATCGGCCATGGACAAAATGCGGGCTGACCCTTCCGGGACCGCGCTCATGCAGAACGATGGATTCTTTCTCGATCCCCGGCAAACCGCCAATGCCCGCGCCGATAGAACAGCCGGTGCGGCGCTTTTCTTCATCGCTCATCTCGGTCAGACCGGCATCTTCCAGCGCCTGTCCAGCAGCATCAATGCCATAGACGATAAACGGATCCACCTGGCGCTGAATCTTACCATCAACGCGCTTGTTGGCGTCAAAGCCCCAGTCATGATCAGCGGGCTTTATCTCACAGGCGATTTTGCACTTCTGGTCCGCAGGATCGAAACGCGTAATCGGCCCGGCACCCGATTTCCCGGCGATCAGATTTGCCCAACTGGTTTCGACATCTCCGCCCAAAGGCGTCACCAAACCCAATCCGGTTACCACCACACGACGCATTGCATATTCTCCAAAAACGCTTCGACTTTTGTGCCTGATCTGTCAGGCAGGGCATGTTTCCCATGCGCGCAGCCGATAAAAAAGGGCCTTCCGTCCGATGCTATAGCCCGAAACGGAAGACCCCGAAATATCTCATGTCCTTTTGCTTAGCCCTTTGTCACCAACTCTCCAGGCAACGGGCTATGACAATCAGCCCTGATTATCGATATATTCAATAGCGTCATTGACGGTGCTGATCTTCTCAGCAGCATCGTCGGGGATTTCGACGCCAAATTCTTCTTCAAACGCCATGACCAGCTCGACAATGTCGAGGCTGTCTGCGCCCAGATCATCAATGAAGCTGGCATCGGTTGATACCTTGTCCGCTTCTACGCCGAGATGCTCGACAACAATTTTCTTTACGCGATCAGCTGTATCACTCATCGGGGTTCCTTCTGGCTTTGTTGATTTACATGCTGCCCTAAAGCCATGCGCGGCCTCTGGCAAGTCCCGGTTGCACTATCCCGCTGTTTGGCGCTTTTAAGTCCCTCCCGCCTGCGGGATGGGTTTGGGGAGGGCCTGTTCAAATTACTACAAGCCTCATTCCCTCCCCCGGCCCCTCCCGCAAGCGGGAGGGGAGAATATGCCTCAAAGCATCGCCATGCCGCCATTTATGTGCAGTGTTTCGCCGGTGATATAGCCTGCCTCATCGCTAGCGAGGAAAGCGGTGGCAGCACCGATATCATTACCTGCGCCCAGCTTTCCGGCAGGGATTTTTTGCATCAGTGCGTCTTTCTGCGCATCAGGAAGTGCATCGGTCATCGCCGACTGGATAAACCCCGGCGCAATACAGTTCACCGTAACACCGCGCGAAGCCAGCTCCTGCGCCAAGGCCTTGGACATACCGACAAGCCCCGCCTTGGATGCGGCATAGTTGGCCTGTCCCGGATTGCCGGTGGCGCCAACTACCGAGCTGATCGAGATAATCCGGCCATGCCGCGCCTTCATCATCGGCTTGGCAGCCGCACGCATCAGGCGGAACGCGGCTTCCAGATTGACACGGATGACATCCGCCCATTCCTCATCCTTCATCCGCATCGCCAGATTATCGCGGGTGATGCCAGCATTGTTGACAAGGACAGACAAACCGCCGAGCGCATCCACCGCGCTCGGCACCAAGGCGTTCACGGCTTCCGAATCAGAAAGGTTGCATGGCAGCGCGATATGATCGCCGCCCAGCTCATCACAAAACGCATTGAGCTTGTCTTCATTGGAGCCGGAAAGTGCCAATCGCGCGCCCTGCGCCGCCAAAGCTTTGCTGATGGCACTACCAATTCCCCCGGATGCGCCGGTTACCAGTGCGGTTTTTCCTGTAAGATCGAACATTCAGATATCCTCATCCGTTCGCCCTGAGCCTGTCGAAGGGCTGTATTTCTCAATAAAACGGGGCTTCGACAAGCTCAGCCCGAACGGTTGTCTATAAGGCTTATAAAAAAGCCTCAATATCCTCCACCGATACCAGACTGGTTGTCTCGGCATCTGGCGAGATGCGTTTCACCATGGGGGTCAGCACCTTGCTGCCAAATTCTACGAAATGGCCAATGCCAGCTTCATGCATCACGGTGATGGACTCGCGCCAGCGCACCATGCCGGTTACCTGTTCGACCAACAGCTTGCGGATGATGTCGCCATCCTCTACTGGCGCGGCGGTGACATTGGCATAGAGCGGGACGCTGGGGGCGCTGATGGTGACATCGGCGAGCGCCTCGGCCATTTTTTCTGCGGCGGGCTGCATCAAGGGGCAGTGAAATGGTGCCGACACCGGCAATGCCATCGCTTTGCGTGCACCGGCTTCCTTGGCCAATGGCAAGGCGCGCTCAACCGCAGCCTTGTGCCCGGAAATCACCACCTGCCCCGGCGCATTATGATTGGCCGCAACGCAGATTTCGTCATCGGTGCTGGCCTGTTTGGTCACCGCATTGGCCTCATCAAAACCGATACCGAGCAGTGCCGCCATTGCACCCTCACCTACCGGCACCGCTGCCTGCATCGCCGCGCCGCGCAGTTTAAGCAGCTTGGCCGTGGTGGCCAGATCAAATGACCCAGCGGCACAAAGCGCAGTATATTCGCCCAGACTATGCCCGGCGACACACTCCGCATGATCGGCCAACGCCCCGCCCTGCTGATCGAGCCAGATACGCAGCGTCGCAATCGCATTGGCCATAATCGCAGGCTGGGCGTTTTCGGTAAGGGTCAGCGCATCTTCCGGCCCCTCCGCCATAAGCTGCGACAGCTTCATGCCCAAGGCGTCGTCCACCTTGTCAAATACATGCTTTGCAATCGGATGTGTCGCCGCCAGCTCTGTACCCATGCCGACTTTCTGGCTGCCTTGCCCGGGAAAAAGAAATGCCCGCTTCATAAATGACCCTCTTCTCAAAAACTGGCGGCGGGGTAACGGCACTCCCCCGATTAAGCAATATAGAATGGCGATTGATGCGCCGGCTTTTGCTTTGACCGCTGTTTCGCTTGCCCTGTTTTAATCGATCGCTTAACCTCGCGCGAAATGGATAAAGAAATATTGGGAGAGGCATTGAGCAGACTATGTGCCCGCCATTTTGGTGGCGACGCTAATATTTCCAATTTGCAGCGGCTTTCGGGCGGCGCCAATATGGAAAGCTGGGGCTTTGACTATGGCGACCTGCCGCTAGTGCTGCGCCGGATGCCGGGCAATGGCGAGAGTGATGACAATATCCCCCGCCTCTCCATCGCCAGCGAGGCCAAACTTATTGCACTGGCCGAGAGCCATGGCGTAACCGCGCCGCCCATGCTCGGCGTGCTGGAGCCGAAGGATGGTCTGGGAAAAGGCTTTTTGATGCGGCGCATTGCGGGCGAAGCGCTGCCGCATAAAATTCTTGGCAACCCCGATTTTGCCGCAGCCGAAAATGCCCTGCCCCGGCAATGCGCCGAGGAATTGGCGCGGATACACGCGATCCCGCTCGATACGCTACCTGATGATACACCCAGAGCTGATGCTGCGACGCTGCTTAGCGAAATACACCAGCGCTACAAGGATTATGGTGCGGCTATTCCGGTCTTTGATTATGCGTTTCGCTGGCTGCAGGATAATCTCCCGGCAACAACCGACCCATGCCTTCTCCATGGCGATTTTCGCATGGGCAATCTGTTGATCGATAATAAGGGCATCTCCGCCATTCTTGACTGGGAGCTGGCGCATATCGGCGATCCAGTGCAGGACCTTGCCTATCTCTGCACCCCTAGCTGGCGCTTTACCCGCCATGACCGCGGCGCAGGCGGATTTGGCGCGATTGACGATCTCATCAGTGCTTACGAAACCGCAAGCGGTGCCCCCGTCGACCGCGCGCGTTTTGATTACTGGCTGATCTATTCGACCCTATGGTGGGGCAATGTCTGCCTGAATATGACCGATATCTGGCGCTCGGGTATGGATCGTAGCCTGGAACGCACGGTCATCGGTCGCCGCACCAGCGAGGTCGAGATTGATCTGCTTTTGCTATTTGATCCGCTATTGGGCGATACTGCAAAGGTGCCGATTGATTGGCAGGAACCGGCAATGCCGAATTTTGCCGGTGAAACCGATAATGCAGAGCTGCTGGAAGCGCTTGTGGGTTGGGCGAGCGAAGGCGTTATCGACACAGCAAAAGGGCGCGCGCTATTTGAGGCCCGTGTTGCCCGCAATGCGCTGGGTATCCTCAAGCGCGATGCGTTGTACGGCGCACGCTTTGCCGAAAGCCAGCAACAAAGGCTCGACACGCTCGACCTGTCCTTTGAGGCACTACGCGCAGGACTAAGCGACGGCACTATCACCCTCGATCAACACGAAATACTGACCCATTTGCGTCTCTCGGCACTAGAGAGACTAACCATTGACCAACCCAAATATCCGGGACGTGCGGAAGCGCTCGGCAGATGGAGAAAATGATTCACGCGGAGACACAAAGGCGCGAAGTAAATTCCCCCTCCTCCTTTAGGGGAGGGGCAGTGAGACTTAGCGCCGTAGCTTTAGCGAAGGCGGTTAGTCGCAGCGGGGTGGGGGCTATCCGCTTGCGCTTCGCCTTGCGGAATGCCCCCACCCCAACCCCTCCCCTGAAGGGGAGGGGCTAAGTATAAGGAAACGCAGCATGAGCTTCACCATCCCCCAGGAAATTAACGATTATCTCGCTGAACTCGACGCGTTTATCGAGGCCGAGATCAAACCGCTGGAGCAGGCAGACGACAATATCCGCTTTTTTGACCATCGCCGCGAACATGCGCGCACCGATTGGGATAATGATGGCCTGCCGCGCGAAGAATGGGAGGCGCTGCTTGGCGAAATGCGCCGCCGCGCCGATACCGCCGGACATTATCGCTTTGCCCTGCCGGAAGAATTTGGCGGCAAAAACGGTTCGCATTTCGCCATAGCCTGTATCAGAGAGCATCTCGCCGCCAAGGGGCTGGGTCTGCACAATGACCTGCAAAATGAAAGCTCTATCGTAGGCAATCTGGTCCAGCCGCTCATGGTACGCGATTTCGGCACCCAGCAGCAGAAACAGGACTTCATCCCCGCCATGCTGGAAGGCCAGATGCTGTGGACCTTCGGCCTTACCGAAGAAGATCACGGCTCGGACGCGACATGGATGGATACCAAAGCGGTGCCAGAAACGCGCGATGGTGTGGATGGCTGGCTGATCAACGGCAACAAAATGTGGACGACGGGCAGCCATGTTGCCACCCATTGCATGGTCTTTGCCCGCCATGGCGGCAAGGATGGCGATGCGCGCGGTATTGGCTGTTTCCTCGTGCCCTATGACACGCCGGGGGTGGAGATTGGCGAATATCTCTGGACCTTCAACATGCCCACCGATCATCCCAAGGTGAAATTCACCAATGTCTGGATTCCGGGTGATGCGGTGCTGGGTGATCTCGATATGGGCCTCGCCTGTGCGCAGCATTTTGTCCATGAAAACCGTATCCGCCAAGCCGCATCATCGCTCGGCGCGGCGCAATATTGTATCAATGAGTCAGTGGCTTATGCGCAAGAGCGAACACCCTTTGGTAAACCACTCGCCGCCAATCAGGCGATCCAGTTCCCGCTGGTCGAGCTACACAGCGAAGCAGCGATGCTGCGCGCACTGATCCACCAGACAGCGGCGGCGATGGATACCATGCCCAAGACAGAAGTCGCCAAGCGTCTCTCCGACCGCATCTCTATGTGTAACTACCGCGCCAACCGCCTGTGCTGCGACGCTGCTGACCGCGCGATGCAGGTGCATGGCGGCATCGGCTATTCGCGCCACAAACCTTTTGAACATATCTACCGCCACCACCGCCGCTATCGCATCACCGAGGGCTCAGAAGAAATTCAGATGCGCAAGGTGGCGGGGCATATGTTCGGGTTTATCGGAAAGTCGGGTTAACATGTCTGCAACCTGCATCGGCTAAACGCACGACAGCGTGACCGGGAGCAAATATGTTCTACCGTTTGAAAAAATCGCTGGGACTCAAAAAACTGAATGCTGCGGCTGTAGGCATTTTGCAAACACCGCCTGTTGCCGTCACTGACGACCCGCTAATTTTCCTCTCACAGCTTTGTCACCGCGATGTTCTGGCCTATCTGGTCGCTCTGAAATCCATTCATCGCGCTTTTGGACACGGCCATGTGGTCATCATGGATGACGGCAGCCTGACCGATGAGGACAAGGTGATATTGGCCGAGCATATCCCCAAAGTCGTCATCAGGCCGATTGCCGAGGTGGACACCCATGGCTGCCCGCGTGGCGGCACTTGGGAGCGGCTATGGTCGATTATGGAAATGTCTCATAATGCCTATGTCATTCAGGTTGATGCTGATCTGGTCGGTTTGGGCGCGATGCCGGAAGCTGTCTCGGCGTATCAGTCTGGCCGTTGTTTCACTTTGGGCAGCCGCATGGGACAAAAGATTGAGACGTTCACCGCCGCCTCAGAGCGCGTTTCGGCTTTGGACAGCCAACATGTTCAGACAAGATCAGAGCAAATCTTCAAGGATCTGCTCGATGCCGACCAGCGCTATTATGTGCGCGGTTGCTCTGGCTTTGCCGGTTTTGCGCAAAACAGCATCAAGCCGGAAACGCTGATCGCCTTTTCTCAGCAGGTTGAGGCCAAGATCGGTTCTGTCTGGCATGAATGGGGATCGGAGCAGATATCTTCCAATATGTTGGTTGCAAACACGCCTGATCCGCTGATCTTACCGCACCTAGCCTATGCCAATTATGATCCGGATATCGATCCCTCTAAGGCGCAGTTGCTGCATTTTGTTGGAACCCATCGCTTTTATCGCGGCGTCTATGCAAAAACAGCGCGCAAGGTAATCAAGGAATTAGGCGGTTAGAAGCCTGATCATTTTAGAGCTGTAACCAGCTTTATTCCCTGATCGAACACCTAGGTTAAGGCAGTACTCTCAAAAAAGAGCGCGTGCTTGCATAGCGATGCGATGGATCGCATAGCAAATGGCCAATAGATTAGGGGGAAATCCATTGAATATGCTCATTTCGAATAACCGCATGGTGGCGCTTGCGCTGTTTATCACCGTCGCAACCCAGATATTATATGTCGCTACGCTGAGTGAGGTAGGCATTGTCGAAGGTTGGCCATTGCGCTCGACCATCTGGACGATTGAAACAGTGGCTTTCACGGTCATGGCTGTCGCCGCGCTTGGCGCAATGGTGGAGGATGCTGCGCGTCGGATCATCTGGGCGGCGCTCGTTGTTTCAGCCTTATTCAATGCCATTCAAGCAGGCATGGGCCTCTCAATGTTCCTGCCTGCCACCGAGGCAGGACCGGAGTTCGGGCCATTGATGCAGACCGTTTTGGTTGGCGCTTTTCTGTTCTTCTTTGTTGCCAAGGCATTGATTGGCATGGCCGGGATTGGCCTGGGGCTGTCATTGTGGAGCAAAGGCGGCGCAGCAAAAGCTGTTGGGCTATTGGCTGTCATAACCGGAATCGCCGGAGCGGCAGTCAATATCTTGGCCTTGCCGCAAGGCATGGCACTGGTCTTTCCGGCAGGCGCAGCCGGGACGATTGCAACGCTTTTCGTCGCTATAGCTGCCTGGATGGTTCAACCGTCATCAGAGTAATCAACGGGATTATCGGCTGCCAAACGGCACCACCTTATTATCGGCATCATGACCAATATCCATGCGCCCGGCATAAGCAATGCCTAACCGGGCGCACCAGCTTTGTGCTATCTCCTCAGCGGTCATGGCGAAAGCGATATCATTTTCGGGAACACCGCTGATGCGACCCAGTGCTATGCTATTAAGGCCCTTGTCTGCGAGCGCGTTGGTGATAGCAAAGAATGCCCGATCGATTGCGTAGAGATGCTCATCCACCTCTTCGAGCACCAGAATATGTCCCTTCAGATCAGGCAACAAGTCAGTGCCGACCAGCATCGCAAAGGTCATAAGGTTAAACGCAACATAAGGCGTGTCCGGCTCCAGTCCGACGGCCAGTGCTTTAGGATCGCGGTCCAATAACCAATCGAGCGCCCGTGCAATCGCTGCATCACCGCCAGTGCGGCCAATATCTGCGACCATAGGCCCATGCGCCACCTGCCCTATCCCGGCGCGATAGAGCGCCGCCAGCAGGTTGCCGCCATCGCTATAGCCCATATAGCTTTTGCCGTGTGCGGCATCTCCCAGCATAGCCACCGCCTCTCCTGCAATACGGCAACCGCCATAGCCGCCACGGGCAAACCAGATGGCATCAACTTCAGCGTCATTTGCTAGTTCGACAAAGGCGTCGCGTCGCTGGGCATCGGTTCCGGCAAAATGGCCATGGGCAGCAAAGCATTGCTCATGAAACACCAGCTCCGCCTCCGGGTGGCTGGTTCCGGCAATCGCCAGCACATGATCCGCGGTCGAGCGGTCAATAGCCCGTGACGGCGCGCATATGCCGATTGTCATCTTCTCCACAGCGTCCCCCGCTTCCCCATTGCCAACTAACTGCAAAGGCAATAGCGCCGCCAGCATGAACAGCAAAGTGACGAACACCAAATCCTATTTTTTCTGTGGCATTGGCGGATCGGGCATGTTGCCGCTGGCTAGCATCATCGCCGCGCATGGCGGCACCGTCGCCGGATCAGACCGCGCCCGCGATCAGGGCCGCAGCACAGCCAAGTTCGCCTGGCTGGAGCAACAGGGCATGACGCTGTCCCCCCAGGATGGCAGCGGGTTGCATAACGGCGAGCAGATACTGGTCGCCTCAGCTGCTGTGGAAGATACGGTGCCCGACGTACAAGCCGCCAATGCACTCGGCTGTCGCCGCATCACCCGCGCCGAACTGCTAGCCGAACTGTTCAACGCCGCCGGGCAACGCATCGCTATTGGCGGCACCAGCGGCAAATCGACCGTCACCGGCATGACCGGCTGGATCATGCATCAGGCGGGCAATGACCCAACGATTATGAACGGCGCGGTGATGAAAAACTTCACCAGCGATGATTCCTTGTTCGCCAGCGCCCGCATCGGCAAAGGGGAGACTTTTGTCAGCGAAGTGGACGAAAGTGATGGCTCAATTGCACTGTTTCAGCCCGATATTGCAGTACTAACCAATATAAGCCTCGACCATAAAACGCTGGAAGAACTGCATGCGCTGTTTGGTGATTTTGCTGACAAGGCTAGCCATGTAGTATGGAACCATGACGACGCCGAAAGCCAAGCTTTAATCGCCGGTCGCGATCATAAAGGCGCGGTCAGTTTCGGCTTTCAAGATGGCGCAGATCTTCAGGCGGTGGATGTGGTTGAAAAACCGCTATCGACGCACTTTACCCTGAAAACCGTGGGCACCACCATGCCCGTCACCCTGCAAGTCCCCGGCCGCCACAATATCGCCAACGCCCTTGCCGCCATCGCCGCGGCATATTGTGCGGGTGTAGAATTGGATACCACGGTGCAGGCCATTGCAACATTCTCTGGCCTAGGCCGCCGCTTCGACATAATCGGCAGCGCCAATGGGATCACCGTGATCGACGATTTCGGCCACAATCCGGAAAAAATCGCCGCAACCCTGCGCACCGTCAAAGCCTTTCCCGGCCGCGTGATTGCCTTTTTCCAACCGCACGGCTTCGGCCCGCTTCGGGTGATGGGGCAGGAACTGGCGCAGATGTTTGCCGAGGAATTGGACGCAGATGACCATGCCATCTTCTGCGATCCTGTTTATTTTGGCGGCACGGTGGATCGTTCGGTCGGCAGTGCCGATATTATCGCGGCGATAACCAGCGGCCCGACCGCTACTTACATCCCGGATCGCATCGACTGTGGTGAGCATATTCAGAAATTAGCGCAAAAAGGCGATCGCGTTCTGATTATGGGTGCACGTGATGATACATTGAGTAGCTTTGCGCGGCGAATACTGGATAGCCTTTCTATCTAAGATCCATCTTCCAGACTAATTCAGATCGTATGATTGACCTAATTGGCTATCTCACGCCTGAGATCGCATATTACGATAATGAGGTTTACAGCTGCGCTCGTGCCTTAGGTGCTTTCTTGTTAGCATTCAGGCACAAGGGAGCATCCGATCTCGCTTTGCAGATATCAGGCGCTTTACGATTTCGCCAATATTCCACATAACCCAGACGATCAACAAGCTCGGCAAAACCCTCTGTTTGCCAAGTTCTTCCGCCCCGCGGAAAGAATAGCACGACCGAGTTGTCGAACAGCCCATCTTGTGACTCTGCTTCTAGAACATCAAGTGCTGCTTCATACATGTCTCTCTCATCGAGCATGTGGTAAGCCAGCCAAGCTGGTAGTCCATTCTGGTGAGCAGACTTTACTTGCTCTATAAATGTCCTGCCCGCTGATACATTCTGATGTTGTTCTTGCTTCACGAACTCCACAAACAAACTACTGTGCTTTTTATAGGGTGTTTCCTGCACCCAGCTAATCGCAGACTCAAAATTATCCTGTTCTATCAACGCCAGAAAACGAACAGCCCATACGCTGGATGTCTTCTGACCGAGATCAAACCAGAGATGATCAAGTCCCTGAATACTCTCTTGTGTAAGGCCTGTATGATATTGGTTCATCGCTATCTCAATTAAGATAGGCGGAGAATTAGGATCAAGCTTATGTGCGGCCTCGATCAATTTTTGTGCCTCCTCAATCAGCCCAAGTGATTGGTAATGGCTGGCAAACCAAAGTAGCAGTGTCGAGTTATCCTGATCTGCCTGCAACGCGGTTTTGTAAATGCGCTCCGAGTTGAGCCAATCACTTCGGCGTTGCGCGATCTTTGCCATGACAGATCGGGGTTCAGCTAATGTCGGATCAAGTGTGATGGCCCGATCTGCCGCAAGCAGGGCTTCGTCAATAGCATAGGCGACTTCTACATTTTCCGAATAGGTCGGGTATGTCAGCCAGGCCGAAGCCAGAGCAGCCCATGCGACAGCAAAGGTCTCGTCGCGTTCAACCGCGGCGGTAAGCAGACTAATTGCTTGTGTATTCTGGGCTTCGCCGCGTTGCTTCCAGAGCGCGCGACCTCGATCATAGAGATCGACTGCAATCGGGTCGCTGCTGGATTTTGCCCGCGCTTTATCAACCCCACTCCAGCCAGAAGCGAATATGAGTACGACACATACCGCGATGACACATAGCATTAACGTGGAAGCTATAACCGCCATACTCCTCGGGGCTATTTTCCCAAAGAAACGCGCTTTATCTGGAGTTTCTGCATATTCTGTGCGCGATGCGATCCAAACATCCAGTTCCGATGGTATCGCGAAAACCAGACCGCGGCTCTCATGAAGCTGGCGGTGAACAGGCAGGTTCTCTTCCTTCTCCCAGCGACGTGCGGTTCGCTCGCTGCATCCAAGGTAATCCGCAACCCGTTTCCAGCCTGTCAAACGAGTCTCTCCGACTTGATCCAGGCCCGCTTCCATAAATACCTCATTGATTCGACGGTTGACCTTCACGGCTAAAGTTAGCTGAACCGGATAGACTGGCCAAGTGCGGCCAAATGTGGCCATCGACCGGTCAAGAGCCCCGCCCTGCTTGCACCAGAATGTTCCATAATGCTTTCCGGGAAACCTAGAAAAGAACACAGAAACAGGTATTCAGCGTGAAAAACATAACGATCCTTATAATTCTCATATTTGCGACCTTTCCATCTATGGGCGTCGCCAAAGAAAGATTATCTTCAACGGAAAAGATGATCGTCATTGAGAATATGAAATCTGCGATTGAGCCAAATTATGTTTTTGCTGATCAGACTGACGGCATCATTCAGGCGCTGGATGAAAGGGCCCGCTCAGGAAAATATAACAGCATACGGGATCACGAGGCATTTGCCGAAGCATTGACTCATGACCTTCTCGAAATCACCAATAACAAGCATTTTGCGGTCGTGTATAATCCCGGGTTTATCAAGGCAAGACGCGCACCAGATGACGGTACAAGCGTTGATCAAGCAACCGAAACGGAAGCGATCGACTGGAACCGATGGTATGCCGTCCAGGACAATTATGGCTTCGAGAAAATAGAAATCCTTGATGGCAATATCGGTTATATCAAGCTCGATTTCTTCCAACCGCTTGATTGGGTCCAGCCCACGATTGACGCCACAATGGGGTTCGTTCGTAACACCGATGCCCTGATTATCGATCTCACAGAAAATGGCGGCGGTTACAGCCCTACGGACGCCTATCTGGCAAGCTTCTTCTTTAGGGAAGGATCAGGATTATGGTCCTCAAACTATAACAGGCCAACCGGGGAGAGTTCATCTGTTGAATTGTTCGATGAAATCAATGGCGAACGCTATCTTAACAAACCTGTCTATATTTTGGTCAGTGCAAATACGTTTTCACTCGCTGAACGACTGGCCTATGGAATGAAACATTTCGGCAAGGCCGTTATTGTGGGACAGACATCCGCAGGGGCAGCTCATGCGATTGAAATTGCAGAACTGAACGATAACTTCTTTATACAAATTCCCATCATTTATAATATCCACCCCGTGACCAAGACCGATTGGGAAGGCGCTGGGGTTATACCTGACGTTGAAGTTTCTAAAAATAATGCAAAGCAGACCGCACATAGACATGCGTTGGACAAGCTAATCGAGCTGTCTAATCACGAGCGAATAAAACAAAGATATGTCGACATTAGAGCAAAATTAGAAGCATCGCCAATAAAGGCTACACAGTGACCAAAGCGCATTTACCATTGAGCAATACCAAATGGGCTATCGAGACAAGAAGCCATAATCATATCATGGTGCTGCAAAGAAATGCCTCGAAGTCAAAAAGTGAAGCGGAAAACACGTCAGACGCTGGAAGAAATGCTTGCAGCACTTTCGGATACTATGTTCCCTGCGGAACTTGGCAGAGCCAAGGTTATGATCGATAGCCGCGCTCCTGATGGGGACACGCCACTTCACGCCCTTGTGCAAAATGGTAATCGCTATGGCGTTCGCATGCTGATTGAAGAGGGCGCCGATGTTAATGCGGTCGGTGATCTTGGATATACGCCACTGCATCTGGCCGCATGGCGCGGTGAAGAGGATATGGTCATGTGGCTCATCCAGGCGGGCGCCGACGTTAATATGCGATGTGAGGTCGGCAAAACCCCATATCAACTTGCCGAACAAGGCTTACGTCCCGAAATTGTGAAAGTCTTCGATACATCGACATTCCGCTAAAGGCAGAAGCATTTTCGCGCCGACCCTTGCCAAACTGACAAAACCCCGCTAAGCGCCGCGCTTCTCGCAAAAAACGGGAAATACGAAAGCCGGAGGGGCGTATGCATGGTGCTGCGTCAGCGATCGGCAATAGATGAAGGAAACGCCCATGCCGCTTTATGAGCATGTTTTTCTGGCGCGTCAGGACTTGAGCCAGGCTCAGGTTGATACACTCGCCCAGACCGCGACGGACATCGTCGAAAAAAATGAAGGCAAGGTCACCAAGACCGAAACCTGGGGCCTAAGAACCCTCGCCTACAAAATTCAGAAGAACCGCAAAGCGCATTATGTGCTGCTCAACATTGACGCGCCGACCAATGTCGTCGCCGAGCTGGAGCGTCAGACCGCAATCAACGAAGATGTGGTCCGCTATATGACCATCCGCGTTGACGAGCATGAAAATGGCCCGTCGGTGATGATGCGCAAGAACGACCGCGATCGTCGCGGCCGTCGTGATCGCAGCGAATAAGCCGGATAGAGGAGACAAGACTCATGGCACGCCCATTTTTCCGTCGTCGCAAGTCCTGCCCGTTTTCCGGCAAGGATGCGCCAAAGATCGATTATAAAGACGTTCGTCTGCTGCAGGGCTTTATGTCCGAACGTGGCAAGATCGTCCCCAGCCGCATCACTGCGGTTTCCGCCAAGAAGCAACGTGAGCTGTCCAAAGCCATCAAGCGTTCGCGCCAGATCGGCCTGTTGCCGTTTATCGTGAAGTAAGGAGCAAGTATCATGGATATCATTTTGCTCGAACGGATCGAGAAGCTCGGCACCATCGGTGATGTCGTCACCGTGAAGGACGGCTATGCCCGCAACTTCCTGCTGCCGAACAAGAAAGCGCTGCGCGCCAATGAAGCCAATAAGAAGGTTTTCGAGGCCAATCGCGATCGGATTGAGAAAGAAAACAAAGAACGCGCCGATGCTGCGTCCAAACATGGCGAGAATGTTGACGGCACGCAAATCGTGCTGATCCGCGCTTCGTCAAACAGCGGCCAGCTTTATGGTTCGGTTGCGGTTCGTGACATTGTGGAAGAGCTCAACAAAACCGGGGCTGACGTCGATAAGTCGATGGTCATTCTGGAGCGTCCGATCAAGACGCTGGGCCTGTTCGATGTTCGTATCGCACTGCACCCCGAAGTTTCTGTGACAATTCAAGTCAATGTCGCCCGTTCCGAAGACGAAGCCGAGCTTCAGAAGGAAGGCGTCGATGTGATGGCACAGATGTTCGAAACTGAAGAAGCAACTGGCTTTGTCGAGAAAATCGACCGTACGCTGGAACCTGGCGAGATTGCTGGTGAAGACGCTGAGGAAGCTGAAGAGGCGACCACAGAAGAAGCGCCAAGCGAAGACGCTGAGGCAGCAGCTGAAGAAAGCGAAGAAAAGGCTGAAGACGCAGCGTAACTTTCTGCATCTCTGCTAAAGGTAGGAAGCGGGCCGGTTTTTCCGGCCCGTTTTTTATGCGCAATTGCCTCTCGCCAAAGGACGGCGTAATGCCGCCTTATGGCACAAGACATAACAACCGCCTTCCTTTCGGATCCGGGTTTCTTTCCTTTCGCGATAGATGTCAGCAGCGAGCGCGTGCATATTGCGCGGCTACAGCTTGATGCGATTGCTCAGGCCAGCTTTCTCGACCAACGCGCCCTGAAACCGCATACCCCGCAAGGTTGGCTCGAATGGCAGCAAGTCGCTGATGCTGGCGCTTCGCTGACCAAGAAACCACGCTTTATCTTCCATATTGGCCATGTTGGTTCGACGCTGATTTCGCGTTTGCTGGGCGCGCATGCTGCTGTGCATGCCGTACGCGAGCCATTGGCACTGCGCCCGATGGCAGAGCTTGGCGGCAAACGCTCATCGCCCGATATGCCATGGCATCCTGATCTATGGCAGCAAAGGCTGGAGCAACTCTTGCATTGGCTTGGCCGGGCACCGGAAAGCCAGCAGGTGATTATCAAGGCTTCGAGCTTCGTTTCGGAAATTACCCCTGATCTGGTTACCATGACGGGCCCCGCCCTTTTACTGACGGCCAAGCCGCATATCTATCTGGCGACGATCTTTGCCGGAGATGCCGGTCGGGCCGAGACGCTCTCGCTTGCAGCGGCTAGGCTGAACCGCTTGCATGCGATGCTGGGTGAAGCACCATGGACCTTATGGAAGATGTCACCAGGGGAAAAAGTCGCCATGAGTTGGGCCTGCGAGATGGTTGCTCTGGGCAGAGCGGACAGCGCAGAAACCAAGAGTCTCTGGTGCGATTTTGATGAGTTTCTGGATGCGCCACAACCAATGCTCAATAAAATTGCCGCTGTCTTTGATCTGACTTATGAGGAGCAGGTGCTGCAAAACACCCTCAATGGCCCGATCATGCAGCAATATTCCAAAGCACCGGAACATGGCTATTCCCCACAGTTACGCCGCGATGTTATTGCGCAGGCGCAGCGTGACTGGGCGCAGGAAATTGCAAAGGGTGAGGCTTGGCTGAAAGCCGCAGCAAGCGATTACCCATTGATAACGCAGGCGCTGGAGCGCACTGCATAAGATACGAAATATGCGAGCATTAAGGACTATGCCATGATCAAGCAAATACCTGATCTTTTGTCGCCCAAAGAGGTCAAGCAACTCAAGGATATTGCGGCAAAAGCGGATTTTGTGGATGGCCGGATCAGCAACCCGCATTCCAAGGTCAAAAAGAACCTGCATTTGCATGATGAGAAGGCTTGGGAAACGTCCTCCAACATGCTCGAGAATGCATTGATGCGGCATGAGGATTTCCGTAATTTTGCCTTTCCTGCTGGAATCACCAAACCGCTGATCACCAAATATGATCCTGGCATGGCTTATGGTCTGCATCCCGACAGCCCGATGATGATGGTTGAAGGAAAAGCATTTCGTTCTGACCTGAGCTGCACCATCTTTTTGAATGACCCGGATAGCTATGAAGGCGGGGCGTTGCGTATCTTGCTGGGGGATTCGCAGATGCGGTTCAAGGGTGCGGCGGGTTCTGCTGTTGTCTATCCTTCAACCACATTGCACGAGGTGGAAGAGGTCACCAGCGGCGAACGGCTGGTGGGTCTGTGCTTTATCCAGAGCCGTATCCCGGACACCGCCAAGCGAAACCTGCTCTATGAGCTTAACGAAGTCGCCGCGCTAGAAGGCCTGGGTATGAGCGATGAAAATTATACCCGAATACAAGCGGTACAGTTCAACTTGTCGCGTATGTGGATGGACAATTAATATCGAAGCCAATTGCCTTTCATCGGGCCTTTATTGGTTCCCCAATACCTGCTGATTGAATATCTGCGCCAGATTGGCGGTGTTGAAAAACTCGCTGCGCAGATTTCCGATCGTGGTGCCATAATCGGCAATGGCATAGCGGGTTACGGTCGGCACGCCTTCATCTGAGATAACCGCCTTGGCAAAGTCATAGCTGCGGTTAAAGTTATCAACCCTGTCGCGCAACTGCATCGGAGACAGATTTTGTGGCGCGCGATAGCGGGCGGAAATCACGAGGCCGACACAATTTGCCCTTTGCTGGTTGCAGCTCTGGGGCAAAGCGACAAGTTTCAGATTATTATAGGTAATGAAGAAAAAATCCCGCCCGGCATCGGTTTTGCGACTCTCCACCGCCGCGCCTTTCGGTTCCAATGCTCTGCGAATGGCGGCCTCGTCAAAAAATCGCACCTGTTGGAAGGAATCTGCATCCGTCTGCTGCGCCCTAGCTTCACCCATAAATAATGACGGCAAAGCGCAAGAGCCGATCATGGTGCTTATAGCGAAAAAAGTGCTTCTCATCATCGCTTCCTATATACCCATATCTCAAGGGTGGATAACCACTAGCAGGACCAGCGCTATGGCAAAAATATCCATTTTGGTGGATTCTCAATCAGAAAGTACAGCCAACTCTCCCCTAGCGCTAATTGCGTAATGACAGGATCGGCTTTTCCCGATACATCGCCATCATGCAAAATATTGATACGGTTATTGACCAGCTCCGCGTCCAATACGACGCGGCTATCGGCGCGCTGCAGAGCGCCATTCTCGCTTATTGTAAAGACAAAACCACACCCGATCCGGCACTGCGCACTAATGGCGCTTTTTCCTATCCCAAGCTCACCATCCGCTATTCCGGCGATGAGCGCAGCGCCAAGCCGAGCCTGTCCTTTGGTAGGCTGGAGACGCCGGGCATCTATTCCGGCACCGTGACCCGGCCAGAGATTTTCGCCGATTATCTGCGTGAACAGCTGCAAATCCTCGCCGATCAATATGATATTGAGATGGAGGTATCGACCAGCAATCAGGAAATCCCCTTCCCTTATGTGCTGGACGGCATACAAGGCCTCGACCTTGGCGAGATCACGCCACAGGAGCTCTCGCGCTATTTCCCGACCACGGAACTGGCCGACATTGGCGACGAGATTGCCGATGGCAATATCCATAGCAATGAAGATGGCGCGGCGCCCTTGTCGCTCTTTGACGGCCTGCGCACCGATTTCTCGCTGGCACGCCTCAAACACTATACCGGCACCCCGGCGGAGCATACGCAGCGCTTCATATTGTTCACCAACTATCATCGCTATGTTGATGAATTTGTGAGTTGGGCCTGCCAGCAGGTGGGTCAGGGCCGGTATACCGCGCTGTCTGGTGCTGGCGGCCTCTATATTGAAGAGCCCACGGACGACCCGACGCAGCTTATCGCCGACAGCGCATGGCGGCGCATACAAATGCCCGCCTATCACCTGATGGCGCCCGATGGCAGCGGGATCACTTTGGTCAATATCGGTGTCGGCCCTTCCAACGCCAAGACAATCACTGATCATCTGGCGGTGCTGCGCCCGGAAGTGTTCCTGATGGTCGGCCATTGCGGCGGCCTGCGTCCGACACAGCGCATTGGCGATTATGTGCTGGCCCATGCCTATCTGCGCGATGACCATATTCTTGATACGGTGCTACCCCCGGAAATCCCCATTCCGCCGATTGCCGAGGTGCAGCAGGCACTGGCCGAAGCGGCGGAGAAAATCTCCGGCTCCAGCGGCGCAGACCTGAAACGCCGGATGCGCACCGGCACGGTGGTCACCACCGATGACCGCAATTGGGAGCTGCGTTACAGCGCCAGCGCGCTGCGCTTCTCGCAATCGCGTGCGGTCGGCATTGATATGGAATCGGCGACAATCGCAGCGCAGGGTTATCGCTTCCGTGTGCCCTATGGCACCATGCTCTGTGTCTCGGATAAGCCCTTACATGGCGAGTTGAAGCTGCCGGGACAGGCTAACCGTTTTTATAATGAGGCAATTTCGGCGCATATGCAGATCGGCACGCTAACCTGCGAATTGCTGCGCGAACAGGGCGATCGCTTGCACAGCCGCAAGCTGCGCGCCTTTAACGAACCGCCTTTCCGTTAAGCCATGGTGGATGACCCCAAAGCACTGAAACCCGAAACCGCGGCCATCCATGTGCCGCATCAACGCCGCGACGGGGCAATGGCTCCGCCCATTCATATGGCTACGACTTTTGAGCATGGCCCGGCCTATGAGACGCTGCACGGATTTGACTATAGCCGTTCCAGCAACCCCAATGTCGCCGATCTGGAGGCTAGACTAACGGCGCTCGAACAGGGAAGCTTTGCCCTTGCCTATGCCTCAGGAATGGCGGCAGGTGCAGCGCTGCTCGATACGCTACCCGTCGGCGCCCGTGTGGTGTTTCATAACAGCCTCTATCATGGCTTTCGCGCGCTTGCCGGTCTGCTGGAAAGCAATGCGCGCATAATTCCGGTGTTTATCGATCTAAATGATAATGAAGCGCTTGAAAAAGAGCTGGCGCAAAAGCCTGCTTTGGTCTGGCTGGAAAGCCCAACCAATCCAACGCTGGAGATAATCGATATCGCCGCCATCGCTGACAAGGCCCATACAGAAGGCGCAAAGCTCGCTGTCGATGGCACCTTCGCTACCCCTGCCCTGCAACGGCCGCTCACACTCGGCACAGATTATGTCATCCATTCACTGACCAAATATATCGGCGGTCATAGCGATGTCATGGGCGGTGCGCTGATCGGGGCGAGTGATGGTCTGAAAGAGGAACTGTCGCTTGGCCGCAGCCTCAGCGGCGCGGTTCTCTCGCCATTCAATGCCTGGTTGGCCTCTCGCGGATTGCAGACGCTGCATTGCCGTGTCGCGGCGCATTGCGCCCATGCCAAAGCGGTTGCCGAAGAACTGGAGGGCCATCCTCGTCTATCCCACGTCCATTATCCCGGACTTGTGAGCCATCCCGGCCACAGCATCGCCGCAAAACAAATGCGCGACTTTGGCGGCATGGTCTCTATCGAATTGGCAGGTGGCCGCGACGCGGCAATTGTCATGGCCAGCAAGGTGCAGATATTCACCAATGCAACCAGCCTTGGCGGGGTGGAAAGCCTGATCGAGCATCGAGCTTCGGTCGAAGAACCGCATATTACTTCACCGCTTGGTTTGTTACGCCTCTCAATCGGACTGGAAAATCCTGCCGATCTTGTCGCTGATCTGCTACAAGCGTTAGAAACCGGATAGACAAAGGATGGCATAGCAGGCGCGCAAGCCTATGTTCATAACCATAGCGTATGCATGGCGCCCAAGAGGAGGAAATATGGCGAAGAAACCCGAAAAAGAAGCAGCATCTACCGACGATCTGAAAGCCAAGGCAGGCGAAGCGGCTAAAGCCGCATCCGAAGTGCTGGGCCAGAAGGCGAGCGAGACCGGCAAAGTCCTGGCGGAGAAGGCCAGCAGCGCCGCTGAAGTCGCCAAGGAACAGGCCAAGGTCTTGTCTGAAAAAGCTATGGAGCAGGCGCTGGACGCCAAGGACAAATTTGTCGAGAATCTTCCGGCGATGAAAGAAACCGCCCGCGAAACAGCACACAAAGCTGGCGAGCAGATCAGCAAAGGCGCCTCCGCTGCCGCAAATATGGCAACGGATGCCGGTAAGAAAGCCGCCCAGGCCGCTGGTGATGCCTCTCGTGCTACGGTGGATGCCGCCAAGCGTAATCCAGGCAAGGCCGCAGCGATTATCGGCGGTATTGCAGCCACCGCTGCAACGGTCGGCATAGTTGCGTCGCAAAAACGCAAGGACGAGGCTGAGGGCGAAGCGGAAGATGACGTCAGCAACGAAGAGATTGCCGAGCGTTCAACCGAGTCTTCGGAATAAGTGGCCAAAAGCAGGAGCGCCGGGCATTCAGCCCGCTCCTGCTTTCCTCATTCAAATACGTAATTGCTGAAACGGGCAATCGCAGTATCGTAGTTGTTCAGCGCTTCTTTGAAGACCGATTCCGGTATGCCTGCATCGCCGGTCAGCACGTCCCATGTCAGCGATGGATCGCCCTCATCATCCAGTCCAACCGCGCCAAAGCGATTGCGGGTTGACCAGGATACCGCCATCTCTGCTGGCATGGGCTCTGAGCGATCAAATATGGTGAAGAATTGCAAGGATTTGCAATCCGCATTGTCGGTGCAATCATAGAACAATATCGAGACGCTCCAGCCATCCATGCCGGTCTTGATCAGCGGATCACCGACATCATCGGTAGTCAGTTCTGCTTTATACCCTGCGTCCTGCATCGCGCTGACAACGCTTTGCGGATTAGCGGCAGAAACCATTTGCGCCTGTGCAGCACCCGATAATGATAGGCCGCATATGAGAAGTGCTGCCTTAGCTATTGTTTTCATTATTCTATCCCTATTCTGTATAGGCGAAGCTTATCAGCGCCGCATTGTCTGCCAGTCTTGTAAGTCTGATCAAGTTAAGGATGCGGCGCGCCTGCGATGGCGTCAAGACTTGGCTCCGCTTCTGGCCGCGATAACGCGCGACGCAATATAGCCAATCACAAGCGCTGCAAAGCCAATAAGGAAAAGCTGCATCTTGATAGGCCGCATAAAAGCGGCGATGCCAGCCAGCATATCATCGCCCTGCCCCTGCACCATCTGGACGAGCTGGCTCAGCGTTTCGGCATAATCGACCAGCCAGAAAGCGATGTGTGCGATAATCGCGAGCAGCCCAACACGACGGATATTGGCCGAAGCATCTTGCTGGAGCAACCGACCACCAAGGATACCGCCGATAGAAATGACTGTAATAAAGAACAGGTCTACAACCAGCGACCATAGCGCCTGACTATAAACGCCCTTTTCCTGCCAATGCGCATGAATGGTATCGACCATAGAGGCATTTCCCGCCCTGCGATGCGCTTCCATATCAAGACCGGCCATTATGCCCGTCAGTTCGGATGGCTGCAGGGCACGAATAATGAAAAGTAAGGCCCAGCCGGAAAGCCAGAAAATCAGGAAATTCTTTTTGGTAGCTGATGGCAACAAATTGCTTACTCCTGAAAAAAGTCGACAAGCGCTGCGCCCAGCGCCTTTTCAGTCACGCTCGACATATGCGTTCCCGGTATCTCGACATAATGTGCTTGCGCAAGGTTCTGTGCCAGCATCGGGGCTGAACCATTGTCCTGATCGTCGCTGCCGCACAACACCATGATCGGCGTATTGATATCGGTCAGTGCCTCAACATCAATATCACCAAAGCTATTGAGCAACAGCCGCGCCGCGACCGGGTCAATGCCCTGTGTCTTCATAAAAGCGACGGCGAAGAAATGCGCATCGCCACGCTTAACTGTCTCGCGCTTGTCTATCGCATCAATAAAGAATTGCCGGCGGCGGTCCCACTCTTGTAGCCCCTGCCAACCCATGCCGCACAGGGCTGTACGCCGAGGTCGCAAGCCCATGGTGAGCAGCTTGGCCGCTGTGCGCGCACCCAGCGAAAAGCCGACCAGGTCAAAGCGGTCCAATGCAAGCGTATCAACCAGATGCATCACATCATCCGTGAGAATATCGGTCGGGTAAGCCGCAGGATCATGCGGCGCATCGCTCTCACCATGCACCCGGAAATCGGGCATGATTACGCGGTATCCCGCCTCTGCAAGCTGCCCGGCATGGCCATATTTTATCCAATTGGTGTTGGCATTGGAAAACAGGCCATGCAGCATCAGCACTGGCGCACCATCTTCCGGGCCCATCTGATGTACCGCCAGCTTGACGCCATCGGGCATGGCGATGTGCGTCACGGCTATATCGCTCACCGCTTTTGCAATCCCGCCTGCTGCATGCGCCAGACGGCAATGTCGATCCTATCCTGCCCGAAAAACGGTTCGCCATCGAATACCAAAGTCGGCACGCCCCAATGCCCCGCCTCTTCCAGTGCAGCCTGATTGGCCGCGACTTCGGCATCCAGTTGCTCGGCCTCTGCATCGGCTATGGCGTCGAGTTCAGCCAGGTCCAGACCGGCCCGCGCAGTGGCTTCCGCCAGCAAGCCACCCTCATGCCAGTTCTCTGTACCAGCCCAGATGAGCTGTGATATCTCATCGGCAAATTCCAGCCCCTTGCCTGCGCGCGACGCCGCTTGCCCCAGTCGGACCAAACGAAAGATATAAGGCTGATCATCGGAAATCTTGCGCGTCTTCATGTCCTGCACGATTGGGTCGGGCCTGGGCGGCGCCATCGGGATGCCGTGAAACTGGCTGAGACGCATCACGTCACGCATGGTATAGCCGAGCCAATTGGGATGGTTCTTCTCAAAGAAGTTCGGCTCGCGAATAGCCAAAGGATAAACGACCCTGAGGTTGATCATCAGATCATAATCGCGCGTCAGTTGCACATAGCGCCCGGTGGCCAGATAGCTATAGGGCGAGCGGAAGGACCAATAAAGGTCGGCAGAAAGTGTCATGATACCCCTTTTACCCATCGAAAGGCGCGCCGCAACTCCGCAGTGCCATTGTTGAGATAGGGCCTGCCATGCGCCATGATTACACGGTCCGGCTGCCAGTCGATCATCTGATGCACTTGCTGTGTTAGAACTTCGCTTTTGCCCCAGAAAGTCATTCTCAGATCCAGCGGCATTTTGCCGTCGGGATCGACGATCCCCACCAGCCCGAGAAACCAGCGCCGCCATCCGCCGCGGATTTTGTCCGGCTCAAAATTCTCGATCAGATCGGTCAAGAGCAATGTGCGTGATGGCCTGTGAAGAAACACCGCCTCGGCAATCACGCTGCCGCTGAAGATGATGGTATCGAACATATCCTGCCAGTCCGCAGGGGTGGTTTCTGAGAGCGTTTCATCGATACGGATTTCTCGCTTGGCCGTATCCGTCAGTCCTTCAACGCCATAGGTGCGGGCATCGGGATAGCGCTCGGTCCAATAGGGCAGATACCAGTAATGGATGCTATTAGGCGCAACCAGATGCCGCACTGGGCCAAGCGCATCAATCTGCGCAAACAGATCATCGGTCGGCTCAGTCGGCGAATGCACCCAGAGATCACCATTGGGCAGTCGCACAAGCACCATTCGCGTCGGGAAAGGCATTTTGAAACCCAATGGAAAATCCATCTTGATGATCGGCCCATCGACCATCCATAGATTATCAGCCAGCAGTTTCAACTGGTTAAGCGGCTCATAGGTCTGCATCCAAGATGATGACATGGCAGCGCTATTCGTATCATATTGACTCGGAATAGCGCCGACTCATTATGATGAAAACAAACGAAGCAGTAAGAGAACCCAGAAACGCTAAAGCCATATCCTTTTGCGCGTCCCATATGTCGCCCTGCTGTCCATTGTAAGATTCCAGATCGTCTCCAGCCAAGATAAGAGATAATAGCCATTCAATTATCTCATAAATGGCGCTGATGCCCATAACAAACTCTATCGCAACATAAATTCCCAATGCTCTACTGACACCAGCATAGCGGCGAAGAAGCTGCTGTGCCGGATAAACGCTGAACAGGCCAAAGCAGAAATGTACCAGCCGGTCATAATGGTTGCGCTCCCACTCCATGACAGAGTTCAATTCAAAGCCGAACAGGGCTTCAGTCCAGTCATTATAAGGCGTACTGGTATATGTATAACGACCACCCAGCGTATGCAGCAAAAAGAACATCACAATACACGCCAATGCGCCGTCCGTCAGTGGCCAACGCTTAAGCAAAAATGGTGCGGCAAGCAAAAGCAGCACAGTCGGAATATGATGCAATGGGGCGACCTGCGGAAATGGCTGGTTGATATTGGCCAACAGCACGCATACGCCGCAAAATGCAAGCATTGCAAATTGCTTTACAGGTAGGCCGAGCAGATCAGAAATGCGTCTCAGCACGAGCTAAATTACGCTTTCTGCAAATGCTTCCGCCCCAGCAATTCCGCAATCTGCACCGCATTGAGCGCCGCGCCTTTGCGTAGATTGTCGGAGACGCACCACAGTGCGATGCCGCTATCGACCGTCGGGTCTTCGCGCACGCGGCTGATATAAGTGGCGCTGTCGCCGACGCTTTCGACCGGCGTCACATAGCCGCCATCTTCGCGCTTATCGACCAGCATGATGCCCGGTGCCTCGCGCAATATTGCTTGCGCTTGTTCGGCCGACAGTTCGTCCTCAAATTCGATATTCACCGCCTCACTATGGCCAACAAACACCGGCACGCGGACGCAGGTGGTAGACATTTTCACCTTGGGGTCGAGGATCTTCTTGGTCTCGGCAACCATTTTCCACTCTTCCTTGGTCGAGCCATCATCGAGGAACACATCGATATGCGGAATGACGTTAAACGCGATCTGCTTGGTAAAGCCCTTGGGCTCCACCGGATCGCCGACAAAGATCGCGCGTGACTGTTCGAACAGCTCATCCATGCCGCCTTTGCCCGCGCCGGACACCGATTGATAGGTCGCGACAACCACCCGCTTGATCGTTGCCGCATCATGCAGCGGCTTGAGCGCCACGACCAACTGCGCGGTGGAGCAGTTGGGATTGGCGATGATGTTTTTCTTGGTGTAATCCACAATCGCATCCGGGTTCACCTCGGGAACGATCAACGGCACATCCGGGTCCATGCGGAACAGCGAGCTATTGTCGATCACCACACAGCCCGCCGCAGCCGCCTTGGGCGCATAGTCCTTGGCCACGGCCGAACCAGCGGCAAACAGCGCGATGTCCCAGCCGGCAAAGTCAAAATGCTCGATATTCTTGACCTTGAGCATCTTGCCGGTTTCGCCAAATTCCACCTCACTCCCGGTGGAACGCGGCGATGCGACGGCAGCGATTTCCGCAATCGGAAATTCGCGCTCCGACAATACCGTAAGCATTTCGCGACCCACATTTCCGGTCGCCCCGACAACAGCAACGCGATAAGCCAAGAACAATCTCCAAAATCAATCAGCAGGCATGCCACCCGCGCCGGGTTCCATGGCCCAGTCTGTGGCATCGCACAAGCCCATATCGTCTCGCTTAGCGATCACCGCTAACCTCCACAACAAAGCGAAACTTTCGAGCCAGCGTAATTTCTTTTCTCACACCTTTTCTGTGTTTGCTGAGGTACCTCATAATCATGCGAAATAGGCCCGGGCCGGAACAGTTTGCTCATCATAGGCTTTCTAGATGATAGGGTTAAAAACTAGCAAGACGTAACGTCATCTGCGTTTGTTGAAATGCCCCCGATAAGAGAAAACAGAATATAATCGGTGACACAGAAGGAGAGAGAAGCATGGCACAGGATATTGCGGCGGAAATTGCCGCGAAATTTCCCCCGGTTCGGATTAACAGCATCAGCAGCGATGATATCAGCACTGCGTTGCAAAAGGGCTATCAGGACTTTCTCTTCAAACGCGGCGATCTGATCTTTATCGGCGCGCTCTATCCGCTGATCGGGTTGCTCGCAGCGACCTTTGTGCTCGGCGGAGCCAGCCTGCCGCTGCTCTTCCCTCTGGCTGCCGGTCTGTCACTCATGGGGCCGCTGGTCTCTGCCGGTTTCTATGAACTCGCCCGCCGCCGTGAGGCCGGGGAGGATTCCGGCTGGATGCATTTCTTCGATGTGTTTGGCAGCAGCAATTTTTCCAATATCATGTTTGTCGGCTCGATATTGCTCGCGGTGTTCGCGCTTTGGATGCTCACGGCCTTTATTATCTACAGCGTGTTTATGGGCGCGATGGTGCCGCAGTCACCGGGCGAATTCCTCAGCAGCATTTTCACCACCGGTGAAGGCTGGGCGATGATCATTATCGGCAATCTGGTAGGGTTGGCTTTTGCGATTACGGTGCTGGCGATCAGCTTTGTTTCGCTGCCGATGCTGGTGGACAAGAATGTCGGCGCAGGCCGTGCGATCCGTACCTCGGTGAAAGCGTTTAACAAGAACCGGAGCGTGGTGCTGCGTTGGGGCATTACCGTGGCGGTATTGCTGGCCATTGGCGCGGCGCCACTGTTCCTGGGTCTGGCGGTTGTGCTGCCGACCTTGGGTTATGCCACATGGCATCTCTACACCCGCACTATTATGCGCGAGGATCTGCCGGATGCGGAACGGGTTTGAGGTTTTCTGAGTACATCAAGAAACCGTTCGGGCTGAGCTTGTCGAAGCCTCGTACTTCTTATGGAAAGTAAAGAGCGGCCCCCTTCGACTGACTGCTTGCAGCAGTCGCTCAGAACAGGCTTCGACAGGCTCAAAGCGAACGGATTGAGGAAAAGGACTCTAAAACAAAAAAGGGCGGCCCCCGGGACCGCCCTTTTGATTATAGCTTGTCGCCGATTATCATCCCTCGGCTGCAACCTTGGTATCGCGACGTTCGGCGATACGCGCACGCTTACCGGTGCGGCCACGCAGATAGTAGAGCTTCGCCCGACGCACGACACCGCGGCGGACCACGGTGATGCTGTCGATATTCGGCGAATAAAGCGGGAATACACGCTCAACGCCTTCACCGAACGAGATTTTGCGCACGGTGAAGTTGGAGCCGAGGCCGCGGTTTGACCGGGCGATGCACACACCTTCAAAATTCTGGACACGGGTACGTTCACCCTCGACCACGCGGACGCCGACACGCAATGTATCGCCGGCCTTGAAATCGGGGACGGTTTTCTTGCTGTTAAATTCCTCGATCGCTTCCGCTTCGAGTGTCTGAATGAGATTCATTTCCCATTTTCCTTCTTTTGTCGCTGCGCACCAGAGGGCGACCGATCCGAAGCACCCCCGTGGCGCTCCCAAAGATCCGGCCGCCTTAGCCGTGTAATCGCTTCCGCCTGTTCACGTCGCCAGGCAGCGATTTTCGCATGATCCCCCGATCGCAGCACTTCAGGGATCGTGCGCCCTTCCCACTCAACGGGCCGGGTATAATGTGGATATTCCAGCAATCCGGTCTCGAAAGACTCATCGTCTCCACTGGAAGACGCGCCCATTACACCGGGAAGCAGCCGAATGCAAGCATCAAGAAGCACCGTCGCCGCAACCTCGCCACCAGAGAGGATATAGTCGCCGATAGAGACCTCCTCGATATCGCGCGCCTCGAATATGCGCTCGTCAAAGCCTTCGAAACGGCCGCATAGCAGCGTGACGCCCGGACCGGAGGCAATTTCGCGGACGCGGGCTTGGGTGAGTGGTGTACCGCGTGGCGTCAAGGCAATTATCGGAGCTTCCCCGTTCGTGTCGAGCCCTTCGACATGCTCAGGATAAACTTCGTCGCTCTGCGACGAAGTCGAGACACCCTGCGTGTCGCCCGCATCTCTCGACTGCGCTCGAGATGAACGGATTTTTGCTGCGATATTGTCGGTGGCAAAATCCACCGCCTTGCCCAATATATCCGCACGCAATACCATACCCGCGCCACCACCGGCGGGCGTATCATCCACGCTGCGGTGCCTGTCAGTGGCAAAGTCGCGCATATTGATCGCCTCACATGACCACAGGCCCTGCTCCAGCGCCTTGCCCGCCAGCGAAGCCCCAAGCAGTCCGGGGAACATCTCCGGATACAGGGTAAGGATTTGCGTGTGGAAGGTCACAGCGGTTTCCTGTCGATCAAAATACGCCGGATGATGAAGTAATTTGGAACCCAAGCGAGTACATTAACACAGGCTACCAAGTACATCGGATATTCAAACTTCGACCTGTCGTAGAAAACGCCATTATCGAACATGGAATCAATAAAAAATAGAAATACTAGGAAAAGAAAAGGGAAAAAGCCGGAAAGGGGAACGACAAAATTTCTCAGACTTCTTTGATGCAGCGCTATAAGCAAGACTAGAGCGGCTAGCGTTGTGACCATGAGCAATGGAATCCAAACGCAGATCGCAAAAACAAGCCAAGACCCGAAATCCGTCATCGCGCCACAACGCAGCCGCTGTATGCGACTATGAAACCTAAAAGAATGATTACAAGCGAGCCAATCATCCAACAAAATCAACCGGCAGTGAAAGTGATTTATCTCTTATATCACACACCCCAATCGGCACCATAAACGCCTTGCCATTGGGCTTTTTGATCTCGACCACATCGCCAGCGCCGAAATTGTCCACCGCGATCACATGCCCGACGGCCTCGCCCTGCTCGGTAACCACCGGCAGGTCGATCAGATCGGCATAATAATATTCACCCTCATCCAGCGGCGGCAGGGCGGAGCGGGGCACGGTCAGTTCGGTGCTGCGTGCGGCTTCGGCGGCGTTGCGGTTGGTGATTTCGGCAAAGCGGGCAATCGCGCCCGCCTTATTGGGGCGTATAGCCTTCAGGGTCAGAGCGCCCTGATTATAGGCTTTGTGCTGCTTCAGGCTGTCCACGCTCTCGCTGAACAGCTTCAAGCGGACTTCGCCCGCCACTCCATGCGCGCCGATAATGACGGCGAGAGTGACGGGTTTGTCTGCATTAAGCCCCTCCCGCTTGCGGGAGGGGTTTGGGGAGGGAGTATCTGTTTCTGCCATGATTTATGGGCCCTCCCAGTGATCTGGTGTACCTTACCCCCGGCAAGGTTCAGAAATGCCTGGGAGGCATTTCGACCTGATCACTCCCCTCCCGCAGGCGGGAGGGGAGATATGGCATCAGCCTTCAGCCTTTTCTTCGGCTGCGTCTTCAGCAGGTGCTTCTTCGGCTTTGGCCTCTTCGGCAGGAGCTTCTTCAGCCTTGGCTTCCTCAGCGGGAGCCTCTTCAGCAGCAGCTTCCTCGGCGGGCGCTTCTTCTGCAGCAGGCTCTTCTGCCGGAGTTTCTTCAGCAGCGGCTTCTGCGGCCTTGGCAGCTTCAGCGGCTTCGGCTTCCTTGGCGGCCTTTTCTTCCAGACGTTCCTTGGCCTTCTCGCCCGGCTCGGCCTTTTGCGGGTTATTGCGCGCCTTGCGTTCTTTCAGGCCAGCCGCATCGAGGAAGCGCATCACGCGATCGGATGGCTGTGCGCCGACGGACAGCCAGTGCTTGGCACGCTCTTCGTTGAGCTTGACGCGCTCTGGATCATCCTTGGCGAGCAGCGGGTTATAGCTGCCGATCTGCTCAAGATATTTGCCGTCACGCGGCGCACGGCCATCGGCCACCACGATACGGTAATAAGGGCGCTTCTTTGAACCACCGCGCGAAAGACGCATTGCTACTGGCATAAGTTTTTCCTTCTAAGTAATTGTAAAATATAAGTTGATAACAAAATTTCAGTCTATTTCTTGAACGGCCCCGGCGGCATACCACCCGGCAATCCGGGCAGGCCCGGTGGCAATTGACCCGCGCCCGGACCACCCGGCCCGCCGAGCAGATCAGCCGGATCAGCACCGCCACCGCCAAACATCGCGGCCAGACCTTTAAGCCCGCCCATCTTGCGGATCTTCTTCATCGCGCCGGCCATTTCCTTGTGCATTTTGATCAGCTTGTTGACGTCCTGCACCGTGGTGCCTGAGCCCATGGCGACGCGCCGCTTACGCTTGGCGTTGAGCAGAGCAGGTCTCTCCCGCTCCTGTTTCGTCATCGAGCCGATAATCGCATCCATATTAACCAGCACCTTGTCGTCCATGCCGCTGGCTTCCATCGCCGCCTTGGCCTTTTTCATGCCTGGCATCATGCCCGCCAACACGCCCAGACCGCCCATCTTGGTCATCTGCTGCAACTGAGTGCGCAGATCGTTCATGTCGAACTGACCTTTGGACATGCGCTCGGCCATCTTCTCGGCATCTTCGACCTTGACGGTCTCCGCCGCGCGCTCGACCAGGCTGACGACATCGCCCATACCGAGAATGCGATTGGCGACACGATCCGGATGGAACAGCTCGAGCGCATCCATCTTCTCGCCGGTACCGACAAATTTGATCGGGCGGCCAGTAACCGCACGCATCGAAAGGGCCGCACCGCCACGTGCATCACCATCCATGCGGGTGAGGACAACACCGGTAAGATCAACCTGCTCGGAGAAATTCTGCGCCACATTGACCGCGTCCTGACCGGTCAGCGAGTCAACCACCAACAGCGTCTCTTTCGGCTGTGCCTCGGCGGACACAGCGCGCATCTCATCCATCAACTGCTGATCGACATGCAAACGGCCCGCAGTATCGAGCAACAGCACATCAAAGGCTTGCAGCTTCGCCGCCTGAATAGCGCGCTTAGCGATTTCCACCGGCTGCTGCCCGGCTATGATCGGCAATGTCGCGACGGACGTCTGCTCGCCCAATGTCGCCAGTTGCTCCTGCGCTGCCGGACGGTTGACGTCGAGTGACGCCATCATCACCTTTTTGCGTTCCTTTTCGGTCAGCATCTTGGCGATTTTGGCTGTGGTTGTGGTCTTACCCGAACCCTGCAGGCCGACCATCATGATGATCGCAGGCGGCGTGGTGGCCAGATCAATCTCGCTGACATCGCTGCCCAGCATCTCGACCAGCGCGTCATTGACGATCTTGATAACCTGCTGGCCCGGCGTCACCGATTTCAGCACTTCCTGACCGATCGCCTTGTCAGTCACCTTGTCGATAAAACCGCGCACAACCGGCAGCGCGACATCGGCTTCAAGCAGCGCAATCCGCACCTCGCGCATCGCTGCGCGAACATCGTCCTCATTCAGCGCACCACGGCCTTTAAGGCGATCAAATATGCCGCCAAGGCGATCTGATAAGCTGTCAAACATGGCAAGCCTTTCCGTGGTTAAAACGCGTGCACAGGCACAATATACGCAAAAAGAGCCGGTGGGCGAAACCTCGCTGACCGGCTTTTGCGGATACCCGCTTGTGACTATGCGCGGCCCAATGACGGATATTGGCGCAAAAGGCAAGGCTAATCTGCTCTGAGATTTGCTCTGATACGTTGGTTTTATCGTAAACGGATTATTTACACGCTGCGGCTAAACCATCCGAATATGGTGCATATAGGCACCGCTTCATCTTGCGGGAAACATGGTGAGCATGGTCAAAGCTAGGGCAAAATCATTTGGGGACTGGTTTCACCAGACCATTTTCAAAGGGGCATATGTTGATTTTGTCGCTGCGGGCATCATGTCTGCCGCCATCATACAATTTGTTGGCACCGGCGGCGCGACAATGTCGCAATTTGCGCGTATTCTCAGCGGTGAAAGCCAAGGCACTGATCATATCCTTGTCAGCGCGACACTGCTCAATATCGCCATCATATTGTTCGGCTGGCGGCGTTATAATGATTTGCGTGAGGAAATCCTGGAACATCGCAAGGCAGAAGCTGAAGCCAAAGCGCTGGCGATTACCGACCCGCTGACCAATTGCCTCAATCGTCGCAGCATCAATGAACGCACCTCGGATTTGATCGCCGAAGCCGACAAACGCAAAATGGCAGTCGTCTTTCTGATGCTCGATCTCGACCATTTTAAAACCATCAATGACATCCATGGGCATCAAGCGGGGGACCTTGTGCTCAAGACCGTTGCCAATAGGCTGCGCTCAATCATTCCGCCGCGCGCCCTACTTTCCCGTCTTGGTGGTGATGAGTTTGCTGTGGCTTTTATCTTTGACGGCAAAAACCGCGGCTCGGTCGAACGGGTTGCAGAAGACATTATTGAAGAAGTTTCCAAACCGATTGAGGGCCCTGCTGGCGAATTGGCGATCAGTACATCCATCGGCATTTCCGCCGCTAACCATCATGAGGAAACCGCCGAAAGCCTGATGCGCCGCGCCGATATGGCAATGTATCACAGCAAGAAACAGGGCCGTAACCAGTTCGCCTGGTTTGAAACCTCGATGCAGACCGAAATCCAGACTCAGAATATGATCGAAAAAGGTCTGCGCGCCGGCATTCCTGCGGGCGAATTCATTCCCTATTATGAGCAGCAGATTGAGTTGGAGAGCGGCAAGCTCGTCGGGTTCGAGGTGCTGGCGCGGTGGAACTCCCCTGCTCTTGGTCTGGTATCGCCCGATATCTTCATTCCGATTGCCGAGGAATGTGGTCTGATCAGCGACCTTTCCGACAGCATCATGCGCCGCGCGCTGCTCGATGCCAAGGACTGGGACAGAGAGCTTATGCTCTCTATCAATATCTCGCCGATTCAGTTGCGCGATCCATGGTTGTCACAGAAAGTCCTCAAGCTGCTGACCGAGACCGGTTATCCGGCGGAGCGGCTGGAACTGGAAATCACCGAAAGTGCGCTGTTCGAGAATATCGCGCTTGCGCAGTCGATTATCGGCAGCCTGAAAAATCAGGGTGTGAAGATTGCGCTTGATGATTTCGGCACAGGCTATAGCTCGCTGTCGCATCTGCGCGCATTGCCTTTTGATCGCATCAAGATTGATCGCAGCTTTGTCACCACCATGGACGATAATAGCGAGAGCGCGGCCATCGTTGAAGCCATTGCCCATCTTGGCCAGAGCCTGAAGCTGCCCATTACCGCAGAGGGTGCCGAGAGCATTGAGGTGGTCAACAAGCTGCGCGCTTTGGGTTGTGGCAAGGTGCAGGGCTATCATTATGGCCAGCCACTTTCGGTAGAACAGACGCGCTGGATGCTTGCCCGCGCTAATCTGCTGCCGAACGAACCCAATGCGGCGGATAGTGCTACCGCAGCTACGCCAACAGCACATGAAACCAAGGTGACAAGCGCCAACGGCTAAGCCGCTTTCTCAAGCGTTGCATATGGACAGCCACAACACTGCGCCCTAAAGCGCGGTCCATGACTGCAACCGCCTTCACCAAAATGCATGGGCTTGGCAATGACTTCGCGATCTTCGATGCGCGTATTGCGCCCGTGCATCTGGATGAAGCAAAAGTCCGCATGCTGGCCGACAGGCAACGCGGTATTGGCTTTGATCAGCTGATCCTGCTTGGATCGAGCGACAAAGCCGGTGTTCATATGCGTATATTCAACGCCGATGGCGGTGAGGTCGAGGCCTGTGGCAATGCGACGCGCTGTGTGATTGCGCTGATGGGCGAGAATGCAGTGATTGAGACCAGTGCTGGCCTACTCAAAGGCGAGTTGCTCGGCGATGCGGTGCGGATTGATATGGGTGAACCGCGTTTCGACTGGGACGCGATCCCGCTTGCACAGGCGATGGACACGGCGGATATGCCGGTCGGCTGGGAGACGCTGGAACGGCCCATGGCGGTCAATGTCGGCAACCCGCATGTGATCTTCTTTGTTGATGATCCCTATGCTGTCGATCTGGCGCGGCTTGGCCCCCATATCGAAACCGATCCACTGTTTCCCGAGGGCGTGAATGTCAATATCGCCAGTGTCAGCGATAACGCCGTTACCTTGCGTGTCTGGGAACGCGGCGCTGGCCTGACCGAGGCCTGTGGAACCGGGGCCTGTGCCACCGCCGTTGCCGCAATCAGGCGCAAGCTGGTCAGCGGTCCGGTTGCAGTGCATCTGCCCGGTGGCGAGCTGACCATCGACTGGCAGCCGGGCGAAACCATCAGCATGACTGGCCCCTTCGCGAAAGCTTATACAGGCGAGGTCGAGCTATGAGTACCGCGCAGACAAAAGAAAAGGCTACCTTTATTTCAATGGGCTGTCGGCTGAATATCGCCGAGACAGAAACAATGCGCGAGCAAATGCCTGCTGGTGATGAAGAACTGGTGGTGATCAATAGCTGCGCCGTCACCAATGAGGCAGTGCGCCAGACGCGACAAGCCATCCGTAAAGCCCGCCGCGCTAACCCGGAAGCCAAAGTCGTGGTCACAGGATGCGCCGCGCAGATTGACCCGGAAAGCTTCGCCGCTATGCCCGAGGTGGACCGGGTGCTCGGCAATATCGAAAAGATTCAGCCCGATGCGTTATCCTTTGACGCGCCGAAGGCAGAAACACTGGTGCAGGATATTATGCAGGTGCGCGAGACCGCGCCGCATATGGCCAGCGCATTTGCCGATCATGCGCGCGCCTTTGTCGAAGTACAAAATGGATGCGACCATCGCTGCACCTTCTGCATCATACCCTATGGCCGTGGAAATAGTCGCTCAGTGCCCGCCGGACGCTTGGTCGAGCATGTGCAAGAACTGGTGGATAAGGGCTATCAGGAGGTCGTGCTCACCGGCGTTGATGTCACCAGCTATGGCCATGATCTGCCCGGGCAGCCCAATCTCGGCATGCTGGTCGAGCGCATCCTGAAACACGTCCCCGCCTTGCCCCGCCTTCGCCTGTCCTCGCTTGATGGTGTTGAGGTTGATGACCGGCTGTTCGACCTGATTACCGGCGATGAGCGTGTGATGCCGCATGTCCATATCTCGTTGCAATCGGGCGATGATATGATCCTCAAACGCATGAAGCGCCGCCACAACCGCGCCCAAGCGATTGATCTGGTCGAGCGATTGAAAGCCCGTCGCCCGGAGATTGCTATCGGCGCCGACATTATCGCCGGTTTCCCGACCGAGACCGAGGAAATGCATGCTAATAACTGCACGATCATCAGCGAATGCCAGATCGTCCATGGCCATATTTTCCCCTATTCGCCGCGTGAAGGCACACCCGCCGCCCGCATGCCACAGGTGGACCGCGCTACGATCAAATCGCGCGCCAAGGAACTGCGCGAATTGACGGCTGCTCAGCGCAGCAAATGGCTGGAATCGCAGATCGGCAGCAGCGCCAACCTGCTCGTCGAAAAGGATGGCGTCTCTGGCCATATCGCCAATTTCGCGCCAATACGCCTTGCAACCCCGGCCCCGTCGGGCCAGATCAAGGGGGTAACGATCACCGGCGTCAGCAATGGCCGGTTGGATGCAGAGATTATAGAAGAAAGACAGGCACCTCTATGAGTGCGAATAGTTGGAGCGACAAGCTCCGTCTCGGGTTCAGCAAGACCAGCAGCAGGCTGACCGGCAATCTGGCCGGGATATTGGGCGCGGGCCGCCTGACCGATGCTGCGCTGGACGATATTGAGGATGCGCTAATCGTGTCCGATCTCGGACCCAGCACGGCGGCACGCATCCGCGACAAGCTGGCGAGCGAGAAATTCGACAGAGATGTCACCGAAGAGGATATCCGCGCCGTGGTTGAGCGTGAAATTGCCACCATCCTTGGCGAAGTGGCCGAACCGCTGGAGATTGACGCCTTCCCGCGGCCGCAGGTGATCCTGGTGATCGGCGTCAATGGCTCGGGCAAGACCACCACCATCGCCAAGCTGGCGCATCTGTTTCAGGAAGAGGATTATGGCGTGATGCTGGCGGCGGGCGATACCTTCCGCGCCGCCGCAATCGGCCAGCTCAAAATCTGGGCCGAGCGCCTCAACGTGCCTATTGTCACCGGCCCCGAAGGCGGTGATGCGGCGAGTATTGTCTTTGATGCGGTCAAGCAGGCGACCGAAACCGGCATTGATGTGCTGATCGTCGATACCGCAGGTCGCCTCCAGAACAAGCGCGAGCTGATGGACGAACTCGCCAAGGTACGCCGCGTGCTGGGTCGCCTTAACCCGGCGGCGCCGCATGATGTGGTGCTGGTGCTCGATGCCACCAACGGCCAGAATGCGCTGTCGCAGATCGAAACCTTCAAGGAGGTCGCGGGCGTTTCCGGTCTGATCATGACCAAGCTGGACGGCACCGCGCGCGGCGGGGTATTGGTGGCCGCGGCGGAGAAGTTTCAATTGCCCATCCATGCCATCGGCGTTGGCGAGCAGATGGACGATTTGCGGCCCTTTGATCCGGGTTTTCTCGCCAAGATACTTGCAGGAACGATCTGATGGACAGCCAGCACAAAGCCGATGCGCCCGATACCGAAACGGTGGAACAGGCCGAGGGCGCAGTCGAACTTGACGCCGCCAAAGCCGCGACGACAAAAAAGGCCCCCGGTTGGCTCAGCTTCGCAATTGATTTCGGCCCGTTGCTGATCTTCTTCCTCACCTATCGCTATTTCGCCCCCGCCGATGATGCGCCCAACACCGTCACCGGCACAATCGCCGCAATCACCTACAGCACCGGCGCATTCATGGCCGCGGTGCTGGTAGCGCTCGGTGTATCGCAATGGAAAACCGGTAAAATCTCGCCGATGCTCTGGCTCTCAACGATCCTGATCCTCGGCTTTGGCGCGCTCACCATCTATTTTCAGGACGAGACCTTTATTCAGGTCAAACCAACGATCATCTATGCCTCGCTGGCGGGGATCTTGTTTATCGGCCTGTGGCGCGGCAAGGCGCTGCTCAAATATCTGCTTCACGCTGCGTTTGAAGGCCTGTCCGATGAAGGCTGGCGCAAATTGTCACGCAACTGGGCGCTGTTCTTCACCTTTCTGGCCGTGCTCAACGAAGTGATGCGTGCAACGCTGAGTTTTGAGACTTGGCTGACGCTGAAGGTCTGGGGTGTTACAGCGCTATCCTTTGTCTTCACCTTCACCCAGTTGCCGATGCTAATGCGGCATGGGCTGGCGATTGAGGATGGGGACGCTGAAGCGAAAAACGAATAATGCACTGCCTGTACCGGTCAGTTTTGCGGGCATAAAACAGACTGGACTGCAACCCGCAATAAGACGCTTCAATATCCTCTATCTCAGGCAGAAAAGCTTACTACTCTACGAAATCGAGACTTGGATATTCCCATTTCCAAGGGACGCCAGTGTCACCGAGCGCAGCTTTGACGATCATTGGAAAGGCCGCCTCTGCGCGCACATCATTGGACAGAATGACAACGCACTCTTGATCGGCCGGTATACAGACCATTGTATTGCCAGTGTTGTCATTATGCCCGCCCTTGAACACCACCTTGCCACGCGGCCCGGAAGTCACAACCACGCCAAGGCCCGCCGCGAGTCCGGGATATGCAGGCTCCGGCGGAAGCGGCGCATTGATAGCCACGAACTGCGTGGCGGTCGGGATCGTCAGCGACGGCGCAAAAAACGCTTCGCACGAAGCCGCCGATAGCCCCTTACATTTTGCGATTGCAGCGGCGAACTTTGCCATATCGGAAATGGTGGTATCCATTGAACCAGCGGCGCGCACTTTGCTGCGATCGTCATGCGGCACAGTTTCGCCAGTCACGGTAAAGCCGTCAGCAAGATTTTCTGCAAAGTCTTCACGCCACATCATGTCCGTCTTCGTCATCCCAAGAGGGCGGAAGACCCGCCGACGCATCTCTTCTCCGACGTCCATTCCGAGCCCCTGCTCAAGCACGAACTGCATCAGGATGAAGCCTTCACCCGAATAAAAATACCGACTGCCCGGATCGAAATGGATGTCGAGTGTGCCATTGGGATCGAATTCACCCTCGGGTGTAATGAAAAAGAAGTTTCGGAAGCCTCCCGAATGGGTGAGCAACATGCGCGGCGTAATCTGTTTCCAGCGATCATCGCTCGCAAGGTTATTCCATGGAGCATGGGTGCGCCTGAACCCTTCATATGTTGGCAAAGGGCGAGGAAGTAGCGTATCGATCGTTTGATCCAGATTGAGAAGCCCCTCATCGTGCAATTGCAGAATGAAATAGGCGAAGACCGTCTTCGTCAGTGAGGCGCCATACATTATGGTATCGACGGTCAACGGCTCGCGCTTTTGGTTTCTCACCCCAAGGGCTTCGACTTGGGCTATTTCACTATCCTTGATGACCGCAAACGCAAGTCCCTCGGCATTGGTGGCGGTCATACCGTCTCGGGCAAACTGTTCGAGAGCAGGTGTTTGAGAATGGTCCTCGGAAGCTGAACTCATGGATGGGATCATAAGCGCTAAGATGCAAGGCAGCCATAGTCTCATTTATATTGCTCCATTGGATTAGAAGGGCTCCGGTTAGCGCAATTCATCCAGCCTCACCAGCTTCAGCCGACAAAAACCGATTATAGATGTATCCACACCAGCCCCTTTGATCGTTACCCTTCGCTCTAGCCGCATATAGCCGCTTGTATATGTGGTTGAACTTTGGCTAAAATCGTCCAATCAGCAAAGGGCGGCAAGACATTGAAACAGACAGATGATGCCGCGCCAACTTCCATTTCGACGCCGTCCTGGCTTGAGAAAATCCCCCATCCTTTCGCCCTGATTTTTGGCATCATCATTGTCGCGGCGATCCTGACGCATATCATTCCTGCAGGGGCATTCGACAAGGTCACACTCGCCAATGGCCGCGAAGGGGTGGTGCCTGGCTCGTTTCACTATATCGAGGGCAATCCGGCGACGTTCATGGACGTGTTCATGGCGATACCCGAAGGCCTGGTCAGCGCGGCCAATATTATCTTTCTCGCCTTTATCTCCGGCGCGGCTTTTCAGGTGCTGGAATATAGCCGGACGCTGGAAAATGCGGTGGGCAGCGCCATCCGCGTGATCGGGCAGAGCCGTGCCAAGCTGCTGATTGTAATCGTCACGTTCGTTTATGGCATTCTCGGCATCGCGGTCGGCTTTGAAAGCAATATCGCGCTGGTGCCGATTGCGGTGATCATCTGCCTTGCGATCCGCGGCGATCTGCTGCTCGGGGCGGGTGTGTCGCTTGGCGCTATCGGCGTCGGATTTGCAACATCACCGATAAATGTTTTCACTGTCGGCACCTCGCAGATGATCGCCGAACTGCCGATATTTTCCGGTGCTCTGTTGCGATCGGTTTTTTGCCTTGCCTGCCTGTCCGCTCTCGCCTGGTATAATTGCCGATACTATACGCGCCTGCTCGACGGCAGGATCGCATCCTCGGTAGCCTCCATCTCGACCGCAGGATTGCAACTCGAAAAACATGCTGATGAATACAGGATGAGGCCTGAGGACGTGCTGACAATCATTGCGTTCTTCGGTTTCCTAACGTTTCTGTTCATCGGGGTTATGGCCTATGACTGGCATATCAACCATTTCTCGGCCATCTTCGTGATGATTGCGATCACCACGGCGGTAATTCATCGGATACCGATGAACACAGCCGTCGAACAAATGATCAAGGGCGCCGGAGCGATCGCTGGCGGCGCGCTGGTCATCGGTCTCGCCCGCGCAATTCAGGTAATATTCGAAGACGCGATGGTAAGCGAGACAATCGTCAATGCCCTCGCCTCGCCGCTTGCGCAATTCCCACCTTATCTGTCGGCGGTGCTGATGACTGTGGTCAACGCACTGATCAATATATTCATTCCTTCGGGCAGCGGTCAGGCAATGGTCACCATGCCGATCCTGATACCGCTGAGCGATCTGATCGGTGTAACGCGACAGACTGCCATTTTCGCTTTTCAGGTGGGCGACGGACTCACAAATCTGCTCGTGCCCACCTCTGGCGGCACGCTGGCCATGCTCGCTCTGGCGCGCGTGCCTTATGATCGCTGGCTGCGCTATATAGCGCCGCTGATCGGGATGCTGTTTCTACTGTCCTGGGTATTTCTCGGCATTGCCACCGCGATTAGCTGGCAATAATCGCACCTGACAATGCTACGCTTTATTTCGGCGCGAATACACAGAGTTTATTGCCATCAGGGTCGCGGACATAGGCGACATAATGCGTGCCTTCACGAATGCCGGGTTCACCTGCATCCGCACCGCCATTAGCCAGTGCGGCGGCATGGAAGGCATCCACAAAAGCACGGTCTTTTGTCTCAAAGGCCAGCATAGGACCATTGCCGCTTTTCGCCGCCTGGCCATCATAGGGCGGGGTCAAGCAGACCTTAGAGCGTTCGCCTTCGCGGCCATAGCGCGTCCAGGTCTCTCCGGTAACTTCGCGCACCCCGCCTATCGCGCCGAACACGGCATCGTAGAACGCTATAGAGCGATCCATATCGTTGGTGCCGAGCGTGGAATAGGCGATCATGGTTTAGAGCAGTTCTAACTTTGAATGAGTGACGTAAAATACCCCGTTCGTGTCGAGCGAAGTCGAGACACTGCTCTCCACTTGCAAGGGCCTCTCGACTTCGCTCGAGGCGAACGGCAAAGGTGGATCTGCCAGAGCCATAAAAGCTCTAAGCAGACGCCGCAATAGGGGCACGTTCAAACTCCAGCCTTGTCCAATCGCCCTGATCCGCTGGTCCACGGCATGCCAGAAACTCCAGGTCCGCCGGGTTGCAAGCGATAACCGCATTGGTGGTTGCGCCGCTATTGTCCTCTTCAAAGCGGTTGATGCTCAGCCGCCCGTCAGAGCGATCGGCGAACAGCATCGACAATGATTGGACCGTATGCGCATCAGATTGCGCAAGCAGCTTCTGCATCCGCGCATAGCGGTCATGCGTGCTTTCCGATAAGCCCGATTCCAGCGCGATATTCTCCGCATCAAGACAGTGATTGGAGCGCACAAAGGCGCCATTATCTGTGGTCCGAAAAGTTGCTTTTTGCGGCGTGCGCTCCCATTCCACGGCGCGGTCCTTGTCGCCAATCCAATAGGAATGGCTACCCGCTACCGGAGCCTGCTCGACGATTCTACTCGCCGCCTCCAGCGTCTCCTGTTTCAGCGCAAGATGCAGCAGCGAGAGATAGGGAATACCAACCTTCGCGCCCTTGGTTTTCAGGTTCGTCGTACCGACAGTAACGCCGTGCTGATTCATGCCCATCAGCGTCTGGCACCCGGCGCAGGTGACGGTCCATGTTTCCGGTCCTTCATCCGGCATCCGGTGCAGCGCGATGACATATTTGACATCCGGCCCATTCAGATCCCAGGTCTGGCCCTGCAGACTATGGCCGTTGGCGCTGATTTCCGGCGGCAACAGCGCCGCAGTACAGCCTTCATCATCCACCGCGGGCAAGGCGATAATATCGCGGACATCGGTCATATTGGCGGTGGTGTAGAGCAGCACCGGGTCAATCTCGGCGCCCTGGGCGATGCCCAGATGCTCGGCATGGCCATCCGCATCAAAACTTCGCAGCTGGTCCAGGCAAGCCGCGCCAGCATCAAACAACCGACTGGTGTCATGCCCAAACTCAGCCAGATAGGTCTCCACCGCAGACACACGATTGGCGACAAAATCGTGAATCATGTCCTTCCAATGCGCCCCATATTGACGCCCCATCTCCTCGGGCGCGCCAGTCACGGTCAGTTGCGGGAGCGTCATGCTCATATCTTGTCTCCACTATGGATGGCGCCATATAGGCACTACATCGCCAAAACGCACTCCCTTTAGAGAATAGCACGCAGGTGAGGCAACTATAACATGCATTTTGCGATTGAGGCAGGATGCTATCGGAACACCCATCAAAGACCTTGCCCGCGCTTACACATATCCTTGCGATGTGATGTAAGACTGCATTGTAGCAATGCGGCTTTGGTCTGAAGGGTGGGTGGACATGAATTCCATCGGTTGACGGCTCGAGCGCTGTGTCATGCCATCCCAGAACCGAACCGCTTCATTGGCCCGGTAATTCGCATCGACCATAAAGTCTGCACCCAGCCGGTCAGCTTCATATTCATGCTTGCGCGAATAGGGCAAGATCACGCCGAAGGACACGCCTGCGCCAAATATTCCGGCGATCAATCCGCGATTTTCACTGTCCGCAAGTGCTACATTGGCAAGCGCCATTCCGCTGCTCGCCGCCATTTGCTGGGAATAGCGCTCCGCTGCGTGGCGGCCGACGACATGGCCGACCTCATGCCCCATGACTGTCGCGATTTGGTCGTTATTCTGCGTAACGTCGAGAAGTCCAGTGTGAAACCCGACCTTTCCGCCGGGCATTACCCATGCGTTGACGGTGTCATCATCAAAGACGGCAAACTCCCAGTTTCTCTGTGTAAGGCCGAAACCGGGAAAACGCTGATCTGCGCCGCGGACAATGCGATCACCGACAGCCTCGACCTGACGGCGCAAACCGCGATCAGAGGTCTGGCGGTTTTGTTGAAGCGCCTGCGTCCATGAAGCCGCGGCGAGCTCTTCGAGTTGAGCCTCTGAAACGAGCAACAATTGCTTGCGTCCAAGAGCGGTGTTTGTAGCGCACCCCGCAAGCCCCACTCCCGAAAACGCAATCACCGCTCCTGAAGCAAGCCCGGCGACCAAATCACGCCGCGACATCGTCACAGTCGGGCGTTTCTGGAGTTGATCTATCGCAGCGCTTCCATTCTCGCTCATCCTATGCTCCCACATCGCAAATATTATGACGAAGTTATATTATGGAGCCCGTTTCAGCAAGTTCTGGTCAGCTAAACTGGTCGAAGTGTCTTAGTCCCCACCTTGCTCAGTGGCTTCCTCTTCTTCCTTTATAAGACCAAGCGATGCCAGCATATATTTCACATTCGGATCGCGGCCCGCGAAATTGCGGTAGACTACATCATAATCCATCGTCCCGCCGCGGCTGAGTACGGTTTCGCGAAGGCGCTTGCCATTGGCTCGGGTCAGGCCGCCATTGCTGAGGATATAGTCGCGGCTGTCATGGTCGAGCATCTGGGTCCACAAATAGCTGTAATAGCCCGCTGAATAGCCGGTCGAACTGGAGAAGATGTGGTTGAAATAGGTGCTCCGATAGCGCGGCGGCACCAGTTCAACTTCAAGGCCCAGCTCCGACAAGGCGCGTTGTTCAAAAGCGGTGACCTTTTCCGGCGTGTCGATGGCGGCGGCTTCCTCAGCAGAAAGCGAATGCCAGCGCATATCAAGCAGCGCGGCTTCCATGACTTCGCCAAAATCATAACCCTGATTCCAGCGTGAAGCCGCCTGAATCCGTTCAAACAGCTCCATCGGCATCGGCTCACCGGTCTCTACATGCGCGGTATAGTTCTGCAGCACCTCGGGATGCACCCGCCACATTTCATGAACCTGGGCGGGATATTCTACAAAGTCGCGCGGTGTTGCCGTACCGGACAGGCTGGCAAATTCCTGCTCGGCGAACATACCGTGCAGGCCATGGCCGAATTCGTGGAACGCAGTGTTAGCCCAGTCGAAACTGACAAGCTGCGGCTCGCCCTCGGCAGCCTTGGGAACGTTGAGAACATTATAGATGACCGGCTTCTGGTCGAACAGATAGGACTGTTGCACAAAGCTGCCCATCCACGCACCGCCGCGCTTGGACGGTCGTTTGAACGGATCGAAATAGAACAAGGCAAGCTCTGTGCCGTCCTCCTCTTTAATAGTATAGGTCCACACATCGGGGTGATAGGTCGGGATATCGGTACGCCGCTCAAAGGTGAGACCATAGAGCTTGTTCGCCATATAGAAGATGCCGTCTTCCAGCACCTTTTCCAGCTGGAGATACTGCCTCACCTCATCTTCATTATAGTTGAAGCGGTCTTCACGAACCTGATTGGCAAAGCGATACCAGTCAGAAGGCTGGACGGAGAAATCTCCGCCCTCTTCGGCGATCTCTGCATTAAGGATACCCGCTTCACGCTTTTGCGTTCCGGCAAGCGCGGGGACCATCTGCTCCATAAAGTCGAGCGCCAGCTTCGGCTCATCTGCCATATTGCGATACATGACATAGCTGGCCCAGTCCGGCTCACCGAACAACGCCGCTTTCTCTGCACGCAGCGCCGCGATCTGGGCCACGATCATGCGCGTGTCATATTCCGGATTGGTCCCGTCTGAGCGGTGCAAACTGAGATCAAGAAAGCGTTTGCGCAGCGCGCGATTTTCGAGCTTCGGTAGCAGTGGCTGTTGCGTCGTATTTTGCAGGATGAGCGCGTATTTGCCCTCCATCCCCAACTCGCTCGCGGCGGTGGCGGCAGAGTTGATTTCGCTATCAGACAGACCCGCGAGTTCTTCCTTTGTATCCACGATCAATGGTTGCTGGTTAGTTGCAGCACGCACCGTTTGGCTGAACTGTGTGGTCAGTGCAGAGAGTTCGCTGTTGATCGCCTTTACCCGCTCACGCTCTTCCTGCGTCAGCTCGGCACCAGCATGGACCATGCCGGTATAGCTATTTTCGAGCAGCTTTGCGCGTTCCACATTGAGGTCTAGATTATCGCGCTGATCATAGACAGCCTTGACCCGCGCGAAGAGATCGGGATTCAGGTTGATACTGGTATAGTGACCCGAAAGCTTGGGACTGATCTCGGTGTTGATCTCATCCAGCTTGTCCGTGGTGTTGGCGCCGGTAAGCATGAAGAAGACGCTGTTAATGCGGCCGAGCATGCGCCCGCTTTTTTCCAGTGCAATAATGGTGTTTTCAAAACTGGGCTCTGCCGGATTGTCGATGATCGCTTGTACCTCGGCGTTATGGATCGCCATGGCTTGCTTATAGGCGGGAAGATAATCGTCTTCAGAAATCTGGGTGAAGTCTGGCGCCATGAACGGCAAGCTGCTCTTGGAAGCGAAATAGCCGGTCCCTTCCGGGATGGCGGCAGTATCAGCTTGCGCTTGCGAGGCATTTGCCGGGGCCGCTTGTGCAGCGGTTCCGCCACCAGCTATCAAGGCCATGGCACAAACAGAGGAAAGAAAAGGGGTGGGAGCGCGAGTGCGAATGTGATTGTGTTTCATACCTCCTTCTTTGCCAATTGAGGGGAAGAGGTCAATGCAAAAGCCGTGTCAGTCTGTGGTGCAATATCTACGATGCTTATTGCAAGTGCGAATCATTCCTGATAGCTGTTCGCGCAGCCTATCACTGTTTCCTAGCCAACATCCCAGAACGGACTTTGAAAATGACCATTGAGGCGAAATTCTCTGCCGCAAGCAAACTCATGTTGCTCAATTTTGCGGGCATTGTTGCCCTGCTTATCATGGAAGTTATCAAAGCGGGGGGCGATATCAGCGCTGATATCCTGATGCCGATTGCCATCTTGATGAGCATTGCAGCACTGCCGATTATCGTGACCGCCATAAGCACTGCGACATGGGCACGTTGGACCGGCATTGTTTTGACCGCACTTTGGGCGCTGTTTCACGGTTATCATATTGCAGCAGAGCATGGCCCGGCAGGTGATACCGCGGAGACGATCCTGATTGTGTTCACGATGCTCCTACCCAGTGCTCTAGCGGCATGGGTCTTGTTCACGGCAAGCAAGCGGCTAGGTTGAAGCAGCAATTTCTTATTAAAGGTATCTAGACCAAGGATATTTAATCAGAACGTAGGAGCTAAAGCTTCGACAATCCCGACGGCGCTATACGAAGCCGTGCTATTCCAATGATATCGTCAAGTTGGACAGGTCCAATCGCCTGAGATCCCATGGAATGGGGGCTGTCCCCCGCTACATTCAACCAGCCATCATATATTGCGGTTATGCGCTTCACCATATGGGCGGGATCAGCATAACGAAATGCAATGATATCGCCGATGTTTAACGCAGCTTTTTGTGAAGCGGATAACTGACGATAGACAACATAGTCTCCGTCATTCAGCGTGGGCACCATGCTATCGCCATCGATACGCATAATGCCCCAGCCGAATAGCGGCATTATGGCAGGATCGGATAAACCACTGGCACTGCGGGTGCATAGGGCGAGGTTTTACGCTCGGTCTCAATACCCTTGGTGTCCCAGAATTTCTCGGCAAACTGATTGACCAGCTCGACCAGTTCTTCGGCGTCTGCGCGGTTAACGCCCTGCTTACAGGCACTGCCCTTAAGCATGATTTTGTGCGTCAAATCATGAATGTCAGGGTGCTTTTCGATCTGCGGCGCCTTGATGTAATCGCCCCAGATGATGCGGATTTCATGTTTGACCTTTTCGGCCTCTTCTTCCTTTTGCAGCGCACCGCGGGTCAGCGAATTATGCTTCTCCAGATCGCTTTTGTCGCTGGAAGCGGCATCGGCCATGATATCCATCACGCGCAGCACCGAAAGCGCCGCAATAATGGCGGTGGAAGGGTCATAGATACCGCAGGGAATGTCGCAGTGCGCGCTGGCGCGGTCGAAAGAGATGAGGCTGTCAATTTTCTTGGTAAGTGCGTGGATCATGATGGAATTCCTGAAATTTGGGTTCTTCCTATAGGAATGCTGTCTTGGGCAGACGGCTTAGTTGCTGTTGTTCGAACGCTGCCAGAAGTAGAAGGCGGCCAGCGCAACAATTCCGGCCAGTGCAACAACTGGCTCATAAGTCCATGCAGCATGATCGCTTTCCGCATTGTGCTCATGGCCCGGATGCGCCACAGCCGCAGACAATGCGATGGCGTTAATGCAGATCGCAGCAACAGCTTTTTCTGTTATACTCATGTGGGAATCCTTCGGTCTATAGTTGGAAACTCAATGGCCCCTCTCTAAAATAGCAAAGGCTTCATGTCCAAGGCTAAAGTTGAACTGATTGACCCGAGCGGTATCGATCAGCCCCGCATTATAGCCGCCAGGGCGGATAGCGCCGATTTTCTCCGGCGTGGTAAAGGCAGATGCGGTGACCGGAGGGATCGGTGGTCCATGCTTCCCGCCATTTCCACGTCTTATCCTCAGTGTTTCCATCGAATATCCACCCGCTTTTGCGCAGCTTTTCCACAGCTTTGTCCACATCCGGAAACTCGAAATACAGCGATGCTGAAGAGGTGACGCTATCCGCCTCATGCAGCGAGAGTGTTGTGCCATTAGGCGCCTCAAAGCGTGCATATCGCGGCGGGCTGTCGACAATATGGGTAAGACCGAGCTGGGTATAAAAGGCGACAGAGGCATCATAATCAGTGCAGTCGAGCGTTGCCTGATTGAATAACGGCCCGGGCATAACTGCATCATTGCGAACGGCGTGATGACCCATCGGGCCATTACTGGCGACAAGATCGGGGGCACTGTGCAGCGCTAGACGAACAAAATCCCGCGCCTGTGCGATCGCCGCTTGCAGATCAAGCCCCTGCCCTAACCCGACAGCTATTGCACTCGACAGGGTGCAACCTGTGCCGTGGCTATGCGATGTATCAATGCGTGGATCGGACCAGCGCGCAATTTCGTTATCACTATTTACCAGCCGATCAATGACTTGCTCGCCTTCGCCATGGCCATCTTTGATCAGTAGCGTGAGATTGCGCCTGACTAAATCCGCCTCACCGCCCAATGCTTCCAACTCAGGCAAGTTAGGTGTAGTCAGCGTTGCCAGCGCCATCAGTTTTCCGAAAGCAGCTACGGTATCAGCATCGGCCAATATGCCGCCGCTAGTTGCAACCATCACCGGGTCAAACACTACCGGCACAGTCTTATCACCCGCTTCCAGCTTTTCCAGCCGCTCGGCGACGACTTCCACAATCGCCGCGCTACCAAGCATTCCGATCTTGATTGCATCAACGCCAAAATCGCTGACAACAGCGTCCATCTGAGCCGCGACCATGTCCGGATCGGTGGGCACCACGTCCGTCACTCCTTGCGAATTCTGCGCCGTCAATGCAGTGATTGCCGTCATCGCATAGCCGCCCATCATGATGATGGTTTTGATGTCCGCTTGTATGCCTGCACCGCCACCGTTATCCGATCCGGCGATGCTGAGCACCCGCACCGGTTGCATCAGGCGGCAACCTCGGCAATCACATCGCACAGCCGGTTGACCAGCATTTCTACCTGCGCCGCATCATCGCCTTCCGCCATCACCCGGATCACCGGCTCGGTGCCCGATGCGCGGATGACGAAACGGCCATTATCACCCATTTCAGCTTCGGCCTGAACGATGGCGGATTTTACCCGTGCATCCTCCAAAGGCTTGCCGTCGTTGAAGCGGACATTTTTGAGGAGCTGTGGCACACGATCAAAGACATGCAGCAATTCGCTTGCCGGTTTGCCCGATTGTACCAACTCTGCCAGCACCTGCAGCGCCGCCGCGGTGCCATCTCCGGTAGTGCCATGGTCGAGCAGGATCATATGCCCCGATTGCTCGCCGCCAATATTGAAGTCACCACGGCGCATTTCCTCCAGCACGTAGCGGTCGCCCACCTTGGTACGCTTCAGCCTCAGGCCCTGTTCGGCGAGATAGCGCTCCAGCCCGAGATTGGACATCACCGTCGCGACAACCGTGCTGTTCTTTAACCGCCCATCACGCGCCCAACCGGTGGCAATCAGCGCCATGATCTGGTCGCCATCAACCTGTTCACCCTTCTCATCAACCACGATCAGCCGGTCCGCATCGCCATCCAGCGCTATGCCGATATCCGCTTTTTCCGCCACTACACGCTCCTGCAGTGCGCCAATATGGGTCGAGCCGACCTGATCATTGATATTCGTCCCATTAGGCGAAACGCCCATCGCGATCACCTCAGCTCCCAGTTCCCAAAAAGCCGAGGGCGCGACTTGATAGGCCGCGCCATGAGCGCAATCGACAACGATCTTCAACCCATCAAGCCGAACATGATAGGGCAGCGTTTTCTTGACCGCGTGGATATATCGCCCACGCGCATCTTCGATACGCCGGGCACGGCCAATATCAGGTGCATCGGCCAGATCAGGGACTTCCGTCATCAGCGCCTCAATACGCGCTTCGTCATCATCAGAAAGCTTGAAACCATCCGGGCCAAACAGCTTGATTCCATTATCCTCATAAAGATTATGGCTGGCCGAGATCATAACGCCGAGATCAGCCCGCATCTCGCGCGTAAGCAAGGCAATGGCAGGGGTCGGCATTGGCCCGACCTGAATCACATCCATGCCGACACTGGTAAAGCCAGCAACCAGCGCAGACTCCATCATATAACCGGAAAGCCTTGTATCCTTGCCGATGATCACCCGATGACGATGTGTCCCGCGCTGGAAATGCTTGCCCGCCGCCATGCCTATCCGCATCGCGGTGTCAGCAGTCATTACCCCGGCATTGGTTCGGCCTCTTATACCGTCAGTCCCAAAAAACGCTCTACTCACTAAAGCTACCCTTACACCCTGATATATTTACATCGTTGCGGATTAGACCGCTTCTGGCCTAGGATAAAGGCCTTTCACAACGACCCGTCGTATCAATCCGCATCTTCATCACCGGTAATTCATGGCCAATCCTCTTTTGACAGTCTTGACCCAGGCTATAGACGGACTGAATGCTGCGGTCTTCTCACGTATCCCGTTTTTCGGCGCGGAGATACCGTGGATCGTGCTGTGGCTGGCACTTCCAATGCTTATCTTCACCGTCTATTTCGGTTTTCTCAATCTGCGTGTCCTGCCGCTTTCGCTGCGGATATTGCGCGGCGATTATGATGAGCCGGATGCGCCGGGGCAGATTTCGCAATTCTCTGCCCTCACCACGGCGCTTTCCGGCACTATCGGTCTGGGTAATATTGCAGGCGTTGCCATCGCTATTGCCACGGGCGGTCCGGGCGCCGCATTCTGGATGTTTGTGATAGGCTTCTTCGCAATGACGCTGAAATGCGTCGAAGTCACTATGGGGCTCAAATATCGCGAGGTGGACAGCGACGGCTCAGTGCGCGGCGGGCCGATGTACAACCTCAAAAACGGTTTTGCCCTGAGAGGACTGCCGCGTCTGGGTTTTGCATTGGGCGCCTTTTATGCAGTGATGGCGTTTATCGGCGCGATCCCATTGGTGCAGGTCAACCAGAGCCTTGCCACCCTCTCCGAAGTCACCGGTTTTCAAGCCTTTTCTGCCTCTGGCGAGCCTAACAGTTTTGCCTTTCTCTATGGCCTGACCATGGCCTTTTTCGTTGGGCTTGTGGTGATTGGCGGAGTGACATGGCTCGGACGGGTTACCGCCATCCTCGTGCCGATCATGGCCGGGGTCTATATCCTTGGCGTGCTGACGATTATCGCCGTTAACTTTGCCGACCTACCCGCAGCAATCACCCTGATTGTCTCCGATGCGTTTTCCGGTGATGCGGTTGCAGGCGGCATGGTCGGCGCATTTATCGTCGGTATGCAGCGCGCAGTCTATTCCTCAGAAGCCGGGGTTGGATCTGCGGTTATCGCTCATGCCCAGGCCAAAACGCGCGAACCGGCATCCGAAGGCTTAGTCGCGCTGCTCGAACCTTTTCTTGATACCATTGTCGTCTGCTCGCTTGGCGCGCTCGCCATTGTACTGGCGGGCACATGGACAGGCGAGCATCAGGATATCCGCATCACCGCCGCAGCCTTTGGCCAGATCAGCTATTGGTTCCCCTGGCTGCTCACCGCTGCGGTCATCCTCTTTGGCTATAGCACGCTGTGCGCCTGGGGCTTTTATGGACTGCAGGCCTTTCAATATCTCTTCGGGCGCGGCCGCCGCCGCGAGCTGACCTTCAAGCTGATCTATATTTTCATCCTGCCGCTGGGGGCGCTGCTCAGCATTGATGCGGTGATCAATCTGGTCGATAGCGCATTTTTCCTGATGGCATTGCCCAATGTTCTGATACTGTATCTCTTCGCACCGGAGCTGCGCCGCGAGATTTGGGGTTTTATTGAACGCACTCACGCAGACAACAGGGCAGAGGAGAGCAAGGATGCAGCAACGCAAACTGGGTAGCGAACTCACCGTCTCGGCACTGGGTCTGGGATGTATGCCCATGGCCGGTGTCGGCCAGAATATGTATGGCGAAGCGGATGTCACCGAATCTCTCGCCACCATAGACCGTGCGATTGAGCTGGGCGTCACCCTGTTTGACACTGCAGAAGTCTATGGCCCGCATCGCAATGAAGAACTTCTTGGCCGTGGCATAGCCGGTCGACGCGACCGGCTGGTGATCGCCACCAAATTCGGCTTCAAATTCAATGAAGATGGTTTTCAGGGTGTCGACTCCACCCCCGCCAATGTCCGCCGCGCCTGTGAAGGGTCATTGCAACGCCTCGGCATTGACGAGATCGACCTGTTTTACCAGCACCGTGTCGACCCCGATGTACCGATTGAGGAAACCATCGGCGAAATGGCGCGGCTGGTGGAGGAAGGCAAGGTGCGTTTTCTCGGCCTGTCCGAAGCCGGTCCCGACACTATCCGGCGCGCGCACGAGACCCACCCGATTGCCGCACTGCAATCGGAATATTCGCTCTGGGAACGCGAGGTGGAGGAAGAAATCCTGCCCATCTGCCGAGAGCTCGGCATCGGTTTTGTCCCTTACAGCCCGCTTGGTCGTGGTTTCCTGACGGGCCAGATCACGTCACGCGATGACCTACTCGAAGACGACTATCGCCGCCGCGACCCGCGCTATTCGGAAGAGAATTTCGACCAGAACCTCAAGCTGGTGGATGTCGTTAAAGACATCGCCAACACCCATAACCGCTCCGCCGCCCAGGTGGCGCTCGCGTGGCTGCTGCATAAGGGTGAGGATATTGTTCCCATACCGGGAAGCAAACGCCGTGCGACACTGGAAGACAGCATGGCGGCGGCTAATCTGGCACTGAGCGAAAGCGACATGGAACGGCTCAACGCAGCCGCCCCAATAGGCGGAACAGCAGGCCCGCGTTATGGCGAGGCCATGTTGAAAATGACTCGGTTGTAATTTCCTCGGTAAGGGAGATCATCCAAATTAATCAGGAAAATAGTGCCGCCTGATCCCTGGCACTATGCGCAACACGGACAATCTGTAATTCGGTATCCGTTACAAGATAATAGATCAGATAACTGCCTACCGGGAAGGCTCTTAATCCCTGAACAAAACCACGTGGCGCACCAATATTAGGCGTATCAGCCAAGGACGCGAATTTGTCCTCAATTTTAAGCAGGAAGCCATCTGCTGCCTGAACAGAATCGTTCGCAATGTAATTCCATATCTCTGCAAGATCAGATCGAGCAGAAAAGGTTACCGCTACTTTCCTTGCGTTGCCAATCGTTCCCGCCCCCGTCTTTTAATATCTTCTATATCGAAGGGGACCGTGCGGCCAGCATTCAAATCATCAATCCCTTCCTGAATAAACGCTTTGAGACTCTCATATTCCAGCGTGCGCAATTCGCGCTTGTGTTCCCATTGGCGCAGAGCATCTCGGATCAACTCGCTCATACTGGCATATTCGCCTGCCTCAATCGCTTCGTTCGCCAAGGCATAATGTGCGTCTGTCATCGTAATGCTGGTTTTTTCCATGGTTCAATCCTTTGCAGGTAGGATTATATCCTACTTATGCCAATATGGTCAACACACATGGCTGTTTTCGTTGTGCAAGGAAGCAACATCTCCGGCCGCTGTCCCACAGCCATGCGGTCTGATAAGATATGCTCCCGGTCTTTCTCACCAGTCAGATAATATCAAGACCTTCTACTTCTTAAGTCCTTAAGCAATTACAGACTTTGGAAAAGTCCAACAGAACCCAGCTTTTCTGCGGCTCGCGAGCGTAACTTTTGTAACCTTTGTCAATCTGGCTTGACAGTCAGAGCGCAGCGACGCCCCATAAATTCGTCCAGGGCGGTACCATGGCGTAACCGAGGCCATGATGTGCCCAACTGGCGATCAGCCAGACCACAATGCCGAGCAGAATGATACCCGAGCCCGGTGTCGCCAGCCCCTTGCCGAAGGGGATGAAGCTGGTCTTGGCCTGCCAATGCTGCCAGGCAACTCCCATCTCCTGCCGCTTGCGCCTGTCCTGTCCGGCAGAGCCTATAAGCGCGAGAGCCACAACAGCACCCATCAGCCAGAGATTGGCAGCACTGGGCCGCACCAGCAGATGCGCCAAACCCCAGATTGCAAAGGCCCACATCATCGGGTGGCGGGTGATCTTGAATACGCCATGCGGGTCCAGTTCGGCAAAGTCTGCCGCCTGAGGTGCGGGCATGGCAGGGTTTTTCTGCACCGATCCGACGAACAGCACGCTGGCGCAGAACATCAGCAACGCCGTAACCACCGTCATCCACGGCGCTACGGGCCATAAAGGCGCGGCATAGGGAAGTTGGCGATAGGCGTAAATCGCCACACCAAATGTCGCCAGCGCCACCAGCGAATAGATGATCTGATAACCCACATCACCAAGCATCCGGTGCAGAGGCGCGCGCAACAGATGCGAGAAACCCAAATGGGTCGCCACAAAACCCACTGATCCCGCGATCAGCAACAGACCATAATCCATGCGACTCTCTCCATCTTCGCCGCGGATATCTTATGGTGTCGATGCTAGCCTATCGATGGTGCAGCCACAATCGGGCAATGTTTTTAGTGAAGGACTATTCAGCTGGGCGCGTCTCCGGACGCATACCGCCAGCCTGGGGCTCTCCAACGCCTCGCTGACCGACCAGATCATCGTCCACGGTATCATCGGTGAGAGTGTCGAGGTGCATAAGCTTCTTGATCAACGGCGACACCACAAGCACGCCAATGCCGATCCCGACAGCATATAGACCAACAGTCGAATAGACATCGAGCACGACCTGCTTGCCGGCTTCTTCGCCTACGCCCTCTGCGCCAGTAGCTGCTGCAATTAGACCAGCCGCAAAGTTACCAGTTGCAGACGCAAAGAACCAGGTTCCCATGATTAGCGAAGCCATATGCGCTGGTGCGAGGCGGTTCATCGCTGATAGCCCAACAGGGGACAGACATAGCTCACCAGTCGTATGCAGCAGATAGATCAGGAAAATAAAGATGACCGGCGTCGCATTTTCCAGACCGACGGCATTAGCGCCCCATACCAGAACCAGAAAGCCAAGGCCAACCTGAACCACGCCAAGACCGAATTTGAACGGCGCCGATGGCTCCAATCCCTTTTGTCCGAGGAATTGCCAGACAATGGCGAATACTGGAGCCAACAGAATAATATAGATCGCATTGATCGACTGGAAGGTCGATGCCGGAACGCCGCCGCGATCAACATGGCGATCAGTAAACAGGTTGAGCGAGGAGCCTGCTTGTTCGAATAATGCCCAGAATACAATCGAGGTGAGGATAAGGAACATGGCAGCAAAGATGCGATCCCGCTCTTCTGATGGCAGTTTCACAACCGCGATGAAGAGGACATAGAGGACCAATGCCCCACCAAAACCGCCAAGCACATAGCCGACGAGATCCTGAAACTGGATGGCGGCCCAGCAGATGCCGACCATGCCGATACCGATTGCGTACATCGTCCATTCGGTGTTTTTGGCTAGTGGCTTGGGTGGCTCGCCACGGCCAAGCAGCAGGGGCTTGCCCCACATGAATACTACCAGACCCAGCAACATGCCGATGCCCGCAAGACCAAAACCATAGGCCCAGCCATAAGTCTCACCGATATAGCCACAGAGCAGCGAACCGATGGCGGCGCCAAGATTAATGCCCATATAGAAAATCGTATAAGCCGCATCACGGCGCGTGTCGGTGCGGGGATAAAGCTGGCCGACGATCACCGAAATATTGGCTTTCAGGAAGCCGGAGCCAACTATGATCAATGCCAGCGCAAGCCAGAAGATATAGATTACTGGGTTGTCACTATGGCCAACAGCAGGCTCGCCCTCAAAAGCCATAAATAAATGGCCCAAAGTCAGCAGAACAGCGCCGAACATCACAGCTTTGCGTTGCCCTAGGTAACGGTCTGCGAGATAGCCGCCGAGAACCGGGGTAATATACACCAGAGCGGTATATGCGCCGTAGATGACGCCGGATTCACTATCCGAAAACAGCCAGTGTTTGGTGAGGTAGAAGATCAGCAGTGCGCGCATACCATAATAGGAAAAACGCTCCCACATTTCTGCAAAGAACAGGACATATAGCCCTTTGGGGTGTCCTAAAAATGTTCCGGCTGCATCGCCGTCTTGCTCGTAAGTTCCGGCCAAAGCCCACCTCCAGATTATGATTATCGATATGGCTGCTCCATCACAGCACATATTTTGCAGCGCACCTTAAACAAAAATGTCATGCTGTGAAGCCAAATATCGCGAAATACCCACTGCGCCATAGCTTGCGCCTATCGCAAATGATTCGCAATTAGTGGATTGCAATCGCATCATTGCGGCGCAATATGGGGGCCATGCTTAACAATCTTTCTTCCCCCACCAGTTACCTTTCCTCGCGCCGTTCCGGGCGGCCGCGGGACATGGTTGCCCCTGGCCCTGATACTGAAACCCTGCGCAATATCGTCACCACCGCATTGCGCACGCCGGACCATGGTAAATTGACGCCATGGCGCGTGGTGCATGTCACCGGTGGCCAACGTGACCAGCTATCGGATGCACTGCAACAGGCTTATCGCAGCGAAAAACCCGAGGCCGGCAAATCAGAACTCGGTGCAATGGACACTTTCGCCCGGCTGGCACCGGATATGTTGGTGGTGCTCTACAGCCCTAAGGAAAGCCACATTCCGCTCTGGGAGCAGCAGCTTTCTGCCGGTGCCTTCACCATGAACCTGCTCCACGCGGTGCATATCGCCGGATTTGTTGGCGGCTGGATCACCGGATGGCCCGCCTTTAACGATGATGTCCGCGACCTGTTCGGCGCTGATCCGGAAAAAATCGCCGGATTTGTCTTTATTGGCAGCCCGTCAAAAGAGTTGGAAGAACGGCCGCGACCGCCACTGGATACGATATTTTCCATATGGCAGTCAGCCGAAAGCTGAAAGCCACTTATCCATTAGGACTTGACCTGACCCGCTGTGTTATGCCAGTGATGCACTATGGCAGAGACAAGACCCGTATATCTCAAGCTGCGCGATGTGATCGCGGCGGCTATTCTTGATGGCACCTATAAGGAAGGCGAGATGCTCCCCTCGGTCCGTGCGCTGGCGGCGCAGGAAGGGGCCAATCCATTGACCGTCGCCAAGGCCTATCAAGGGTTTCAGAATAGCGGTCTGGTCGAGGTCCAGCGCGGTGTCGGTATGTTTGTTGCAGAAGGCGCAGTATCGCGACTGCGCTCTGATGAGCGGAAGAATTTCTTTGAGAATGTCTGGCCGCCGGTTGTCGAGCAGATGAAGCGTATTGGTATTTCACCGGGCGAATTGCTGGAAAAGGTCAACGACTAAGCCGCTTTCTGTTGCTCAGCGTAACGCTGCCTTGCTTTGCCTAAACTATCCCGAAAACGCTGATCCTGCGGTGCCAGCAAAACCGCCTTTTCAAACAGATCAATCGCATCGCGCAGTCGCGTTTCATCTTCTGCCAGTACCTGGCCGTAGACATGGGTAACTACCGGGTTCATCGGCAATGTGCGATAAGCTTGCGCTGCGGTGCGTTGTGCTTTGTCCGGCGCGCCAGCATTCATCTCAGCCCAAGCGAGGTCTGCCAGCAATAGCGGCACATTATCGCCAAGCCGAGCCCGGACTTCGCTCAGTGTCACCCGCGCCAATTCCCAGCGCTCGGCATCGAGATAGGCCGTCCCCAGCATATGTTTCGCCCTGAGATGCGCCGGGTTATTGGCCAAAAAGCTGCGTAATATCGCCGCCTTCTCCTCATCGCGCCCCAGATCAGAGAGCGCATCATGCAGCCGGACCATCACATCAAAGGTGAAGCGCAGCCTGCCCGCTTCCTGATACGCAGCAAATCCCTGTTCCGGGCGATTGGACAGCATATACACATCGCCCACCAGTAAATGGGTATCGGCCACACCCGGGAAGCGCCGCTGCAAGGACTTGGCGCGCCTCAAGGCCTCAGCATCACGATCCAATGTCAGCAATTTGCGGATCAGCCGCACCTCGGCACGAGCATCGCCTGGGGCTGCCCGCACAGCTGTTTCTAATTCGCCAAGCTCCGCAGTCTCTGACACCAGCATATAAGGACGGTGTTGTGCGCGCGAGGCACGGTTGACAAAATCGGCAGCCATGGGCCGATTGCCCTGCGCCTCATAGGCGCGTGCCGCAAGCAGCAGGCGATAGCTATTGGCCGTGGTCAACAGGCCATAATCCGCAATGAGATCGAAAAACATCTCCGGTTCGCTGCCACCCGTCATGCCACGCATGCCCAGATTGCCCGCCATAAGATTATGCGGCTGCAGACGCAGAACCGTGGCGCAATGTTCTTCGGCCTGCGCCATATTGTCCACTTCAAGTTCGAGCGCACAACGCAAAAGCGCTGGTCCAGCCTGATCATCAAGCCGGTTCTGGGTCTTGAGCATGATCGACCGGGCCAGATCAAACTGCCCTGCCCGCGCCGCCAGTACGGCCTGTAAATAGTAGCCCCGATCATTGCCCGGTTCCAGCGCCATGATCTGCCATGCCACCGCCAGCATGTCGGTCATGCGTCCAGCATCGCCCAGCGTCTCGCCATAGGCGATCAATGTCGGGATATGGTCGGGGTTGATCTCGAGCGCACGCTCAAACCATGGCAGTGCCGGGATCAGGCCAAATTGGCTGCGCGCCAGTTCGCCGCGATAAAGCAGCGCATCAATGCTCTGCGGCGCCAGCTCTACGGCAAAATCCGCTGCATCGATCGCGCCTTTCTGGTCGCCATCGAGATAGCGATAGCGCGCAATCGAAACCCAGAGTATCGGATCGCTATCATCCGCAGCAATTGCCGCATCATAGGCAGCACGGGCACGGTCGCGATCACCATCGGCGAGATTCACCTCGGCCAATATCCGCTGTGCATAGGCAAGATGCTTGCGCGCTACCGGACCTTCGGTCAGCCATTTGCGCGCGCGGTCCAACTGGCCCTGCAATTGCAGCGCATGGCCCATCAAGTGACGCAACTGCTCATCAGGGGTACCGAGTTCACGGGCGCGGCGCAATTCGGCTTCTGCCGCCAGAGGATCGCGCAGCCGCAAATAGATTTCTGCCTGCAGCAACCGCGCTTCGGCCCAATCCGGTGCCTCGGATATGGCATTGAGCATCTCGATCCGCGCCGCGCGATAATCGCCTTTGCCGATGCTCTGCTCCGCCCGCGCTGCCGCTTCGCGCGCGGCATCGCTCTGCCCCGCAACAGGGCCGATGCTCAACATCGCGCCCATAGCTATGGACAGCATGGCGGTGCGCCAATGCCGCTTGCGGGCAGCGCTGAACCGGGAAAGGCGCGGCATGGCCGGGTCAGTCCTTGGCCGACACCGTCGCCGCGCCAGGCTGCAGATCATATTGCTTGAGAAGATCATAAAGCGTCGGCCGGCTGATCCCCAACAGCCGCGCGGTATTGGAAATATTGCCTTCACTGCGCGCCAGTGCACGGCGGATCACCTTGCGATCCGATTCTTCCCGCGCGGCCTTGATATTGAGCAGACTATCGCTGTCCGCCTCGGCTTCATCGTCGCCGCCAAGGTCGAGATCTTCAGCATGCACCAGCTTGCCATCAGCCATAATCACAGCGCGTTTAACCCGGTTTTCCAGTTCGCGAACATTGCCCGGCCATGGCCATTCATCGATACGGCGCAGCGCATCAGCGGCAAAACCTTTGACCTTGGGGTTAAACTCTTCGGCCATGCGATTGAGGAAATGCTTGGCGAGCAGGACCGTATCGCCGGGCCGTTCGGCCAGTGTCGGGATGGTCACAACAATCTCGGCCAGACGATAATAGAGGTCCTCACGGAAGGTGCCATCGCGTTGCATCTGTTCGACATCCTGATGCGTGGCGCAGACAATGCGGGTATCGACTGCAATCGGCTTGCGCCCTCCAATGCGTTCAATCACTCGCTCCTGCAAAAAGCGCAGCAACTTGACCTGAAGCGGCAGAGGAATATCGCCCACCTCATCAAGAAATAGCGTGCCACCATGCGCCTGTTCAATCTTGCCCTCAGTGGTTTTGATTGCGCCTGTGAAAGCACCCTTTTCATGGCCGAAAAGCTCAGCCTCAAGCAGGTTTTCCGGGATCGCGGCGCAGTTGATCGCGATAAAGGCATTGGCCTTGCGATCACTATGGTCGTGCAACCCGCGCGCCAGCAATTCCTTGCCGGTACCACTGGCACCGAGCAACATCACCGAGGCATTGGTCGGCGCAACGCGCTCAATAGTACGAGCGACTTTGAGCATCTCCGGCGCAGCGGTTATGATGCGCCCAAGCACCTTTTCGCTATCACCCGAAGCATCGGCCAGCCGCGCATTCTCCTCTTCAATTTCATGCAGATGGAAGGCACGACTGACAATATGTCCAAGCTCATCAATATCCACTGGCTTCTGATAAAAATCATAGGCGCCCTTGGCGATAGCATCCAGCGCGCTTTGGCGTGCGCCATGACCCGAGGCAACGATCACCTTGGTATCGGGTTTAAGCGCGATAATCTCTTCCAGCGTGGCAAAGCCCTCACTGGTACCGTCGGGATCAGGCGGCAGGCCGAGATCAAGCGTGACCACTGCGGGCTCTTCCGAGCGGAGCAATGTGATCGCTTCCTCACGGTTAAAGGCTTGCAGTACTTCATAATCATCATAGGCCCATTTAAGCTGGGTCTGCAGCCCCTCATCATCCTCGACGATAAGCAATTTGGGACGGATTAGCTGTTCTGGCTGACGGGCGGCTTGGCTCATCGACCTGCTCCTATTTTCTTGCGATCTGGGTTATGGTCTTTGGTTTTGGATTTGCGGCTATTGTCGACCTTGATCAGTTCATCATGCTGATCCAGCGCCAATGGCAGGCGGATGATCATGCGCGTGCCCATGTCTTCACGGCTTTCGACATTGAGATGACCACCCATGGCTTCTATCAACGATTTCGCTTCAAAGGCGCCAATGCCAAAGCCGCCATCCTTGGTCGAAACAAAGGGCTTGAACAGGCTGGTGCGGATAAACTCGGCGCTCATACCGGTGCCATGGTCGACAATCTCGATATAGCCATAGATGCCACTGGCAGACCATTTGAGCATAACCGGCTGCGCGTTATCGCGACTTGCGTCGAGCGCATTTTGCACCAGATGCAGCAGCACCTGCTCCAGCGCCGCCTTGTCACCCGATACTGTCATCTTTTCTCCCATAAGGGCCTGTACCTTATGGCCGGGTGTCGATTTCTGTTTCGCCACACTTTTGACAAGCGCTTTTACTTCGAGCGGCGCAATCGAGGTGTCCTGCGATTTGCGATAATTGGTCAGACGCGTCAGCGTCGCGTTGAGTTTGGCGACAGTGCCTTGCAGCGTCTCGACCATATCCTCGCGAAATTCTGGCTTATCGGCGTGCTTCTCGGCATTGCGGGATAGCAATGCGAGCTGGCTAACGATGTTTTTGATGTCGTGTACGACAAAGGCAAAGCGACGATTGAAGTCTTCAAACTGCCGCGATTCCAGCAGCGCATTCTGGCCACGCTGTTCGGCGACATAGCTCGCTGCCTGTCGGCCGACAACGCGCAGCATATCGAGGTCTTCCCAGTCCAATGTACGGTTCAGTGTCGGTCGACCGAGAATGACCAGGCCTTCAAGCTTCTCAAAGTGAATCAGCGGGATAATAACCCAGATGCGCTTGTCCCCGACCATCCAGTCGGCAATCGCTGCCTTTTGTACGTCGTCCGCATCATCGCCGCGCACATTGTCTAATTCGACGATAAAGCCCGATGTTGCGAAGAAGTTGGCAGTGCTGGCGGTGCAGGCCGGGGCCGGAACCTCAAGCGTCGGCCAGTTCCAGCGCTCTTGCAGCATGAAACGGCCACCCTCATCAGGCGTAAGCAACAGGCCAGCATTACTGTCGGTAATATCCGCCACCGCTTGGATAATCCGGCTGTGCAGCGTTGAGGAATCCTGCTCGCGCGCGCTCATCGTGTCGGCAAAACGCATCCATTCAGCGCGATAGTCATAGCGATGCTGAAAGAAGTGCTTGGCAATCTTGACCTTGAACCAGGCACGAAAGCTGTTGGAGGGCAGCAGCACCAGCGCCGCCAGCGACACCCCGAAAACGAGCCCCACCTGAGTGAGCCGGGCATAATCGGCGACAAAATAGGATAGCAGCTGCACCACCAGAGCCATGGCCAGCAGATACAGACCAATGGCAATCAGCGAGAAGGAATGGAAAGCAACGGTACGTGATAGCTGGATTTTCCACTCGCCATTGCGTTTGGCCGCGAGAGCGAACACTGGCATTAAACAGGCGACAATGATCCCACGCAGCGCCAGAAGCTCGACCGGCAACTCATAGAGCAGATAAGCTGCTGCATAGAGATTGAGATCAAAGAACCACAGTACCGCCAGCCCGGCCATGGGCAGGCGGATGGCGAAGCGTGTTTGCGGTGCAGATATTGAGTAGAGATTATGTACCAGAACCAATGCGCCGACGGCAAAGATCATCCGCAATATGGTGGATGTGTAGAACAGCAAAGGTGGCGCAAGCTCGGCCCCGAAGCTGAGAACTATCCCATCAAAAACCGGTTGCAGTGCCAGCACCCCGGCAAGCACGGCGTAAAGTGCATGGACTGTCGCCGGTTGGCGCAAGCTGTCATCGGAGCGCAGCAACTGAAACATCAGGAACAGCAGAGCTGCATTGCGCACTGTCTCAACGAATAATGATATTGACGCACGTGGCCCTTCCCAAGCCACGGCCAAAGCCCAGAAGCTAAGCAGCGCCAGCGCGATAATAAGTGGCACCTGCGCCGAGCGTTGAATACGCAGACTGCGGCTCAGCCAGATAGCCAATCCACCATGCAGCAGCGCCGCAACCAAGTGCCCCAAAAAGCCGGCCAGTCCCAGGAATGCTGCCAAATCCATCACCGTACTCCATCCGCCCACAGCACCACGCGCAGCGTTTGCAGCAGGATCAATATATCGAGGAAAGGCGTATAGTTTTTGGCATAATAGAGATCATATTCCAGCTTGTGCCGGGCGTCCTCTATCGAGGCACCATAGGGATAGTTGATCTGGGCCCAGCCGGTTATGCCGGGTTTCACCATATGACGCTCGGCATAGAAGCGCATCTTGGTTTCCAGATCAGCGACGAATTCGGGCCGCTCCGGACGCGGGCCGACAAAGCTCATCTCGCCTTTCAAGACACTCCAAGCCTGAGGCAGTTCATCAATCCGTGTCCTGCGAATAAAGCGACCAATACGGGTGATACGCGGGTCATTTTTCTCGGCCCAGACAGCCTTGCCATCGCCCTCTGCGTCGGTCTTCATCGAGCGTAATTTGATGATGTTGAAGGGTTGGCCATAAAGGCCGACGCGTTGCTGCCGGAAAAAGGCCGGGCCCTTGCTATCCAGTTTAACGAGCAGTGCAAAAAGCAGGATGATAGGCAAAAATACTAACAACAATGTCAGGCTAGCGATCACATCGAACAGGCGCTTGGCGATGCTGGAAAGCCAGCGGCCGGATGAAAAGCCATCAGAGAAAATCAACCAGCTGGGATTAACAGAATCAAGGTCAACGCGCCCGGTTTCGCGCTCAAAGAAGCTCGACAGATCATTGACATGCACCCCAGTCGTCTTGATCCGCAGCAAATCCTGTAACGGCAGCGCATTGCGCCTTTCCTCCAGTGCCAGCACCACCTCGCTGACATTCAGTTTCTCGACATAATTGGCCAGATTGCGAATAGCAGAACGGTTAATCGCCTCATCAATCGCATGCTCGCCATCGCCCATGCCGATAAACCCGATGACGACAAAGCCGCTATCCGGGCGTTCGCCAAGTTTCTGAATACGTTGCGCTCGTCGTCCGGCGCCGAGCACGAGCAAGCGCCGACGAAATGCCCCAGTGCCCAATATACCGCCTAATATGACACGATTGGCGATGAGCAAGGCAATCGACAGAAACATCGCATAGAGCAGTATAGAGCGCCATAAGGTGCTGCCCGGCAGCAGGAAGAACATCAGCGAGAGAAAGATAATCCCCAGCGATACCGCGACCGCCAGACGGGCAATTGCAAAGCGCAAACGGAGCAAGGCATCTGTGCCGTAAACACCCACTGCGATCATCGCGACCTGCAGCAATATTGCAAAGCTCAATACCGGTACGATACGATCAACAATCATGCCGTCATCGATACCCACCTGTATGGTACGCAGCTGCCAAGCGATTTCGGCCGAGACGCACAACAGGATGAAGTCGATAAGCCCCATAAGAACCACTGCATGCGGCACATAATGTTTGAACAGGCGGAACATAGCTTGGGCGGGTCTCTTATGGTGTCATCACAGATGATCTCAGATTCCCTGTGCATAACGCACAGAGGTAAAGTGTCGGTTAAGTTTACACTTCCCCCTAATACCCTCCAATATGGAGGAGTCACTATGCATATTGGATGTTTTTCGCTGATTTAGAGCGTTTTTACCCTGATCACATCGCGTTTACCCGGTTTGAAACGCAAATGGCGCAGCACGACGGGCACGATCATCAAAAGTCAGTGTTTTTCCGGCAGGCGGAGTTGCGCGCTGGGTGCAATCGGTACGATGACAAGAGCGGCAGCCCGGACCGATAAGCATAGGTCGGCTATTCTGGGCGATATCCGCATAATGGGCGCACAGACGTTGAGCATGCTCAGCAGCGACACCGATACCAATTGCATAAGCCGGCCCCTCGCCCGACATGTCCGGCGTATCGGCACGCGACGGACTGCTATTGCCATTCACGGTGCGTGATAGCGTCAACCATTGCTTGCCATCTTCGGCCTCAATCAGTTGCACCTGCAATATCGATGGTTGCGTAAAGCTGTGATGCAGATGCCATAACGGGCAACCACTGCCGCTTTCGACAAAGCCGGCCCCGCTGGCACCGCTATAACGTTTGGAAAACTGACCTGCCCGGTCCACGCGTACCATGAAGAAAGGCAGACCGCGCTGGCCGACGCGCTGGAGCGTCGTCAGCCGATGCGCAATCTCCTCCAGTCCGGCTCCGAAACGCCGCTGGAGAATGGTGATATCATAGCCGGTCTGCTCACAGGCGCGCAGGAAACGGCCATAGGGCATGATGATAGCTGCAGCGATATAGCCATAGAGATGCCGCTGAAACAGCCGCTCGGCGCCGCGATTGTCAAATGCCGCGCCTGCAGCCAAGGCCTGCACCTGTTCGCGCATTTCCAGCTGGGCAATCATATAGGCGGTGCGGAACGTGCGCGAGGAGGTGTCGAGCATTTCCGAAAGCTGCAACTGGCGGGCATGCATGTCGAGGCGGTAAAGATGATCGGGCAGCACCTCGATTGGCAACACCCGCACCATGATCTGGTGGCGACTGCGCAGGCGTTCGGTGAGGGCTGCATAGAGATCACTGTTGGCGAGGCGTAGCTCATCCGCCATTTCTTCCGCAGCAACATCCAGGTCGCCATAATAGTTGCGCCACTTTTCAATTTCGCGTCGTACCAGACCGATGGCGGGATGCACCGCCGTAGCCGCCACCTGTTCACTGCCCTGCCCAACCCAATTGTCATGCAGCTTGGCGAAGGCCTGCATCAGTTCGGGCGCGCTAACGGCCCATTCGGCAAGCCGCTGGCGATCAACGCCCAGATCAGCAAATTGTGGGTCATTGAACCGGCGCATCATCGCTTCCACGCCACCACCGGGTTCATCGGCAAGCAGCAGACGCGGATCAAAGTCAAAGCGTTCGCTCAGCACAAGCATCAGCCGCGCGGTCAATGGCCGCTGGTTGCGTTCCAGCAGGTTGAGATAACTCGCCGAGATACTGAGAGCTTCGGCCATGGCTACCTGATTGAGCTTGCGAGAAAGGCGCAAACGGCGCAGCGCTGCACCGGCAAAGACTTTATCCTGCGACATGCGGTCGCTTTGTAATAATATTTACAAAATTACAAGGGAGCTTTGCCGTAAGTGCCTTTTTGACAGAAAATTTGTGTCAATTTTTGAGACTCACACCGCTGCTATCTCCTAATAGCCTTTCCAAGACGTCGCCAAACCGGCGACTCCTCCCTACAGAAAGGCAATATCATGACCGATTTTTCTGACCTTATTCCAGCAGCTCCTGGCCGCTTTGATGGTATTAACCGTCACTACACCGCTGACGATGTCGCCAAATTGCGCGGCTCCGTTCCAATCGAATACACTCTCGCCCGTCGCGGCGCCGAGAAGCTCTGGGACCTGCTGCACACCGAAGACTATATCAATGCACTAGGTGCCCTTTCCGGTAATCAGGCGATGCAGATGGTTCGTGCTGGCCTGAAAGCCATTTATCTCTCCGGCTGGCAGGTGGCTGCTGACGCCAACGTCGCTGGCGCTATGTATCCTGATCAGTCGCTCTATCCGGCCAATAGCGGCCCGGAACTGGCCAAAAAGATCAACCGCACCCTGCAGCGCGCCGACCAGATCGAGCATGCCGAAGGCGGCGCGACCCGTGACTGGTTTGCCCCGATTGTGGCTGACGCTGAAGCTGGTTTTGGCGGTCCGTTGAACTGCTTCGAGATCATGAAAGCCTATATTGAGGCGGGCGCTGCTGGCGTCCACTTTGAGGACCAGCTGGCTTCTGAAAAGAAATGTGGCCATTTGGGCGGCAAGGTTCTGATCCCTACCCAGGCGCATATCCGTAACCTTAATGCCGCACGCATGGCGGCCGATGTATGCGGCGTACCGACGGTTATCGTTGCTCGCACCGATGCCGAGAGCGCGAAGCTGATTACCTCGGACGTGGACGAGCGCGATCATGAGTTCCTCACCGGCGAGCGTACACCGGAAGGCTTCTTCCGCCTCAAGGATGGCACCGGTGTTGACCATTGCATCAAGCGCGGCATCGCCTTTGCTGAACATGCGGATCTGCTATGGTGGGAAACTTCCAAGCCGAATCTGGATGATGCCAAGCGTTTCGCCGAAGCGATCCAGAAAGCACATCCGGGCAAGATGATGGCTTATAACTGCTCGCCCAGCTTCAACTGGGAAGCCAATCTCGACAAGGACACCATCGCCAAATATCAGCGTGAGCTGGGTGCCATGGGCTATAAGTTCCAGTTCGTTACCTTGGCTGGCTTCCACCAGCTCAACTACGGCATGTTCGAGCTGGCACGCGGTTACAAGGATCGCGGCATGGCGGCCTATTCCGAGCTGCAACAGGCCGAATTCGGCGCCGAAGACAATGGCTACACCGCCACCCGCCACCAGCGCGAAGTCGGCACCGGCTATTTCGATGCAGTTGCAACCGCTATTGGCGGCGGCCAGAGCTCAACCACAGCGCTGGCAGAAAGCACCGAGGCAGATCAGTTCAAGAAAGACGCTGCCTGAACACACACATAACCAGTTTGGCACCCGGCTCTGTGGCCGGGCTGCCTGACCAACTTTCCTGGGGAGGAAAGTCCGGGGATTTAGGGTTCTAACCTTGACCCCACCCGCCGGAGCAGCAATGCTCCGGCGGTTTTGATTCAGGGTACGGACAATTACGGTCTTAAGCATTGTTTTACGCTCAACCGCTATTTCTGGCGACGAACACGTCTTTGCAAGGCCCAAATCTATGCTGAAACCGGTTGCTATAGTTGCAGGTATTTTTCTGGTGATTGTTGCTCTGATAGCTGGCAGTCTGCCGGTTAACACTGGCGATATAGCAGCTGAGAATGCTGTTTCGGCTGATATTGCAAAAAGCGATAATGGCCCCAAACCTTTTGTTGAAAAGCCGGTAGAAGAACGCAGCGTCAAAAAAGTAAGCAATATCGATATTGAAGGGAGCGGCGCCGATTCAGAGCAGGCCGATGGCAGCCTGTTTGTTGAAGAATACGACATCAATCCCTTCAGCGCCGAACCAATTGACAGTTTCGGCAATGACAGCGTGGATGTTGAGCCCAACCCCACCATTGCGGAAAACAGCGTGGATCATGATATTGAAGCTGATCAGCTAAAGGCCGCGAGCAGTCTGGAACCAGGGACTGGACCTGCGCGAGGAGTGGTTAATCAAAAACCTAAGCCGCCATTAAAAAGCGAGATCAGGATGTAGGCTAATGCATTCGTTACGGCAGTCAGTGTGATCGCAGCCAGAGATACAACACCGGACAAAAGAACAGTTTGAGAGACATATTCAAATGCTCTCCAGCGCTTATTACATCAAGGCTAACGCGGTGCAGAAAGCTGTATCAGTCGACTGATTGCTATGTTTAGCGCTGATCGCGGTCCTATTCCACCACGAGCCTAACGCCACCATCGTCGGAACTGCCAGGCGATCGTGGAATAACAAATGTCTGCGATGAATAGAGTTCTTCCCGGCTAGCAGCTCTTAGCTGCTCATCCTCCAGAACGGAAATGTCATTCAGTGATCTACTAGCTGCAGCAACCTGTACCTCTATCGCATTTTTTTGCAGTAAAGAAAGACTGTCTAATTCTTGTTTTATAAAACCTTTTTGTGTTTCGTTCAAGCCGGTGTCAGTATCGATAAATGCAGCTAATTCACCAAGCTGACTAGCAATAAAGCCTCTTTCTTCATTCGAGATAGCTTGCTCAGAAGCGAGCCAATATAGACCGATTATCTGTGCATCAGTAATCGTCGAAATATTGAACCCAGTCGCTAGATTACCTTTTGCTAGAGTCAGTGGATCCGCTGCGTCTGGTTCACCAGGGTTGCGGGGTTTAACATCGCCTGCCTTAATTGCTGCCTTGGTTAACTCAAGAATATTTGCCGGTGTGCATATCATCTGATGATCAATTAGCTGGCGTACCGCGACATCGAAATTTATCTGAGATTTCTTGAGTACTTCTGTCCTGTGCGTTGAAAGCCCATCCGCTGTAAGCTCACGAACAGCATCGATATTCTCAGCACCGAACAGGAACTGTTCCTCATAAATAGCAAGAGCTGCAAATGTACCTGTCGATGCCAGAGTAACTATTTCTAGAAAGTCCTGCTGCTGGTCTGCATCGTTAAAGTCTCTCAGCGCGATAATTCCGGTCAGTACGGCTACCAGTGGAGCAATCAAAGACCGGGCTGTCCTGACACCAGTCTGCCCACCACCTTTCGCAGCAAAATAGTCATTGCATCGGACGCTGACCAAAGTGAAGCCGGTTTGCAACATCTCGCGAGCGAGTAAATCATTGTTTGACTGATCTTGGGATTTGCAAGTGGCCTCTGCAAATCTTTGCTCTAGTAGATTATCGGTGTTAAAATTTTTTCTTAGGTTTGCTGTTGCACCACTAGCCGCTTTTGCAACACCGTCTTTGTAACAAGCGCCTACGTTACCGACATCCGCGATAGTAACCACTCTCGGGGGGCCATTGACGGCTTCGTTCAAGCCACATCCACTAATAGAAATTGATAACAGAGCCGTGAAAGCGATTTTGCAAAATGCAGATATATCGCAGCGCAGTGCACCCCAAACTTTCATTAGCTTCTACCCCCAAGAAACTCTATCTGCAAAATTCGGCAGACAGTATCAGCTTATAGCCCTATTTTTCAATATTGGCTTCATGGCCTTTTTTAGCTGCAACCCTTAGGTGATCGTTATATTAATGAAAGCATTGTTCAATGTAAATACAGAATGTAGAATCTTTAAATAAAAGACCTACTCAATTTCGTTATATTAATTGCAAAGATCAATTTTAACATTGTTGCTTTAGCATTGTGGCAAACAAACAGAATTTACTGCACCGTCCAGCCGCCATCCATGCTCAAATTGGCACCGGTAATCGCGCTAGCCGCATCGCTGCAGAGATAGACCAGCAGCGATGCCACTTGTTCCTTGGTGACAAATTCCTTCGTCGGCTGCGCCTTTAACAGCACATCGTTGATCACCTCATCACGGCTAAGCCCACGGGTCTTCATTGTGTCGGGAATCTGCTCTTCCACCAAAGGTGTCCAGACATAGCCGGGGCTGATCGCATTGACGGTAATGCCATGCTCGGCAGTTTCCAGCGCCAGTGTTTTGGTGAAACCATCAATACCATGTTTGGCCGCGACATAAGCGCATTTTCCGGGGCTGGCGACTTTAGAATGTGCCGATGCGGTCGCTATAATCCGCCCCCAGCCTTTCTCTTTCATCCCCGGCACCGCATGACGCGCGGTGTGGAAGCTGGAAGTCAGGTTGAGTGCCATGATGAGATCCCATTTCTCCGGCGGGAACTCTTCAATCTTGGCGACATATTGCGTACCGGCATTGTTGACGAGAATATCCACGCCGCCAAAATCCGCATCAGCCATGGCAAACATCTCGGCAATGGCATCCGCATTGGTCAGATCAGCATCGCAATAGGCTGCTTTGCCGCCACTGCTCGCTGCCAATGCGGCGCGCTCTTTCTCAATAGCATCTGCATCGCCAAAGCCGTTGATAATAAGATTGGCACCTTCTGCCGCCAAAGCCTTGGCACAGCTCAGACCAATGCCCGAGGTGGAGCCGGTGACCAGTGCCGTTTTGCCTTTGAGAAACATGAGTATGCGCCTTTATGGTGAATTGAGGTTTTCTTAGTCGAGATCAAAAGCAGCCGTGCGGCCATCGAGAATATTCTGCGCCAGCAGGCCACGCTTCTTGACTACTGAGAGCACAGCATCAATGCCCTGCGCCCAATGTCGCTCCATGGTCGCGCGGGAAAACTCAAAGTCGCGTGCGCCGCTTTCCCATTCTTCCACCTGGCAGATGAGGTGTACGATGTTGACGGCATTTTCATCCACCATCGCGCGCAGCCGGGCGACATCTTCATCAGCGCATACTTCAGGCGGTAACTTGTTCAGAACCGAACGAATTGCCTCATGCTCGCGGCGGATTCTGAGATAATTGTCCGTCACCGCGCGGGTCCGGCTAGAGTAGCGGATATCTTTCATCCGGCTCAGCACATCGTCAAAATCCTGCGGCATCTTGCCGCGTGCGGGGAAAAGATCGACCTGAAACACCAGCATATCGGTCGTCTGGTTCTCCAACACATGCGCCAGCGGCGTATTGCTGACAATGCCGCCATCCCAATAATAGCGCCCGTCAATCTCTATCGGCGGAAAGCCCGGTGGCAGCGCGCCAGAGGCCATTATATGCCGTGCATCAATGCGCGTCGGGTTGACTGGGTCGCGGGTATCAAAATACTGGAAATTGCCGCTCTCAATATCGACCGCACCGACCGACAGTCGCATCGGGCCGTCATTGAGCCGATCCCAATCGACATATTTGTTCAGCGTCTCTTCCAGTGGAGCCGTGTTGTAGATGCTGAGAGCGTTGTCGGTTCCCGGCATGGAAAAACCGGGTACCGACATATGCGGCCGATAGAAGCCCGGAACGCCACTTGTAGCTGCCGCAAACGCCCCCATGCGGTGGTTGGCCTGGCGCCAAAAGGGGTTATCGGCAAAGACAATATTAGGGCTGCCGCTGGTAATCTGCTCCCAGAATTCGCGCAGCCTTTCCCACGCAGTAGTAAAGGGATTGCCCGCAATAATCGCGCTGTTGATCGCGCCGATGGAAATACCCGCAACCCAATCTATGCGGATATCTTGCGCCACCATCGCTTCATAGACACCGGCCTGATAGGAGCCGAGCGCCCCGCCTCCCTGAAGCACCAGTGCTACCGTCTCCGGCAGCGGTATCGCCTGATCCTTGGGCTTCTTCTCACGCACCTCGCGGCGTTTCTTAACCAGTAACTCATCAGTAACTGGAACGGTTTTCGCTGCTTTTGTGGCCATAATCCGCTACTGCCTAACCCGTATTTGGCGTTTTACACGCGATCCCCTAATGTCTTTACGCGGATACGCAAAGGGGAATCACATGATGATGACATTCAAATCTGTAGGGCTAATCATAGCAGCCTGTGTGACAATAGGCATTAACGACTTGGCCCATGCCCAGACTGCTGACCCTGACAAGACGGATAAGGAAACCGCAGTCGATGTTGCGACACAACCTGCTGAAGATCTGAATCTGAAAAAAACCAAAATACCTGAGGAATTGCAGGAGGTTGAACAGGCCCCCTATTCAATGGAAGGCATAAGCGGTTGTCGCAGCATCCAAAACGCCGTGAAGCGGCTGGACAAGGTGCTGGGTCATGACCTCGATGTCGTCGAGGAAGACAGCAAAGGAGACAAACGCCGCAAGACTGCTGGTTCGATTGGCAAATCGCTGGTCGGCGGCCTGATCCCGTTTCGTGGCCTGGTAAGAGAGATTACCGGGGCAGCAGCGGAAGAACGGCGCTATAATCAGGCGGTCTATGCTGGCGTCGTCCGGCGCAGCTTCCTCAAAGGCATAGGCAAGCAACGCGGATGCAGCTTCCCCGGCGCACCCAAGAGCTGACGCTACAACCAACTATGAAATTACAAGACTGCCACAATATTGCGGATTTCCGCCGCATCGCCAAAGCGCGCCTGCCCTATCCGGTGTTCCACTATATTGATGGCGCCGCTGATGATGAGGTAACGAAGGACCGCAACACCAGCGCCTATGACCATTGCGATCTGGTACCTGATGTGCTGGCGGGCGTTGAGGAGATTGATCTTACCACCCGTGTCATGGGGCATGATATCGCCCTGCCCCTGTTTCTCTCGCCAACAGCGCTGCAACGGCTGTTCCACTGGCAAGGCGAGCGTGCGGTCGCCGCTGCGGCGCAGAAGTTTAACACCTGGTTCGGCATTTCCTCGCTTGCAACAGTGAGCATTGAGGAAATTGGCGAAAGCATCACCACGCCAAAACTGTTTCAGCTCTATATCCACAAGGACAAAGGGCTGAACCGGATGATGATTGAACGCTGTCAGGCAGCCAAGTTCGATGCACTGGCGCTGACGGTCGACACCATTGTCGCTGGCAATCGCGAGCGCTGCCTGCGCACCGGTTTTACCTCGCCGCCACGCCTGACGCCGCGCTCGGCTGTTAGTTTTGCCGCGCATCCGGGATGGACGCTCAACTATCTCTTCCGCGAGAAGTTTCACCTGCCCAATCTCGATACCCATGTCGCCGAGGGCAGCAATGTCGCGATCTCAGTTGCCGACTATTTCAACACCATGCTCGACCAGTCGATGAACTGGTCCGATGCTGCCGTTATCCGTGAGCAATGGGGCGGAACCTTTTGTCTTAAGGGGATAATGTCTGCGGCCGATGCCCGCCGCGCGGTCGAAATCGGCGCCGATGCGATCATGGTCAGCAACCATGGCGGGCGACAGCTCGATGGCAGCCGCTCGCCCTTTGATCAATTGCGCGAGATTGTCGATTCCGTGGGCGGCGAGATAGAGATTATCTGCGATGGCGGGATACGGCGCGGCACCCATGTGCTCAAGGCGCTGAGCGCAGGCGCTACCGCCTGTTCAGGCGGGCGACTCTATCTCTATGCGCTGGCTGCTGCCGGACAAGAAGGCGTTGAACGCAGTCTTGGCAATCTGCAGGCGGAGATCGCTCGCGGTATGAAGCTGATGGGCAAGACAGGTATTGATCAACTCGGCGAAGAAAACTTGCGCTGGCGGTAGCAGGTATCCTCCCCAAGCTTGTCTTGGGGAGGTGGCAGCGCGAAGCGCTGACGGAGGGGCCGCAGCCCGAAGGGCGAGCATACACCGGTTGCAATCGTCGCAGAGCTCGCCTCCGGCTTCGTCCCCTCCACCGTCTTCGACGGTCCCCCTCCCCGAGCAAGCTCAGGGAGGATGATATCACCCGATATCAAGCTCACGCACACCACGTTGCTGACGCACCATTTCCACACGGTCGCGTATTTCCCCACGAATAGAGCGAGCATCGGGCACATTACGCACAATGATCGCGTTGCGGCCATCGGTGGAGAGGCTCGAACGGTCGCTCGACGACATCACCAGATCGCCATTGTCGAACATCTGCTGGATGATCGAAAAGGTGACCTTCACATCCTTGATGCGATACAGCTCCACCTCTTCCTCAGCGCGCATCAAAATACCGCGGCGCATAAACAGGCGGTCGCCATCAAGCCAGTAGATCGATGTCCGATTCCGCAAGAATTTATAAACAAGCCAAGGAATGGCCAGCACCGCAATGGCAATCGCGGCATAGGCAGCATATTCAAAATAGGCGGCAGTGCCAAAACCAATCGCGGCAGCGGCCAAAATCTGCCAGCCGCTGCCCGATTTGAACAGCCAGGCAGCGGTTGACGAGCGGAATTCGATCACCGGCAAATGCCCGCCCTTCATCCGCTTTGGCTTTGCGCGCGGGCTTTCCCTGTTGCTGGACCCGTCGCCGGGCAGAATAGTGGCCATATTCGGCCTTTCTCCTGTGAAACTGTCTGTCACCAAGAGACTATCCTGCCGGGCTTTGGCTGTCCATCATGCAACGGCGATTTATGCCGTTGCCTCCGCCTCCTCGTTCTGTTCCGGCGGCGTCCCGGTCTTGTGACCGAGACCCGACCAGTCGACATTGCGTGTGACATACATCACCAGTGCCAGTGCAACGAAGAGCAGCAGCGAGCCAACCAGCAGCGCATAGGCTTCCATGTTGAGCAGGACATAAAGCAATGCATATAGGCCGGTGAGTATCCCGCCGACAAAGAGTGCGCGCTTGGCCCCGCCCAGAACGGCCGCGCTATAAGCACTCAACAGACCGATCATCGCCGCCGATGCACCGAAATAGGCAAACGCAAAGCCAATGACCTCGGCAAAGGCGAGCAGCAGCACGAAGAACAGGATCAGCCCGAAACCGGTGAGCAGATATTCGGCTGCAGCAACCCGAGCGCCCGCGATAATATCAAACAGCAGGAAGGTGAGGAAGGTAAAGCCGATAAACAGAAAACCATATTTTACCGCCCGGTCCACCTGGCTGTAGATATTCACCGGCTCGACAAGCGAGATAAGCGGGCTGTTTTCCAGTGTTTCCGAGGATCGGCCACCGAACATGCCATATTCATAATCGCGTTCGGGGGCTTTATCCTCCAACTGCACCAATGACTGACCGAGCGCCAGATTGTCGATGCTGTATTTGGCGGTAAAGCCGGTATCGCTGATTTCGCGTTCTTCGGGCAGGAAATCACCGCCAAAATTGGGATGCGGCCAGCTTGATTTCACCGCAAAGTTGCTTGTCCCACCACGCGGCACCAGCGTCAAACGGCCATTACCGCGCATACCATAGCTGTAATCCAGCGCCAGCGGCTCGCCTTCGCTCCAGTCATGAAAGGCAAAGAAGCCCGCGCCATTGCTGACCGCCAGCCCTTTGCCCGGACGCAGATCAGCAGCGGTGCCATTAACCGTTAGCGTATTGCCCGAACCGAGCCCGCGCGGATCGGCAATGGCAAAACGTACTTCCGCCTGATTGAGTTTTAGCGTTTCAGGGTCAACACCATAGCGCGCCAGATCTTCAGGAATAGCAAAGCGCGCCTGGCCCTTTACCCCCGCTTCATAAACCACAGATTGATAAATGGATTTCTGCCGTACTTCTTCAGCGACATCCACAGCGATATCATTGCTCTGTGGCGACAGATAAAGCGTACGCGAAACCCGGACGGTACGCGATTTCTTCACCCCATCCTGCTCATATGTCTCAATATTTTCCGTTTCATACGGAATAACCATCACCGGTGCGGCCACAATCTGCGCATCGCCCCACCCCTCGGCAATAGCATTACGCGCCGTCTCCGACTGGCTCTGCCGATCATAGACCAGCGCATAGACCAACAATAACGGCACCATCAGCAACGCGCCGATAAACACCGCCACCGCCAGCTTAAACCCTGGACTGCGTTCCTTGCGGACCGGTTTTTCCTCTATCTCATCTCGATTATGGGCTTCTGCCATAGTCTCTCACTCCCACCAATTCATCGCTCATATGAAACGTTTCGTCTATGGATGAGATTCTGAATTGGAGGTTAAGCTGTCGAGAGTGATGAGTATTTTACGTCTTGTTGCTGCCATTACCAAAATTTGGTAAAGGAGGCTTATGGCTACGAAAAATACTTCAGTCGCCTTGAGCGATCATAACCTGGAATTCATACATCAGGAAGTGTCCTCAGGACGCTTTGCTTCGACGAGCGAAGTCATTCGCGATGCTTTAAGACTGGCAGCAGAACGCAAGATGAAAATTGAAGCCTTGCGTGAGGCGTTGATTGAAGGTGAGCAAAGCGGTCCTGCTCGCGAGTTCGATTGGGACGAATTCATGAAGCGCAGGTTCGGCAGCACGAACGACGATGCTGCTTAAGGTCGCTTATCGCCCGGCGGCAGACAGCGACATTGAGGCTATTGCCGATTACACGATTGAGAGATGGGGGCTAAGCCAAGCGCAAAGCTATCTGGCGGCGCTTCGTGCTGATGCTGAAAGCCTCGCCGAAAATGCGCTTCTTTATCCCATTCATCAAGCAAGTGGTTTGGGTATGCGCCGCATGAAAAGCGGGCATCATAACATTTTCTATCTGCTTTCAGACGAGACTGTTGAGATTATTCGTATTCTGCACGAGCGCATGGATACGGATAACCTAATCTAATCAATACACCCGCGCTTTAGGCTCAATATACGTCGCCTCATCCGAGAGTGTATATTCATGCACCGGGCGGTAGCCGATTTCGGTCTTGCCGCCATTGCCGCCCCATCCTTCAAAGGTGATGACGCTGTGCTTCATCCAGTTTTTGTCATCACGGTCGCTATGGTCTTCGTGCATATGCGCGCCGCGACTTTCCTTGCGGTTGGCGGCGCTTTCCATGGTGCAGACAGCCTGGGCCATGAGATTGTCCAACTCCAGTGTTTCGATAAGGTCAGTGTTCCAGATCAGCGAACGATCAGTGACATGGACGTCGCCCATGCGCTGACACACCTTGCCCATCGCTTCTTGGCCTTCGGCAAGCAATTCATTGTCGCGAAACACGGCACAGTGCTTTTGCATCGTCTTCTGCATCTCGGTGCGGATTTCCGCTGTTGGCGACTCGCCGCTGGCATAGCGGAAATGGTCAAGGCGGCTGAGTGACTGCTCTTCTGAGCCACCCGGCAAAGGCTTATGCGCACTGCCCGCGGTGACGGTTTCCGCCAGACGATGGCCGGTGGCACGGCCGAAGACAACAAGGTCAATCAACGAGTTGGAACCCAAGCGATTGGCGCCATGGACCGAGACACAGGCCGCTTCGCCCACGGCGAACAGACCCTGCACAATAGCATCGGGGTCATCCTTGCTCGGGTTGATCACCTCGCCATGATAGTTACATGGAATGCCGCCCATATTGTAATGCACCGTCGGCACCACCGGCAGCGGCTCACGGGTCAGGTCCACCCCGGCGAAAATCTTACCGGTTTCGGTAATGCCCGGCAGGCGCTGCGCCAGCACATTGGAATCGATATGATCAAGATGCAGGAAGATATGATCGCCTTCCTTGCCGACACCACGTCCTTCGCGAATCTCGGTCGCCATGCAGCGCGACACAACATCGCGGCTCGCAAGGTCTTTCGCTGATGGCGCATAGCGCTCCATAAAGCGTTCGCCTTCGGAGTTAGTAAGATAACCACCCTCACCGCGCGCGCCCTCAGTGATCAGAACGCCTGCGCCATAAATGCCTGTTGGGTGGAACTGGACGAATTCCATATCCTGCAACGGCAGGCCGGCACGCAGCACCATGCCACCGCCATCACCGGTACAGCTATGCGCGCTGGTGGCAGAGAAATAGCAACGGCCATATCCGCCAGTGGCCAGCGTCACTGCATGGCTGCGGAAACGGTGAATCGAACCATCTTCGAGGCAGATAGCAATCACCCCACGGCAGACTTTGCCATCGGGCGAGTCTTCCATAATCAGGTCGATCGCGAAATACTCAACAAAGAAATCCGCATCATATTTGAGGCTCTGCTGGTAGAGCGCGTGCAGCATCGCATGGCCGGTACGGTCAGCGGCGGCACAGGTGCGCTGCACCGGCGGGCCTTCACCCATATTCTGCATATGGCCACCAAAGGGCCGCTGATAGATGGTGCCATCATCATTGCGTGAGAACGGTACACCGGCATGTTCCAGCTCGTAAACAGCGGCAGGCGCCTCGCGGCAGAGATATTCAATTGCGTCCTGATCACCAAGCCAGTCCGAACCCTTGACCGTGTCATACATATGCCAGGACCAGTGATCCGGCGTATTGTTACCCAGCGAAGCGGCAATTCCGCCCTGCGCCGCCACAGTATGACTCCGGGTCGGGAAGACCTTTGTGATACAGGCGGTTTTCAGCCCCGCCTCGGCGCTGCCCATGGTGGCACGCAGGCCAGAACCACCAGCGCCAACGACAACGCTGTCATAAGTGTGATCGATAATCTTGTAAGCAGGCTGGGTCGACTGTTCCGTCATGCTCAGAGAGCTCCTGTAAAGGCAATTTTGGCAACCGAGAAAATGGCGAGCGCGGCGCCGCCAATGGCATAGATATTAAGCAGCATCAGAACCCCGAATTTGAGGCCGTGATCATGGACATAATCCTCGATCAACACCTGCAAGCCGAGGCGCAAATGCCAGAAAACCGAGATAGACAGCAGGATCATCGCAACCGCAGCCAATGGCGAGGATAACCAAGCGGTGACTGTCACATAATCATAGCTGCCCAATTGCAGCAACGAGACGAAGAACCAGGCGAAAAGCAACATATTGCTAATGGCGGTGATACGGTGAACAATCCAATGCTGCCCGCCATGCCGCGCCGACCCCAGCCCGCGCACTTTGCCCAATTGTGTTCCGCTACTCATATTTTCCCACTTCTGCTTTGCAGACCCGAATTACTTGCCCGCACTATAGCAGGATTAATGCCCAGAAGCCCGCCGTCAGCACTAGCGCCAGCAGCGGGATCACACTCGACCACATATTGTTGCTGTCCACCTCATAGCCAGCGCCAATATCCAGCACGAAGTGGCGCAGACCCGAGAGAAGATGCTGGAAAAATGCCCAGCTAAGGCCAATCAGCACAACATAGCCGAACCAGCTACCCATTACCGACTGAAACACGCCATAATATTCCGGTCCACTGGCCGCTGCAAACAACCACCAGCTGAACAGCACGCCACCAACAATCGCCATGCCATCACCGGTAATCCGGTGCAGGATCGATACAGCCATTGCTGGCCCCCATCTCCATATAGAAAGATGCGGCGATAGGGGTCTCGGGCTTTTCTGAGTCATGGTTCCATCACTTCCTAGTCAGATAAGCATTTGCGCTCCATGTAGCGATTTGGCGGCGAGTTGCAAATGAACTTTGGCAGGAAATCCCGGCGGATAGAGCCTGTCGCTACGATATTCCGATATTGTTTCCCAAGCCAACAGAATTCAACTGACGATAACTCAGTGTTAACCACAAGCGAATAGATTGCAGCCGATACAGTCGTTGAGGGTTCCTATGTCACTGCACAAATCTGACTCTGAGAAGAAACGCTCCACGCATATTTCGCGTGAGCAGATTGACCGCGAGCTATCTATCAGTGAGCGTTTGCGCCATTTCGATCCAGAGCAACAACTGCCTAGCCTCACCAATGAGGTTATGGAAACGCTTTTGTCCCGCGAATATGAAATTGCGGAAACCTTCTGGGACCATTATTGCAAAACAACGCCTTTCGGACCGAAATTCGGCAATAATCCGGAAGCACGTAAGGCTGGCGTTGAAGACATACGAATCTTCACCCGCGAGAAATTCGGCAATCTGGACTCGCAAAAATGGGTTTACACCGCTTTCCACAACGCGGTTGTTGCCAAGGATATGGGCATTGCCCATTGGCAGCTCATTGCCTCTGTCACAGAGACATATGAAAAAGCGCAATCCATCCTATACCAAGAGGTCGGCAAGGATTTCAGGCGCTTCGTTGATCTCAGCCGTGCACTGCAAAAGGTACAGATTATTGAAACTGAGATCATGTCTTCCGCCATCGCTATTTTGGAACGACAAGAAGCAGGAAATCGCATTTCCATACATTCTGACCAGTTCAAGTCACAAGTCGATGCAGAAATCCACACGACCACTTTGCTGGGCGAAACCTTGCATGGCCAGGTGAGCGATGCCTCTGATGCAGCGCGCGGCATGTTGAGCAAATCTTCTGAAGTTGCCGCTGCTGCTGAGCAGTCGGCTATTGCCATGCGCGAAGCAGCACAGACTGCTGCAGGTCTGATCCGGGCGATTGAAGATGCCCGTGTCGAGGTGGAAACCGCCGCAGACATCGCCAATCGCGCCGCAAAAGGCGCAAGCGACGCGGTGGCCAGCACCGAAAAACTCTCCAGCCATGCGCAATCGATTGAATCGATCCTGGGCCTGATTCGCGAAATTGCCGGGCAGACCAATTTGCTAGCCCTCAATGCAACGATCGAGGCCGCGCGAGCCGGGGAAGCTGGTCGCGGCTTTGCGGTTGTGGCGCAGGAAGTCAAAAGCCTCGCCAACCAGACTGCGCGTGCCACCGACGATATTGCCGGGAAGATTTCTGCGATTCAGGAAGCCACACAGGATACGGTCGATTCCAACGCCGCAATCCGCGACACAGTAGGCGACGTCCAGAAATCCGCCGATCGTATCCGCGAGGCGATGGAGGTTCAGGCGCAGACGGTTACCATGATTACGGCCGCCGTTGATGAGACCGCATTAGCCGCTGATTCCATGTCGGGAACCATCGCGACCATTCGCACCGATACCGAGCAGATGGCTGGCGAGATGGACCGGGTCGGCGATGGCTTTACCAAGCTGGATGGCCAGCTCAATCAGCTGCGTAATCGCTCGGATCGTTTCGCCGACAGCATAGGGTAGCCCGCAAAAGCGTATCTGTACTTTCCTTTGGGAGTTCAAGCGCATAAGCTTGGACCATGAGCAAGGGAAAGCATGTTCTGCTGACCGGCAGCAGCCGCGGCATAGGCGCTGCTATCGCCAAAGCGTTAGGCGAATCAGGGCATCGGGTGATCGGTCAGGCGACTTCGGCAGATGAGAACCGGATTGCCGCCGATTTTGCCCGGACAGGGGCTGCTTTACAATTGTGGCAGGAAGCACTCGACCGGCTTGATGGCCATATTGATGTGCTGATCAACAATGCCGGATTGTTTGCGGCGAGCCCGCTCGATCAGGATCATCAGGACTGGCTGGCCGACTGGCAACAGACCATGATGATCAACCTCACTGCGTCTGCCGAACTGTGCCGCCTTGCGGTGCGCCATTGGCAGGAAAAGGGACAAGGCGGTCGTATCATCAATATCGCCAGCCGCGCCGCCTATCGCGGCGACAGCCCGGCGCACTGGCACTATGCCGCATCCAAGGGCGGCTTGGTGGCGATGACCAAGACCATCGCCCGCGCCTATGCCGCCGAAGATATTCTCGCCTTCGCCATCTGCCCCGGCTTCACCATGACCGGTATGGCCGAGGATTATCTCACCAGCCGCGGCGGCGACAAACTGCTCAATGATATCCCACTAGGGCGCGTTGCTGAGCCTGAGGAGATTGCCAAGATCGCTGCTTTCTGTGCGGTTGATGCGCCACCCTCAATGACCGGTGCAGTGCTGGATGCCAATGGAGCGAGCTATGTGCGTTAGTACTACCGAACCGCCCAACACGCCTTTCTTGGAAAAGTGGAAGACCCAACGAACCCCGTTCGTGTCGAGCGAAGTCGAGACACAGGCCAGCGAAGCGCGAGGTCTCTCGACTACGCTCGAGACGAACGGAGAGGGAGAAAAGATCAAGAAGTCCCGGGTACCCACCAAGCTCAGGAGAGTCCCATGATTATCGATGCATGGGGCCAGCATCCGACTCTGCGTCATTCGCAAGACCCGGTCTTTGAATCGCTGCGCCTTTGGACCAAGGAACCAGCACCAGAAAAAGCAATCCCGGTAGAAATGACAGTCGCTAGTCTGGACCAAGCCGGGGTCGACGTTATGCTCAGCAGCGCATGGTATGCGCCGCGCAATGTCATGATCTCCAATGACGAGGTCGCTGAATTTGTCGCGGCTTCTAACGGTCGGCTGGTTGGTATCGCGGGCGGCGATTATGCGAGGCCAATTGACGCGATCCGCGAGACCCGCCGCGCTATTACTGAGCTGGGCTTTAAGGGCGTGCGCATCATCCCCTGGCTGTGGGAAGTGCCACCGACCGACCGGCGCTTCTATCCGATTTACGCGCTGTGCTGCGAGCTGGGCGTGCCTTTCTGTACCCAGATCGGCCATACGGGTCCGCTTATGCCATCAGAGCCGGGACGGCCGCTTTATCTTGATCAGGTCGCACTCGACTTCCCTGAATTGAAGATCGTTGCTGGACATATCGGCTATCCTTGGACCGAAGAGGCCATTGCCGTCGCTACCAAGCATGAGAATGTGTTTATCGACACCTCGGCTTATACCGCCACCCGCTATCCGCCTGAGTTGGTGCGCTATATGCAGGGCCATGGGCGGCATAAGGTGCTATTCGGCACCAACTATCCAATGATAACCGCTGCAAAAGCGCTGGCCGGATTGGATAAACTTGGACTGGACGATGAAGCCAAAGCCCTTTTCCTTGGCGGCAACGCCCAGCGTGTATTTGGAATTTGATGATGAGCAACAGTTGGAAAATTACCCTGCCCTGCACCCGCGCCGAGGCTGAGGCGCTGGATATGGAAGACTTCCTGCCCGGCGCGCAGGACATCGCGCCGACACTGGTGACGCGCCGCACCGATGGTGACGATGATAGTAATTGGCTGATTGAGATTTACTGCGACGACAAGCCCGATGCTGCGATGCTGAAACAGGTCGGAACGCTGGTGCCGGAGAGCGATGCGGAACCACAGCTGGAAGAGCTGCCCGAAGAAGATTGGGTGACGGTGAGCCAGCAAGGGTTGGAGCCAATACGCGCCGGGCGCTTTCATGTGCATACCCCCGACCATGATCCATCAACCGAGCCGGGCATCTATAATATCCGCATTGGTGCCGGTCAGGCCTTTGGCACCGGTCATCATGAGACCACCGCTGGCTGCCTCACCATGCTCGACCATATCCGCCGTAGCGGGGCGAGGGCAGACACCATTCTTGATCTCGGCAGCGGCACCGGCCTGCTCGCGTTTGCCGCAGAGCATCTCTGGCCGCGCGCCTATATCACCGCGACGGATATTGATCCGGTTTCGGTCGAGGTAATGGGCAACAATATCGTCGCCAATGGCCTGAAAAGCGGGATGCGACAGGGCGAGATCGCAGCCATCGCCGCCGATGGCATGGATGACCCGCTGATTGAGGTGCGCGCACCCTACCAGCTGATCGTCGCCAATATCCTCGCCGCGCCATTGATCACGCTGTCTGAAGATATTGCCGCGGGCCTGTCACCCCAAGGCAATCTGGTTCTGGCTGGGCTGATGAACCATCAGGCGCAAGATGTGCTTCGCGCTTATCGCCGACAAGGCCTGCGGCTGGCGCACAAGATTGTCGATGGTGAGTGGAGCATCTTATGGCTGCGCAAAAGGCCAGTGGTCTGAGCCTGATCGCCACCCTAGCCCGGCTGATCGGCAAGGTGATTGCCTGGCTACTGCTCGCTTGCGGGCTATTCTATACCGCCGCGACTATGGGCGGCCTGATCGGCACCAACCCGCAATGGCGCGAGCCGGAAAGCGGCGTCGAGATCTTCGTCGAAACCAATGGCGTCCACACCGCGATCATCGTGCCGCGCGTCCATGAGGCGCATGACTGGGCGGACTTCCTGCCGCCTTCAGACCTACCCGATCCATCACGGCAAGGCCTATATCTCTCCTTCAGCTGGGGCGAGCGCACCTTTTATCTCGAGACCGAACGCTGGGAGGACGCGAAGCTCGGCCCGTTGCTCGGCGCCGCCTTTGGCAGCGATGAGACGCTGATGCATGTCTATCATTATCAGCGGATTAGCGACGGCCCCTATAGCCGCAGCGTGATCATATCCGAGGCACAATATGCGCAGTTGATAGAGCTCCTCAAAGCCAAGTTCGCCTTGGTCGATAGCAAGCAACCCGAGCCGATAGCCGGTTATGGCCAGACCGACCTATTCTACCCGGCGAAGGGCAGCTATTCCGTGCTCTATAGCTGCAACAACTGGACGAGTGACACGCTATCCAAAATCGGCGTCACGGCGGGGCTATGGACGCCGATAGAAAGCGGTGTGATGCGTTGGTTTCCGGAAGAAAGTGAGTAGCCAAAGTTCACACTAAGTTCACACCTATGGGACTTAGGGAATGCTGGCTTTGTTGGATAATCTGTCGGATACATCCAACAGCCTCATACAGCCGCCGCAACTATCCCCGCCCAGCCGGCTTCATCGGTCGTTTCTACTCCCAGCTCCTGTGCTTTTTTGAGCTTGGAGCCCGCACCAGGCCCCGCCACCAGAAGATCGGTCTTTGCCGAGACACTGCCAGCCGCCTTGGCACCCAGACGCTCCGCCTGCGCCTTGGCTTCATCGCGGCTCATGGTTTCCAGCTTGCCGGTAAAGACGATGGTTTTGCCGGTCCATTCGGTCTGTTGCCGGTCATCGACAAAGTCCGGTGGCGAGACCTCGTTCATCAGATCGTTCCAAGCGTCCACATTATGCGGCTCATGGAAGAAATCGCCCAAGGCGCGCGCTACTGTTGGGCCAATGCCGTCTATTGCAGTGACTTCAGCTATCGCATCCTCGTCACCCGCAGCAATCTTATGACCAATCTCAGATATCGCCGCCATATTTATGAAATTGCGTATCAAATCACGTGATGTCGTCGCGCCAATATGGCGAATACCGAGACCGAAAAGCAGTCGCGCAGCATCGGGAGCGCGCTTGTTTTCCACTGCTGCCAACAGGTTATCCACAGACTTGTCCTGCCAGCCATCCTTCGCCAGCAGCGCCTCTTTATGGGTTTTCAGCCGGAAAATATCCGCCGGACTGGCGAGCCAGCCATAGCTGATAAATTCCTCAATGCTCTTCTCGCCCAGTCCATCAATATCGAGCGCACCGCGCGAAACGAAATGCACCAGCCGCTGAAACCGTTGTGCCGGGCAGATCAGACCACCAGTACAGCGGACATCGACCTCGCCTTCCTCGGCCACCGCTTCGGAGCCACATTCCGGGCAGCGATCGGGGAAAGCGAACGCTTCCCGCTCCTCATCGCGGGTGCGATTCTCAACCACCTGAGGGATCACATCCCCCGCGCGCTGGATCACCACACGGTCACCCGGACGGACGCCGAGCCGTTCTATCTCATCGCGGTTATGCAGTGTGACATTGGAGACGACCACGCCGCCGACCGTGACCGGGGTCAGCCGCCCCACCGGTGTCAGCTTGCCGGTACGGCCAACCTGAATATCGATGGCTTCCAATGTCGTCTCGGCGCGCTCGGCAGGGAATTTATGCGCCAGCGCCCAGCGCGGTGCCTTGGCGACAAAGCCCAGCCGCTGCTGCCAGTCGAGTCGGTCCACTTTATAGACCACACCGTCAATATCATAAGGCAATTCAGCGCGTTGTGTCTCAATGCTGCGATAATGCGCGAGCAGTTGCTCCAGCGTTACAAAGCGCTTGAGCAAAGGCGAGACCGGCACACCCCAGCTCTGGATGGCCTGTATCACCTGCATCTGGGTTTCGCCGGGAACGGTGCTCGCCTCACCCCAGCCATGGGCCCAGAATTTCAGCGGACGCGACGCGGTGACGCTTGGATCTTTCTGGCGCAGAGAGCCGGCAGCTGCATTGCGCGGATTGGCAAAGACCTTCTCGCCCGCCGCTTCCTGCCGCTCGTTGAGCGCGGTGAAGTCCTCTTTCGCCATATAGATTTCGCCGCGGATTTCGAAGGTGTCGGGGACATCTCCCCTCCCGCCTGCGGGAGGGGTCGGGGGAGGGCCAGAGATATTCGCATCGGAGGCATTCAGGCCCTCCCCTAGCCCCTCCCGCAAGCGGGAGGGGGACAGAGTCTGCGGAATCTCCGCAATCGTCCGCACATTGGCGGTGACATCCTCGCCCACCAGACCATCGCCGCGGGTTGCCGCCAGCACCAGCTCGCCTTTCTCATAGCGCAACGAGCAGGACAGGCCGTCAATCTTGTCCTCCGCCGTGACCGCCACTGGCGCATCATCGGCGAGATTGAGATAACGCCGCACTCGCGCGAGCCAGTCGGCGATATCCTCATCGGAGAAGCCATTATCGAGACTGTACAAGCGCTTGGCATGGGTGACTTTGGACAGCGGCGACGCCGCCACCGCCGCGCCGACCTGCTTGCTCGGGCTATCATCGCGCACCAGATGCGGAAACGCCTCTTCCAGCGCGGTGTTGCGCTTCACCAGCGCATCATATTCGGCGTCGGATATCTCCGGGGAATCCTCAGCATGATAGAGTTTGTTATGATGCGCAATCGCCTTGGCCAGCCGCATCAGCTCATTGGCGGCATCGGCTTCGGAGAGAGTAACTATAGTCATCGGGTAGATGCTTTGTCACGCTGAGCGAGAATTCCAGCCTCGCTAATGGGTGTTGATGGCATTTCCCGAAAATCAAAGACACCTCGCTTTTCATCCGGGTCGTATCCTGCTCGGGTAATCGCTGCAAAGATGCGAGCTTCAACCCAATCTGCAGCCTCTTTAAGTAGTTCGAGAGAGTCTTGGCCCTCGAACGGTCCGCTTCTCATTGGAAGACTTATCGTGGCGTTGTCGTGTCCCAATGCTAGAGCTAGGATTGACGGCGGTGATTGAACTGTTCCATCGGGTTTCATCCAAACTTCATATGCTGTCCATTTGTACTCATGCATGATATTGTTTCGTTCAGCACGAAGAAAATGCCAATATATCTTATGGTCTTGATCATTCTTTTTGATCTGGTCCCATTCACTACAAAGCTCATGACGAATAGCTTCATTTAGGCACGAGCGCGAATCCACGCGAAAAAGCTCTACAGCAGTTCTAAGTGTCGCGCAGGTTCCCGACCAGACCACTTTCCATCTGGATAAGACAAGTTTGTTGTCTTCTAAAATGCTCTCTAAATGCATAGTACCAGCACGACCATCGCTTAGAGCTCGGTATGAAGACAGCATGTACTTAATCGGAACGAAGTTATTTGCATATCGACTTGATATTGTCATCACACCCGCTCCAATAACCGATCCGCCTGTGCCCTCGCCTCTTGCGTCACCTCTTCACCCGACAGCATCCGCGCAATCTCTTCCTGCCGGGTCGCCGCATCCAGCGCCTGGACGTTGGTGCGCGCCACGGTGCCATCCGACGATTTGCTGATCAGCAGGTGATGATCGCCCTTCGCGGCGACTTGGGGGCTGTGGGTCACGACCAGCAATTGCGTCTGGCGCGACAGACGGGACAGGCGCTCGCCAATGGCCGAAGCCACCGCCCCGCCGACGCCGCGGTCTATTTCGTCGAAGATCATTGTCGCCGCGCCGCCCTGCTCGGCCAGCGCCACTTTCAGTGCGAGAATGAAACGTGACAATTCGCCGCCGCTGGCGATTTTCATCAGCGGCGCGAAATCGCTGCCGGGATTGGTCGATATCAGAAACTCGACCGCGCTGATACCATTGGGGCCCCAGCGTTCTTCAGGCAATTCGCTGATCGCGGTTTGGAAACGCGCAGCGTCCAGTTTCAAAGGTTTAAGCTCATTGGCTACGGTGCTGTCGAGGCTTTCACCCGCCGTGATCCGCGCCTGATGCAGCGCTTTAGCTGCCGCAATATAGGCTTCACGCGCTTTAGCGCACTCCGCCTCCAGCGCCGCCAGATTACCGCTGCCACTTTCCAGCGCCGCCCATTGCGCTTCCATCTTTTGCATTAGCGCGGGCAGATCATCGCCGGCAACATCATGCTTGCGCGCCAGTGCCCTGAGTGCAAACAGCCGGGTTTCGATATCGTCGAGCCGCTCCGGATCGAACAACAGTGCATCCTGTGCTACGGCCAGTTTTTCCTCACCCTCCACCGCTTCGATCAACGCCCGATCCAGCGCCGACAGTGCCTCGGCCAGCATTTCATGATCCGGCGCAATGCGGTCGAGCTTGCGGGTCAGGCTGCGCAGTGCCGCCAAGGGGCTATCCGAGCCTTCCAGCATCGCGGTGATTTCGGACAGGCTTTCCGAGAGCTTTTCACCCTTTTGCATTGTCGCGCGTTCTAGCGCCAGCGCCTCTTCCTCACCTGCTTCAGGTGCAAATTGGTGCAGTTCTTCGAGGCTATGTTGCAGAAAATCGCGGTCGCGCTCGGCTTCGGCCATCTCGGCACGCGCCTGTTCCAGCGCTGCCTCTGCCTTACGCCAATCGGCATAGGCCGCCGCCACTGATGCGATATCGGCCTTGGCAAAGCTGTCGAGCAACTGCCTGTGCCCCGCCGGATTGATCAGGCCGCGATCATCATGCTGACCATGGATTTCCACCAGATGCGTAGCCACTTCGCGCAGCAGCGCCGCCGACACCGGCTGGTCATTGATATGCGCGCGGCTGCCGCCATCGGCCTTGACCTGACGGCGGATTATCAGCGGTTCACCCGTTTCAATCTCGATATCATTATCGGCCAGCAGATCGGCCAGCGAGCCTTTGTCGAGCGCAACCTCAAAACCTGCCGTTACTCGCGCCTTTTCCGACCCGGCACGCACCAGCCCGCTATCCGCGCGCGCGCCCAGCACCAGCCCTAATGCGTCCAGCAATATCGATTTGCCCGCGCCCGTCTCCCCGGTCAGGACACCTAGACCGGATGCGAAATTGAGTTCCAGTGCCTCGATAATCACCAGATCGCGGATTGACAGACTTGCCAGCATGGCCATGCTTTAGCGCGTCAGGCGCCACTTGCTAAGGAGAAATATCGCCGCGCTTGTGAACCGCCTCAGGACTTGTCTTTGATCCCGTCGCCGTGCTTTTCGATCATTTTAAAGGCTTTTTCATACCATTTGGAGCCGGGATAATTGGCGCCCAGAACGGCAGCAGACTTCTTGGCTTCACCTGGAATGCCCAGCGCATAATAGCTTTCGGTCAGGCGATAGAGCGCCTCGGGCGTGTGGCTGGTGGTCTGATATTTATCGATCACCGTCTGGAACCGCAGTGTCGCCGCCAGCCAGCGCGAGTCGCGCTGATAGAAGCGGCCGATTTCCATTTCCTTGCCGGCCAGATGGTCATTCACCAGATCAATCTTGAGCACCGCATCGGCAGCATATTTGCTTTCCGGATAGCGCCGGATCACCTCGCCGAGAGACGCCAGCGCCAGTTCGGTGATACGCTGGTCGCGGGTGACATCGCTGATCTGCTCATAATAGCTCATCGCGATGAGATAATAGGCGTAAGGGGCATCCTTATTACCCGGATGGATCGACAGGAAGCTCTGCGAGGACTGGATCGCCTTGTTGTAATCCTGCGCCAGATAATAGCCATAGGCGCCCATCAGCTTGGCGCGGCGTGCCCATGGCGAGTAGGGATGCTGGCGTTCCACCTCGTCAAACAAGGCAGCCGAAAGCTGATACTGGTTACTGTCCATTCGGGTTTTGGCGGCGAGGTACAGCGTGTTCACATCACGCGCGACATAGCTGGTATCGACATCGCGGCCACCGCCACCACCGCCACAGGCAGACAATACCGATAACAGAGCGACCGGGGTGAGTAATTTCAGCGTCTTGTTCATGCCCGTGCCTTATCCCTTCATTGCCGTGTCGCCAAGATATTTTGCATATCTGTCGACGCATTGGTGGCATTGTTAGCGTTTTCTATCCCATGGCAGCTAAACCTTGGCTGAATTTCCATTGCACCATCGCAACGGCGGATCACTCAGCCGGGTTCACCAGAAACACAACATAGCCCTGAAAATCAGGATCATCGCGCAGCGTATCAGGCTCCTGCCATTCGCCATGCTGCACCAGACCGATATGATAGGGCATATCGAGCCGGGCAAGCCGATCAAGATAAGCCTCATAGCCGGTGATGGTGGCGCGCCCCTGATAGGTCTGGATGACGATATCGTCGACAACCTCGCCCAAGGCCGCCAGCGCCTCCGGATCACCCTGTGCGCTCCAGTCCATCAGGCCGGTAATGCCCAGCTTCACATTGTCGGGCAGACGCTGGCGCAGATCGGCGAGAAAGCGCGCATAGTCTTCTAGCCCGTCAGTCGCCGCGTCAAAGTCGATCTGCAAGCCAACCAGCAGGTTCTGACGCGCCCAGAGGTTGAGCCGTTGCTCTAGCTGTTTGTGCGTTGCTTCGCTCCATGCCAGCGTCTCGACGCGTATGACCATCCAGATATCGGCATCACGGATCGCCGGAACCGCCGGGCGCAACGGGGTTAGTGCGCTGCTTCCACGACGCAACTCGCTGTCGAGAATATAGACGGTCTCGGCCTGATCGAGCACTGGTTGTGGCTTTACCCCGGCCCAAAGCCAAAAGGCTTTATGGTCCTTGGCATTGACGATATTGGCCGGCGCTGGCGCGTCACTCTGTGAAGCATTCTCGCAGGACATCAGCAAGATGCTGCTGGTCATAACCAGAAGCAACAGCCTAAACGCGCGCAGCATCACCAATAATATTTCAGGTCTTTGGCCCATTGGCTTTGCGGGTAACGTCGTTTCAGCTCCTGAAACCAGGCTTTGCGCTGGCTTTCGGGAACGGCCTTACCGCCGCAACTGTTGCTCCCGGTTGGCGCATAGCAACGCACAGCGCGATACAGCGCATAGCTGCGCCATTGCGCCGGAGCGGAACGGTCGGCGATAATATCCTGATAAATCACCTGCCGTCCTTTAACTTCCCCCGGAAACTGATCCGGTGACTGACCCAGCATGGGATAGGCGGGTGCATCCTTATATGCGCTCCAGCGATTTGGTCCGCGCAGCGAGAAATTATCAAACCCGTTACGCCGGAAGAAATCACCAAGACAGAGCCGCGCACGATAGTCGCGGGGTTTACTGGCCAGTGTCTGGGCAATTTGTTGTAGCTGCGGGCATTGGATATTCTCCGAAGCACGACCACGGGTGAACAAACCGACAGGCGTATCATCGCGATAGCTGATGCCCCATAAATTATAGGCCTCATTATTGGCATCATGGCTCACGAGCGACACATCGCGGGCAAAAGCAGCATGATAGCCCCGGCTGAGCTGCTTATAGAGCAAGGTGAACAAGGCCAAATCGCGCTCATCTTGCGGCCGGGCACCATTACCAGCCATCGCACGGAGTGTATCGGGATCAGCCACCGTGCTCAACAGCCGCTTGCGGATCAACGGCCTGGTAATTGGCGAGTCCGCCGCAAATATCTGATCCAACTGGCCATTGCGTTCATAAAAGCTGGCCAGACCCAGCTCAACTGCAGCACGCTGATAGCGGGCCTTGCTACCGCCCAGCATATCGCGCCAGAAGCCGCCCTCATTACCATCTTCAAGCATAGCCAGTGCCTGACCGCGCAAGGCCTGACGCGAGAACTCCAGATAGGAAAAATCCTGCTGCCGCGACGCATCCGGGATAAGCGCCAGCACCGAGCGATAGTCTTTCGCGACATAGAAATCATAATTGGCGAGGACGAACTCATAAAGCGGCCTTGCCCCGCCAAAACGCTCGCCTTGGCTGGTGATCGCTGAGCGCTGCAGCGTCTTGTCATCATCAAGATGGCGATAACGCATCACATGCAGCAGATGCGTCGCCAGCAATAAGGGCGAATAACCATTACCTCCCGGTGCCTCGACCTTGTACCGCGCCAGTGACAACAGCTTATTATCGGTCTCTTCGATAATGTCGATACGCTGTGCCAGTGTAGGCATGGTCAAAACCGCTTCCCCATAGATATTGGCCAATCGACCAAAATCACCGGACAGCCAGAAACCACGACGGATCAGACCCTTGGCCGATGCGGCGTATCGCCCTTGCGGATAGTCTTTGAGGTAAGCATCAAATGCCTGCACTGCGGCGATAGCAGCATAACCATCGGCTTTATCAGCGTCATAATAGCCCCATTTATCCATCGCCTGTGCCTGTGCACCGTTCAGCGGAACGCGCCCCAGCATATAGCGCGAAACCTCGCGCACCCATGGGTCTTTGGCAGATGCCAGCTTTGAAAAGGTCTGCTGCGCTTGGTCGAAGTTCTCGCCATAAAAGGCTTCAGCCCCCTCAAGATAGGAAAGATATTCCTGTGCCCTGCGTCCGGAAACTTTGGCTTTAAGCGGCTCAAATGCTGCGGCGGGGGTCTCGCTATCATCACTCCAGCGTGAGCGACTATACCCTGATTTTAATTCGCACAGCGCGTATAGAGACAACCGCGCCTCTGAGAGCGTCGCGCGGTCTGCCTTGCTGACATTCTTCGCCTGATCCAGCGCTGCCTGAAAATCTGCGGTACCGCCAACAAAACTGACGCAACGGCTGCCCCAAAAGGGGTTATCAGGCTGTGGTGTAGCGTCCTGCGCCAGGCGCGTAATCTGTCGCCAGTTGAAATAGACCTCGCCAAATTGTGGGTCCCAGGGATTTTCCGGATAGCTGCTCCGATCATCATCCGCGATCTTGCGATCAGATACCAACAGAAACAGATTAACCCGGCTATCATTGCCCGGCGCAATCACCGCACTATTGGCGCATATCCTATCGCGATTTGCGAGGCTCCAGTCAGGATAGCAAGTCGAGTCTGCACTGGCCTTGGCGGGTTGGTGGACCGCCTCAACACCCAGCCCCACTGCAAGAGTTGCAATAGTCAAAACAGCCGAAGCCAAGACCGTACTTTTGCGAAATAGCGAATGCATAATACTACCCCCTGCCAATGGGCATAGTGTCGCAAAACCGGCATGAGTCAAAGCTGAATATGTTTCGGCATCGCACCAAACGAAAAAGGCCGCCGGATTGCTCCGACGGCCTTTCGCATATTCACAGTGGCTTGAGGATCAGTCCTCATCGCCCTTGATGAAGTCGGGCAGCGGTGCATCGCTACCATCCTTGTCGCCGCCTTCATTATCGCCGCCGCGACCACGGCCACGTCCGCGGCCTCGACCACGTCCGCCGCCGTCACCATCACGACGCGGGCCTCGGCCACCGCGCCTGTTCTCGCGTGGCGGGCGGGTGTCTTCCAGCTCTTCGCCGGTTTCCTGATCGACAACGCGCATCGACAAACGGACCTTGCCGCGCTGGTCGATTTCGAGAACCTTGACCTTGACTTCCTGCCCCTCGGACAGTTCGTCAGAGACCTTCTCAACACGCTCATTCTTGATTTCAGAGACGTGCACCAGCCCGTCCTTGCCGCCCATGAAGTTCACGAACGCGCCGAAATCTACCAGATTAACGACCTTGCCGGTGTAGATTTTGCCGACTTCGGCTTCCTCGACAATGCCTTCAATCCATGCCTTGGCGGCATCGATCTGCGCGCCGTCAGAAGACGAAATCTTGATCAAGCCTTCATCATCGATGTCGACCTTAGCACCGGTTTCCGCAACGATCTCGCGGATGACTTTACCGCCGGTTCCGATAACATCACGGATCTTCGACTTGTCGATCTGCATCGTTTCGATACGCGGCGCGTGCTGCGACATTTCGGTGCGCGAGGCGCCGAGGGCCTTGGTCATCTCACCCAGGATATGCGCCCGGCCTTCCTTGGCCTGGTTGAGCGCGGTCTTGAAGATTTCCTCGGTGATACCAGCAATCTTGATGTCCATCTGCATGGTGGTGATGCCGTTTTCGGTACCGGCCACCTTGAAGTCCATATCGCCGAGATGGTCCTCGTCACCGAGAATATCGGAGAGAACCGCAAACTCATCGCCTTCAAGGATCAGGCCCATAGCGATGCCCGACACCGGACGCTCAATCGGAACACCAGCATCCATCATCGACAGACAGCCGCCGCAAATGGTCGCCATGGAAGACGAACCATTGGACTCGGTAATGTCTGATAAGATGCGGATGGTGTACGGGAATTCCTCGGCATCAGGCAGAACCGGATGCAGCGCCCGCCATGCCAGCTTGCCATGGCCAATCTCACGACGGCCCGGCGCGCCGAAGCGGCCAACCTCACCCACCGAATAGGGCGGGAAGTTATAGTGCAGCATAAAATTGCTATAGGTCAGACCATCCAGACCATCGATCATCTGCTCGGCATCTTTGGTGCCCAGCGTGGTGGTGCAGATTGCCTGGGTTTCACCGCGAGTGAACAGCGCGGAACCATGGGTACGCGGCAGGAAGCCGACCATGGAATCGATCGGGCGCACTTCATTGGTCTTACGACCATCGATACGCTGACCGTCTTTGAGGATAGCGCCGCGAACGATGCTGGCTTCAAGCTTCTTCACCAGCTTCAGGACACCAAGATATTCGGCCGGGTCTTCTTCCTTCAGCGCTTCAAAATGCTCACGCGCCTTTTCACGCGCAACATTGATCGCGTCCTGACGCGCCTGCTTATCGATGATCTTGTAGGCCGCAGCCAGATCATCACCAATCAGACCACGTAGCTCGTCCATACGAGCGGCCTTGTCTTCAACCTGATCCAGTTCCCAGGGCTCTTTCGCAGCCTGTTCAGCCAGATCGATAATCGCGCCGACAACGGTTTTGATCTCGTTATGCGCAAACAGAACCGCGCCGAGCATTTCGTCTTCGGTCAGTTCCTTGGCTTCGGACTCAACCATCATCACCGCGTCCTGCGTTGCGGCGACAACCAGATCGAGGCGGCCGTCTTCCAGAGCAGTTTCCTGCTTCGGGTTGAGGACATATTCGCCATCGATAAAGCCAACGCGCGCTGCGCCAATCGGACCCATAAACGGCACGCCGGAAATGGTCAGCGCTGCAGAGGCCGCGATCATCGCGACGATATCGGCCTCGGTCTCACCATCAAAGCTGAGTACCTGACAGATACAGTTGATTTCGTTGTAGAAACCTTCGGGGAAGAGCGGACGGATCGGACGGTCGATTAACCGGCTGGTCAGCGTTTCCTTCTCGGTCGCGCCGCGTTCGCGCTTGAAAAAGCCACCGGGAATACGGCCAGCAGCAGAGAATTTTTCCTGATAGTGGACGGTCAGCGGGAAGAAGTCCTGCCCTTCCTTGACCGATTGTGCAGCCGTTACTGCACACAGAACAACGGTTTCGCCATAGGTCGCCAACACGGCGCCATCGGCCTGACGGGCAATACGGCCCGTTTCCAGAGTGAGGGTTTTTCCGCCCCATTCCAGAGATACAGTTTTCACATCAAACATAGATTTTCCTTCTAAACCCGCGCGACCCTAATGTCGGCGGGGCCTCTTTGGTTGCGATGCTGTCCGGCACCGCGCGGTTTGGGGTATGTTTCTGATTACCCCATGGCAATCACCGCCGAATTGCGTGCGATATGCCCCATAAGCAAAGCGGCCCGAATTGGGCCGCCCGCTTGAAAGTCTTATTTACGAAGACCCAATTTCCCAATCAGGTCGGTATAGCGTTGCGCATCCTTGCCGCGCAGATAATCGAGCAGCGAGCGACGCTTGTTGACCATCATCAACAGGCCGCGACGCGAGTGATTATCCTTATGGTGCGATTTGAAGTGATCGGTGAGCGTGTTGATACGCTCGGTCAGGATCGCGACCTGGACTTCGGGAGAACCGGTATCGCCCTCTTCACGGGCATGTTCCTTGATCAGTTCCTGTTTGCGTTCCGCAGTAATCGACATGTTTTATTCCTTCGCGCATCATATATTTATATTAAAGCCGCGAATGACACGAAGCTCTTCGGCTTCCAGCGAAACCAGCGCCAGCGGGACAGTATCACCGCCATGCACCCAATATTCGCCGTCATCACTGGCAATCCCGGTCACGACCTGGCCCTGACGGACCCGCCTTGCCTGATCGGGGGTGAGGGAAAGAGCCGGGATGCCGTCCAGCCCTGCCTCAAATGGCAAGATTATGTCTTCAAGTCGCGCGCCTTTACCGATTTCATTGAGCTTGTCCAGCGAAATCGCATGTTCCAGCGTAAAAGGCCCCGCTTTTGTGCGTCGGAGCATGGTGACATGGCCTACGGTCTTTAAGGCGCGAGCAATATCGCGAGCGAGAGAGCGGATATAGGTGCCCTTAGAGACATGGGCTGTAAGGGTGATTTGCGACAATTCCTCCCCGGCACGGGGAGGGGGCAGCGCGTCAGCGCTGACGGAGGGGGATATCCACTTGCGCTGCACAAGCGGCTGGTCCCCCTCCACCACCTTCGGCGGTCCCCCTCCCCGTCCCGGGGAGGATTTTATGGACAGCCCATGAATAGTCACCGCCCGCGCTGTCATCTCCACCTCCTCGCCCGCCCGCGCGCGATCATAGGCGCGTTGGCCATCGATCTTGAGTGCCGAATAAGCAGGCGGCACCTGCTCTATCGGCCCGATAAAGCGCGGCAGCACCGCCTCAACATCCGCCAGAGTCGGACGGTGATCACTCTCGGCCACCACCACCCCTTCCGCATCCAGCGTATCTGTCTCAGTGCCAAACTGAATGGTAAAGTCATAGACCTTCGCCGCATCGAGCATCCGCCCGCTGAGCTTGGTCGCCTCGCCCAACGCAATCGGCAAGACCCCGGTTGCCAGCGGATCAAGCGTGCCGCCATGCCCCACCTTGGTAACACCACCGCCCTTGCCCGAGACCTTGATCCCCGCCTCACGCAAATTGCGCTTCACCGCGCCCACCGCCTGGGTTGAGCCCAGTTCGAGCGGCTTGTCGAGGATAATCCAGCCATGCGGTTGGGTCATATCGGCTTTTGCCATTCCATTACGAGAAAGCCGGGTACACGGGTATAACGGTCATGCTTATCGGACGTGTTTTCCAACGGCGTGGGCTCATCAAACCAGGTCAAGACAAGCCCGTGTGCCAGAAATGCCTGCATATAGGCATGCAAGGGCCGATGCCAGTTGATGACATCTATCCCCGCCCATCTTTCACGTGATGGACGCTCTTCGGAATAGTGATCCATCACAAATCGGCTCTTCAGGCCTTTTTGCCATCGTCCCGCGCTAAAATGTCCGGTCAGATTGGCTATCAGCAAACGCCCTCCCGGTTTGGTGATACGTACCATCTCCGTAATTGCGCTGCGAAAATCTGGAATATCGATAAGCGAAAGATAGGCTATTGAAAGGTCAAACGATGCATCATCAAAATCGAGTTGCTCGCCTTTCCCTAGCCGATAGTCGCCCTGTGGATCGCATTCTCTTGCACGCTCCAGCAGGCGTGGAACAGGGTCTATTCCGCATCCGTTAAGGCCCTTTTCCTGCAACATCCGAACAAATCGTCCTTCGCCGCAGCCAATATCGATAAAGCGGCCGCCTGCCGCCACAGCGCGTTCCAGCATCACCGCATCAAGAACTGTCCGCCGCGTCCAGTCGCCATCTTGACCAATGGAAGCAATCCATGCGTCGGCAGAGGCGTCCCAACCGCCATTATCCTCCATGGTCCTGGCCTTCCCGCTTATCTTTGAGCAGCCCCAATACATTGTAGCCTGTCTGAGTAAAGCGGTTCTTATGCGGAAACACCCTATCTATAATCTCTCCATAAACTCCATATAATGCATGCGGCACAGCGCGATATAGCGGTCATTGCCGCCAATCTCTGTCTGCGCGCCTGCACGCACCGGTTTACCGTCGGCATCAACCCGCATATTCATTGTCGCCTTGGCGCCGCAAAAGCATATCGCCTTCAATTCCACCAGTTCATCGGCAATCGCGAGTAATTGCGCACTCCCGGGAAATAGCTCGGCCTGAAAGTCGGTGCGCAGGCCATAGGCCAGAACCGGGATTTTCAACTCATCACAGACCCGCGCCAATTGAAACACTTGCGCCTTGGAGAGAAATTGTGCCTCGTCGATCAGTACACAGTTAAGCGGCCGGTCGGCGTGTTCTTCACCAATAGCCGCAAGCAAATCAGTATCATCCTCAAAACAATGCGCCTCGCGCTCAAGGCCAATCCGCGAGCCGATAATCCCCTGGCCACTGCGATTATCCAGCCCGGCCGTCCACAGCATCGTCTCCATGCCACGTTCCTCATAATTGAACGCTGCCTGCAGCAAAGTCGTCGATTTGCCGGCATTCATCGAGGAATAGTAGAAATAGAGTTTGGCCATGGACAAAACTCTAACCGTTCGTGCTGAGCTTGTCGAAGCACCGCTCTATTTCTCAACAGTAAAGTACGGCCCTTCGACAGGCTCAGGACAAACGGTATTAGCGACAAGCCTTATTCGGTCTCACCACCCAAATCCCGGGCGACCTTGGGATCATTGAGTAATTGCTCGACCCTGCTAGCCTCATCAAAGCTATCATCAGCAACGAATTTCAGCTTCGCCGCATATTTGGTCCGCACCCGTGAGGCGACTTCGCGTTGGAAAAAGGCGGTGTTGGTGCGCAAGGCCTTGAGGATCGCGTCCTCATCCTTGCCCAACAGCGGTTTGACATAGACCGTGGCGTTGCGCAGATCGGGCGTCATCCGTACCTCGGTAATCGCGATATGTGTCGCGGTAAGCAGTTCATCATGCACCTCGCCGCGCATCAGCAATTCGGACAGCACATGCCGCACCTGCTCGCCGACGCGCAAAACGCGCACCGAACGGCCTTCAGGCGAGGTGTCGTTAAACTTGGCCATCGGGTATTTCCGTCAGCATCGCGGTGGTCGTTGCGCGGGTGAGGCTGTTGCCTTCTGCATCGAGCAACTCGCCCTCGATAAACGCCACATTACGGCCCATTTTAACCACCTTGCCCTTGGCCACCAGCGGGCCGATGGGAACGGGTTTCAGATAGCTCATATTCATATCGAGATTAAGCGGCAGCAATTTGCCCTGGCTCTCACCAAACACTGCGGCGCCCATAATCTCGTCAAGAAAGCCGCCGATCAGGCCGCCCTGAACAAAGCCGCGCGGGCTGGCAAAGGACTGTGGCACATCAAAATGCATGGTCGCCACGCCGCTCTCGCGGTCAAATTCGGTCGACTGTGTTCCCAGCAGCTTTGATGAGGGCGAAGTCAGTACGCGCTTATCTGTCACTTGCTCTCAAGCTTGGTTAGAATGCTTTCAAGGATTTTGGCCTGACGCCGGGTATTCAGATAAATACCTAGCAACAGAGCAAAAATGCTTAAGAATAAGGCAAGTTCAGCAACGCTATCAACCATATTTAAAGCACCCGTTCCTTCATCTCGACATCGAACACCTCAAGCGTATCACCCGGCTTGATATCGTTGGTGTCTTCCAGAACTACACCGCATTCGAGGCCCGAACGGACCTCGTCGACATTGTCCTTGAAGCGACGCAGCGAGGCGATGGTGGTGGCCGAGACGATAACGTCCTCGCGGGTAAGACGGGCGTGATGGCCCTTCTTGATAACGCCGTCGAGGACCAGCAGACCTGCCGCCTTGTCCTTCTTGCCCGCCGGGAAGACCTCTTTGACTTCCGCCTGGCCGACAATCGTCTCGATCCGCTCCGGACCCAGCTCGCCAGCCATCTCGCCTTTGATATCTTCAATGAGATCATAGATCACATCGAAATATTTGAAACGCACACCGTCGCGCTGGGCAATCTCGCGCGCCTTCGCATTGGCGCGGACGTTGAAGCCGATAATCGGCGCATTCGATGCCTTGGCCAGCGTTACATCGGACTCGGTAATGCCACCGACGCCCGAATGCAGCACCCGCGCCTTGATGTCATCGGTCGAGATATTGTTGAGGCTGCCGATAATCGCTTCGACAGACCCCTGCACATCGGCCTTGACTACGACAGGATATTCCATCGCCTTGTCGCTCATCGCGGAGAACATATTGTCGAGCGATGCCGGTGCCATGGCGGTGCGTTGTTCGAGTGCCTTTTGCTTGCGATATTCAGCAACTTCACGGGCACGCGCATCATTTTCGACCACGGTGAGCTTGTCACCAGCGCCCGGAACACCGGACAGGCCGAGAACCTCAACCGGAAGCGACGGACCAGCCAATTTGACTTGCTTGCCCTTGTCGTCAATCAGCGCCCGGACCTTGCCCGCATGCTCGCCGACAACAAAGGTGTCGCCACGCTTCAGCGTACCGCGCTCAACCAAAACCGTCGCCACCGGGCCACGGCCCTTGTCGAGCTTGGCCTCGATCACTACGCCTTCAGCGGCGCGATCAGGATTGGCTTTCAGTTCCAGTAATTCCGCTTGCAGATTGATTGCATCGATCAGCTTGTCGAGATTGGTGCCTTTGAGCGCCGAAACCTCGATATCCTGCACATCACCGGACAGCTTCTCGACAATCACCTCGTGCTCCAGCAGGCGGTTGCGGACATTGTCCGGTTCCGCACCGTTCTTGTCGATCTTGTTAATCGCAATAATCATCGGTGCGCCCGATGCCTTGGTGTGGTTGATCGCCTCAATCGTCTGCGGCATCAGGCCGTCATCTGCGGCAACTACGATGATGACAATATCAGTGACATTGGCACCACGGGCGCGCATTTCCGAGAAGGCCGCATGGCCCGGCGTATCGAGGAAAGTAATCTTCTCGCCAGATTTCACCTTCACCTGATAGGCGCCGATATGCTGGGTAATACCGCCTGCCTCTCCGGCGACCACATCGGTACCGCGCAGCGCGTCGAGCAGTGAGGTTTTACCATGATCGACATGACCCATGATCGTCACTACCGGCGCACGCGGTTTCAGCGTCTCATCTGGATCGACATCAGCATCGGTGTCAATCTCGACATCGGACTCGCTGACGCGTTTGATCTTGTGGCCAAATTCCTCGACCAGCAATTCGGCGGTATCCTGATCAATGGTCTGGTTAACCGTCACCATGGAACCCATTTTGAACAGCGACTTGACCAGATCCGCGCCTTTTTCAGCCATACGGTTGGCGAGTTCCTGCACGGTGATGGCTTCAGGCACCACTACTTCGCGTGACTGTTTCGGCTGCTGCTCGCGCGGCTGGCCCGACATTTGCGCACGCTTTTCTTTCTCACGCGCACGTTTCAACGCCGCCAGCGAACGTGCCCGTGCACCACCATCACCTTCGCTGAGCGCACGATTGACGGTGAGCTTGCCCGACTGGCGCCGCTCATTGCGGTCACGGCTTGGCTTGGGCGCGGGTTTTTTCGGTTCAGGCCGCTTGGCGGGTGTCACCGGGGTAAATTTGCGCGGTGTCGGCGCGGAGGTTTTCGCTTCTGCCGTTGCTGGTTCTTCAACAATTGGTTCCGCGCTTTCTTCTACTGCAGCTTCTGCTTCCGCCTTTTTGCTCTTAGCGGCTTCTGCTTCGGCCTTGCGGTTCTGCTCAGCGCGCTGTTTCTCGTCTTCGGCCTGTTTGGCCTTCTCGTCCGTCTCGCGACGACGCGCATCTTCGAGCGCCGCCAGACGCGCTTCTTCTGCTTCACGCAGCAGCTTTTCCTGCTTCTCCTTGCGGCTCATCACCTCATCGGCAGCAGGCTTGGCCTTTTTCTCAGGCGCTGGCTTTGGTGCAGGTTTCTTCGCTTCTACAGGTTCAGGCGCGGGTGCGGGAGCAGGCTCGGGTTTGGCACCCGGCTTGCCGACCAGCTTCTTGCGCTTGACCTCAACCACAACCTTGTTGGTGCGGCCATGGCTGAACGTCTGCTTCACTTCGCCAGACTCGACCGACCGCTTCAGTCCCAGCGGTTTGCGGCCCAGTTTTGGCTTTTCTTCTTTGTTATCACTCATGGAACAGACTTAACCCTTCATCACTATATCTTCATGCTTCCGACCATGGGGAGCATCACCGCCAGAATCAGTTCCTTCTGCCGGAATGGCCATTCCGCGAAACTGTAACAGACGGAAAACTATGGTGCGTACCCGATCCGCGGCACGATCATCGGTCAGCGCGATATGCACCACATTTTCGCGCCCCAATGCCACAGATAAGGCGTCGCGGTCCAGTGGCAAGATAATGCCCGCCTTTCCGCTGCCTTCCTGTCCCGTGCCGACACGCCATGCCTGATCGAGCGAAGCGCGGCCATTGTCGCGCGCATCGCTGGCATGGAGCAGCAGCACAACCTCACCACTGCGCGCTGCGGTTTCGACCTTTTGCGCGCCGGTGAGCAGACTGCCTCCGCGCGCTTCCAGACCCAGCCGGTCAAGCAAGGCGCGGCTCAGCGCATCGTCGATGCGCTGCACAAGATTGTCACCGATATCGACCGCACCGACCTTGTAAGCGCGCTTCAGCGCCGGAACCAGACGATTGCCCTGCACCGCTTCATCAATCAGCACAGCAGAAGGCGTCACCCAGGCACCACGACCGGGTGCGCGGGCATGAACATCCGGAGCAACCTGGTTGTCCGGGCCGAGAGCAAGACGGATTAGCGCGCTGTTTTCAGCACGCTCACCCGTTAAAATGCACCGCCTTACAGGAGCTTGCGCCGTCTCATTGGGGAGTTTCCGCATCAGCGACCTCCCCCTGCGCTTCCGTGCTCTCAGCAGCCGGTGCGTCCTCGTCGTCAAACCAGTGCGCGCGCGCGGCCATGATGATCTCATTGCCCTGCTCTTCGCTCAGGCCATATTCGCCGAGAACACCGACAACCTCTTCACCGCGACGATTGTCCCGGCGGCGATTATCCGCGCGCTTCTTGGCGATGAGTTCATCGGTGGCTAGATCAGCCAGATCATCCAGCGTCTTGATGCCACCTTCACCCAGCGTCACCAGCATCTGCTCATTAAGATGGACGATCTCGGCAAGCGCGTCTTCAACGCCCAATTCACGACGTTTGTCACGGGCTGCCGCTTCCTTGCGCTCCAGCGCTTCAACCGCACGGCTCTGCAACTCGGCGGCCAGTTCCTCGTCAAAGCCTTCAATGCTGGAAAGCTCCTCAGGCGCGACATAGGCGACCTCTTCCAGCTCGCTAAAGCCTTCGGCGACCAGCAGCTGCGACAGTGTTTCATCAACATCGAGCTCGCTTTCGAACATCGCCGAGCGCTCGGTAAATTCCTTCTGGCGCTTCTCGCTCGACTCTTCCTCGGTCATGATGTCGATCGCGGCATCGGTGAGCTGCGAGGCGAGACGCACATTCTGGCCGCGACGGCCAATGGCGAGCGACAACTGATCATCGGGAACGACCACCTCGATACGGCCTTCTTCCTCATCAATCACAACGCGGCTGACAGTCGCCGGCTGCAATGCGTTGACGATGAAGGTCGCGGTATCTTCCGACCAGGGGATGATATCGATCTTCTCGCCCTGCATTTCCTGTACCACGGCCTGAACCCGGCTGCCCTTCATACCTACACAGGCACCGACCGGGTCGATCGAGCTATCATGGCTGATCACGCCAATTTTGGCGCGGCTGCCCGGATCACGCGCAGCGGCCTTGATCTCGATGATGCCGTCATAAATCTCCGGCACTTCCTGCGCGAACAGGCGGCGCATGAAATCGGGGTGCGAGCGGCTAAGGTAAATCTGATGGCCACGATTTTCGCGCACCACTTTCATAATCAGCGCGCGCACACGGTCGCCAACGCGAACAACTTCGCGCGGGATCTGCTGGTCACGGCGGATAACGCCATCGGCGCGGCCGAGATTAACGATGACATGGCCGAATTCGACCGACTTGACGACGCCAGTAATAATCTCGCCGCCACGGTCCTTGAATTCCTCAAACTGACGCTCGCGCTCGGCATCGCGGACCTTCTGAAAGATCACCTGCTTGGCCTGCTGAGCGTCAATACGGCCAAGATCAACTGCCGGCAGCGGGTCGACGATAAAGTCGCCCAGCTTGGCGTCCTTTTCCAGCTTCTGCGCACCTTTGAGGTCCACCTGCTTGAAATAGTCGTCAACCTCTTCGACCACCTCGACGACACGCCACAGGCGCAGATCGCCGGTGTTGGGGTCAAGCTTGGCGCGAATATCATTCTCTGCACCATAGCGGGCGCGCGCCGCGCGCTGGATCGCTTCCTCAATCGCCTCGATGACGATGGTCTTGTCGATCATCTTCTCCGATGAAACGGAATTGGCAATCGCAAGCAGCTCAGCCTTGTTGGCGGAAATGGCATCAGCCATGATCAGTCTTCCTGTTCTTCTGTGTCAGTTTCGGTTTCGGTTTCAATTTCTGCGTCACTGATATCCAGCGGCGCCGTGGCGGCAATCAGGGCATCGGTCAACAGCAATTTTGCATTGTCCACATTTTCAAACGGCGTGCTGAGCCGTCCAAATTTGTGATCATTGACAGCAATCTCGTCATCAACCAGCCCGACCAGCACACCTTTCATCTGTTTGCGGCCTTGTACCGGCGCGATCACGCGGACCCGTGCTTCATGCCCAGCCCATTTGTCAAAATCGGCAAGGCGCGTCAGCGGACGATCAATGCCCGGAGAGCTGATCTCCAACCGATAAGGCACGCCAATCGGATCTTCGCCCGCCTCTTCCAGCGCATCAAACTTGTCCGAGACGCGGCGGGAAAGATCAGCACAATCCTCAATCACCAACTGCCCGGTTTCGGGGCGCTCGGCCATGATCTGCAGGCTAAATTCCTCATCCGCACCGATAAATTTGACGCGCACCAGTTCAAACCCCAAGGCTTGCACCTCCGGCTCGATCAGCTTTGTCAGCTCTGCAATGTCAGCAATTTGCTGCGCCAAAATACC